>NZ_JAMPLV010000029.1:0-1188 GCF_028477785.1 Providencia sp. PROV269 | reverse complement strand
TGTCTAAAGAAAAATTTGAACGTTCAAAACCGCACGTTAACGTTGGTACTATCGGCCACGTTGACCACGGTAAAACTACTCTGACAGCAGCTATCACTACTGTTCTGGCTAAAACTTACGGCGGTTCTGCTCGTGCATTCGACCAAATCGATAACGCACCAGAAGAAAAAGCGCGTGGTATCACTATCTCTACTTCACACGTAGAATACGATACTCCAACTCGCCACTACGCACACGTAGACTGCCCAGGACACGCCGACTATGTTAAAAACATGATCACTGGTGCTGCACAGATGGACGGTGCAATCCTGGTTGTTGCTGCGACTGATGGCCCAATGCCACAAACTCGTGAGCACATCCTGTTAGGTCGCCAGGTTGGTGTTCCTTACATCATCGTGTTCCTGAACAAATGTGACATGGTAGACGACGAAGAGCTGTTAGAATTAGTTGAAATGGAAGTTCGTGAACTTCTGTCTCAATACGATTTCCCAGGCGACGACACTCCAGTTGTTCGTGGTTCAGCTCTGAAAGCGCTGGAAGGCAACCCAGAGTGGGAAGCGAAAATTGTTGAATTAGCAGGCCACCTGGATACTTACATTCCAGAGCCAGAGCGTGCAATTGACAAGCCATTCCTGCTGCCAATCGAAGACGTATTCTCAATCTCAGGTCGTGGTACAGTAGTAACAGGCCGTGTTGAGCGTGGTATTATCAAAGTTGGTGAAGAAGTTGAAATCGTTGGTATTCAAGACACGGTTAAAACAACTTGTACTGGCGTTGAAATGTTCCGTAAACTGCTGGACGAAGGTCGTGCGGGTGAGAACGTAGGTGTTCTGCTGCGTGGTACTAAACGTGAAGAAATTCAACGTGGTCAAGTACTGGCAAAACCAGGTTCAATCAAGCCACACACTAAATTCGAATCAGAAGTTTATATTCTGAGCAAAGATGAAGGTGGTCGTCACACTCCATTCTTCAAAGGTTACCGTCCACAGTTCTACTTCCGTACAACTGACGTAACCGGTACTATCGAACTGCCAGAAGGCGTAGAGATGGTAATGCCAGGTGATAACATCAACATGATCGTTACCCTGATCCACCCAATCGCGATGGACGACGGTTTACGTTTCGCAATCCGTGAAGGTGGCCGTACTGTAGGTGCGGGTGTTGTTGCAAAAATTATTGCATAATACC
>NZ_JAMPLV010000028.1:0-4361 GCF_028477785.1 Providencia sp. PROV269 | reverse complement strand
TTTTAAGGTTGTGTCAGTACTGACTGACCGCACCATATTGCTGATATGGCTCAGTTGGTAGAGCACACCCTTGGTAAGGGTGAGGTCCCCAGTTCGAATCTGGGTATCAGCACCATATAATCGGCATTTAAAAAGAATTTACCTAGCGGCAATAGCGCGGTGGTCCCACCTGACCCCATGCCGAACTCAGTAGTGAAACGCCGTAGCGCCGATGGTAGTGTGGGGTCTCCCCATGTGAGAGTAGGGAACTGCTAGGTTTTAAATATAAAGAAGCCACCCATTGGGTGGCTTTTTGCATTCTATTAATAGCGCAATTCTCACTAATTATCTTATTTTCCTAATCTTGCTATTCACTCTTAATCCAGCCTGATAGACTTATCCTATCCTAGTTTTATTTGTACTGAAGGCTGTAATGAACCTAACGTCTGAACTTAAATCATTTAATAGCTTTGGCATTCAAGCAAAAGCATTATCAATTGTTTTTGTGGATAACCAAGAATCTTTACTCCAACAATGGGTCGAGGCTAAAAATCAGCAACTCCCAGTATTATTATTAGGGGGGGGAAGTAATGTTCTATTTGTTGCAGACTTTGAAGGTGTTGTAATTATTAATCAGCTTAAGGGAATAGAAATAACAGAAGATAACAGTTATTGGTATGTTCATACTCAAGCAGGTGAAAATTGGCATCAATTACTTGAAACATTATTGAGTAAAGGTATTTGTGGTGCAGAAAATTTAGCATTAATCCCGGGTTGTGTGGGTTCTGCACCCATTCAAAATATAGGTGCTTATGGTATAGAGCTGAAAGATATATGTGAGTATGTTGATGTGCTTTCCCTTGAAACAGGCAGAGTAATACGACTAACAGCTTCAGAGTGCCAATTTGGCTATCGTGATAGTATTTTTAAGCATGAGTATCAATATGGCTATGTCATCATCAGTGTTGGGTTAAAATTAGCTAAAGAATGGGTTCCTAAGCTTATGTATGGAGATCTTGCTCAACTTGATCCCAATACAGTAACACCAGAGCAAGTATTTAATTCGGTATGCCAAACACGTAGAAGCAAATTACCTGACCCAACAGTAACGGGCAATGCGGGTAGTTTCTTTAAAAATCCTGTTATTTCAGCAGAAAAGGCACAGGCCATAAAAATAGCTTATCCTAATTGCCCTCAATATGAACAAGCAGATGGTAGTGTTAAATTAGCCGCAGGTTGGTTAATTGACCAGTGCGGTTTAAAAGGTCATCAAATAGGTGGCGCAGCTGTTCACACCCAACAGGCGTTGGTATTAATTAATAAACAGCACGCAACAGGGCAAGATATTGCTAACTTGGCGAAATATGTGAGCCAAACGGTAGCAAAGCGCTTTGATATTATTTTAGAGCCAGAAGTAAGGTTTATCGGTCGAGTGGGAGAAGTTAATGCAATGGATTATATTCGATGAAAGAAACTAATATTCCTTTACAGCTAATTGATATCTTAGCTGATGCTCAGGTCCATTCGGGGGAGCAACTCGGTGAACAATTAGGAATGACAAGATCTGCAATTAATAAACATATCAAAACATTGCGCTCTTGGGGATTAAATATAGAAACAATAGCTGGCAAAGGCTATAAGCTTCCATATCAAATCAATTTATTAAGTGAAGAAGCCATTAAAAAGCAAATTGATGATGTGAATATTATTGTTGAGCCAGTGATCGATTCAACAAACCAATATATGTTAGAGCGTATTGCTGAGCTTAAATCAGGAGATACTTGCTTAGCCGAATATCAAAGTGCTGGACGTGGTAGAAGAGGGCGTCAGTGGATATCTCCATTTGGTTGTAATCTATATCTTTCAATGTATTGGAGATTAGAACAAGGCCCAGCAGCAGCAGTGGGACTAAGTCTGGTTGTGGGCATCGTAATTGCTGAAGTTTTAAATAGAATTAGTCAAGAAAAAGTGAAAGTAAAGTGGCCTAATGACCTGTATATGAATGATAAAAAACTTGCAGGAATTCTTGTTGAATTAACTGGTAAAACAGGAGATGCAGCTCATATTATTATTGGTGTTGGTATTAACATTGGAATGAATAATAACAATATTGAAAGTTCAAAATCAATAACACAAGAATGGTCATCACTAAGAGATGAGGTTGAAAATATAGAGCGTAATGAATTATCTGCTAATATTATTAAGTCATTAAGAGAATCTTTAGTTATATTTGAACACGAAGGACTAAAACCATTTTTAGAGCGATGGTTTAAACTAGATAATTTTCTGAACAGGCATGTTAAGTTATTGATAGGTAATGATGTAATATCAGGTATTGAGCGTGGCGTTAATGATCAAGGTGCATTATTACTACAAAAAGATAATGGAGAAATAATTCCCTATATTGGAGGGGAAATATCCTTAAGGCTAAACGAGTGATATATTATTGGCCGGAGATAAGCCGGCCAATATAAATAATTATTTTCTTAATCTAACACTCTGAATAGTATGGTTCTCACCTTTAGTCATAATTAAACTGGCTCTTTCCTTCGTTGGTAATATATTTTCTTCAAGATTTAATCCATTAATTTCATCCCAAATAGACCCTGCAATATTAATAGCTTCATCTTCACTTAATTTAGAGTAGCTATGGAAATAAGAATCAGGATCTGAGAATGCACCTTGCCTAAATTTAAGAAACCGACCGATATACCATTGTTTTAATAATTCAGGTGCAGCATCGACATAAATGGAAAAATCAACAAAATCAGATACAAAGACATGATGAGGATCTTGCGGGTAATCCATATCACTTTGTAAGACATTCAGCCCTTCAAGTATTAAAATATCAGGTTGATCAATGATTTGTTCTTGGTCAGGAACGATATCATACGTTAAATGTGAATAAACAGGAGCCTTAACGTTACGTGCACCTGACTTTATTTGCGACACGAAGTTAACGAGTTTTCGCATATCATAAGATTGCGGAAACCCTTTTTTCTTCATGATATTCCTATCTTTTAATACTTGATTAGGATGTAAGAAACCATCAGTTGTAATCAAGTCAACTTTACGGTGTTCTGGCCAACGAGTGAGTAGTGCTTGTAGTAAACGTGCAGTTGTACTCTTACCAACAGCTACACTACCTGCTATACCAATAATATAAGGCACTTTTGCGCCATTAGTTCCAAGGAATTGCTCTAGGACAGCCTGACGACGCAAGTTTGAGCTGATATAAAAATTCAATAAACGCGATAAAGGTAGATAAATCTCTATAACATCTTCCATAGAGAGTTCTTCGTTAATCCCTTTTAACTCTAGAAGTTCACTCGATGTTAATGTAAGTGGAACTGAATCACGTAACGTTGCCCAGTGTTCTCTATCAAACTCTAAGTATGGCGTAGTAATAAAATTTTCTTTCTTTTTCATAAACCAACATCTGCCTATTTTATGCAGGTTGGACAGGTTGCCTAAACACCCGTATCCATAAAATTTGCTAGCATCATAGCGAGTGAAAGTGGGGAGGCGTAGGTTTTTTTCTATTTTTTATGAGTTTTTTTTGATGTAGGCAGAAAAAATGATACTGAGTGATGAAAAAAACACCTAAAAATGAGAGGCTAAAATTGTGATATCGAATAAAAAATAATAATTTTAAAAATTTTAAGCCTCTTTCTCTCTTTACTGACCAAATGATAATGGACTATAGTTAACAGCTGCTGTTGATGTTTTAAGCTTAAAATAGTTAAAAAATCAACAAAAAGCCCAAAAGCGAACAAAATGTGAGCGAACAAACAAAAAAATTAATTTTTTTGTTGCAACCTGCGCCGACTCTACCTAGAATGCGCAGCACTTGATGCCGGCATAGCTCAGTTGGTAGAGCAACTGACTTGTAATCAGTAGGTCCCGAGTTCGACTCTTGGTGCCGGCACCATTAACAATTTGGATAGGTGGGATACCCAAGCGGCCAAAGGGAGCAGACTGTAAATCTGCCGTCACAGACTTCGAAGGTTCGAATCCTTCTCCCACCACCATCTCCAAGAAATTTTCTTAAGAGAAAATTTTGAGGAACAGTTTAACAGCTGATAACTCAGGTAGCCGAGTTCATTGCGGGCATCGTATAATGGCTATTACCTCAGCCTTCCAAGCTGATGATGCGGGTTCGATTCCCGCTGCCCGCTCCAAGATGTGCTGATATGGCTCAGTTGGTAGAGCACACCCTTGGTAAGGGTGAGGTCGGCAGTTCGAATCTGCCTATCAGCACCACTTCCCTTATGTTCTCACTAATCTCCCTGATTTGTCTCCTGAAAAAAACAAGCGAAATAAATTCTTGCTTGGTTGATGTGGTTTAACCACCGATTCCGTGTCTTAGAGGGACAATCTAA
>NZ_JAMPLV010000027.1:0-4673 GCF_028477785.1 Providencia sp. PROV269 | reverse complement strand
TTAGATTCTGTCGTCCCACTGAAGGTTGGTGTTTTATGGTTAGTGAAACCACTGTTTGAGATCCCTGTATCTGATGTAGTATCTAACCCACCCTCCAGTACATCAGGCGGTGTTGTATCGATAATAATCTTACCCCTTAAGCTTTTAGTTCCTTTATGCCCAACAGCATCTTTCATCTCTACTTTATAAATATAGGTGTCCTCTGTCAGTGACGATGGAAGTGTGAATTTCCACTGACCTTTTTCATCAACCTTAATATCCTTATAAACATGCTCACCCACTATTAACTGTAGGACCACACCTGGCTCTGCTGAACCACAAAAAGTGGGTTTTGTGATATTTGTTACGCAATCCAATTGATAAGTATTATCTTTAGAATTACCAACACCACCATCAAGAGTATCTGGAGCAATTGTATCCACCTTGATAGTGCCTTGTAGCATCAAATCATTATTTAGATTACCCGCACTATCTTCTACCCTTGCCTGATAGGTATATTCCCCGTCTTTCAATGCACTTGCTGAAGGTAATGTAAATGCCCAACTCCCCTTTTCGTCTGCAATAATTGTCTGAGAAAAATGAGTGCTATCTAAAGGAGACTTTATATTGAGTAAAACTCGTGCAAAGGGATCACTATGTCCACTAAAATCAGGTATATTCGCATCAGTGAGAACATGCTCTTTAGCAACACCATCTCGTGCATCAATCACACCACCTGTTAATACCTTCGGGGCAGTGGTATCAATCTGAAATCTACCATGTTTCTGGCCACTAATTCCATGCACCTTATCTTCCACAGCTATCGTATAACCGTATGATCCTTCTTCGAATTTTACTTTTTCATCTATCACCCATACGCCATTTTCATCTGCTTTGGCATCGTATGAATGAGTTAAGTTATTATCAAAAATCAATCGGATAGAAGCATGAGGCTCCGTTTTTCCACTAAACTTCGGTGTTTTTATATTGGTAATATTATCGCCTTTAATACCGGTATCATCATTATCATCTAATCCCCAGGTTATTTCAGGCGTCGTTTTAATTGTTAAGCTACCTTGTAATTTATCTTTCTCTGCACTCATTTTCCCTAATACATTTTCAACCGTAATATTGTAAACATATTGGCCGTCAGCTGGCATTTGAGAGGCAAGTGGTTTGAATTGCCAATTCCCTGTCTTATCCGCTTTTGCAGATTCATGTATAGCTTCTTGTCCTTTAGACAACGTAAAATGTACGGTAGAATTAGGTTGAGTTTTGCCACTAAAGGTCAATCCATTGTTATATACCGTGTCATTACTGCCGATCTCACTCGTCTGAAAGTTAGTTATTTCAGGAGCCGAGTCATCATAAATAAGTGAAAAATTGATATTACTTTTTCGATTAATCAGATCGTACGCTGTAATAGAAAATTCAAGATTGCCACCCCCTGTTATATCACTGGGAATACATTCGGTAGGCAATGTATATGCCCAGGTTCCTTCATTGTCCGCTTTGGTCGTTCCAATTTCTTTACCTGTTTTATCTTTTATTTTAACAATCCCTGCGGGAGAGGTTTTACCTGTTATTTCTAAGTGATTTTTGTCAAAAGTAAGTTCGCCACCATCACTACTAATACTTTGATTTTCAGTAATACCAAACTCGATTTTAGGTTTTTGGGCCTCACCGCTTAACACTTTAATAATGGTTTCATGCGCGACCTTATTACCCGCAATATCAAAAGCGGTAATCCTAGCTTTATGCTCACCATTAGGTAAATTTAGAGTATTATTAAAAGTCGTTTGTGAACTATCATCATTAACAGATTTTTTGTCATATTTGATAGTCTTCTCATTAACTGCAATCTCGTAATAATCCATATTTCCTGTATAAGTAAAATTCAGGTGAGGATTATTATTTTTAGCTACATCAGCTGCTTTACTGTGCGTATCACTTTTTTCGATATGAAATTCATTGAATGTAGGGGGCGTTGTTAGGACATTTAGCTTAACAATCCCGAGTATCAAATCTTTCGTTTCATCTCGGAAAATGAGGTTGTGCTCCCCATCACCATCAAGGGGAACTTCAAGTTGCCATTCCCCTTTATCATTTGCTTGGGTCTTGTATTCTTTCCCCCCAACTTTTACTGAAATTTTAGCTTTAGGCTCAGCAATCCCTTTATAAATTGGCTTATTATGGTTTATATAACCATTTCCTTGATGTCCAGAATCCGTTTCGGGATCAAGGAAAATATTCGACTCAGATACAACTAAAAAGGAATGAAATTTCTCTGTCGAACCATATACATCTTGAAATTTCAAAGTATAGCCATGTTGACCCTGTGAAAGCGCATTTTGCGTAGGGAGTTCAAAACTCCATGCGGCTAATTTGCCAGTTTTTCCAGTTATGGTTAACGGATATTCTTTCCCAGCAATCTGAATGCTACCTTTAAATTCGTCCCCCGTTACACCACCTTTAATTGTTCCGTGCAATTTAGGTGTCTTGCTAACACTTACTTTTAAATCATCTTTACCTGTAGGGCTAGACTCAGCATCAATCAGTGAATCGATGGTATAAACACCTTTTTTTATCCATAAACCTTTTTTTTCAAAATCTTTATTATTCGTATTTCCAGCAAGAGACGTCGCAACGACACCAATAGAACTAACCCCATAAAGGGGGCCAGCTTTCATTAAATTCGATGGAAATGTGAAAGACCATTGCCCGTTTTTATCAATATCTGTCACATCGAACTCACGTCGTTCCCAAAAATAATCTCCAGTATAGTAAGAAAATTCAAACTTTAATTTTGAGCCTGGTGTAGTTGTACCACTAAATATTGGGGTTAAATCATTAGTTGACAGGACACCGTTCCTATCTCTAGTCGCGCTTGAATTAAGCGTTATTGCAGAAAGAAAGGGGATAGTATTATCAATTTGCAACGTACCTGTTGTTTCAAAATGATTGTCAGCAGCATCAGTAACAATAATTTTGTATTTACCTGAATAATTTTTATCTAATGTTTCATCTAAAGCTAATAGCCATGCACCATTTTCATCGCAGGTTGTATCGACGCTTTTATCATTCAATTTTAACGTTACTTTATTACCAGGAACGCTTTTTCCCGTAAACTCTGGCTTTTGGTTTTTGGTGATAAAGTCACCAGATGTTCCTAACTCTATCGCATCCGTTAATTTAACCACAGTGAAAGGTGGTGTTGTATCTATAAAAATCACGCCACTTTCATCAGTGGACTTCCCATTAGTCGGGTGTTCCGCAGTCACCGTATAATGATGTCCCCCATCCTGTAAACTATCAAGCGTAATAGCCCATTTTCCTGTAGTGGCATCAGCAATTTCGGTCAATTCCTGTCCAGCAATCTTAAAGGTTATTTTTGCACTTTTGGTAGCTGTACCTGTAAATGTAGGCTTTTTAACATTAGTGATATAACCATCTTTATTCCCACTATCACTCTCTTTATCTAATTCAACTGAAAGTGTCGGGGGCGGAGACTCACCGGAGCCACCCTCCGGAGGCGGGGTATAGGAAAAACTTTGTTGAAGTATTTTTTCATTACCCGCAGCATCTTTAGCTGTAATAACGTATTCGTTATCCTTACCAATTTTAGCATTTACATCAAACGTCAACGACCATTTACCTTGTTCATCGCAATAAACAGTCTTTTTCGTCCCTTTAAATTCACCCGTTATTTTGCTATTTGGATCAGATTTGCCGCTAATTTGAGGCCTGAGTAAATTCGTCACAACATCACTCGATACAATGTTGCTTTGACTACTTAGATCTAGACCCCCAGTTAATGTCATTTCGGTATCAATGATGAAGGTGCCCTTGGATTCCGCTTTATTACCGGCTTTATCGGTCACACTGACGGTATAAGTGTGCTCACCCTCGGTAAATTCCGTGGGCAGCGTTTGCGTCCACTCCCCGTTAGCATTCGCGATGGTCTCATAGCTTCCGTTTTCGTTTTCAATCGAGATCGTCACTGCCGCGTGCGGTTTGGTTTTGCCAGTCAAGGCTGGTGATTGATCCTTCGTGATATTATCGCCTTGAACCCCGCTATCACTGCCCTTGGTCAACGTCGCCACTGTCGAGGGTAATTGCGTATCAATTTGTAATATATCGCTAAATTCATTTTTATTGCCAGCCAAATCTGTCACTATGACTCGGTATGTATAGACGTTATCTGCCAACTCATTAAGCTGAACCGACCATTCACCATTTTTATCCGCTTTAGTTGGGTAATCCTTTTGGCCTACAACCACATTAACTGTTGAGTATGGGTCTGTTGTACCCATAAACGTCGGCTTATTTTGGTTGGTGACAAACCCATTGATGTCCTTCAATTTAGCGTCAGTCGACGGTAATGTCGTTTTGATAATTACCCATTCGCCAGTTTGTGTCTTATTGCCTGCTACATCAATAAAAGCAAAATCACAATAATAACTATTATCTGCAAATGGGTACTTAATCTTAAGATGCCATTTACCCTGTTTATCAGCAACCGTCGAGAACCTTCCCCCGCCGAATTTCATGGTAACAACACTGTTGGGCTCTGCTTCCCCTACAAATATCGGGGTATTATGATTAATCCATCCATAGCCGTTATAAACGTTTTGATCAAAGCTCAAACTTTTACCATATGACTTTGTATCTATAAAAAAGGCGCCGTCGGACTC
>NZ_JAMPLV010000026.1:0-1993 GCF_028477785.1 Providencia sp. PROV269 | reverse complement strand
TTGAATGTCTGGCAGTTCCCTACTCTCACATGGGGAGACCCCACACTACCATCGGCGCTACGGCGTTTCACTGCTGAGTTCGGCATGGGGTCAGGTGGGACCACCGCGCTATTGCCGCCAGACAAATTCTGTGTGTTCCCGTTTAATCTCACTTTCGTGCACTAAACCAGAACATCAATCTCGAACAAGCTGCTGTGTCCTTCACCTCTCGGCTTCTCACGCTCTCTTGAAAATCAACATAATCTCTCTAAAACACCTTCGGTGTTGTCAGGTTAAGCCTCACGGTTCATTAGTATTGGTTAGCTCAACGTATCGCTACGCTTACACACCCAACCTATCAACGTCTTAGTCTTAAACGTTCCTTTAGGACCCTTAAAGAGTCAGGGAAGACTCATCTCAAGGCAAGTTTCCCGCTTAGATGCTTTCAGCGGTTATCTCTTCCGCACTTAGCTACCGGGCAATGCCATTGGCATGACAACCCGAACACCAGTGGTGCGTCCACTCCGGTCCTCTCGTACTAGGAGCAGCCCCTTTCAATCTTCCAACGCCCACGGCAGATAGGGACCGAACTGTCTCACGACGTTCTAAACCCAGCTCGCGTACCACTTTAAACGGCGAACAGCCGTACCCTTGGGACCTACTTCAGCCCCAGGATGTGATGAGCCGACATCGAGGTGCCAAACACCGCCGTCGATATGAACTCTTGGGCGGTATCAGCCTGTTATCCCCGGAGTACCTTTTATCCGTTGAGCGATGGCCCTTCCATTCAGAACCACCGGATCACTAAGACCTACTTTCGTACCTGCTCGAGCCGTCACTCTCGCAGTCAAGCTGGCTTATGCCTTTGCACTAACCGCATGATGTCCGACCATGCTTAGCCAACCTTCGTGCTCCTCCGTTACTCTTTGGGAGGAGACCGCCCCAGTCAAACTACCCACCAGACACTGTCCGCACCCCGGATAACGGGGCTACGTTAGAACATCAAACATTAAAGGGTGGTATTTCAAGGTTGGCTCCATGCAGACTGGCGTCCACACTTCAAAGCCTCCCACCTATCCTACACATCAAGGCTCAATGTTCAGTGTCAAGCTATAGTAAAGGTTCACGGGGTCTTTCCGTCTTGCCGCGGGTACACTGCATCTTCACAGCGAGTTCAATTTCACTGAGTCTCGGGTGGAGACAGCCTGGCCATCATTACGCCATTCGTGCAGGTCGGAACTTACCCGACAAGGAATTTCGCTACCTTAGGACCGTTATAGTTACGGCCGCCGTTTACTGGGGCTTCGATCAAGAGCTTCTCCTTACGGATAACCCCATCAATTAACCTTCCAGCACCGGGCAGGCGTCACACCGTATACGTCCACTTTCGTGTTTGCACAGTGCTGTGTTTTTAATAAACAGTTGCAGCCAGCTGGTATCTGCGACTGGCTTCAGCTCCATCCGCGAGGGACTTCACCTAGCGCCAGCGTGCCTTCTCCCGAAGTTACGGCACCATTTTGCCTAGTTCCTTCACCCGAGTTCTCTCAAGCGCCTGAGTATTCTCTACCTGACCACCTGTGTCGGTTTGGGGTACGATTAATGATAATCTAGAGCTTAGAGGCTTTTCCTGGAAGCGGGGCATGAGCTACTTCATCACCGTAGTGACTCGTCGTCGGACCTCAGCATATAGTGAACCGGATTTGCCTAATTCACCTGCCTACATCCTTAAACCGGGACAACCGTCGCCCGGATAGCCTAGCCTTCTCCGTCCCCCCATCGCAATTATCACCAGTACGGGAATATTAACCCGTTTCCCATCGACTACGCATTTCTGCCTCGCCTTAGGGGTCGACTCACCCTGCCCCGATTAACGTTGGACAGGAACCCTTGGTCTTCCGGCGTGCGGGTTTTTCACCCGCATTATCGTTACTTATGTCAGCATTCGCACTTCTGATACCTCCAGCATACCTCGCAGTACACCTTCACAGGCTTACAGAACGCTCCCCTACCCAAC
>NZ_JAMPLV010000024.1:0-24937 GCF_028477785.1 Providencia sp. PROV269 | reverse complement strand
CCGTTGTCGCGAGGTGTCGTATATTACGTTTTTTATTTAGAAAGTCAAGAGTTTATTTTCAACTTTTTTCTTTCTCACCTCTGTTATCACTGGGTTACGAAGTTTTCTTCGAACCAGTTTGTCGTGACAACGGATGCGCATTATAGGGAGCCTTCAAAATTACACAACCTTTTTTTTAAAAAAAAACTCCGTTTGCAGATAAAATAGCCATCTTGTGCTTTTTCACTGCATAACGATTATAAAAGAAGCGACTTCATGCCTATAATTCTAACTTTAGCAGCCTACTTGACTCATAAATTCATAATGAATTAGCGAGTTATTTAACTGCCATCCTTTATTTCTTTTTATGGTTATCACTATGAACACACTTTTACGCCCTTATTTAGGTATCTATCCTTCTATTAATGCACGCGTTTTCATTGACCCATCTTCTGTTGTAATTGGAGATGTTCGCATAGCTGATGATGTCAGTATTTGGCCTCTCAGTGTTTTGCGTGGTGATGTTAACTATATCTCTATTGGCGCACGCACCAATATCCAAGATGGCTCAGTACTACATGTCACGCATAAATCTGCCAGTAACCCTGAGGGAAACCCGTTAATTATCGGGGAAGATGTCACCATTGGCCATAAAGTCATGTTACATGGTTGCACTATAGGGAATAGAGTACTGGTTGGAATGGGCTCAATTGTCATTGATGGGGCTATAGTCGAAGATGACGTTATTATCGGAGCTAACAGTTTAGTGACTCAAGGAAAAAGGCTCGAGTCTGGTTACTTATATACAGGGAGCCCAGCAAAAGCCATCCGAAAATTGACTGATGCTGAGTTAGGTCATCTACGTTATTCAGCAAATAACTATGTTGAATGGAAAAATAACTATTTAGCCTCTGATAATACGTAAAGCCCATCTTCGCCATCGAGGCCTTGTTCAATCAAGGCTTCAAACTCTTCTTCGATATCCCATCGATACTGCTGAAATAACCTCAGAGGTGTTTCTTCTTGACCATAGCGTTGAAATAGCAATGACTGAGGGATTGCACATTCGGCAAGTATTCCGCTAATCAACACAGGAAAGCGTACTTGCTTGGATAGCTCATCCCACTCTTCTCTATCCGGAAATTGAATTTGCTGATTCACCCTTTCAATTCCTTATATAAAGCAGATAAAACAGGTGTAATTTCAGGAAGAACGCCATGCCATAGCTTAAAAGAAAATGCAGCTTGTCCTACAAGCATACCTAAGCCATCCGCTATCTTAGTCACTTGGTGTTGAGCCGCAAATTCAAGGAAAGGAGTTAATGACGATTGATAAAACATGTCATAACATGCAACTTGATGATTAAATACATTTGGATCAATTGCAGGAACTTCTCCATTCACACCAGATGAAGTCGCATTGATGATCAGATCAAAATCAGCAGATACGATCTGCGAGATCTCCTTCCCACATATTTTCCCTAGCGCTGAAAATTCGTTAACTAATAATACAACCTTAGAAAAAGTTCTATTTGTTAAAGTGATATCACAGCCATATTCTAAAAGTGGCAATAATGCTCCACGTGTTGCACCACCAGCACCAACTATTAATATTCGGCTACTTGGATGTACAAAATTCAAACGCTGTAAATCTAACAAAAGCCCCATTCCATCTGTGTTGTCTCCCAGCAATCGATGATCATCAAGCTTCATGACCGTATTAACTGCACCACAAGTTTGAGCTCTCGCTGTTAATTCAGAAACAGCATGAAAGGCGCGCTCCTTAAATGGCAATGTAATGTTTGCGCCCTTTCCACCTTGTGAAAAAAACTCTATTAAGCTTTGTTCGAAACCCTCTACTGGTGCTAGGATTTTTTCATATTTCAGTGAAATACCTGTTTGCTCTGCAAACATTTTATGTATAACAGGTGATTTACTGTGTTGAATTGGATTGCCAAAAACCGCAAACATTTCCATCAATATTATCCTTTACGATATAGTTGCCCTGTTTTTGCGTCTCTTATTTCAGAAGGATTTTGGCGGCCACCCACTGTTCCATCAAGGACAGGAACACTTCCTTTAAATTGAGCAATTACTTCTTCTGTTGTTCTACAAGGCTCTAAACCACTTAAATTTGCACTTGTAGACACTAAAGGTTTGCCATAATGACGGCATAAGCTTTTTACTAATTCATGGTCTGTGACTCTCACTGCGATGGTGTCAAACCGGCCAGTCAACCATTTTGGCGTCGTTGTTTTTGCGGGGATAACCCATGTTACTGGCCCTGGCCATGTTGCAAACATCGCTTGTTTCTGATCTTCCGTTAACTGCTCATCATCTATATAGTCTTTTAATTGTTCATAGCTATCAGCAATAAGGATTAATCCTTTTTCCCAAGGGCGTTGCTTCAATTCTAATAACTTATGTACTGCCTTTTCACTATCTGGGTCACAGCCTAAACCAAATACGGCTTCTGTTGGGTAGGCAATAACCTCCTCGTGTTGTAATGAATTTATGATACTTTCAATTGCAGGTGTAGATATATTTGACATAGTTTTAACTCATTATTCTTCTTGTTGCTTACCGCAGCGTTTGCTGGCACAAAATAATCTTACTCCCTGTCCCCCCCTTTTTTCCATAAGTAATGGATATTCACAATACTTACATTTACCAGTAATAGGCTTATTATTTAATATAAACTGACAGTTAGGATAATTATCACAAGCATAAAAAGTCTTACCGAAACGCGATTTTCTCTGTAATAAATTCCCTGTTTGGCATTGCGGGCAAGAAATTTTAGTTTCATCCGGCTTATCAATTAGCTCAATATGTTCACATTCAGGATAATTACTACAACCAATAAACATGCCAAATCGGCCTTGCTTCAGCACTAAGTCATGGCTACATTTAGGACAATGTTGACCACTTAATACTTTAATAATATGACTTTCTACTGTAGGCCTTAACGGCCTCATATAATGACATTGTGGATAACTTGAACAACCCAAAAAAGGCCCATGTGAACTATTGCGGATAACAAGCAAGGAATCGCATTCTGGACAATGTTCATTTTTCTCTGTATCGAAGGGCAGTTGTTTAGACATGTTTTTCTCTACTGTTGCTTTTAACTAAGTGACTCTGGTATACCCACCAGCCCCCGAGCTAACTACTCCATTGATTTCCATCTCAGTTAATATGGTAATTATTTGAGTAACAGGAATTTGGGTCTGTTCTGCAATGACATCTACTGGTGTCGCTTGGTACCCCACCATACCTAAAATTTTATTTTCTACCACACTAAACTCAAGTGATACCTTTTCTATAGGCAATTCTGTTTGTATCCAATTTAACCCATCACCAATATGTTGCAATACATCTTCAGGTTCAGCTAATAGATAAGCTCCTTGCTGCAATAGCCAATGGTTACCATGGAATGCAGAATTACCCAATGGAGCAGGCAATGTAAATAAGTCACGGTTTTGCTCTAATGCATATCTAGCAGTTATTAATGATCCACTTTTCATTCCAGCTTCAATGACAACAACTGCTTTACTTAACCCACTAATAATACGGTTTCTCTTGGGAAATTGCTTAGGTAATGGTGGTACATCCGGCCAATATTCTGAAATCAACGCACCATAATTTTTAATCTTTTCAGCTAATTCAGCATGTTGACGCGGGTAAATATTTGCTAATCCGCTACCTAAAACCGCAATTGTTTCACCTCTATTATCTAGAGCTGCTTTATGGCTTATACCGTCGATACCTAATGCAAGCCCACTAGTGATGGTTATACCATGGTGAACAAAGCTCTTTACAAACAGGTTAGTCCATATTCTGCCATATTCACTTGCTCTACGACTGCCAACTATAGCAATTTGTGGCGCTACCAATAATTCACTTTTTCCCTCAACAAATAATAAAAGAGGAGGACTGTAGATTTGCTTTAATAAAAAAGGGTAATGGGAATCACAGTAAGTAATCATTTGATGATGTTTATCTGAAAGCCATGCTTGTACTTTTTCTAGCCGGTGCATAGAGACATTCATAAATTGTAATTGCTGTATTTCATTCAAACCATGATGGTGTAAAGCCTGATAGCTAATTTTATTTAGTTGTTTTAGCTCATTAATTATTCTTACTGCATTCAGGGGCAATAGCCTTTTAACTTGAGACATCCTTAACCAAATTTCTTGGGTATCCATTATTGTCATCCTGACTCATTAACAAATAGGTTCTTCAGTGAACAAATCATAACCAATACTGTCAATATGAAAGAGAAATGTCTAGAATAGTCATTAATTCCCATTCACATTTTGGAAACCGCTCGAAAAATTTATGTCAGTCTTAAACGTATTACATTATCCAGACGAACGCTTACGCACAATTGCTAAGCCAGTAGACAAAGTTGATGCTTCTATACAGCGTATCGTTGATGATATGTTCGATACCATGTATGAAGAAGAAGGTATTGGCCTTGCAGCAACTCAAGTCGATATCCACCAGCGAATCATCGTCATTGATGTGTCCGAAACTCGTGATGAGCGCTTAGTTCTTATTAACCCTGAATTGTTAGATAAATCTGGGGAAACAGGTATCGAAGAAGGTTGCTTGTCTATTCCGGAACAACATGGCTTCGTCCCTCGTGCTGAGCAGGTAAAAGTTCGTGCACTAAATTATAACGGCGAGTCTTTTGAACTAGAGGCTGATGGTTTATTAGCTATCTGTATCCAACATGAAATGGACCACCTTGTTGGTAAGCTATTTGTTGACTATTTATCGCCTTTAAAACGTCAGCGCATCCGCCAGAAAGTTGAAAAACTAGACAGACTAAGAGCAAAAGAAGCCAAGAATAGCTAGTTCGCTAAATATAAATAGGGAAATTAACGTGTCAGAGCCATTGAAAATTATTTTTGCAGGTACACCAGATTTTGCGGCCAAACACTTAGCTGCTCTCTTAGGTACCAGGCACCAAATCGTAGGCGTTCTCACTCGCCATGATAAACCTGCGGGGAGAGGTAAAAAGTTAACACCAAGCCCTGTCAAGGTTCTCGCTGAAGAAAACCAACTCCCTGTTTTTCAACCAATATCTCTTAGAGATAGCGAAAACCAGCAGTGGATAAAAGACCAAAATGCGGACTTAATGATAGTTGTTGCTTATGGATTGATTTTACCGCAAGCCGTTCTTGATATTCCTCGCTTAGGTTGCTTGAATGTTCACGGCTCTTTGTTACCTCGCTGGAGAGGAGCAGCACCAATTCAACGTTCTATTTGGGCTGGTGATACTGAAACGGGTGTGACTATTATGCAAATGGACGCAGGTTTAGATACTGGAGACATGCTTTACAAAGCAATTTGTCCAATTAGCGCTAGTGATACGAGCGCCTCGTTATATGATAAATTAGCAATAACAGGCCCTGAAGCATTAATTCATACTGTTGAGATGTTATCCGCAGGTCAATGCGTTGGTGAGAAACAAGACGATTCATTAGCAAATTATGCTGAAAAATTATCGAAAGAGGAAGCTCGCATTAATTGGCAAGATGATGCTGTACATATTGAGCGTTGTATTCGTGCTTTCAATCCTTGGCCAATGAGTTATTTCATGGTTGAAGAGCAACTCATTAAAGTTTGGCAAGCTGAAGTATTCACCGACGAACATGACAAGCAACCAGGAACAATTATTAGCGCTGATAAAAAAGGTATATGTATCGCCACAGGAAATGGCATACTAAATATTACTCAGCTACAACCGCCTGGCAAAAAAGCAATGAGTGCACAAGATATCCTAAACTCTCGTCGCGAATGGTTTACTCCAGAGCAAATTCTAGCATAACGAACTTGTAAACTGCCTGATACCTTCAGGCAGTTTTATTTCAGTCACTAATATATTCATCTTCACCATATGAAAAACACATATAATTTGCGTAGTATCGCGGCAACAGCAATTAATCAAGTCCTTGATAACGGACAATCACTAAGCACTGTATTGCCTGACTTACAACGCAATATCAATGATAAAGATAAAGCTTTATTACAAGAAATTTGCTTTGGCGTTTTACGTTATTTACCTAAGCTTGAATGGTTTATTAGTCAGCTAATGGAAAAACCATTAACTGGTAAACAAAGAACCCTGCATTACTTAATTATGGTAGGTATCTATCAGCTACTTTATACTCGCATTCCGCCTCATGCTGCATTAGCAGAAACAGTAAATGGAGCAGTAGCACTGAAAAAACCCCAATTAAAAGGGCTTATTAATGGCGTGTTGCGTTCATTTCAACGCCAACAAGTACAATTAGAAGAAAGAATTACTAACAACACTAGCCAATATTTACATCCAAGCTGGTTATTAAAACGCCTACAAACAGCCTATCCAGATGATTGGCAATCTATTATTGAAGCAAATAACCAACGCCCACCTATGTGGTTAAGAGTAAATTCTCAGCATCACACAGCTACACAATATCTTAATTTATTAGAGCAATCTGAGATAACCGCACATTTGCACTCTTCACATCCAAATGCTATCCGCTTAGATGAACCTACAGCTGTTTCTCGTCTTCCGGGCTTTGAAGATGGTTGGTCAACAGTACAAGATGTTTCAGCTCAAGGCTGTGCTGAATTACTAGAACCTCAAAATGGGGAAAATATTTTAGATTTATGTGCAGCACCAGGTGGAAAAACAACCCATATTTTAGAGTTAGCCCCTAAGGCTAATGTTATTGCTGTAGACATAGATGAATCACGCCTTAAAAGAGTGAAAGAAAATTTAATTCGTCTAAAGCAACATGCTGTTGTTATACAAGGAGACGGAACACAGCCTGAAACATGGGCTCAAGGTCAGCAATTTGATCGTATTTTGCTTGATGCTCCTTGTTCCGCAACAGGCGTTATTCGACGTCATCCTGATATTAAATGGCTACGTCGTGATTCAGACATAAATGAATTAGCGCAACTACAATCTCAAATTCTCGAAGCTATCTGGCCTTATTTAAAACCAGGCGGCACACTGGTCTATGCGACTTGTTCAATTATGCCCGAAGAAAACGGAAAACAAATACACAATTTCCTATCTAAACATAATGATGCCTGTCTAAATGACGGAACTGATGCTGGATTACAAATATTACCCAGTACTAATGGCGGTGATGGTTTCTTTTATGCACGCTTAGTCAAAAAAGTGTAGGAAATGGTAGCCAGCTCTCTGATATAGGAATATGTAATGAAGATCATTATTCTAGGTGCTGGGCAAGTTGGCGGCACGCTTGCTGAAAATTTAGTTGATGAGAACAATGATATTACCGTCGTCGATACCGATGCTGATCGCTTACGTCAATTACAGGATCAATTCGATCTGCGAGTGGTAAATGGCCATGGTTCTCATCCCCGGGTACTTCGAGATGCAGGTGCAGAAGATGCAGATATGTTAGTAGCAGTGACCAATTCCGATGAAACTAACATGATTGCTTGCCAGATTGCCTATAGCCTATTTAATACCCCAAATAAAATAGCGCGTATCAGGGCAACTGAATATATCCGTGAAGCCGACAAATTGTTCCTGCCTGAACAAATCCCGATTGACTACTTAATATCGCCAGAACAATTAGTTATCGATTATATCTATAAATTAATTCAATACCCTGGTGCTCTTCAAGTTGTAAACTTTGCAGAAGGCAAAGTCAGTATTGTTGCTGTAAAAGCCTATTACGGCGGTTCCCTCGTGGGTAATGCATTATCGAGTTTACGCGAACATATGCCACATATTGATACTCGCGTTGTCGCTATTTTCCGCCAAGATAGGCCTATCCGGCCTCAAGGCTCAACAATCATTGAAGCGGGAGACGAAGTTTTTTTTGTTGCTTCTACACAACATATCCGAGCTGTAATGAGTGAGCTGCAAAGGTTAGAAAAGCCATACAAACGTTTGATGATAGTTGGTGGTGGCAACGTTGGAGCTGGTCTAGCAAGACGACT
Source organism: Providencia sp. PROV269 (assembly GCF_028477785.1). Lineage (NCBI taxonomy): Bacteria > Pseudomonadati > Pseudomonadota > Gammaproteobacteria > Enterobacterales > Morganellaceae > Providencia > Providencia sp. PROV269. The sequence goes on along the minus strand of NZ_JAMPLV010000024.1, from coordinate 16,982 downwards.
AGAAAAAGATTACAGCGTGAAACTTATTGAACGCAACCAGAAGCGTGCAACAGAACTTGCTGAGCTACTGCATGATACAATTGTGTTTTATGGAGATGCATCTGACCAAGAGTTACTCACTGAAGAGCACATTGAGCAAATGGATGTTTTTATTGCCCTAACAAATGATGATGAAGCTAATATTATGTCTGCTATGTTAGCTAAAAAAATGGGGGCTAAAAAAGCAATGGTACTTATACAACGCTCTGCATACGTTGAACTTGTTCAAGGTGGGGTCATTGACATTGCAATTTCACCTCAACAAGCAACTATTTCCGCTTTACTAAGCCATGTCAGAAAAGCAGATATCGTCAATGTATCATCTTTAAGAAGAGGTGTTGCGGAAGCTATTGAGGCAATTGCACACGGTGATGAAAATACGTCAAAAGTTGTTGGTAAAAAAATATCTGAAATTAAACTTCCTCCAGGAACTATTATTGGTGCGATTGTCCGAGAAGAAGAAGTCATTATAGCTAGTGATTACCATATTATTGAACAAGGTGACCATGTCATTATGTTTATTACAGATAAAAAGTATGTACCTGAAGTTGAAAAATTATTTCAACCGAGTCCATTCTTCTTATAAAAATAAAAATAGTAAATATTTGCAGCTTAATAATTCTAGCGACTATAATTTGTTAACCTAATACATGTTTTGTTTCAATTGAGTTATTTATTAAGGGGTCGTCTAATGAGCTTTTTAAAAGATTTCCGCGAATTTGCCATGAAAGGTAATGTAGTGGATATGGCAGTCGGTATTATTATTGGTGCCGCATTTGGTAAAATTGTATCTTCATTAGTTGCTGATGTCATCATGCCTCCGCTAGGGTTACTAATCGGTGGTGTTGATTTCAAATCATTTAGCATCGTACTGAAAGAAGCACAAGGTGATTTACCCGCAGTTGTACTAAATTATGGAATGTTTATACAAACTGTTTTTGACTTTGTTATTGTTGCCTTTGCTATCTTTATGGCAATTAAAGTTATGAATAAAGTTCGCCGCGAAAAAGAAGCAGCACCAGCAGAGCCTGCACCACCGTCTAAAGAAGAAGTTCTATTATCAGAAATTCGTGATCTTTTGAAAGAACAAAATAAAAAATAACTAAAAGGCCAGTGGTAATACGTCAATAAACCTATTACCACTGGCCTCCCAGTTAACTGAATTCTTATTTTTTCCTTTTCTTGTGTAACTACCTTTCCCTTTTTTATTTTTTTCAACTCTTTGACGAAATAGTGGATCATGGAGTAATGCTTCAATCGCATTATCTTTAATCTCACCACGTTTATGTTGATATTTACTCATGATATACCTTCATATAGTTAGCTGATTATATAATTAATAAACTTTAGATGCGCCTTTTTCTAATATTTCCATAATAGAGCAATACGTTGTCGCATGTTCTTCACCACAACATGCTGAACTTAACATCTTCAACGAATCGCGCATAATAATAAGCTCTTGTATCTTTTTTTCAACTTCAAGTAATCTAAGATCTACAATCTGTTTAGATTCCTGACAAGTATGATGTTCAGGATCAACTCGTATTGAAAGTAACTCAGTAATAGCTTCTAAAGTAAAGCCTAACTGTTTTGCATAACGAATAAAACGCAAACGCTGCAAGTCATGCTCAGTAAATAACCTATACCCACCTTCAGTTCTTTCTTTGTGTTCCATCAAACCTTGTTTTTCATAAAAACGAATTGTATCAGGCGTCACATCTGCAAGCCTAGCAATTTCACCTATCTTATACATGCTCATAACACTTACCTGTAAATATGGGTTAATCACAAAAAATTCAAGGGAACAAACCTATTAGGAAGACAAGAATAGCAGGTACAAAAAAACCGGGCAAATATACCCGGTTTTCTTGAAAGCGACGACAGATTACTCTGCAGCTGCTTCTTGAGACTCAACAGCACGGTCAACAAGCTCGATGTAAGCCATCGGAGCGTTGTCACCTGTACGGTAGCCACACTTAAGAATACGAGTGTAACCACCTGCACGAGCTGCGAAACGAGGTCCCAGTTCATTAAATAATTTTGCAACGATCTCGTTATCACGAGTACGTGCGAATGCCAGACGACGATTAGCTACGCTGTCGGTCTTGGCAAGAGTAATCAGCGGCTCAACGACGCGACGCAGTTCTTTCGCTTTAGGCAGAGTCGTCTTGATGATTTCATGACGAACTAAAGAACCTGCCATGTTACGGAACATAGCTTGGCGGTGGCTGCTGTTGCGGTTCAATTGACGACCACTCTTACGATGGCGCATGACCTTATCCTTCTCAGTAAAACCTTAACCTGTGATCTTAATCATCAGCAATACTTGCTGGTGGCCAATTTTCTAAGCGCATGCCCAGAGAAAGACCACGAGATGCCAAGACGTCCTTAATTTCAGTAAGAGATTTCTTACCAAGATTCGGAGTTTTAAGCAACTCAACTTCTGTACGCTGTACCAGATCACCGATGTAGTGGATAGCTTCTGCTTTGAGGCAGTTAGCAGAGCGGACAGTCAATTCCAGATCGTCAACTGGGCGCAATAAGATAGGATCGAATTCTGGTTTTTCTTCTTTAACTTCAGGCTGACGTACATCACGTAAGTCAACAAAAGCTTCAAGTTGTTCAGCCAGAATGGTTGCCGCACGGCGAATCGCCTCTTCAGGATCGATTGTACCGTTAGTTTCCATTTCAATAACTAACTTATCCAAGTCTGTACGTTGCTCAACACGAGCTGCTTCAACATTGTAGGCTATACGCTCTACTGGGCTGTAGCAAGCATCGACTAACAAACGACCGATTGGGCGCTCATCTTCTTCCGAATGAACTCGGGCAGAAGCCGGCACATAACCACGACCACGCTGTACTTTAATTCGCATATTAATAGATGCGCTTTCGTCAGTCAGGTGGCAGATGACGTGCTGTGGCTTGACGATTTCGACATCACCATCATGGATGATGTCGGCTGCAGTCACAGGGCCAATGCCAGATTTATTCAAGGTTAAAATAACTTCATCTTTCCCCTGAACTTTTACCGCCAGCCCTTTCAGGTTGAGGAGAATCTCCAGGATATCTTCCTGTACACCTTCTTTGGTGCTGTACTCATGCAGTACACCATCAATTTCAACCTCTGTCACCGCACAACCCGGCATAGACGAAAGCAGAATACGGCGCAGTGCGTTACCAAGAGTATGGCCAAAGCCACGCTCTAAAGGCTCAAGGGTCACCTTAGCGTGCGTCGAACTCACTTGCTCGATATCTACCAGGCGCGGTTTTAGAAACTCTGTCACAGAACCCTGCATTGTGTCCTCTCTTTGGTGCTAAGCTTTACTTGGAGTAAAGCTCGACGATCAGGTGTTCGTTAATGTCCGCAGACAAGTCAGTACGTTCAGGAATACGTTTGAACACACCTTCCATTTTAGCAGCATCAACTTCCAGCCAAGTTGGCTTCTCACGCTGTTCAGCCAGCTCTAAAGCAGCCTTAATACGAGACTGTTTTTTAGCTTTCTCACGAACGCTGATAACGTCATTCGGGGAAACCTGATAAGAAGCGATATTAACTACGCGACCATTTACCATGATAGCTTTGTGGCTAACCATTTGACGTGCTTCTGCGCGAGTTGCGCCAAAGCCCATACGGTAAACGACGTTATCAAGACGACCTTCAAGCAAAGTCAGCAGGTTTTCACCTGTGTTGCCTTTCAGACGTGTTGCTTCTTTGTAATAGTTACGGAATTGACGTTCCAGAACACCGAACATACGACGAACTTTTTGTTTTTCACGTAACTGGACACCATAGTCAGACAGACGCGGTTTACGCGCACCGTGCTGGCCTGGAGCCTGTTCTAATTTACACTTGGTGTCAATCGCGCGAACACCAGACTTCAGAAAGAGGTCTGTTCCTTCGCGACGGCTCAGCTTGAGCTTAGGACCCAAATATCTAGCCATTTTCTTTCTCCAACAGTCCTAAAAAAAACGAAACGTATTTAAACGCGACGTTTTTTCGGTGGGCGACAACCGTTATGAGGGATAGGAGTCACATCAGTAATATTAGTGATGCGGAAACCAGCGGCGTTCAGAGCACGAATTGTTGATTCGCGACCCGGACCCGGTCCCTTAACCATAACTTCCAGGTTTTTGATTCCGTATTCTTTCACAGCTTCTGCGCAACGCTCTGCTGCAACCTGAGCTGCGAACGGAGTAGATTTGCGAGAACCACGGAAACCGGAACCACCGGCAGTTGCCCAACCTAATGCGTTACCTTGACGGTCAGTAATAGTAACGATTGTGTTGTTGAAAGAAGCATGGATATGAGCCACACCGTCTGAGACTTGTTTTCTTACACGCTTACGTGCACGAATTGGTGCTTTTGCCATTATTCAATACCCCGACTTATTTCTTGATCGGCTTACGCGGACCCTTACGGGTACGAGCGTTAGTCTTAGTACGCTGTCCGCGCACAGGAAGACCACGACGATGACGTAAACCACGGTAACATCCAAGGTCCATCAGACGCTTGATGCTCAGGGTAATTTCACGACGTAAGTCACCTTCTACAACGTATTTAGCAACTTCGTCACGCAGCTTGTCGATTTGTTCTTCAGACAGCTCACTGATCTTAACATTTTCAGCAATACCTGTTGCTTCACAGATAGCCTGTGAGCGGGTCTTACCGATACCGAAAATCGATGTTAAAGCGATTACAGTATGTTTATGATCAGGAATGTTAATGCCTGCTATACGGGCCACTATGCACTCCTAAGTTAAAATATACATTACTGTGCTGAAAAGCCCGTTTTCAGGATACTCAAACAATAATGTATCTTAGATAAAAAAGATTGGCTGGCTAATTTAGCCAGCTCAACCCAACTTTGCAAGAAAAAAATGCTTTTTCTTAACCTTGACGTTGTTTATGTCTTGGTTCAACACTACAAATTACACGAACGCTACCATTGCGACGGATAATTTTGCAGTTACGGCATAATTTCTTGACGGAAGCACGAACTTTCATTTTTACTCTCCGTAACTTCTAAGCAAACCATAATCACACTAAGTGATTACTTACCTTTCAGGTTTGCTTTCTTCAATGCAGACTCATACTGACTTGACATCATTAGAGTTTGCACTTGAGCCATAAAGTCCATGATAACGACAACCACGATTAAGAGGGAAGTACCACCAAAGTAAAAAGGTACTTTCATTGCGTCACGCATGAACTCCGGGATTAGGCAGATGAAGGTAATATATAATGCGCCAACTAATGTTAAACGAGTCATTACCTTATCAATGTACTTGGCCGTTTGCTCTCCCGGACGAATTCCTGGTACAAATGCACCGGACTTCTTCAGGTTATCTGCTGTTTCTCTTGGGTTGAAAACCAACGCCGTATAGAAGAAACAGAAGAAGATGATCGCAGATGCATAAAGTAACACATATAACGGTTGACCAGGCTGCAAATACATAGAAATTGTAGTCAGCCAGTCCCAGCCAGTTCCATCACCAAACCAAGAAGCTATTGTACCCGGGAATAGTATGATACTGGAAGCAAAAATTGCAGGAATTACACCCGCCATATTCACTTTTAACGGTAAATGCGTACTTTGTGCTGCATAAACACGGCGCCCTTGCTGACGTTTAGCGTAATTAACGACAATACGACGTTGACCACGTTCCATAAACACAACAAAGAAAGTAACCGCGAATACTAACACCGCAACCAACAGCAACAGGAGGAAGTGCAGATCGCCTTGCCGAGCTTGCTCGATGGTATGGCCAATAGCCGGCGGTAACCCCGCAACAATACCAGCGAAGATAATGATAGAAATACCGTTACCGATACCTCTTTCAGTTATCTGCTCACCTAACCACATTAGGAACATAGTCCCTGTGACTAAGCTAACAACTGCCGTAAAGTAGAACGGGAGGCCTGGATCAATGACTAACCCTTGCATCCCTGGCATATTCGGTAGACCCATTGCAATACCAATAGATTGGAATATTGCTAATACCAGAGTACCCCAGCGAGTATATTGGCTTATCTTCCGACGACCTGCTTCTCCTTCCTTCTTGATCTCTGCTAATCGTGGATTAACCACTGATAATAATTGGATAATGATCGATGCCGAAATATACGGCATGATACCCAAAGCAAAGATAGAAGCACGGCTAAGAGCACCACCAGAGAACATGTTAAACATTTCAATGATGGTGCCTTGTTGCTGTTCGAGCAATTTGGCAAGCACAGTGGCATCAATACCAGGGATTGGAATAAAAGAACCAATTCGGAAAACAATTAGCGCACCAATTACAAACAAAAGTCTGCGTTTAAGTTCACCAGCTCCACCCTTGGCACTTTGAAAATCTAATCCTGGTTGTTTAGCCATCTGTCACTTATTCCTCAATTTTACCGCCGGCAGCTTCGATTGCAGCGCGAGCACCTTTAGTAACACGAAGGCCACGTACAGTAACTGCACGGTTCACTTCGCCAGACAGAATAACCTTAGCATATTCAATCTGGATGCCAACAACGTTCGCGGCTTTCAGTGCGTTCAGATCAATAACATCGCCTTCAACAGCAGCAAAATCAGACAGACGAATCTCTGCAGTGATCATTGCTTTACGTGAAGTGAAGCCGAATTTCGGCAAACGACGGTATAAAGGCATCTGGCCACCTTCGAAACCACGACGTACGCCACCGCCAGAACGAGATTTCTGACCTTTGTGACCACGGCCGCCGGTTTTACCCAGACCAGAACCGATACCACGACCTACGCGTTTAGGCGCGTGCTTGGCACCTTCAGCCGGAGACAGAGTATTTAAACGCATCTCTTACTCCTCAACTTTAACCATGTAGGAAACCAAGTTGACCATACCACGTACAGCAGGAGTATCCTCGCGCTCTACTGTATGACCAATGCGACGCAGACCTAAACCGACCAGTGTTGCCTTATGCTTAGGCAGACGACCGATTGAACTGCGAACTTGTGTAATTTTAATAGTCTTAGCCATAGCCGATTACCCCAGAATTTCTTCGACGGATTTTCCACGCTTAGCTGCGACCATTTCTGGAGACTTCATGCTGTCTAAAGCATCCAGTGTTGCACGAACCACGTTGATTGGGTTTGTGGAACCATAGGTTTTAGCCAGTACGTTGCGAACTCCAGCTACTTCTAAAACAGCACGCATTGCACCGCCAGCAATGATACCGGTACCTTCGTGAGCAGGTTGCATAAACACACGAGAACCAGTGTGTGTACCTTTCACAGGGTGGAACAATGTGCCGTTGTTTAGAGCAACGGTTTTCATACTGCGACGGGCTTTTTCCATCGCTTTCTGGATTGCTGCCGGAACTTCGCGCGCTTTGCCGTAGCCAAAACCAACGCGACCGTTACCATCACCAACTACAGTCAGTGCGGTAAAGCTGAAAATACGGCCACCTTTAACGGTTTTTGCTACGCGGTTTACCGCGATCAGCTTTTCCTGCAGTTCGCCAGCTTGTTTCTCGATGTGAGCCATCTTACACCTCTACCTTAGAACTGAAGGCCAGCTTCACGGGCAGCATCTGCCAGTGCCTGGACTCTACCATGATATTGGAAACCAGAACGGTCAAAAGCAACAACAGTGATGCCTTTTTCCAGTGCGCGTTCAGCAACTAATTTACCAACAATTGCTGCTGCGTCTTTGTTTCCAGTAAACTTAACTTGTTCATTGATAGCTTTTTCTGTAGTAGAAGCTGCAACCAATGTTTCAGAACCGTTTGGTGCGATAACCTGCGCATAAATATGGCGTGGAGTACGATGTACCACCAGGCGAGTCGCACCCAATTCTTGGATCTTACGGCGTGCGCGGGTCGCACGACGGATACGAGCTGCTTTCTTATCCATAGTGTTACCTTACTTCTTCTTAGCCTCTTTGGTACGCACGATTTCATCGGCGTAACGAACACCTTTACCTTTGTAAGGTTCAGGACGACGGTAAGCACGCAGTTCTGCTGCAACTTGACCAATCACTTGCTTATCCGCACCTTTCAGTACGATTTCAGTTTGTGTTGGGCATTCAGCAGTAATGCCTGCTGGCAGTGCGTGTTCAACCGGATGCGAGAAACCTAAAGACAAGCTTACAGCATTGCCTTTGATTGCTGCACGGTAACCAACACCGACCAGTTGAAGCTTTTTAGTGAAGCCTTCGGTAACACCAACAACCATTGCATTACACAGTGAACGAGTAGTACCCGCTTGTGCCCATGCATCATCAAAACCTTCGCGTGGTGCGAAAGTCAGTTGATTGTCTTCGCTTTTAACTTCAACTGCATTATGGATAGTACGAGTAAGCTCGCCGTTTTTACCCTTAATCGAAATAACCTGACCGTTGAGTTTTACCTCTACGCCGGCAGGAATGACGACGGGTGCTTTTGCCACACGAGACATTCTTTCCTCCCGAATTAAGCTACGTAGCAGAGAATCTCGCCACCAAGACCAGCTTGGCGAGCTGCACGATCAGTCATGACACCTTTAGAGGTAGAAACAACAGCGATACCTAAACCAGCCATAACTTGTGGCAGCTCATCTTTTTTCTTATAGATGCGCAGACTTGGGCGGCTTACACGCTGAATGCTTTCTACAACAGCCTTACCTTGGAAATAACGTAAAGTCAGTTCCAGTTCTGGCTTGATGTCGCCTTCAATTTTAAAATCTTCAATATAACCTTCTTCCTTCAGCACTTTGGCAATTGCCACTTTCAGCTTGGAGGAAGGCATGGTGACCGCAACTTTGTTCGCGGCCTGACCGTTACGGATACGGGTCAGCATATCCGCGATGGGATCTTGCATGCTCATCTGTCTTTACTCCCGTGATTCAAATGGAATTACCAACTTGCCTTTTTAAGGCCCGGGATTTCACCGCGCATAGCGGCTTCACGGACTTTAATACGGCTCAGACCAAACTTCCGCAGGAAACCGTGCGGACGCCCTGTTTGACGGCAGCGATTACGCTGACGAGAAGGACTTGAATCACGTGGCAGTGTTTGCAGCTTGAGAACAGCGTCCCAGCGATCTTCATCAGATGCTTTAACATCAGAGATGATAGCTTTCAGTTCTACGCGTTTTGCGAAGAATTTCTCAGCTAATTTAGCACGTTTAACATCACGCGCTTTCATAGATTTCTTAGCCATGAGTACCCTGCCTTACTTGCGGAACGGGAAGTTGAACGCTGCTAACAGTGCGCGACCTTCGTCATCTGATTTCGCAGTAGTGGTGATAGTAATATCTAAACCACGTACGCGATCCACTTTATCGTAATCGATTTCAGGGAAGATGATTTGTTCACGAACACCCATGCTGTAGTTACCGCGACCATCGAAAGACTTAGCGGACAAGCCACGGAAGTCACGAATACGTGGTACAGCAATAGAAATCAGACGCTCAAGGAACTCCCACATGCGTTCGCCACGCAGGGTTACTTTACAGCCGATTGGATAGCCCTGACGGATTTTGAAGCCTGCAACAGATTTGCGTGCTTTGGTGATCAAAGGTTTTTGACCTGAGATCGCTGTTAAATCAGCTGCTGCGTTATCCAGCAGTTTTTTATCAGCAATCGCTTCACCAACACCCATATTCAGGGTGATCTTCTCGACCCGAGGGACTTGCATGACAGAAGTGTAGCTAAACTCAGTCATGAGTTTATTAACTACTTCGTCTTTATAGTAATCATGCAGTTTCGCCATCGTATACTCCAAAAATTACTTGATAGTTTCACTGTTAGATTTGAAGAAACGGACTTTTTTGCCGTCTTCGAATCTAAAGCCTACACGGTCAGCCTTACCAGTTGCCGCGTTAAAGATTGCAACGTTAGAAACTTGAATAGCCGCTTCTTTTTCAACGATGCCACCTGGTTGGTTCAGAGCCGGTACAGGCTTCTGATGTTTTTTAACCAGATTGATACCTTCAACGATAACTTTACTAGAAGAAATAACCTGCTTTACTTTACCGCGCTTACCTTTGTCTTTCCCAGTTAGCACGATAACTTCGTCATCACGACGGATTTTCGCTGCCATAGTTTCGCTCCTTAGAGTACTTCAGGTGCCAGAGAGATAATTTTCATAAACTTCTCATTACGAAGTTCACGAGTTACCGGCCCAAAAATACGCGTACCGATTACTTGCTCGCTGTTATTATTTAATAACACACAAGCATTACCATCGAAGCGAATGACAGAACCGTCAGGGCGACGTACACCCTTCTTGGTGCGCACCACTACCGCTTTCAGGACATCACCCTTTTTAACTTTACCGCGTGGAATTGCTTCTTTAACAGTAATTTTAATGATGTCGCCTACATGTGCATAGCGACGGTGCGAGCCACCTAGAACCTTGATACACATTACGCGACGTGCACCGGAGTTGTCGGCCACGTTCAGCATAGTCTGTTCTTGGATCATTTTAGTGCTCCGCTAAATGTCAACTACTACTGAGCCACCTCATTATGAAGAGGCCGTTCAAATATACCCATACTACGAGGGCGCGGCATTATAACACCACATCATCGTGTTGGACAGAAAAAAATAAACGGCTCAATCAAAAAGAGCCGTTTATTCATCAAGAAAAGTTATTCTATTACAGAACAGCTTTTTCTACAACGCGAACTAAGGCCCAAGACTTAGTCTTAGACAGTGGACGAGTTTGGCGGATTTCTACCACGTCACCGATTCCACATTCATTGTTCTCGTCATGTACGTGCAATTTAGTCGTACGACGGATGAATTTACCATACAGAGGGTGTTTCACCATACGCTCGATAGCAACAACAATAGATTTCTCCATTTTATCGCTAACTACACGACCTTGCAGAGTACGGATTTTATCGCTCATTACGCACCTGCCTTCTCAGTCAGTAAAGTCTTCACACGTGCGATATCGCGACGCACTTGTTTCAACAGATGAGACTGTTGCAGCTGACCACTTGCAGCCTGCATACGTAAATTAAATTGTTCACGTAACAGGTTCAAAAGTTCAGCATTCAGCTCTTCAACGCTTTTTTCGCGCAGCTCTTGTGCTTTCATTACATCACCGTCTTAGTTACAAAGGTGGTTTTGATAGGCAGTTTCGCTGCTGCCAGAGAGAATGCCTCACGAGCCAGCTCTTCAGGCACACCGTCCATTTCGTACAGTACTTTACCAGGCTGGATTAAGGCAACCCAATATTCTACGTTACCTTTACCTTTACCCATACGAACTTCGAGTGGTTTCTCAGTGATTGGTTTGTCTGGGAACACACGGATCCAGATTTTACCTTGACGCTTAATAGCACGGGTCATAGCACGACGTGCCGCTTCGATCTGACGTGCAGTCAGACGACCACGGCCAACAGCTTTAAGACCGAAAGTGCCGAAGCTAACATCCGTACCTTGCGCTAGACCACGGTTGCGGCCTTTGTGCACCTTACGGAATTTTGTACGCTTTGGTTGTAACATCAGCGACTCTCCTTACTTGCGGCCTTTACGCTGCTGCTTTTTAGGTTGAGCAGCTGGTTTCTCAGCTTGTTCAACAGCAGCCATACCACCCAGAATCTCACCTTTGAAGATCCATACCTTAACGCCGAGAACACCGTAAGTGGTGTGCGCTTCTGAAGTGTTGTAATCGATATCAGCACGTAATGTGTGCAGTGGCACACGGCCTTCACGATACCACTCGGTACGAGCGATTTCAGCACCGCCTAAACGGCCACTGACTTCAACTTTAATACCTTTAGCGCCCAGACGCATTGCGTTCTGTACTGCACGCTTCATAGCACGACGGAACATAACACGACGTTCCAGCTGTGAAGAAATGCTGTCAGCAACTAATTTAGCGTCTAGTTCTGGTTTACGAACTTCGGCGATATTGATTTGCGCAGGAACACCAGCGATATCCGCTACTGTTTTACGCAGTTTTTCAACGTCTTCACCTTTCTTACCGATAACGATACCCGGGCGAGCAGTGTGAATAGTCACACGGATGCTTTTCGCAGGACGTTCGATAACGATGCGAGAGATTGACGCTTTTGCCAATTCTTTATTCAAGTACTGGCGTACTTTAAAATCGCTGTCTAGGTTGTCAGCGAATTCATTGGTGTTCGCATACCAAGTAGAGTTCCAAGGTTTGACAATACCCAGGCGAATACCATTAGGATGTACTTTCTGACCCATTGCTAGTCTCCAGAGTCTCAGCGATCGGACACAACCACAGTAATGTGGCTGGTGCGCTTAAGAATACGATCTGCACGGCCTTTCGCACGCGGCATGATGCGTTTCATGGTTGGACCTTCGTCTACGAAAATTTTCGCAACTTTCAGGTCATCAATGTCAGCGCCATCGTTTTGCTCTGCGTTAGCAATTGCAGATTCAAGTACTTTCTTCACTAAACCAGCAGCTTTCTTGTTGGTGTAGGTCAGAATTTCCAGAGCTTGCGACACTTTCTTACCGCGAATCAGGTCGGCAACTAAGCGAACCTTCTGGGCAGAAGAACGAGCGTGGCGATGCATAGCTAAAGTTTCCATCTCTTCCTCCTATCCTTAACGTTTCTTAGCTTTCTTATCTGCCGCGTGGCCGCGATAAGTGCGAGTCGGTGCGAATTCACCCAGTTTGTGACCAACCATTTCGTCGGTTACGAAAACTGGAACATGCTGACGACCATTATGGACAGCGATGGTCAATCCGATCATATTAGGAAAGATCGTTGAACGACGGGACCAAGTCTTAAGAGGCTTCTTGTCTCCGCTTTCCACCGCTTTCTCTACCTTCTTCAGCAAGTGCAGGTCAATAAAAGGACCTTTCTTGAGAGAACGTGGCATGGTTTATCCTCTAATTATTTTTTAGAACGATGACGTACGATGAATTGATCAGTACGCTTGTTGCTACGAGTTTTCTTACCTTTGGTTTGAACGCCCCATGGTGTTACTGGGTGTTTACCAAAGTTACGGCCTTCACCACCACCATGTGGATGGTCAACTGGGTTCATCGCAGTACCGCGAACGGTAGGACGAATACCACGCCAGCGGCTAGCACCAGCTTTACCGAGAACACGTAACATATGTTCAGCGTTACCAACTTCACCAAGAGTTGCACGGCAATCAGCTAAAACTTTACGCATTTCACCAGAACGTAAACGTAATGAGACATAAGCGCCATCACGAGCAACGATTTGAGCGTAAGTACCTGCTGAACGCGCTAACTGTCCACCTTTACCTGGTTTCAGTTCGATATTATGAACTGTAGAACCAACAGGGATATTGCGCATCGGCAGTGCATTACCAGCTTTGATTGCTGAATCAACACCAGATTGAATCTGGTCACCAGCTTTCAAGCCTTTTGGTGCAAGAATATAACGACGTTCACCGTCTTTATATAGAACCAGTGCAATGTTCGCAGAACGATTTGGATCATATTCCAAACGCTCAACAACTGCAGGAATACCATCTTTGTTGCGTTTAAAGTCAACTAAACGATAATGCTGCTTATGGCCACCACCGATGTGACGGGTAGTGATACGGCCATTGTTGTTACGACCACCGGATTTGCTGTTTTTTTCTAACAGCGGAGCATAAGGCTTACCCTTATGCAGCTCAGGGTTAACCACTTTAACTACGTGGCGACGGCCCGGAGACGTAGGTTTACATTTAACAACTGCCATTGTTCTTTACTCCTCCGACTTACTCAGCACCGCTAATGAAGTCCAAATTTTGGCCTTCTTTCAGCGTGACGTAAGCTTTTTTCCAGTCGCTACGACGACCGAAACGCTGACCGTGGCGTTTAGTTTTGCCTTTAACCAGCAAAGTGTTAACACCTTCAACTTCGACTTCAAACAGTTTCTGTACAGCAGCTTTGATTTCTGCTTTAGTCGCGTCTTTCGCAACTTTGAGAACGATGGTATTGCTTTTTTCCATCGCTGTAGAAGCTTTTTCAGATACATGCGGCGCGCGCAGTACTTTCAGCAGACGTTCTTCACGGATCATGCCAGCATCTCCTCAACTTGCTTCACAGCATCAGCAGTCATAACCACTTTGTCGAAGGCGATCAGGCTAACTGGGTCAATACCTGCTGCATCACGAACGTCAACCTTATACAGGTTACGTGCTGCTAAAAACAGATTTTCATCTAATTCAGCAGTGATGATCAGAACATCTTCCAGAGCCATATCTTTCAGTTTCTGTGCCAGCAACTTAGTTTTAGGTGCTTCAACAGAGAACTTCTCGACAACGATCAGACGATCTTGACGTACCAACTCAGAGAGGATGCTTTTTAAAGCACCACGGTACATCTTCTTATTAACTTTTTGACTGTGGTCCTGTGGTTTAGCTGCGAAGCTAACACCACCAGAGCGCCAAATTGGGCTCTTTACTGAACCAGAACGTGCACGGCCAGTACCTTTTTGACGCCATGGTTTTTTACCTGAACCAGAAACTTCAGCACGAGTTTTCTGAGCACGAGTACCTTGACGAGCACCAGCTGCATACGCAACAACTACTTGGTGAACAAGCGCTTCATTGAAATCACGCCCGAAGGTAGTTTCGGAAACAGTCAGCGCGCTTTGCGCGTCTTTCATTACCAATTCCATTCCTATCTCCTCGACGTTAAGCCTTGACAGCCGGTTTTACGATCAGGTTGCTACCAGTTGCTCCTGGAACAGCACCTTTGACCAGCAGCAGGTTGCGCTCAGCGTCAACACGTACTACATCTAAGCTTTGAACAGTTACACGTTCATTACCCAGTTGGCCTGCCATTTTCTTGCCTTTAAACACTTTGCCCGGAGTCTGGTTTTGACCGATAGAACCCGGAACACGGTGAGACAAGGAGTTACCGTGAGTAGCATCTTGAGTACGGAAATTCCAGCGCTTAACTGTGCCGGCAAAACCTTTACCTTTAGATGTACCAGTAACGTCGACTTTTTTAACGTCAGCGAAAATTTCAACGCTAATGCTTTGACCTACTGTGTATTCTGCACTGTCTTCAATACGGAATTCACGTAGGATACGGCCAGCTTCGACGCCAGCTTTAGCGAAATGACCTGCTTCAGGCTTAGTTACACGGTTAGCTTTTTTGCTCCCGGTAGTAACCTGAATTGCATTATAACCGTCAGTTTCTGCAGTTTTAACCTGAGTAACACGGTTATTTTCAATTTCGATAACAGTTACAGGTATAGAAACGCCATCTTCAGTGAAGATACGAGTCATACCGACTTTCTTACCGACTAAACCTTTCATTGTTTCAACCTCTCAATCGTTCGACGACCTGATTAACCCAGGCTGATCTGCACGTCAACGCCGGCAGCCAGGTCCAGACGCATCAGAGCATCAACGGTCTTTTCGGTTGGCTCAACGATGTCAACCAGACGCTTGTGAGTGCGAATTTCGTACTGATCACGCGCATCTTTGTTAACGTGCGGAGAAATCAGAACGGTAAAACGCTCTTTACGTGTCGGCAGCGGGATAGGACCACGAACTTGCGCACCAGTGCGCTTAGCAGTCTCTACGATTTCCGCAGTTGATTGATCGATTAAACGATGATCAAAAGCTTTCAGGCGGATACGGATTCTTTGGTTCTGCATGAGACCAGAGCTCCAACTATTTTATAAACGTAAATGATTACTCCTCGTACCCATTTCGATTGATGGGAGAGTGTAATCGTTCTTGATGTAACTTCCAAATCGGAAGTATTGTCTAAATGAGCAACAAATCGTTGACTCAATACTGAGATTTCAGTCCTAAAATATAGGGCTTACTCATCAGTAAGCCCGCGCATTATACGTAAATTATAGGGAAACACAAGTAATCGAGGAAAATATGTGCATTTTTTTTGAAGAGACTCATCAAAAAGCCTCTCAGACTTAGGAAGTGAAGTGACTGAGAGGCTTTTAATACAAGTTTACTTAGCAAATAGCTATGTAAATACTAAATTACTCTTCTCTAACTTGCGCTTGAAGATAGTTTTGAATTCCTAAGCGAGTAATTAGTTCTAATTGCGTTTCTATCCAATCAATATGGTTTTCTTCATCTGCTAAGATTTCAATCATCAGGTCTCGACTAACGTAGTCATGAACCGAATCTGCGTATTTAATAGCTTCTTTTAGGTTTTTCGCCCCATCGATTTCAAGCTGCAAATCTGACTTCAGCATTTCTTCAACATCTTCGCCAATATTTAACTTACCAAGATCTTGTAGGTTAGGAATACCTTCGAGAAAAAGAATTCGCTCTATATATTTGTCCGCGTGCTTCATTTCATCAATTGATTCGTGATATTCCATCTCATTGAGGCGTGTAAGTCCCCAATTTTTAAACATACGAGCATGCAAAAAATATTGGTTGATTGCAACTAACTCATTGCCCAGTAGTTTATTTAGGTGGGCTATCATTTTTTTATCACCTTTCATTGCTACCCTCCATCGCTTCCAGTCTTTTAAGTGTAGTACTGAAATTGATGTTAGTGTAATTTTTACGCAATGTATTTAAACCAAAAGTGCTAAATTTGGTGGGAATAATTTGAATGGTATAAGATACTATGCAACCTCAGCGGCACACGCATCCTCAAAAATCATTTGCTCTTCATATAAAATCGCCTTTGTCTGCCTAATGCATTTCCCGCATTCTAAGCCTACAGGCAAAATTTGTCGTAGCCCTTTCAGTGAGGTTACTTGATACTTTCTTGCAGCATTTCTGATTTGTTTATCAGTAATCGCTTCACAAAGACAAATGTACATGGTGCTTACCTGTATAAATCACATACAGATAGTTTAAATAAAAATGATTTGCATTTCAATTATCATTCAAAATGATTTACAAAGATCATTTGTTACAAATAAGTTTGTTACACGAACAATTTAAATCAAAAGAATAGATTACGGACAAGATAAGTAATTTTGTTTATGACAACAAAAAAGGGCACCTAATAAGGTGCCCTTTTTAAAACTAAATGAAGCTAT
>NZ_JAMPLV010000023.1:0-38700 GCF_028477785.1 Providencia sp. PROV269 | reverse complement strand
GCTCTTTCTGAATAAGAAAGAACCACTTAGTAAAAAAGGGCGTCTAATAGACGTCCTTTTTATACATTGCAAAATTCAGACGTTGCAAAATTAAGAACCTATCTCATCAATCATTTGTATAATTATTGGTGAGATAGGCTCTGAAACAACGAATTGATAACTGTGCGGGTTCCTTTGCGCAGTTATATGAGATTTATTAAGGTTTTGCTCGGAAGATATGGTATATTTTACCGCTGCCACAAAAAGAAAGTCATTTTCTTATTGGTGTAGTTAAAAAATTTGCTGAGCATGCTGAAATTCCTGCAAAATGGAATAGCACTTGTGAAATGGGTAGCACTTGTAAAGTGATAGTACTGACATACAAGTAGTACTTGCGAAATAAAATGTTACTGCAACTTGTTGTGTTTGCAGAACGAATAACGCTAATTACCTCCATTAACAAGGCTAATTACTTTTAGATCGCAGGTGATGTTATTGATATCCCTATCAAATTTTGCAGGCTTAGTTTGTAGTAATTGAGGGATATGTTGGCATATTCTATTGGTTTGGCTTGGTTGTTTTACCTTTGTAAGCAAGCAGGCTATGTACATACTTCATGGTAACAGGTTGAATTATGAGTGCGAATAGCGAAGCTCAAGGAAGTGGACGCAGTGCAGACATCTTCAAGTGGGTCATTGTCTGTGCCTTATTAATAATTGCTATTGTTGGCAATTATTACTTCCGTCAATATAATCTCGCGCTGCGTGCATTTGCAGTTGTGGCTGTTGTCGCTATTGCAGGTGCTGTCGCTTTATGGACTACAAAAGGTAAAGCAACACTGGCGTTTGCACGCGAAGCTCGCGTCGAGATGAGAAAAGTCATTTGGCCTACTCGCCAGGAAACATTGCAAACTACTTTAATTGTTGCTGCAGTAACGGCTGTAATGTCTTTAATACTGTGGGGACTAGATGGTATCCTGGTGCGTTTAGTTTCATTTATTACAAGCCTGAGGTTATTCTAAATGTCCGATTCACCTAAAAAGCGCTGGTATGTCATTCAGGCATTCTCTGGTTTTGAAGGTCGCGTAGCACAATCTTTACGTGAACATATCAAATTACATGCTATGGAAGATTCTTTTGGCGAAGTTATGGTTCCAACAGAAGAAGTTGTTGAAATCCGTAGCGGTCAGCGCCGTAAGAGTGAACGTAAATTCTTCCCAGGCTATGTCTTGGTCCAAATGGTCATGAACGATGACTCTTGGCACTTAGTGCGTAGTGTACCGCGTGTAATGGGGTTCATTGGCGGAACGTCAGATCGTCCAGCGCCAATTAGCGATAAAGAAGTTGACGCTATCATGAACCGCTTACAACAAGTTGGTGATAAACCACGTCCGAAAACACTGTTTGAACCAGGTGAAATGGTTCGTGTTAGCGAAGGTCCATTTGCTGACTTTAACGGTGTTGTTGAAGAAATTGACTATGAAAAGAGCCGCTTAAAAGTCTCTGTTTCTATCTTCGGTCGCGCAACTCCAGTCGAATTGGATTTTGGTCAGGTAGAAAAAGCCTAATCTAAGCGACAAAACTGACTTGCAAAAGGCGTGAAATTTGACTACAATTTCGCGCCTTTTGTTTTTATGTTCGGCGCAAATTAATGTGCGGGACATGTTTAATGTAACGGGGAGCCTTGCAAATTGTAAGGCGCTATCACCCATCTAGAGGAAATATCATGGCTAAGAAAGTTCAAGCCTACGTTAAGCTGCAAGTTGCAGCTGGTATGGCGAACCCAAGTCCACCAGTTGGTCCAGCTCTGGGTCAACAAGGTGTTAACATCATGGAATTCTGTAAAGCGTTCAACGCAAAAACAGACAGCCTGGAAAAAGGTTTACCAATTCCTGTTGTTATTACTGTTTACGCAGACCGTTCTTTCACTTTCGTTACCAAAACTCCACCTGCAGCAGTTCTGCTGAAAAAAGCAGCTGGCGTTAAGTCTGGTTCAGGCAAGCCTAACAAAGATAAAGTTGGTAAAGTGACCTCTGCTCAGATTCGCGAAATCGCTGAAACTAAAGCTGCGGACATGACTGGTGCTGATGTTGACGCAATGATGCGTTCAATTGAAGGTACTGCTCGTTCCATGGGCCTGGTAGTGGAGGACTAAGACAATGGCTAAACTGACTAAGCGCATGCGCAATATCCGTGAAAAAGTTGATGCAACTAAACAGTACGACATCAACGAAGCCGTTGCACTGCTGAAAGAATTAGCAACTGCTAAATTCGTAGAAAGCGTTGACGTAGCTATCAACCTGGGCATCGATGCTCGTAAATCTGACCAAAACGTTCGCGGTGCAACTGTACTGCCACACGGTACTGGCCGTTCAGTTCGCGTTGCTGTGTTCGCACAAGGCGCAAACGCTGAAGCTGCTAAAGCTGCAGGCGCTGAACTGGTAGGTATGGAAGATCTGGCTGATAAAATCAAAGCTGGTGAAATGGACTTTGACGTTGTTATTGCTTCTCCAGATGCAATGCGCGTTGTTGGCCAATTAGGTCAAGTTCTGGGCCCACGTGGTCTGATGCCAAACCCGAAAGTTGGTACTGTAACTCCAAACGTTGCTGAAGCAGTTAACAATGCTAAAGCAGGTCAGGTTCGTTACCGTAATGACAAAAACGGAATCATCCACACCACTATCGGTAAAGTTGATTTCGACACTAACAAACTGAAAGAAAACTTAGAAGCACTGCTGATCGCGCTGAAAAAAGCAAAACCAGCTTCTGCTAAAGGTGTTTTCATCAAGAAAGTTAGCCTGTCTACCACTATGGGTGCAGGTGTTGCTGTTGACCAAGCTGGTCTGTCAGCGACAGTTTAATTGCTATAGCTTCGGCTAATTGGTAATTAGGCTTTACCTTTGCGTCAAATTTGTATAAAATTTGACGCCTTGAGTTTGTTGGGTATAGCAATATACTCAACAAACCACAAATTTCGGTATGGAGTCTGGCCTTTCCAGACCCCGTCCAAGACCGCAGGTGTAGTCTAACCGCTGCTTAATTTACCTGCGTAGACGGTGACAGAGATACCTAGAATTTAATTCTGGATTTCTATTCTGCTCACCGTGTTTTAGCGCTCTTACATAATGTTGTGTTTGAGTGATGTGAGTCCCGGGGTTTCCCGGTTAATCCAGGAGCAAGAAGCTAATGGCACTAAATCTTCAAGACAAACAAGCGATTGTTGCTGAAGTCAGCGAAGTAGCCAAAGGCGCGCTTTCTGCAGTTGTTGCTGATTCACGCGGCGTAACTGTAGCAAAAATGACTGAACTGCGTAAAGCAGGTCGCGAAGCTGGCGTTTATATCCGTGTTGTTCGTAACACACTGATCCGCCGTGCTGTTGAAGGTACTTCTTATGACGTACTGAAAGACGTGTTTGTCGGTCCAACCTTAATTGCTTTCTCTAACGAACACCCGGGCGCTGGCGCTCGTCTGTTCAAAGAGTTCGCGAAAGCGAATCCAGCATTTGAGATTAAAGCTGCGGCCTTTGAAGGTGAGTTAATCCAAGCGAAAGATATCGATCGTCTGGCAACTCTCCCAACTTACGATGAAGCAATCGCACGCCTGATGTCAACCATGAAAGAAGCCGCTGCAGGCAAATTGGTTCGTACTCTGGCTGCTCTGCGCGATCAGAAAGAAGCTGCATAAGCCCTTTCCTTCGTTGCTTTTTAACGTATAAACTATTTCTGAATTTTAGGAACACTTGTTATGTCTATCACTAAAGACCAAATCCTTGATGCAGTTGCAGAAATGTCTGTAATGGACGTTGTTGAACTGATTACTATGATGGAAGAAAAATTCGGCGTTTCTGCTGCTGCAGCTGTTGCTGTTGCTGCGGGCCCAGCTGAAGCTGCTGAAGAAAAAACTGAATTCGACGTTGTACTGTCAGCTGTTGGCGGTAACAAAGTTGCAGTTATCAAAGCAGTTCGTGGTGCAACCGGTCTTGGCCTGAAAGAAGCTAAAGACATGGTAGAATCTGCTCCAGCTACTATTAAAGAAGCTGCAAGCAAAGACGAAGCTGAAGCTCTGAAAAAATCTCTTGAAGAAGCAGGCGCTTCTGTTGAACTTAAATAAGTTCAACTTCAAGAACGCAGCCTGATCTAATTAGGCTGACGGCTGGTGATTTTTTAATCACCAGCCTTTTTGCGCTGTAAGGCGTGATGGGTGTTAACAGCTTTTCACGCAGTTTTAATGTTAACAACAACCCTCCAATACTTCTTTCTATTGACGACTTAATATACTGTGTTCTTCGCTACGACCCGCTCGGGTAGCTCGGTAGCAATGGCAACGCAATGAAATGATTTAAGAGTAATAGCAATGAGTATTAAGGAAAGTATTCATTTTCCGTTTCTTATATAAAAACGCGTTGCGGTTCAGTCTCTTAAACTAAGAGCTAACCACTTGGGTCACTGATCAACGAGCTGAGGAAACCTATGGTTTACTCCTATACCGAGAAAAAACGTATCCGTAAGGACTTTGGTAAGCGTCCACAAGTTTTGGACATACCTTATCTCCTTTCTATCCAACTTGACTCGTTCCAGAAGTTTATCGAGCAAGATCCAGATGGCCAGAATGGGCTGGAAGCAGCTTTCCGTTCTGTGTTTCCAATTCAGAGCTACAGCGGTAATGCTGAATTACAATATGTCAGCTATCGTTTAGGCGAGCCTGTTTTTGATGTTAAAGAATGTCAAATTCGCGGTGTAACTTACTCTGCGCCTTTACGTGTGAAATTACGTCTCATCGTTTATGAGCGTGAAGCACCGGAAGGAACTGTTAAAGACATCAAAGAACAAGAAGTTTACATGGGTGAAATTCCACTCATGACTGAAAACGGAACTTTCGTTATCAACGGTACTGAGCGTGTTATCGTTTCTCAGTTACACCGTAGTCCAGGTGTATTCTTTGACAGCGATAAAGGTAAAACACACTCTTCAGGTAAAGTGCTATATAACGCACGTATTATCCCTTACCGTGGTTCATGGCTTGATTTCGAATTCGACCCGAAAGATAACCTGTTTGTACGTATTGACCGTCGCCGTAAATTACCTGCGACCATTATTCTGCGTGCAATGGATTACAACACCGAAGAAATCTTAAATCTGTTCTTCGAAAAAACCGTATTCCAAATCCGTGATAATAAACTGATGATGACGCTGGTTCCTGAGCGTTTACGTGGTGAAACTGCTTCGTTTGATATCGAAGCGAACGGTAAAGTCTATGTAGAAAAAGGCCGCCGTATCACTGCACGTCACATTCGTCAGTTAGAGAAAGAAGAAGTCAATAGCATCGAAGTTCCTGTTGAATATATCGCAGGTAAAGTTGTTGCTAGAGACTATATTGATGAAAGCACCGGTGAGCTGATTTGTGCAGCGAACATGGAACTTTCTTTAGATATGTTGGCACGTCTGAGCCAGTCTGGTCATAAAACAATCGAAACATTGTTTACCAATGACTTAGACCACGGTGCTTACATTTCTGAAACCGTTCGTGTCGACCCAACTAACGACCGTCTGAGTGCATTGGTAGAAATCTACCGCATGATGCGTCCTGGTGAGCCACCAACCCGTGAAGCTGCAGAAAACCTGTTCGAGAACCTGTTCTTCTCTGAAGACCGTTACGACTTGTCTGCGGTAGGTCGCATGAAGTTCAACCGTTCACTGAACCGTGAAGAAATCGAAGGTTCAGGTATCCTGAGTGAAGAAGACATCATTGATGTTATGCGTAAACTCATCGATATCCGTAACGGTAAAGGCGAAGTGGATGATATCGACCACCTAGGTAACCGTCGTATTCGTTCTGTTGGTGAAATGGCAGAGAACCAATTCCGTGTCGGTCTGGTTCGTGTTGAGCGTGCAGTGAAAGAGCGTCTTTCTCTGGGCGACCTTGATGCATTAATGCCACAAGATATGATCAATGCGAAACCAATTTCAGCCGCAGTTAAAGAGTTCTTTGGTTCCAGCCAGCTGTCTCAATTTATGGACCAGAACAACCCGTTGTCTGAAATTACGCACAAACGTCGTATCTCTGCGTTAGGCCCAGGTGGTTTGACTCGTGAGCGTGCGGGCTTCGAAGTACGTGACGTTCACCCAACTCACTACGGTCGTGTCTGTCCAATCGAAACGCCTGAAGGTCCAAACATCGGTCTGATCAACTCATTATCTGTTTATGCACAGACCAATGAGTACGGTTTCTTAGAAACCCCATACCGTTTAGTACGTGATGGCTTAGTGACAGACGAAATCCATTATCTGTCTGCAATTGAAGAAGGTAACTTCATCATTGCTCAGGCGAACACCGTTTTAGGTGATGATGGTAGCTTTGTTGAAGAACTGATTACGTGTCGTAACAAAGGTGAATCAAGCTTATTCAGCCGTGAACAGGTTGAATATATGGACGTTTCGACTCAACAGGTTGTTTCTGTTGGTGCGTCCCTGATCCCATTCCTTGAACACGATGACGCCAACCGTGCATTGATGGGTGCAAACATGCAACGTCAAGCGGTTCCTACTCTGCGTGCTGACAAACCATTAGTTGGTACAGGTATGGAGCGTGCAGTAGCGGTTGACTCTGGTGTTACTGCTGTTGCAAGACGTGGTGGTTCGGTTCAGTACGTTGATGCTTCTCGTATCGTTATCAAAGTTAACGAAGATGAGATGTACCCAGGCGAAGCTGGAATCGATATTTATAACCTGACTAAATATACCCGTTCTAACCAGAACACCTGTATTAGCCAGATGCCTTGTGTATCTTTAGGTGAGCCAGTTGAACGTGGTGACGTGTTAGCGGATGGTCCTTCAACAGACCTCGGTGAATTAGCACTTGGTCAAAACATGCGCGTGGCATTCATGCCATGGAATGGTTATAACTTCGAAGACTCCATCTTAGTTTCTGAGCGTGTTGTTCAAGAAGACCGTTTTACAACTATTCATATTCAAGAGCTCTCTTGTGTGTCTCGTGACACTAAATTAGGGCCTGAAGAAATCACTGCAGATATTCCAAACGTCGGTGAAGCTGCACTGTCTAAACTTGATGAATCCGGTATCGTGTATATTGGTGCGGAAGTGAAAGGCGGCGATATTCTGGTTGGTAAAGTGACACCTAAAGGTGAAACTCAGCTGACGCCAGAAGAGAAACTGTTACGTGCTATCTTCGGTGAAAAAGCATCAGACGTTAAAGACTCTTCTTTACGTGTTCCTAACGGAGTATCTGGTACGGTTATTGACGTACAAGTATTTACCCGTGACGGCGTAGAGAAAGACAAACGTGCATTAGAGATCGAAGAAACTCAGTTACGTGATGCGAAGAAAGACTTAACAGAAGAGCTACGTATTTTCGAAGCAGGTCTGTTTGCACGTATCCGTTCTGTACTGGTTAACGGCGGAATTGAAGCTGAAAAACTGGACAAACTGCCTCGCGACCGTTGGTTAGAGTTATCTTTAGCTGACGAAGAGAAGCAAAACCAGTTAGAGCAATTAGCTGAACAGTATGACGAACTGAAATCTGAGTTCGAGAAAAAACTCGATGCAAAACGTCGTAAAATTACTCAAGGTGATGACTTAGCACCGGGTGTACTGAAAATTGTTAAGGTTTATCTGGCTGTTAAACGTCAGATCCAACCGGGTGATAAAATGGCGGGTCGCCATGGTAACAAAGGTGTTATCTCAAAAATCAACCCAGTTGAAGACATGCCTTACGATGAAAACGGTAACCCAGTTGATATCGTTCTGAACCCGCTGGGCGTACCATCACGTATGAACATCGGTCAGATTTTGGAAACTCACTTAGGGATGGCAGCGAAAGGTATTGGTGAGAAAATCAATGCCATGCTTAAACAGCAAGAAGAAGTTGCCAAACTGCGTGAGTTTATCCAAAAAGCATACGATTTAGGTGATGATCCACGCCAGAAAGTTGACTTGAACACTTTCTCTGACGAAGAAGTTATGCGTTTGGCTGAGAACCTGAAAAAAGGTATGCCAATTGCAACACCAGTATTTGATGGTGCGAAAGAGAAAGAAATCAAAGAACTGCTGAAATTGGGTGGTCTGCCAACTTCAGGTCAGATTACATTATTCGATGGTCGTACTGGCGAGCGCTTTGAGCGCCAAGTAACTGTTGGCTACATGTATATGCTGAAACTGAACCACTTGGTTGACGATAAGATGCACGCCCGTTCAACAGGTTCTTATAGCTTGGTTACTCAGCAACCGCTGGGTGGTAAAGCGCAGTTCGGTGGTCAGCGTTTCGGGGAGATGGAAGTGTGGGCACTGGAAGCATACGGTGCAGCCTATACTCTTCAAGAAATGCTTACAGTTAAATCGGATGACGTTAACGGCCGTACGAAGATGTATAAAAACATCGTCGATGGCAGCCATCAGATGGAACCTGGTATGCCGGAATCTTTCAACGTATTACTGAAAGAAATTCGCTCACTGGGTATCAACATCGAGCTGGAAGACGAGTAATTCGTTTTATGCCGGAAAGCTTGCTTTCCGGCACATGTAAGCACTGGGATTTGGGGAGAGTGTCTTTGAACACTCACCTGACAGGTCTAACTCCGACAGGAGCATTTTGTGAAAGACTTAATAAAGTTTCTGAAAGCGCAAACCAAGACCGAAGAGTTTGATGCTATCAAGATTGCTCTGGCATCACCTGATATGATCCGTTCATGGTCATTCGGTGAAGTTAAAAAGCCAGAAACCATTAACTACCGTACGTTCAAACCTGAGCGTGACGGTCTTTTCTGTGCGCGTATTTTCGGGCCAGTAAAAGACTACGAATGTCTGTGCGGTAAGTACAAACGTTTAAAACACCGTGGTGTGATTTGTGAGAAGTGTGGCGTTGAAGTTACACAGACCAAAGTCCGTCGTGAGCGCATGGGTCACATTGAACTTGCATCTCCGACTGCACACATTTGGTTCTTAAAATCACTGCCATCCCGTATCGGCTTGCTGCTTGATATGCCACTGCGTGATATCGAACGCGTTCTGTACTTTGAATCATATGTAGTTGTTGAAGGCGGTATGACTAGCCTTGAGCGTGCACAGATTCTGACAGAAGAGCAATACTTAGATGCGCTGGAAGAGTTCGGTGACGAATTTGATGCGAAAATGGGTGCGGAAGCAATCCAAGGCCTGCTGAAAAACCTCGATCTTGAGAACGAGTGTGAAACGCTGCGCGAAGAGTTAAACGAAACTAACTCTGAAACTAAGCGTAAGAAGCTGACTAAGCGTATCAAACTGCTAGAAGCATTTATCCAATCTGGTAACAAGCCAGAGTGGATGATCTTAAACGTATTACCTGTATTACCACCGGATCTGCGTCCATTAGTTCCACTCGATGGTGGTCGTTTCGCAACATCAGATCTAAACGATCTGTATCGTCGCGTAATCAACCGTAATAACCGTCTGAAACGCCTCCTGGATCTGGCTGCGCCAGACATCATCGTACGTAACGAAAAACGTATGTTGCAAGAAGCGGTTGACGCCCTGTTAGATAACGGTCGTCGTGGTCGCGCAATCACAGGTTCTAACAAACGTCCTCTGAAATCTTTGGCAGATATGATCAAAGGTAAACAAGGTCGTTTCCGTCAGAACTTACTTGGTAAGCGTGTTGACTACTCAGGTCGTTCTGTTATCACCGTAGGTCCATACCTGCGTCTGCATCAGTGCGGTCTGCCTAAGAAAATGGCTCTTGAGTTATTCAAACCATTTATCTATGGCAAATTAGAATTACGTGGTCTGGCAACAACCATTAAAGCTGCGAAGAAAATGGTTGAGCGCGAAGAAGCGGTTGTTTGGGATATCTTGGATGAAGTTATCCGTGAACACCCAGTTATGCTGAACCGTGCACCAACACTTCACCGTCTGGGTATCCAAGCTTTCGAACCTATTCTTATCGAAGGTAAAGCTATCCAATTGCACCCACTCGTTTGTGCGGCATATAACGCCGACTTCGATGGAGACCAAATGGCGGTACACGTTCCTCTGACTCTGGAAGCTCAGTTAGAAGCACGTGCGTTGATGATGTCAACCAACAACATCCTGTCACCTGCAAGTGGTGAGCCTATCATCGTTCCTTCACAGGACGTTGTATTGGGTCTTTACTACATGACACGTGACTGCGTAAACGCGAAAGGCGAGGGCATGGTATTAGCCGGTCCTAAAGAAGCTGAGC
This sequence comes from Providencia sp. PROV269, assembly GCF_028477785.1. Taxonomy (NCBI): domain Bacteria; kingdom Pseudomonadati; phylum Pseudomonadota; class Gammaproteobacteria; order Enterobacterales; family Morganellaceae; genus Providencia; species Providencia sp. PROV269. The sequence goes on along the minus strand of NZ_JAMPLV010000023.1, from coordinate 28,513 downwards.
GTGTTTACCGTTCAGGTCATGCGTCACTGCATGCCCGCGTTAAAGTCCGTATCACTGAAGAAGTAAAAGATTCGGAAGGTAACATCACAATCAACACGGGCTTAGTTGACACTACTGTTGGTCGTGCAATTTTATGGATGATCGTACCGAAAGGTCTGCCTTACGAATTGGTTAACCAAGCGTTAGGTAAAAAAGCGATCTCTAAAATGCTGAACACCTGTTACCGTGTTCTGGGCCTGAAGCCTACTGTTATTTTTGCTGACCAAATCATGTATACCGGTTTTGCCTATGCGGCACGTTCTGGTGCATCAGTTGGTATCGATGATATGGTTATTCCAGAGAAAAAAGCTGGAATTATCGCCGAAGCAGAAGCTGAAGTTGCAGAAATTCAGGAACAGTTCCAGTCTGGTCTGGTTACAGCAGGCGAACGTTACAACAAAGTTATCGATATCTGGGCAGCGGCAAACGAACGTGTTGCTAAAGCGATGATGGAAAACTTATCGACTGAAGCGGTTATTAACCGTGATGGCGTCGAAGAACAACAAGTTTCTTTCAACAGTATCTTTATGATGGCCGACTCCGGTGCTCGTGGTTCTGCAGCTCAGATTCGTCAGCTAGCCGGTATGCGTGGTCTGATGGCTAAGCCAGATGGCTCAATCATCGAAACACCAATCACGGCAAACTTCCGTGAAGGTCTGAACGTTCTCCAGTACTTTATTTCTACGCACGGTGCGCGTAAAGGTCTTGCCGATACCGCATTGAAAACAGCGAACTCCGGTTATCTGACACGTCGTTTAGTTGACGTTGCACAGGACTTGGTGGTAACTGAAGACGACTGTGGAACTCACGAAGGTATCCTGATGACTCCGGTTATCGAGGGTGGCGACGTTAAAGAACCACTGCGTGAGCGTGTACTGGGTCGTGTGACTGCAGAAGATATCCTGATCCCAGGAACTGCGGACATTCTAGTTCCACGTAATACATTACTGCACGAAAAACTGTGTGACCTGTTAGAAGCTAACTCAGTCGACAGCGTTAAAGTTCGTTCAGTTGTAAGTTGTGAAACTGACTTCGGTGTGTGTGCTCACTGTTATGGTCGTGACCTTGCTCGTGGTCATATCATCAACAAAGGTGAAGCTATCGGGGTTATCGCGGCACAGTCAATCGGTGAGCCGGGTACACAGTTAACGATGCGTACGTTCCACATCGGGGGTGCGGCATCTCGTGCAGCGGCAGAATCTAGCATTCAAGTCCGTAACACAGGTACTCTGAAACTGGTTAACGCAAAATTCGTTACGAACTCAGAAGGTAAACTGGTTATTACTTCACGTAATACAGAGCTGCGTCTGATTGACGAATTCGGTCGTACTAAAGAAAGCTATAAAGTCCCTTACGGTGCGCACTTGACGAAAGGCGATGGCGATGCAGTAACGGGCGGTGAAACTGTTGCGAACTGGGATCCACATACCATGCCAGTCGTCAGTGAAGTATCGGGTATTATTAGCTTCTCTGACATGCTTGATGGTCAAACAATGACGCGTCAGACTGATGAATTAACCGGTCTGTCTTCAATCGTTGTTCTGGATACTGCGGAACGTACCAGTGGTGGTAAAGACCTACGTCCTGCTTTACGTGTTATTGACGCAAATGGTAACGACGTTCTTATACCTAACACAGACATGCCTGCTCAGTACTTCTTACCGGGTAAAGCAATTGTTCAGTTAGATGATGGCATCGCAATCAATGTCGGTGATACCTTAGCGCGTATTCCACAAGAATCTGTGGGTACTAAAGATATCACGGGTGGTCTGCCACGCGTAGCTGACTTGTTCGAAGCACGTCGTCCGAAAGAGCCTGCAATCTTGGCTGAAATCAGCGGTATTATCTCGTTTGGTAAAGAAACCAAAGGGAAGCGTCGTCTGGTTATCACACCATTAGATGGTAGCGATCCGTACGAAGAGATGATCCCTAAATGGCGTCAGCTTAACGTGTTCGAAGGTGAGATCGTTGAACGTGGTGACGTGGTTTCCGATGGTCCAGAATCTCCACACGATATTCTGCGTTTGCGTGGTGTCCATGCTGTTACGCGTTATATCACTAACGAGGTTCAGGAAGTTTACCGCTTACAAGGCGTTAAGATTAACGATAAACACATTGAAGTTATCGTTCGTCAGATGCTGCGTAAAGTCACTATCGCGGATGCAGGAAGTTCTGAATTCCTCGAAGGTGAACAAGTCGAGTACTCACGTGTTAAAGTTTCTAACCGTAAACTGGAACAAGAAGGCAAAATTCCAGCGAACTTTGCTCGTGACCTGTTGGGTATTACTAAGGCATCTCTGGCAACAGAATCCTTTATCTCAGCAGCATCGTTCCAAGAAACGACACGCGTACTGACTGAAGCAGCAGTTGCAGGTAAACGTGATGAACTGCGCGGTCTGAAAGAAAACGTAATTGTTGGACGTCTGATCCCAGCAGGTACTGGTTTTGCGTATCACCAAGACCGTATCCGCCGCCGCCATCTGAACGATGTTGTGGATGCACCACAAGTCAGTGCAGATGAAGCAACAGCGAACTTAGCTGAGCTGTTAAATGCAGGTTTCAGCAGCGACAACCAGAACTAATTTCTGATTTCACTGCAAAATTCCTGACAGAAGCCAGTACCGAAAGGTACTGGCTTTTTTATATCTAATAAAATGATAAATTGATTTTTATTTTTCTAATTTGAATTCATCAATAAATCCTTTTATTTCTTAAATTTATCTGAATATGTAATACGTATTTCTATTTTTAAAATATATCGGCCAGTGAAAAAACGTAATAATAATTTTCCGGGTTAAAAATTAAACGGTAATAAAAATAATAATACAAAAATCACTTTCAAATTATTTAATAGGAATAAATAAAAGGAATATACGATGGATAAAAAAAAGACAAATGAACAGGTAGATACAAATCAAGCCAGCCTTTCGGCTTATCATGGTTTATTATCAAATTCATTAGGGGTAATGAATACATCTCAGATAGTCACTGGGAACGGACAAATTGCGTTAGATTTAGTTGTTGTTATCGACACCAGTGGTTCAATGGCTGATGAAGCAGGGGATTTAAGTAAACAGATTGATGCGACGATTGAAGCGGCATCAGCAAAATGTCCATCGCATCTTCGTGCCACATTTTTAGGTATTGAAGGAACTTGGGCAAACACTAAGTTTGATCAATCTGCCAGTGAATATTTAATTAAGATCGGTGCGAACGAAAGGGATCTGCAAGCTAGATTGCCATTTAAAGAATCTGATGGGCAAGACCATGCTGGAAATAAAGAAGATTTATGTCGTGCTGTTATTGATATTAGTAAACACTTTGATTGGCGAGATGATGCGCGTAGGGCTATTTTTGTGCTGGGTGATGAAGGGATGGAAGGTGGTGGCGGAATTCTTACTCGTGCTGCAATTGCAAAAAATAATGAAGCCATATCTGTCGCTCAAGAAAGAGGAATTAAGGTGTATACCTACCAAGGTACACCGGATGATAGCCCAACAAATCTAGATCGTTTTCCGACTCTTGCTGATAGAGATAACGTGACGAGGGAGTATGAACGACTAGCCAAAGAAACCGACGGACGTGCGTACATTTACACCACAGGGATTGCAAATTTTTCCTTGGTTTTACAGGAAATATTGTGTGACAGCTTAACACCACCAGTAAAACCAGATAAAGGTTTATTAAATTGTGATGCGGTGTGTGACAACTTGCCATTAATTATCAATACAGTAAATACATTGTCCGATATCATCAATAAAACTATCAACTCTTGTTGCCCAATAGACTCAGATACGAAACATGATGATTCATGCCAGTGTAAACATTAATATTGTGTTATGAAAATAAAAGCGGGAAAAGATTCCCGCTTTGTAATTATTACTGGTAAGTTTCGTGATTAATAAAAAATACCAATAATTGCACAGTGCGCGACAAACCCGACCATCAATGGCACAGCGGTTCGTTTCACGACATCAAAAGGTTGCAGTTTTGCCCCACTCGATACGGCAATAATAACTCCCGCGACGGGTGACATACCTCGACCCATGTGTGAAGCTTGTTGCATTGGTAGGATCATGGCGATTGGGTTAGCGCCCATGCTATGCGCGATTTGTGGAATTAACTCAACGAATGCAAGGAATGGTGCATTACCTGAACCCATAATAATGGCTGCTGCAAGGGTCACTAATGCAAATACAATCGCCATGGCAAATGGTGGCAAGCCGACGGACTCAGCGCCTAAAATCAGTTGGTCAATTGCTCCACTGACTTTAATACCATGAGCGAATACACCAGCAGCAACCAATAAGCCAACTACATTACTGAATGCATGACCCATACCATTTAAAAATGTTTGGAAGCCATTACAAACCGTTTTGAAATTACGTACGCGAAGTGTTTCAATCACCATACAAATTGCCATCGCAATCAGTACGATAGTCACAACATCTAAGTGAATACCGGAAAAGAACAGATTGGATGTTCCTACTGCCATAATAATGGGTAACATAGGAAGAAGTGCATAATATCCGGGAACGGACTTAGTCGTTTCTTCTTTTTCATGGGACTGAACTGCTTTACCAATTTCAGGTACGAAACCTTGCTTACGGTCACAATGACGTTGCCAGAAAATATGGGTAATACCGACCACCAATACAGTGGCTAACGCGGCAGGGCCTTGATAGTAAAGTACATATTCAACAACAGACATATCGACAGCTTTTGCGCCACGGATAGCATCAATTGCCGTTGGAGTATAGGCCACACCAAGGGATGTAGCGATAACCCCAGCCGCAGAAGCAGGTGATAATCCCAAACCTATCATAATGGGGAACATGGTACCCATTAACAATACCGCTAAGCCTGTTGCTGATGGAATGGCTAATTGCAAGATACTCGCCAACAAGAAAGAGAAAAATAGTAGCACATAAGGTGAACGCATATTTTTCAGTGGCTTGGTTGCAACACGTACTACCGCTTCATTGGCACCGATATGGTCCATATAGTGCGCAAAGCCCATCAATGCCATGATCATTAAACCGAGATCTGCTGCACGACTACTGAATAAATCTCGCATGACTTCAAATGGATCGAGCCAAGTGATACCGGTGGTGGCGACATTTTTAGGGAGGATAGGCCCCCAGCCAAGGGCTAGGGTGAATATCATCAATACTAAGCCAGCAATTAATAATACCGGCTCAGCTTTGTATCCCTTCAAAATAAACCGCGCAACCAAAACAACGATAATCAGAACCGTTAGAATTGGGATCATGCTTTAGCTCCTGGTTTGAAGCGTTCAGCGGTGATTTGTACCACTTGTTTTAATACATCGCTGGCGGCATGTAGGGATTTAACAGGTAGATATTCATAGATTGAATGGAAGTTATGTGCACCTGTGAAGATGTTAGGGCAAGGTAATCCATTTTGTGATAATGCGGCTCCATCATAGCCACCACGCATAGGAATGACTTTTGGTGTAATACCACAAGCTTGGTAGGCGTCAACAGCAATATCAATAGGGTAACGGTTATCACCTTGTAGGCTGTTGTAAACGTTAGAATAGCGATCTGATAGCTTACAAACAACACTTTCGCTGCCCCAGAGACTTTCACAGCTTTCTGCTAATTGTTTTAAGAAAGCCATACGTTTGCGATAGCCGTCTTCGGTAAAATCGCGAATGTCCATTTTTAACACGGTACGAGCGCTATTACCTGACATTTGTTTCACCCAATAATAGCCTTCGCGACCATCTGTATATTCAGGGGCTTCACCGCCGGGTAACATGGCAATAAATTTTTGCGCCATTAATAATGAATTAACGAGTTTGCCTTTCGCAGACATTGGATGAGCTGATTTACCCGTAAAGATGATTTCGGCATCACCCGCATTCCAGTTTTCATACACAAGTTCACCAATACCGCAGCAGTCTAAGGTGTAAGCAAAATCTGCTCCAAACTCTTTAACATCAAAAACTTTTGCGCCACGGAGGCCTTGTTCTTCGTCCGGAACAAAACCAATTTTAATGGTTCCGTGCTTGATTTCTGGGTTTTGCTTAAAGTATTGCAGCATATCCATGATAGAGGCAATTGCCGCTTTATCGTCAGCACCTAATAGGCTGGTTCCATCAGTGACAATAATGTCATCACCAATGTAGTTCACCAATTCAGGGAATTCACTCTTACGTAGATAAATATTAAGCTCTTTATTCATGCATAAATCTTCACCGGTGTATGGCAAGATTTGCGCCTTAGTATCATTAGTTTGTTCTGCACTAGTGTCTAAGTGGCCGAAGAAAGCGACGGTTGGGACATCATAATCAAGGTTGGAAGGTAACGTTGCGGTGACAATGGCAGTGTCACGCAGTTTAATGTCTTCAACGCCCAGAGCCTCGAGCTCCTGAACCAATTGTTTAGCAAGGACACGTTGCCCTTCTGAGGATGGCATAATCCCTGCCGCGCCCTTTTCCCTATCAGTGGTGGTGTTAATTTTGGTGTAAGAAATAAATCGCTCAACAATATTCATTCTTTTAATTCCCCAGCATCTTATAAAATGCGTTTTACATTAGTTATATCTGTGACTGTAATTTCATTTCACAGTATTATTCTTGTATCACAACTGAAGATATTCTGAATATCAGACCTGTTGAATTTTTCTAAGAAATGCTAGTGGGAATATAAAATTGATAATTAATAGTGGCATTATTCGCATAATGAATTAAAATGAGCGACTTTATTCCTATCTTATTTTGCATTGTTAACATATTGATATTAAAGAGTAATTGTTTTTTGTTTTTGTTAACAAAATATTTTTCTTCGTCTTATCTTAAATTAATTATAAATACATAAATCACCAATTAATAAAAATATTATGTAAATAATATTGCATATTTTTATATGTATGTTTTCTAATATGTAAATGTAACTTTAAATGGTTTTTAATATCTTAATTCGTTACTTTATAGAGATAATTAACTGATGGTTATTGTTTTTATTATTTGTATTATAATTTTAATATCTATTTGATAATTACTAATTAAGTGTTTTTACTTGTTTTTATGTCAAATATAATAAATTTTTTAATTTTGTATCCATATTGTTTTTACGGGAAGCTAATTGTAAATTAATAAAATAGGTTAATAAATCAGTAAGTAGCGTGAAATTTAATATATGTAAAATCACATGTGTTTTTAATAGCATATAAGTGACTTTTTTGTCATGATGAAATCAAAATAACATTTGTCTTGTGTAGTTCGATAAAAAATTCAAATAAAAAGATATGCAAGCGTATACATAAATATAAAGCAAGGAATGAAAATGCGGAATATTGCTATTACAAAAAATAATATTATTTCTGGCTTTCAATGGTTCTTTTTTATCTTTTGTAATACGGTTGTTATTCCCCCGACGTTACAGTCTGCTTTTCATTTGTCACCACAAACCACGTTTGTTATTACTCAGTATGCTTTTTTATTAACAGCTTTGGCTTGCTTGTTGCAGGCATTTATAGGCCATAAACGCTCTGTGATGGAGGGGCCAACAGGGTTGTGGTGGGCAACAATTTTAACCGTAACTTTGTCAGAATCTATGCAAGGAACTCCTCTTGAGACGATTGGATGGAGTTTGGCCATGGGGATTTTTCTGTCTGGGATTATTACTATTCTTATTGGCCTAAGCGGTCTTGGTGGTTGGTTAGCGGGTTTGTTTAAGCCAGGCGTGCTGGTGGTCTTTATGTTTTTACTTGGCGCGCAGCTGGTCACTATTTTTTTAAAAGGGATGTTAGGGCTACCCTTTGGTGTTGGCAGTGAAAATATTACAGTTAATTATCCTGTATTCTTTTTGGCGCTCACAGTACTGGTATTTGTGATAGGAATTATTGTGTATTTACCCGTGAATATTAGTAAATATGCATTACTAATAGGAACAATCACAGGGTGGGTTGCTTATAGTGGGTTATTTGGCAGCACGATATCATCTGTTTCATCAGGAGAATGGGGGCTATTTCCATTAGGCCGTTCCGATGAAATTAATATAAGTATTGTGATAACAGCGATTTTGGCTGGGATATTAAACACATCAAATACGTTTGGAGCAATGCGAGGAACGGATGTATTTTACCCCGATTCATTACCCGTTAAGTCCTTATATCGGCGTAGTTTTATGATGTCAGGAGTTGTAACAATATTAGCAGCGCCGATAGGCGTAGTGCCTTTTTCACCGTTTGTTTCATCAATTGGTCTAATTACTCAAACAAAAGACAGTTCACGTATCTCTTTTACGATTGGTAGCCTTATTTTCTTATGCGTGGGGGGCGTTGCGGTATTGACTCAATTTTTCCGCTCTTTGCCGTTAGCCATTGGTAGCGCGGTTATGTTAGCGACTTATTTGCCGCTGCTATTTTCTTCATTTTCATTTCTTGCGGATATGAAACTGAATGCACGTAATATTTATCGCCTCGCATTACCTATTTTTATTGGCATTTTTTTGATGTCAGCCCCTGCTGCGGTACTAAATTCGTTACCAACAATGTTTAGTTCTTTACTGGGTAATGGGTTACTTATGGGCATTATATTGGCTCTTATTTTAGAAAATACGATCAAGTGGGATAAAATCTCCTAAATAATAAAAGAGCACTAAGCGGTTGTGCAGCTAATGCTCTTTTTCAGTAAAATTCTAACGGCCTAAATAACCATCCCAATCTTTCCAAACGGGCTGTAAACCGGCTTGCACAAGTGCATTCGCTACTTGTGCGGCACTGCGGTTATCATTTGGAGAAAATTGTTCTAGCTCTTCTTTGGTATCTGCATAGCCGCCTGGTTGGGTTTTCGAGCCAGCACTGACGTTGTTAATTGCCAATGGCACCACGTTATCACGGAAATAAGGTGATTCACGGGTTGAGAGTGAAAGCTCTACATTTGGCGCCAGTAAGCGAAAAGCACAAATTAATTGCACTAATTCGGCTTCATTCATCAGTGATGCCGGTTCAACACCACCCGCACAAGGGCGTAAGCGAGGAAAAGAGATAGAATAACGACTTTGCCAGTAGTATTGCTGTAGGTACAACAAATGTTCTGCAACCATATAGCAATCAGTACGCCAACTGTTTGATAAACCAATTAACGCACCAAGGCCGATTTTATCTATACCCGCTTCTCCTAAGCGTTCTGGCGTGGCTAAGCGCCAGTGAAAATCCTGTTTTTTGCCTTTGAGGTGATGGAGTTGATACGTGGGCTCATGGTAGGTTTCTTGATAAACCATCACACCATCTAACCCCAGAGTTTTTAATTCCTTATATTCATCTGTGCTTAATGGCTGCACTTCCATCATTAAGGAACTGAAATAAGGGCGAATGATGGGGAATGTGTGACGAAAATAGTCCATACCCACTTTACTCTGGTGCTCTCCGGTGACTAGCAATAAGCTATCGAAACCAATTTTGCGAATGGTTTCGCACTCATTGATAATTTCAGCGTCATTTAGCGTTTTACGTTTAATTTTATTACTCATCGAAAAACCGCAATAAGTACAATCGTTTGCGCATAGGTTCGATAAATAAAGTGGCACATAAAACCCAACGGCATGGCCAAAGCGTTGTCGGGTGAGTTTCTGAGCTTTTTGTGCCATCAGCTCAATATAGGGACGGGCAGCAGGGGAAAGCAGTGCCATAAAATCATCGAGTGTGAGTATATCCACCGCCAAAGCATGTTCTACATCGGCAGGTGTTTTACTGTTTATCCGCAGTGTCGTATCGTCCCAATCCAGTGCTTGTAAGCGTTCTTGGAAGCTTGGGATCATGATAAGGCCCCTAAGAAACTGGTCAATGGGCTGGACGCTTGCGCCTGTTGCTTCGGCGTAGCTAAACCACTTTGATAAGCTAATTCAGCCGCTTCGACCGCGAGTTTAAACGCTTTTGCCATGAGTACAGGTTGTTTTGCTACAGCGATTGCAGTGTTGACTAAAACGGCATCAGCGCCCATTTCGATGGCTTCTGCCGCATGGCTTGGTGCACCAATTCCGGCATCTACAACGACAGGTACAGAAGCTTGTTCAATAATGATACGGAGCATTTCTTTCGTTGCTAAGCCTTTGTTTGTGCCAATCGGTGCGCCTAATGGCATCACAGCGGCACAGCCAACTTCTTCTAAACGACGGCATAACACCGGGTCTGCGCTGCAATAAGGCAATACAACAAATCCCTCTTTAACGAGCTGCTCTGCGGCGAGTAATGTCTCGATGGGATCCGGTAGTAAATAACGCATATCCGGATGGATTTCGAGTTTGACCCAGTTAGTACCAAGGGCTTCACGAGCTAGGCGTGCAGCAAATATCGCCTCTTGGGCATTTTTCGCCCCTGAAGTATTCGGTAATAGTTTCACGCCCAATTGTTGTAGAGGTTGTAAAATACCGTCATCTTGCCCACGTAAATCAATACGTTTCATTGCCATTGTCACTAATTGACTGCCGGATGCTGCAATGGCGTCTTGCATGAGGTTGGCGCTGGCAAATTTACCTGTTCCAGTAAATAGGCGTGAGTGAAAAGTAAAATCTGCGATTTTTAACATCATTAGCCCCCCGCGATAGCTTGAAACAACAAGATATTATCTTGGTCATTAATGAGATATGAATCCCACTGACTCTTCGGAATGATCACTTGATTGATGGCAAGTGCAGTTCCCACCATTGGGCGATCGAGAGTGGAAAATAATTGATTAACCGTCAGTGGGGCGTCGAATTCCATAGGTTGGTCATTAATTATGATATGCATGTTTCTTCCCGACAGATTGGACATTGCAGTGACGGCATTAATTGCAATGTATTCCATTGTTGCTGTTTTCCATCGAATAAACGCAATTTACCGCTCAGTGAAGAGGGAAGGCCGACAAGTAATTTAATGGCTTCCAGTGCTTGCAACGTGCCGATAATCCCAACCACTGGCCCTAATACCCCAGCAGTGCGGCAGTTGCGTTCGGGTTCATCTTGGTCTGGGTATAAACAGGCATAGCAACCGGTACTAAATGGCGGCTCAAGTACCATTAATTGGCCACCAAACCCAACAGCACTGCCGCTGACTAAGGTTGTATTGGTCATGACACAGGCGGCATTAACTGCATGACGAGTGGCCATGTTATCGCAGCAATCAAGCACTAAGTCGACTTGTTCCGCTAATGGAATTAAAGTCTCAACATCCAACTTTTGTGCGATAACATGGGTTCTTACCAACGGATTGAGTTGATGTAGCCTATCTGCGGCAAGCTGGGCTTTTGACTGGCCAATATCATCGGTATCGTAAAGTACCTGCCGTTGTAAGTTAGAAACGTGTAAGTCATCGTGGTCAGCTAGCCACAATTCGCCGACACCAGCGCCCGTTAAATAAAGGGATGCGGGAGAGCCTAAGCCCCCTAAACCGACAATTAGGACTTTGCTATTTTTCAGTTTTTGTTGCCCCTCAGGACTGATGTCTTCAAGTAATAGCTGGCGGCTGTAACGCATGAATTCTTGGTCACTTAACATGATTGAATTCCTTAAATCATCATTAGCCCTGTTTTTATGACGATAAACTAGGGCTAATTTTGTGATTAAAAATCGACTAATTGGCGTGATCCCGCTCAATTAAATTCAGCAAAGTTTCTGTTGCGGCGCGCCAATCATCGGCTTTAGTAATCGCACTGACTAGCGCGACACTCCCCACTCCAGTTGCTAGCACGTCAGGCACTTTATCAATGGAAATCCCACCAATGGCTACCGTTGGGTAATCAGGTGTTGCTTCCACCATGGCTTTAAGTGTTTCTAAACCCTGAGGCGAAGAAGGCATCTCTTTGGTTTGTGTTGGAAAGATATGCCCCATGGCAATGTAGGAAGGGCGAACCGATTTTGCGATAGCCAATTCATGCTCATCGTGCGTTGATATTCCTAACCGTAAGCCCGCTTGGTGGATTGCTAATAAATCGGTAGTTTCCAAATCTTCTTGGCCTAAATGTACGCCATAAGCACCAAACTCGACCGCTAACCGCCAGTAATCATTAATGAATAAGCGTGCGTTATGTTTTTCCCCGAGCGCAATAGCTTGTTGAATCTCATCACGAACATCTGCGTCAGATTTGTCTTTGATACGCAATTGAATTGTGGAAACACCTGCATTAAGCAAACGTTCAATCCATTCAACGGAATCCACAACGGGATAAAGCCCAAGGCGTTGTGCAGTCTCAGGAAAAGGGCTATTTGGGAGAGTTATAGCATTAGGCAATTTTGGCATTTTCATCCACCTCAGCATTCACAATTTCAGCACCGTGATAGAGTTCGCTGCCATGGGCACGGAAGGCTTCTGACATCTGTTCCATACCCGCTTCTTTTTCATTTGCTTCTTTTTGGGCCGCGTAGTCACGAACCTCTTGGGATATTTTCATTGAACAGAATTTAGGCCCACACATAGAACAGAAATGAGCAATTTTCCCAGAGGCTTGTGGTAAGGTTTCATCGTGATATTTGCGAGCAGTTTCAGGATCTAACGCCAAGTTAAATTGGTCTTCCCAGCGGAATTCAAAACGGGCTTTGGACATGGCGTTATCACGGATCTGTGCACCTGGGTGGCCTTTAGCAAGGTCAGCGGCATGGGCTGCAATCTTATAAGTGATTAGCCCTTGTTTAACATCTTCTTTGTTCGGTAATCCTAAGTGCTCTTTAGGGGTGACATAACATAACATCGCACAGCCAAACCAACCGATCATGGCGGCACCAATACCAGAGGTAAAGTGGTCATAACCCGGAGCAATATCTGTTGTTAGAGGCCCTAACGTATAGAATGGCGCTTCGTGGCAGTGCTCTAACTCTTCGGTCATATTGCGGCGGATCATTTGCATTGGTACGTGGCCGGGACCTTCAATCATGACTTGAACATCATATTCCCACGCAATTTTTGTGAGCTCACCAAGGGTATGGAGCTCGGCAAATTGAGCTTGGTCGTTGGCGTCTTGAATTGAACCGGGGCGTAGTCCATCCCCTAACGACAAGGAAACGTCGTAAGCGGCACAAATTTCACAGATTTCACGGAAGTGCTCATACAGGAAATTTTCTTGGTGATGAGACAAGCACCATTTTGCCATGATAGAGCCACCGCGAGAGACGATCCCTGTTAGGCGTTTAGCTGTCATTGGCACATAGCGTAGCAATACGCCGGCATGGATAGTGAAGTAATCGACACCTTGTTCTGCTTGCTCTAATAATGTGTCACGGAACATTTCCCACGTGAGATTTTCGGCGACGCCGTTCACTTTTTCGAGGGCTTGGTAAATCGGAACTGTACCAATAGGCACGGGGCTATTACGTAAAATCCATTCGCGGGTTTCGTGGATATAACGGCCAGTGGATAAATCCATGACGGTATCTGCCCCCCAGCGTGTTGACCAAATCAGTTTTTCTACTTCTTCTTCAATGGATGAGGTGACCGATGAATTACCAATATTGGCATTAACCTTAACCAAGAAATTACGACCAATAATCATTGGTTCTGATTCGGGATGGTTGATATTGGCTGGGATAATAGCGCGACCCGCCGCCACTTCTTGGCGAACAAATTCAGGGGTAATATTCTCTGGCAAATTTGCGCCAAAGCCTTGGCCTGGATGTTGTTGCAATAAAACTTCGTCACGAATACGTTCACGTCCCATATTTTCGCGGATTGCAATAAACTCCATTTCAGGGGTAATGATACCTTTGCGTGCGTAATGTAATTGGGTAACACACTTGTTAGTTTGGGCTTTTAACGGGTGGGGACGGTTGTTAAAGCGTAGATGGTCAAGGCCTGCATCAGCAAGTCGTTGTTGTGTGAAGTCAGAGCTGAGATTTTCTACTTTAGTGGTGTCTGAGCGCTCGTTTATCCATGGCGCGCGAATTTTTTTCAAGCCTTTGTGAACGTTGAGTTCTGATGTTGGGTCGCCGTAAGGGCCTGAAGTGTCGTAGATAGGAACGGGTTCGTTGTCTTCAAATTGCGGGTTGTCTTTGTCGCCACCAATAAGGGTTTGCGAAAGCTGAATTTCTCGCATTGGGACTTGGATATCGTCTCTTGAACCTTGAAGATAAATACGTTCAGAATTGGGAAATGAAACGCCAGAAACAGTGTTGATAAAGTTTTCAGCGGCATCACGTTGGGCTTTACGAGTGCGAGCGGGTGCTGCTTGTGGCGATAAATCAGCTGTAGGGATGATATTTTGTTGTGTATTATTGGACATAGCAATTTCCTGACATTGTCACGGCTATCACAGCTAAGTGTGTAGCGGGTTTATCGAAAGAAAGTTGCTTGTCAGGAGTTCGGAGGAGTAATAAAAAGACATTGCGTTTAATTTTTAGCCAAATGAGAGATGGCAAAAAGACGCTGAGTGATTACTCTTGTTCCCTTCGCGGGTATTAACCCGATCAGGTTCCGCGGATCCCGAATTAACGGTCTCAGCCCGATGCTATGCATGCTAGGCACTCCGACAAGAGATTTCAGTATAAGCTTTCCTCGTCATTCTTCAAGCGATAAGTGCGTTGGCTGCGCTCGGCTCCCCAAGTCACATACTTGTGTATGCTCCTTGGGATATTCTCGCTTACCGCCTTCTTCTCACTTGAATTATTTAGAGGAAAGAAGAAATTAGAGTGGGATAAGATTATTTTCTCGTCATTCTTCAAGCGATAAGTGCGTTGGCTGCGCTAGGTTCCCCAAGTCACATACTTATGTATGCTCATCGGGATAATTCTATTTATCTCCTTCCTCTAGCACGAATAATTTAGAGGAACCTTTGAAAGGCGAGTTAGTTAAAACCTAAAAAATTGAAATCAAGGCTGAGATAAAAATAAGGTTTATAAATTCCACTGATATTGTGGCCAATTGTGTTCGAGTGCGGCTTGCGTTAGGCGTTCGTCGCCGTTGATAATAAATACTTCATCGGCAAATTGGCACATGGGCAGGTCGTTGGCAGAATCGGTATAAAAATATACATAGGCATCAGTGATTGGCTGGTGGCGAACCCAATCCATAAGGCGTTTAACCTTGCCTTCTTTAAAGGTTGGGATACCGTCAATTTCGGTCGTATAGCAGCCATTTTGTTGTTTAATATCGATCCCCATGGCGACGTCTGCACCAAGTTTTTCGGCGATCTTTTTCACAATAAATGAAACAGTTGCGGAGATTACAATAATCGGGATCCTTTTAGCTCGATAATTTGCGATCGTTCTAATCGCCTCAGGGTAGATCCGCGGTAAAATCACGCTTTGTACAAAATCATCCAGCCAGATATCTACTTGTTCCGTTTTTACATTGGCGAGAGTTTGCAGGTTAAAACGTAAGTAAGTCGGCATATCTAATGTGCCTGCATTATATTGCGCCATCATGGCTTTATCCGCCTCTACAAACTGTGGGTCGTTGATAATTTGCCTGTCCCACAGATATTGCGTCCACAATACGCTGCTATCACCTTGAATTAACGTATCATCTAAGTCAAAAATGGCCAGTTGGTTTTGCATTATATTCCTATCTACTTATTAACTAAGTGCGCGAATTTCATTTTTATTAAACATCAATTCAAGGCGAGTGCCCGGTTCAAATAAACGCTCAGATGAGCGATTGAGTAAATCAACTGTCATGTGACCAGCAGGTGTATCGACGCTATAACGAATGATATTTCCCAATAATTGATGGTCAACAATAATAGCATCAACAGGGTGAGAAATATGGCTACCATATTGGCGACCTGCTTCTTTGACATATATAGACTCAGCGCGGATAGCAAGTGTACCTTGTAAATTAAGACCTAACATCGTATTGGCTTTTTTGGAGTCAACAAGGTTGTAATGCCCCATAAACCGAGCGACAAATTCTGTTGCTGGTTGGGTATAAATATTCTCTGCCGTGCCACTTTGCACTATCTGGCCTTTATTCATAAGAAAAATACGGTCAGACATAATCATCGCTTCATCTTGATCATGAGTAACAAAAATTGTCGTTAAACCTAATTCGCGTTGAATCTGGCGAATTTGCTGGCGTAAGTGCTTGCGAATGCGAGCATCAAGAGCAGACAGTGGCTCATCAAGTAACAAAATTTGCGGTTTCATGACTAATGCCCTTGCGAGTGCTACTCGTTGACGCTGTCCACCTGATAGCTGATGGGGAAATTGTTGTTCTTTTCCTTGTAACTCAACTAATTCGATCACTTCAGCGACTGCTTTAGACCTTGCTTGGCTATCAATTTTACGCATTTTTAAACCAAACGCGATATTGTCAACCACAGTCATATTGGGAAATAACGCATAACTTTGGAACACCATACCCACCCCGCGTTGCTGCGCAGCTTGGTGGGTTACATTCTGGCGATTAATATAAAGTTCACCATCATTAAGTTGTTCAAGTCCTGCGATACAGCGTAATAAAGTTGATTTTCCGCAACCACTTGGGCCCAGTAGGGTAATAAATTCGCCTTTTTCGATAGTAAACTGAATATCAGCAAATACCTGATTAGTACCAAAAGATTTAGCTAAGTTTTCCGCAATAACATAACTCATCATTCATCTCCTGAACGATTTAATCGCATTGCTAACCATGTCAGCAATAAGGTAAACAGAAAATATGACATCACCAGAGCAGAAGTGAAATGTCCGCTGGTTTGTCGCATATTGAAAAGATAGATTTGCAAGGTTTCATAACGTGTTCCCACTAGAATATTGGCAAACACAAATTCACCCATTAAAAATGAAAATGAAATTAATAATGAGACCAACATACCTTTGCGAATATTTGGTAACACAATCATCATAAAAGCTTGGAAAGTACTGGCGCCGAGTAAATGTGCAGCGTCCATTAAGTCATGTAAATTAATACCTTGAAAGCTATTCGCAAGAGCACGATACATAAAAGGTAACGTGATGGTGAAATAAGTACCAATCAGGATCCAAGGAGTGCCAACTAACATGAATGGTTCATCGGCAAATATTTGCAGCAAGCCCACCGACGAGACGACAGGCGGAATCGCAAAGGGTAAAATAATCAGTAAATCCATCACCCCTTTGAGTTTAGGGAACCGATAAAATACCGCAAATGTCATCGGCAAAATAATTAATGTGCTAACCAGCAACGTACCAAAGCAAATTATTAATGAACGACCAAATGCCATGAGAAAACGCGGGTCTTGCCACAATTGTAGATACCATTTGATGGACAAGGCATCGGGTAGCACAGTGGCTCCCCAAGAGCTGGCGATGGAATACAAAAATGTGGCAATAATAGGTAGCGCTAATAGGCTAGCAACACTGATTAATACTAACTTATGGAGCCATAATCCAGAGGGTTTATTGTTATTGGTTATCACTTGGCTAATCACATTATTATTTTGCATGGTAGCTCCGCTTGATTAACCAATGATGGATAGCAGTAATAAAAGCTAAGATAGCGATAAGTAGCATTGATAACGCAGCAGCCATATTCGGTTCGAGAAACAAATCGCCGGAAACTAAACTGGCAATTCGGATAGTCACAAGGTTGTAATTACCACTCGTTAAGGCATAAGTACTGGCGTATGCGCCCATGGCATTAGCAATTAGGATAATAAAAGTACCAAGTAAAGCAGGGGAAAGCACTGGAATAGCAACTTTTAACCAATAGGTTAGCTTGCTTGCTCCCATTGTTTTCGCAGCGTCTTCCCACTCCGGTTTTAGTGCATCAAAGGCGGGGTAGAGCAACAAAACGCCTAATGGGATCTGAAAATACACATACAACAGCATTAACCCGCTGGCACTGTATATATTAAAATCTTCGATAATTCCCCATGCCTTGAGTTGTAAGGTAATCGCGCCGTTGAAGCCCAAAATAATAATGAATGCAAAAGCAAGGGGTACACCGCTGAAATTACTGGCCATGGTGGTGAAGGAGATCATTATCCGGCGAATTTTCCCTTGCATTTTATAAATGGAAAATGCCGTGATACTGGAAATGAATAAGCCAATTACACTGCAAATAACGGAAAGCCATAGGGTATTTTCAAACGCTTGTAAGTAAAAATCATTATTGAATACTTCAAGGTAGTTACCTAATGACCATGCTTCTTCGTAGATAAAGCTATTAATTAGCACCCAAATCATTGGGGCGATTTGGAATAGACTAAACAGCACAAAGAATGGCAGCAGTAGCAGTGCCGCACGCCAATGAAAACGAGCAAAGCGTTTTTTTAACATGGCAATTTTTCCCTGTTGTTGGTATGCCTGTTCACAGGGGGCAGGAATATCAGCCATTACAAATCTCCTTGTAACAGCGCATCACAAACTGGTTTATCGAGAGAGTGGGTTCCAAGTAAACGACAAATGGTTCCACAAATCTCAGTTTGCTCAATATTGCAGGGTTGATGAGAAAATTGCGAACCGACAACAAACAATGGAACTAAACACTCTTCAGGGAGTGTCCCTCCGTGGCTGCGATCATTATTCATACCGTGATCACTCGTGATCAGAATTTGATAACCTTGCTCAACCCATGTAGGAATATAATTCGACAGGATAATATCTGCATGGCGTGCTGCATTACGGTATTGTGGGGAATCAAAGCCAAACTTATGCCCTGTATCATCTATATTCATAGGGTGAATCAATAAGAAATCAGGATCAAATTGACTACGTAAATATTCCGCATCAACAAATAAATGGTCATCAGGGTAATGATCTGCTTGATAAAAGCAGCCATGTTGGATGGTTAGCGACTCATCATGGGTAAAACGGTCTCTTGTTGCTACGAAAGGTGCTCGGTTATACAGTTCACTCACCCAATAATAAGCAGCGGCGGCAGTTGTTTTACCTGCAAGGCGAGCAAGAGAGAATATGCTGTCAAAATGGGATAACCGGACAATTTGGTTATTTACAATACCGCTTTTGACAGGTGGAACTCCCGTTAGTATACATTCATATAGAGGGCGAGACATCGAAGGAAGCTCGCACTCTAATCGGTAAAGTGTTGCACTGTCGGCTTTGATTAAACCGTTGAGATAGCCCATACAATGATGGGCTACTGAATAACTTAAACCGTCAAGGACAACAAGTATGACTTTCTCAGACATCAATTTTTTCCTAAAATCAATACATTAAATTACTGCTGGTGGATCAAAACTTGCTGTTGCCACATTTTAGGGAGATTACGAGACGATTTTTCCCAACCTTCTGCATTCTTAATGGGTTGAACATTTTTATATTGTTCTTCGGGTAGTAATTTGGCTTTAATATCATCAGGTAAGGTTAAATATTGTGCACGAATTGGTCGAGCATAGCCTTCTGCAAGGTTTAATTGGCCTTTATCACTGAAAATAAATTCACGAGCTAATTTTGCCGCATTTGGGTTTTTGGCAAATTTATTGATGATAGTGGTGTAACCTGAAATGACAGAACCGTCAGATGGGATCACAACTGTAAAGCGATCACGATTGATCTGATCACGGTAATTCAGTGCGTTGAAGTCCCATAAGATGCCAACTTCGACTTCACCTTTTTCGATATTTGCGACAGTTGGATCATTAACGGATAGGCGTTTTTGTTTGGCGAGTTCAGCAAAATACTCAATGGCAGGTTTTAGGTTATTTTCATCACCACCACGGGCAAATGCGGCAGCTAGTACAGCATTATTGGCTTGTGCAGCGATACCAACATCCCCAACGGTGACTTTATATTTCCCTTTTAGTAAATCATCCCAGCTTTTCGGTGCATCTTTCACTAAATCATTATTAATCATAAAAGCGATAGACCCCGTATAGGCTAAAGCCCAATGACCGTCTTTGTCTTTTGCCCAATCAGGAATTTGTGACCACGTTGTTGGTTTATAAGGTTGAGTCACTCCTTTTTGCACGGCAACAGGCCCAAAAGAAGCACCGACATCACCAATATCTGCTGTCGCATTATTTTTTTCTGCGGCAAATTTGGCAATTTCTTGAGCGGAGCTCATATCAGTATCTTGATGCTTCAAGCCATATTGTGCCGCTAAGTCTTGCCAAGTTCCTTTCCAGTTAGCCCAAGTATCAGGCATTCCAACGCTGTAAACTTGCCCTTCTTTTTTCGCTGCATCGATTAACTCTGCTAAATTAGCATCAGCAGCTAATGTCACACTGGATGCGGTCAATGATAGTAAAATCGCAGGAACGATAGTTTTCATTATTTTCTCACTTTTGCAGAACGGTGAACCGTATTGGTTACTTAGCATCCTAATTTTAAGAAGTGACAGTTAGTTGATCCTTTTATGACAGTTTTTAGACATTTTATGGAATGGAACGTCTAAAAAGTGTCAAAATTGACAAAGAAAAATAATGAAACAAACGTTTGAATGACATTGTGTCAAAGAAGTGTATTGTGTCATTAATAGATTGATCTTATCGACAATAAAAACTAACAAAAGATGTAAAAAATGAATAAGTTAAAATTATCAGGAACAGAAAGTGGTTGGTGGTTTATCTGTTTTTCCGGGCGTTTGTGGTTACCTCATGGGGATATTCCACGAGGTATGGCAAAGGACTATTTGTTAGAAGGAAAAACAGCAACGCCAATCGGTGAGTGGCTAGGGGAAATTGTCTGGTTGATCGCCGAAAAAATGCCATCAGATATGTCATCTCCCCGTATCGTTGCTGCGCAAGATGAAGGTTTATTTCGTCTTGCTGGGCGAGGTGTGCAATTGGCGGAATTCTATCGCTCTCATCGTTATTGCGGCTATTGTGGTACGGCAATGCGCCATAGCGAAACAGAATGGGCGTGTTTGTGTGACCATTGCCATGAGCGTTATTACCCGCAGATTGCCCCTTGTATTATTGTGGGGATCCGCCGTGATGACCATATTCTATTGGCTCAGCACCGGCGCCATTCGCAAAATCCATTATTTACTGTACTTGCGGGTTTTGTTGAAGTTGGTGAAACATTAGAAGAAGCTGTTATGCGCGAAGTCATGGAAGAAAGCCATATAAAAGTGAAAAATATTCGTTACGTATCTTCACAACCATGGCCTTTTCCTCATTCCTTAATGATGGGCTTTCTCGCGGATTATGAGAGTGGTGATATTAAAGTAGACCCTAAGGAACTGGTGAGCGCAAATTGGTATCATTACAATGAATTACCGTTGATCCCACCGGCAGACACAATCGCTAGACGTTTGATTGAAGATACGGTCGCATTGTGTCGTCAGAGTGAATATGAAACGGGCAAATAGCACAGCGCTGATATTGTTACCATTAACATGATACAATAATGAACTTCGCTCTTAGCCATTTGCGGCGGCCACTTATAATAATGGAGTAAATAATGACTGAGTTAAAAAATGACCGCTATCTACGCGCTTTGCTACGTCAGCCTGTAGATGTGACCCCTGTATGGATGATGCGTCAAGCAGGGCGTTACCTGCCTGAATATAAAGCAACACGCGCTGAAGCTGGTGATTTTATTGCTCTGTGCAAAAATACCGAATTGGCTTGTGAAGTGACATTACAGCCATTACGTCGTTTTCCATTAGACGCTGCAATTTTATTTTCTGATATTCTTACTATCCCTGATGCAATGGGGCTTGGGTTATATTTCGAAACGGGTGAAGGCCCACGTTTTCATAAACCGATTATGAGCGCAGCAGATGTAAAAAATATCCCTATTCCTGATCCTGAAATGGAACTTGGTTATGTGATGGATGCAGTTCGTGCCATCCGTAAAGCGCTTGAAGGTAGTGTGCCACTAATTGGTTTCTCTGGTAGCCCGTGGACACTGGCAACTTATATGGTGGAAGGCGGCAGTAGCAAAGCATTCACTAAAATCAAAAAGATGATGTACGAAGACCCGAACACATTGCATTTGTTATTAGATAAACTGGCAGATAGTGTCATTTTATACTTGAATGCTCAAATTCGAGCAGGTGCACAGTCCGTGATGATTTTTGACACATGGGGTGGGGTCTTAACTAAGCGTGATTATTTACAGTTTTCATTGAATTATATGCATAAAATTATTGATGGCTTAATTCGTGAAAATGACGGTCGCCGTGTTCCTGTCACCTTATTCACTAAAGGTGGCGGCCAGTGGTTAGAGGAAATGGCTGCAACGGGTTGCGATGCATTAGGGCTTGATTGGACGACTGAAATTGCAGATGCTCGTCGTCGTGTCGGTGATAAAGTTGCTTTACAAGGTAATATGGACCCATCCATGTTATATGCGCCACCGGCTCGTATAGAAGAAGAAGTGCAAAATATTCTATCAGGCTTCGGCCAAGGTGAAGGGCACGTATTTAATTTAGGTCATGGTATCCATCAGGATGTTCCACCTGAGCATGCAGGTACATTTGTGGATGCTGTTCACCGTTTATCCCGCCAATATCATCAATAACTATCGTTTATTGATCTTCTTGATTTGTGGTGTATTTATAGAATCTTGTAAGTACACCATTATCATCTATGATTAAGAATAATTAAATCTCATAAGCAATGGACGCATGATGGTTTTAGATACTCAACGATTACGAAAAGAACAAACTAGCGAAGCTTCAAAAATCATTTTGCAGGATGAATTTCCACCACTCAAATTGATTGGTGGAGCCGATGTAGGCTTTGAACAGCAAGGCACTATTACACGTGCAGTGGTAGCTGTACTATCTTGGCCACAGTTAGAACTTGTTGAGTATCAAATAGCTCGAATACCGACTCAATTGCCTTATATTCCGGGATTACTTTCTTTTCGTGAAGTCCCAGGGTTAATGGCGGCGTGGGAAAAAATACAAAACAAACCTGAATTAGTGCTTGTGGATGGGCAAGGGATTGCACATCCGCGGCGGTTTGGTGTTGCCTGCCATTTTGGGTTACAAGCGAATATAGCCACAATTGGTGTAGCAAAAAGCCGTTTATGTGGTGATGCGGTTGAGTTAAGTGAAGAGCCTGAAAGTGTTCAGCCGTTAATGGCAGGTGAAAATCAACTCGGTTGGGTGTTGCGGAGTAAAAAACGCTGCAAACCATTATATGTTTCGCCGGGGCATAAAGTAGGTTTTTCGTCTTCCCTAGCGTGGGTTAAGCAGTGTCTAAGAGGCTATCGGTTGCCGGAACCGACGCGTTTTGCTGACGGAATTGCATCAAATCGAACGTTTTTTAAGCGAATGAATGAGAAAATCAGCTAATTATCAGCAAAATATGTGGCATTGACAGATTTTCAGGTAAACTGCGAAGTATTAAGATTGATGAGTCAGAAATTATGTTAAGAAATCCCATTCATTTGAGGTTGGAAAAATTAGAAAGCTGGCAACATACAACTTTCATGGCGAGCCTATGTGAAAGAATGTATCCGAACTTTCAAATGTTTTGTCAGCAAACTGAATTTGCCGATGCAAAAGTTTATCGTTCCATCCTTGATTTAGTTTGGGAAACTTTGGTCATTAAAGATAGCAAAGTCAATTTCGACAATCAGTTAGAAAAATTAGAAGAAATTATCCCATCAGCAGATGATTTCGATATGTATGGTGTGTATCCAGCTATTGATGCCTGTATTGCATTAGGTGAAATTATTCATTCGAAATTGAGCGGTGAAACCCTCGAACACGCAATATTGGTTAGCGAAGCATCCATTCGTACAGTTGCCATGCTCGAAATGACTCAAGCAGGGCGGGAAATGACAGAAGAAGAACTCAAAGAAATCCCGGCCGTTGAAGAGGAATGGGATATCCAGTGGGACATTTTCCGCTTACTGGCAGCTTGTGAAGAGCGCGACTTAGAGTTAATTAAAGGATTAAAATCTGACCTCCGCGAAGCGGGGGTGAGCAATATAGGTATTACTTTAAGCTGATTTTCGCATTTTCATTATCGAAAACGTGACTTGACGCAGTAATGCTGAGTACTAAGACTTCACATTTGCCCCTACTCTGGTCTACATTTAGGGGCGAGAAGAAGTGGCTATCGGGGGCGTGTATCAGGGGCTGTCAATTTGGCATATCCGACGCACTCGATGCTTTGCAAACGATAAACACACTGTGTAAGGATAATTTATGAATAAGACTGAATTAGTTGATGCTATCGCAGAATCAGCGGACCTGACCAAAGTTCAGGCAAAAGCGGCATTAGAATCTACTCTGAATGCTATTTCTGAAACGCTGAAAAAAGGCGAGCAAGTCCAACTGGTCGGTTTCGGTACTTTTAAAGTTAGCCACCGTGCTGCGCGTACTGGTCGTAACCCACAAACTAAAGCAGAAATTCAAATTCCTGCTACAACTGTACCCGCTTTCTCTGCCGGTAAAGCACTGAAAGAAGCTGTAAAATAAGAACATTGTACAGACGAATCACCAGAAGGGGTAAAAAACTACCCCTTTTGTTTATTCAAAAAGGGTTGCTGGTATTGGGAGCCATCTCAATGCTAAGCGCCTGTTCTTCTAATGCACCAAAGCTACCTGAGTTTAGTGCAAGCGGTTTTATTGCCGATGATGGCGTCATTCGTATGTGGCGGCTAAATAATGCAAAAAGCCAACCTCTGGTCTTAATGGTGGTTTATAGCCCCTATAAAGGCACAGACACATCCGTTAATTTCTTCGAGTACCGCTCTGGTAACCTCTGGCAAATTCGTAGCCAAATCTTGAATCAAAAAAATGGTGATATCACTGAACAATTACGTTTCGATAAAAATAATGACGTTATTTTTATGCAGCGTGCTCAAGATGGCCATAAAACATCACTTTCGGCTGATGAAATCACGCGTTGGCGCTTTGAAGCAGAACGCATACTCGAGACAAACACTGCACTGATTGTCGGCGGCGTCAAACTCTATCAAGGTCGCTGGCAACAAGGCAAAGTGACCACCTGTGAGGGTGATGTGCGCGAAGTGACTTTTGAAGCCTATGCTGAAAAGTGGTTACAAAACCGTGCGAAAGTGTGGCATTCCCAGCTAAATTTAGCGTGGTTGGAGTCTTCAGAGGGAAACCAGCTTTTGATGGTAGCTGATACCGATTTTTGCCGCTGGCAACCTTCTAAAGATAGCTTATAAATAATCGCTCGTCGTCTTTCGAACCACAGCTATATTGCTACGTTCGCTCACTCTAGTCACATACTTATGTATGCTCCTAGAGATTCTCTCTCTTGCAGCTTTGCTGTGATTCGAAATACTTAGAGCCATTGTCTGTGTGAATGGTCAAAGGCAAAAACAAATTCAAAAAATAGAAAATAAAAAAGCTGATAAAAGTTTCCTCTTATCAGCCCAGGGAATGGTTTAGTACTTTGTATTATTTTATACGAGCGATAGCGCGGTAGCCGATGTCGTTGCGGTAGAAGCTATCATTCCAGTGAATGGCTTTGGCGACTTCATAAGCTTTGGCTTGTGCTTTAGCAATATCATTACCTAATGCTGTTACGCATAGGACGCGACCACCGGCAGTCACGACTTCTCCATCTTTCATGCGAGTACCAGCATGGAAAACTTTACTATCCGTGGCTTCAGTGGTTGGTAAACCTGAAATTACATCGCCATTGTGGTAATCACCTGGGTAACCACCTGCAGCAATTACTACCCCTAAAGCAGGGCGTTCATCCCATAATGAATCTTTACCTGCTAACTCACCTTTCGCGCCAGCTAAACATAAAGCGACTAAGTCCGATTGCAAGCGCATCATAATAGGTTGAGTTTCAGGATCGCCAAAACGGCAGTTAAACTCGATAACTTTTGGGTTACCTGCTTTATCAATCATTAAACCTGCATATAAGAAGCCTTGGTAGCGGTTTCCTTCTTGGTCCATACCTTTAACTGTAGGGTAAATGACTTGTTCCATTACGCGTTTATGTATTTCATCTGTCACAACAGGCGCTGGGGAGTAAGCGCCCATTCCACCTGTATTTAGGCCAGTATCACCATCACCAACACGTTTGTGATCTTGGCTAGTCGCCATTGGAATGACATTTTCACCATCTACCATAACGATGAAACTCGCTTCTTCACCATCAAGAAATTCTTCGATCACGATACGGTGGCCTGCATCACCAAAGGCATTCCCTGCTAACATGTCATGAACAGCTTCTTTCGCTTCTTGCAGAGTCATTGCAACAATAACCCCTTTACCTGCAGCAAGCCCATCTGCTTTGATCACGATTGGTGCGCCTACTTTATCTAAGTAAGCTAAAGCAGGTTCAATTTCAGTAAAATTTTCATAAGCCGCAGTAGGAATATGATGACGAGCTAAAAAATCTTTGGTAAATGCTTTTGAACCCTCAAGCTGTGCAGCACCTTGGGTTGGGCCAAAAATAGTTAAGCCAGCAGCCTTAAACGCATCGACTACACCAATAACCAATGGTGCTTCAGGGCCGACAATAGTTAAACCAATTTGCTTATCTTTGGCGAATTGAAGCAATCCATTGATATCAGTTGCCGAAATATTGACGTTTTCAAGGGTCGGCTCTAATGCTGTGCCTGCATTGCCTGGGGCAACATACACTTTATTTGCTAAAGGGGATTGAGCAGCTTTCCAAGCTAAGGCATGTTCACGGCCGCCGCCACCAATAATCAAAATATTCATTACTAGACTCCTAATAATTAGTGACGGAAATGACGCATATTAGTGAAAATCATGGCGATACCATGTTCATTTGCCGCCGCAATGACTTCATCATCACGGATAGAACCACCTGGTTGGATAACACAGGTTACTCCAACAGCAGCTGCGGCATCAATACCATCGCGGAATGGGAAAAAGGCATCTGAGGCCATTGCACAGCCAGCGACTTCTAAACCTTCATCAGCGGCTTTAATACCTGCAATTTTTGCAGAATAGACACGGCTCATTTGCCCTGCACCAATTCCAACGGTCATGTCATTTTTGGCATAAACAATCGCATTCGATTTCACAAACTTCGCGACTTTCCAGCAGAACATAGCATCTTTTAATTCACGCTCTGTAGGTTGGCGGTTTGTGACTACACGTAGCGCTTCCTTTTCAACCATACCTAAGTCACGGTCTTGTACCAATAAACCACCATTCACACGTTTAAAGTCTAATCCTGTAACTGGTTTGCTCCATTCGCCACATTCAAGTACGCGAACGTTTTGTTTAGTCTCAAGAATAGGTAGTGCATCTTTAGCAACAGAAGGCGCAATAATGACTTCCACAAATTGGCGATCGATAATGGCTTGAGCAGTTTCTTTATCTAATTGACGATTGAAAGCGATAATGCCGCCAAAAGCAGAAGTTGGATCAGTTTTGAATGCGTTATCATAAGCAGCATGAATCGAATCACCGATAGCGACACCACAAGGGTTTGCATGTTTAACAATGACACAAGCAGGCTCTTCGAATGATTTAACGCATTCAAGAGCTGCATCGGTATCAGCGATATTGTTATAAGACAGGGCTTTACCTTGGATCTGCTGAGCAGTTGCAATAGACGCTTCTTTTGGGTTTTCTTCTATATAAAAAGCGGCATCTTGATGGCTGTTCTCTCCGTAACGCATGTCTTGTTTCTTAATAAAATTTAAATTCAAGGTGCGAGGGAAACGGCCAGAAGGCTGGGTCGTATCACCATAATAAGGGGCAACTAATTCACCAAAGTAATTCGCAATCATGCTGTCATAAGCTGCAGTGTGTTCAAAAGCTTTAATTGCGAGGTCAAACCGCGTAGACCAATTGAGTGAGTTTTCGTGGTTATCCATTTCATCAATAATGATTTGATAGTCATTACTATTTACTACAATTGCTACGTCTTTATGGTTCTTAGCCGCGGAGCGCACCATGGTTGGGCCGCCGATATCAATATTCTCTACAGCATCTTCAAGGGTACAATTTGGTTTTGCCACGGTTTGGGCAAATGGATATAGATTAACAACGACCATATCAATCGGTGCAATATCATGCTGTTGCATAATGGCATCATCCGTACCACGACGACCTAAAATTCCGCCATGCACTTTCGGGTGCAATGTTTTTACTCGGCCATCCATCATTTCAGGGAACCCTGTGTAATCTGAAACTTCAGTTACGTTTAGTCCTGACTCAGCGAGTAACTTTGCAGTACCGCCGGTAGATAGGAGCTCAACACCACGTTGAGATAACGCCTTAGCGAATTCAACAACCCCTGTTTTATCAGACACACTAAGCAGGGCACGACGAATAGGACGAAGCAGTTGCATGAGATAGATCCCTTGGATTTGAATAAATAAGGCAATAACGAATATCAGTCAGTGAAAAACTCAACGAGCTTTTCTTATATACCTATTATATCTATTGATGAAAGCAAAGCGGAATTTGCCAACTTTCTCTATAACAATATATAAGTCACTAACAATTTCAGAACATAAAAACAAAATCAATGCTGAAATTTCTAACCAATTGTAACGCAAACGTTTGCGTAATGCGCGATAATTTTAAAATTATTTTCAGGTTGTGGATAACTTCGTGCATAAGTCAGTATAAGTAGGGGTTTTGCTGTGGAATGCAGCAGTTGAATAAAAAAATGCAAAAAAGGGGTTGCCAGATTTTTCTGACTCCCTATAATGCGCAT
>NZ_JAMPLV010000022.1:0-52270 GCF_028477785.1 Providencia sp. PROV269 | reverse complement strand
AATTGAGTATCAATAATTATTTTATTTTTTAAAATTAAAGGGTTACTACCATCAGCTGAGGCAGCGAGTTCATATTCATACACGCCGTCTTTTAACGGTTTAGTTATTTTTAATGACCAATGTCCTTCTTTATCCGCTGTAATTGGGTATTTTATACCATCCAAAATAAGATATGCCTGAGAATCAAGGGAAACGGTACCAATAAACGTTGGTTTATTATTATTTGTAATACCGTCATCTTTTTTCCCAGAGTCTGATTCTTCACTTAGCTTCCCTTGAATAAAAACTTGAGTTTTTGGCTTAATGACTATGGGATTTTCGGGTGTTTTATTCGCAGGAGTACTAGATTCAGATGAAGTTGAAGATTTCGCTGGCATAGGTGGTGGTGATGGAGGTAATGCGGGATCGCTCACACTCTCTTTTTTACTTTTCTCTGATTTAATTTGTTCTTTTAATTGGGCTTTTGCTTCGGATAATTTTGTCAATGAAGAGCTTAATTGCTCTTCTTGTTTCTCAGTCTGGGACTCTAAGGCTTGAACCTCTTTTGCTAATTTTTGATTTTCTTGATTTAATTCTGCTAGCTTTTCTGCAAACTGTTTTTCTTCATCATCCTCATCTTTTTTAGTATCTATATCTTCAGCGAGTTCGATCGTTTCACTGATAAATTGTTCTTTGAGGTAGATTGCATCAGCACCAATATTCATCGTTATCGATGATAAAATTTCATCTTGCGATAATACGTTACCTTGCTCAGTTAATAAAACTATACCCCCTGAAATAATTTCAGAAAGCCCATTTTCTATTTTTTCGACTGTTCCATTCGGGGTTGTAACAATTAAATCAAGCCCCTGAACCTTAAATTTTTTGATCGTTATGTTATTTGATTCAACTGATTTTATTATATTCGTCATATTATTAAACTATTATTTAAAAAGTGAGTTCCTACGCTAATAGTAATTAGCATCGATTAATAAAACGCATTATATCGATTTTATTAAAAATAACATGAGCTCGAATATAGAGTGACCTCACATTCGTTATTTTTGGTCTTAAACTCTGATGAACTCAAATCAAACCTATTTATAATACACCCTCATAATATATTTAATAACAAAATGAAATTTTTATGTCAGAAGAAGAAGATTATGATGGTTCAGACGATGAGCTAGCACCTATGGTAGATGGATTAAGTGGAACACTCTGTATAATAATACTTGTTTCTATGGTTTTCATTTTTAGTGGCATGAAATCTGTCGAGCAATATATTAACTACAGTGAATTACGTTTTGAAAAAGTACAATTAGACTTAAAAAATAAACTTCTCAGTTTTAAGGGGGGTATTCATCTTTCGAATGATGAAACTAAGCTATTAAGTAAAGAATTTAAAGATAGCCCTGGGAATAAAATCATACTGAGTGGTTATATTGATAAAAAAATAAGTGGTAGTAAGGAGAAAAACACATATAACTTACTTTATGTAACATCGTTAATTAAAAGCCTTGGAATCAATAAAGAAATTGTTCTACAACAAGGAACAAGTGAACATTGCCCAGGGTGGAATTCATGTATCTATTGGGATTATAAATAAATGTATTATATTGGATTACTTTTTTATGCAGTGACCTTTCTTGCTTTTTTCTTCATACAAGCAGTACAAGAAATAGTTCAGCAATGCCTTTCATTAGCACCAGAGATAAGTTATACCATGATTGGTATTTATATTTATCCATTAATTATTTTTTTGTGCCACAAAATATTTAAAAAAAATCAGTTAAGTCATTATGTTTTTCTGTCGAATCAGACCAAACTCTCCGCATCCGTTTCTGTTTCCTTAGGACTAATCGGTACCTTTATCGGATTGACAGGAATGATCACCGCTATTTCTGCATCATTATCTGGTGACGGAGATGTTTCTGAAAAAATGAATGCCATGATTTCATCTATATCTATGGCACTTAACTCAATGTCCTTTGCATTCTTAACCTCTATCCTTGGGGTTTCTGTTTCCGTTTTACTCTTAGTAAGTTTGAATTTCTTTAATTTTTTCTATCAAAAAGAAAATAAGAAATCTAAGGCAAAAACATCAACAATACACACCGAAGAATTAAATAAAATTCAAGAAACACTTTCAAACTTACAGGATGTCAATATCAATATCGCACAGAAAATCGTGTCTATTCCTGAAAATAATGAATTAACAAACCAAATCACTACGCATCTCTTAACCTTATCTACGACAGCACAAGAAAATTTAACTGTTTTACGATCAATCAAAAATGCAGATGATGACTGGAAAATAAAATTAAACGCTTATTTATTAAAAGAAAAAGTCAATAGAAAAGCTGACAATGAGAAAATATCAGCAGAAATATCAAAGATTAATCAAACCACTAAATGGCTAAAAGAAAAAACAATTGAAAGTCGAAAAAAACTATTAACCTTATTATCGATGGAGTAAAAAATGAGAACTATCCCCCTAGCGTTATGTTTATTTGCACCTTTATTATTACCTAATTATAGTTTTGCAACTGAAAAAGTTGAAAGCTTTCAATCCTTTATTAATCGTGTATTAGAAAACTCTAATCCTATCAAAGTGAAAGTATTAGAATTAGAAGCAGAAGGTTATCGAGCTAAACAAACTGATTATTTTTATCTTCCTAAAGTATCAGCATCAAGTAAAATTAAAAATAGTGATAACAGTATTAATAGTAATATCACTGCAACTTCAATGGTATATGATAGCACATTACGTCATCGATTTAATGAAAAAAACCTAAAACTACAGGTATCAGAACTTTCTCTGAACAAAGAAAAAGACGATCTTTATAGCGCTATCACCAACAATCTTATTGGTATCCATTACCTTAGTGAACTAACAAAAACGACGGAAATTTTAAATAACAATGCAAAAGATATTTTTAGTTCAATTAATCGTCGCTATAAAAGCGGAGTTGCTAAATCTAGTGATGTAGAGCAAGCTTCATTATTAATGCAACGTATTGAAACAGAAAGAACAAATATAGAAAAAGAAATTGAACAATATAAATCAAATATTGAGCTTGCCTCTGGGATATCATTTCCGAAAGATGGCGTACTAGTTCCACCAGCTCTACTCAAAAATTTAAAATCGACGATTATTGATAGCGAGAATATTCAACAAAATATCGAATATAATATATTGAAAATGCAAGCGGATTCGATGAAAGAAAGTGCGTATCAACAAAATTCTTTCATTAACGTTAATCTAATCGCAGAAGAACGATATCTTGATCAAACGAGAAACCGTAATGAATCCTATATCGGTATGGAGATGAAATTAAATATTTTTGATATGGATAAAAAACTCACTGAGTTATCACAATTTAAATCATATGAAGCAGCAAAAGAAAAAGCTGATTATAAATATAAAGAATCAACTGCAAAAATTAAAAATCTAAAGCTCATTGCTAATTCAAATGCGACTGAATTAGCTGGCTTACAAGAGCAACGAAATATCATGCATTCTATTATTAAAAGTCAGCAACGTGAATATGAAATATCGCAGTCCTCTTTCTATGAAATGGTTAATACTTTATTTGACATGTTAACTATTGAAAAGCGCATTACAGAAATTATGATAGCAGATATGAAAAACAAAATGGAATATGTCCAATTAATTGGGAAGCTAGCCAAAATTGAAACGCCATCTTCATAAATTAAATCAGATATATAATAAGTTTATTTATTCATTTAAAATATTATATCAAAAACCGAATAAATTAGCGCTAATTACTAAAGAGCTATACCGAATACCTAAAAAAGTAAAAATTCTTTTGGGTATCACGTCGCTATTTATTGGTTATATCTTGTTAGCTGAAATTGAAGTCTCTTCCCCCGGAGAAGGTATTATCTCTGGGGTATCTAATCGATTAGAAATCGTGAGTCCAGCATCTGGCTTCATTAATCAATTTAGTATCAAAACCGGAGACAAAGTAGAAAAAGACCAAATTTTGTTTTCATATACGAATATAGATGTATTGCATCAAGAAAGAACACTAACAAATCTTGTTGAGTTTGCCAGTGAGCGTATTGAAGAGCTAGAAGATAATAAAATTTTATTAAATAAGATCCTTGATGGAAGTATTAGTAATGAATCTGAATATTTTTCGATTGCAAAAAATTTGAAAAGTAAAACACTAAGTGCATACCGAGAACTATATGGCTATATTTTGTTAGGTATGGAAATTACTAGCTTACGAGCTCAATATATTGCACAAATTAAAGAGTCTGCTGAATTAGAAAACCAAATTAACATTTTGAAGAAAAAAGGAAGTTTATTATCCACCGCACGAGCTCCTGAAATTGAAAAATTGAATAATAATTCTGAAATCAGTAGAACTATGTCACTGATTACAACAGGTGAATTGAATGGTCAGAGGATACTTAGAGAAATTGCATTATCTGAAAAAAAATATACCGCACGCCTTATTGGTGAAATACAAGAAAATGAAGATCAACTTAATCGCTTAAAAAAGGAGAAACTAGAAAATAGCGGACAAATGGAGTTACTAAGAAATAAAATCAGGGCTAATAGCGTATTATCCCCCATAGATGGAGTTGTTCTAAGTATAGAGAAAGACTTAGAAAAAGGTTCTTACGTTGAAGCCTCAAACTTAGTGATGGTAATTAAAAAACAGCAAAATAGCCGAGTTGTTGAAGGTAAAATATTGGCAAAATATCGTCCTTTTATCTCTCCTCAGCTACCTGTAAAAATAGTTGTGAACTCTCCCGGGTTTAAAAAAATTATTCGCGGTAAGGTCACCAAAATTAGTGCCGATTCTTTTACTGATCGTGAAAGGATGGGCCAAGAGCGCTTTTATTCGGTACAAGTGACTCCAGAACAAGATACTATTATTTCCGCTGACCATGATGGCTTGCCGGTTATGATCTATATATCAAGTAAAAAAATATCTGTTCTTAATTATTTAACCGCTCTAATTAGCGATAATATTACATTTAACGTTTGGTGATTATATGTTGGGTTTTATTTCAGCATTATCGGCAGCCGTCGCGACCATGACATTGTTGATGGCTGTATTACTTGCGAATGTATTAGCAAGTGCAATGGAAGTAGAAAAAAATAAAGACAAAGCTCTTTTAACGGGAATTAAAGAAAAAAATACGGATGAAACTGAGGAATTCAATAATAAAAATATCATGGCCAAGTCATTAACCTTTAGTCGTGAAGTTTTACAAGTTCTTGATAATAAAAAAGTCAAATCTGTAGATATTTACTGCACCTACGGTAATAATATTTCCTTTGATTCCGCAATGACATATACCGTCTATAATACGATATTAATTAAACGAAACACGCCTAATGCTTCGATTAAAGCACTAAAGCCTGTCGAAGATAATGTGGGAGTTAATGCCTGCTTCCTAAAAGGTGAGGAATATGAAAGCAAGTAATTTTCATGATATTATTAATCAATACTTTAAAATATTAGGAGAGCCTTTTACGACTCCGGCGATCTCGTATGATAATAAATATATTCTAAATAACATCAATGAATTTATTGATAATGATTTTTTCACTTATCAATATATTCCCATCATTGATTTCAGTGAAAAAAAACTACCATTACTCTTTATTATGGAAATAACAGATGGAAAATATATTATTATCAAAAATCAAAGTGGTCAGCTGACCAACTTAACAACCGATCTAACCATAACACCGCAACTCATTGAAAGTAAAAATTTATTTTCATTTTCATCTAATGAGAAAACACTTAATGAAGATAGTATATACCAATCACTAATCAAACTAACACCAAAGTCTAGTTTATTTTCGTTACCTTTAATTGTATTTTCGCTACTACTTCCATTATATTCAAATCTCTTTAATTCTCGGTTAGTTTATAGCGAATCTGTAAGCTCTTTATTGTATATCAGTTTTATTTTTATTGTCGTCATTGGCTTAGAGTTTTTCATCAAACATATTATTCATGAACAAAATATAAAAAAAATAAAGCTTAATATCAGTATTTTTAATCGTTATTTTGTTAACTTATTAAAACAATCTAGCTGTAAAAGTGCCTCAATTAAGGTAAGAACAGCAGAAGCATCAATCTTACAGGTATGGGAAATTAAGCCACAAATTATTTATGATATTGGGTTAGCTATTTTATTTTCATTTTGTATTGTTGGCATGTTAGGTCTTTATTCATTATTGCTATTGAGCTATTACGCTGGGTTTATCTTTTTATGTCTGCACATCCGCTTTCTATCCTACAAAAATATGCTGAGAGCTAACACCTTAAACTATGAAAAATCAGCCATGTACTACTCGTTAGAACAAAAAAAACATGAGCTTTGTTTTGCCAGAGATGACTATTTTAAGCAATACATCAGTATAAAAACCAATGAAGATGAAAAAATAAAATTAAAACTAAACGAGGCCAATCATCATTGGATGGAAATTATCAAAGTAAATACGTTTTTATCCATGATAGTAATGTACATAGCTAGCTATTTGGCTATTGGTGACGGAAGCTTAAGCTTAGCTTCTATTATCGCCGTAATGATCATTAATGGTCGACTTTCTGGTGCTATCACAAGTGCGATTAATCGCTTATTTATAGTAAAAACACATCTATTTCATATCAAATCCAGTATTGATCAGTTAAAAAACAATCCACTTATTCATTTTAAAGTAGATGGCATAACAACAGATTCAATAACACATTTTAGTGCAAAAAATCTTAGCGTTAGTATTCATGGCAAAACGATTATTAACCAGCTCAATATTGAAGCCAAACCCGGTGATGTTATCGGTATAACAGGTGTTTCAGGAGTAGGAAAGACATCACTGATGAAAGCCTTATGTGGGACTTCACAATACGCCTCAGGGAATATTACAATCAATGGTATTAGTATCGATGAAATTTCCCAGTGCTTTTTAACAGAAAAGATTGCCTACCATAATGGTGTTTCAACATTCGTTCATGGCAGTATTCGCGATAATTTTAATTTCTATGGTGTATTCGATAACGACATAATTGTTCGTCTTACTAAACTCTGCTGCCCGAGCTTACTGATTAGCAAAGAAACATTAGATGATACTCTCGTCACCGATATCGCTGCATCTACAGGGGAAAAGCAAAAATTACAGCTTGCTCTTATACTGATGAAACAACCTGACATGATCTTGTTAGACGAATCAACATCATTTATGGCGACCTCTGATGCACTCCCATTCTTACAATTAATGAAACAAGAGTTTGAATTAGATAAATCAATTATTTTCTTGTCTACTCATGACTTAGGGTTAGCCTCATTTTTTACTACACATATTGAATTATCACCGGGTCACGCTAAACGCATTAGCTCCCCACAGCATCACAATGAAATTGTTATTCCTAAAATTAATTTAAGCTAATTAAGCTAATAAAGAAAAACGCCCACTTGATTGTGGGCGCTTTGATGACGTTTAATTCAATGAATTTAACTTTGGTGTGTTTTTATGAACCGTATTACAAGAACATAAAGAACACCATACCAACAATTGCCCCTGTCGTGCCAAGAATAGTTTCCATTACCGTCCATGTTTTTAACGTTTGTGCTTCTGTCGCACCCGTAAACTTGCCATATAGCCAGAAACCGGAGTCATTCACATGGCTTAAGATCAATGAACCGCCAGAGATACAAATTGCTAAAGCCGCCAGCTGTGCTCCTGAGTAACCTAGCTCACTGATAACTGGGAGTACTAAGCCTACTGCAGTTAAACATGCAACCGTGGCAGAGCCTTGAATAACACGTACTGCTCCTGCTAATACAAAGCAAGCAACCGCAATCGGTAAACCAGCACCAATTAAAGAATCACCTAGCGCAGGGCCAACACCTGAATCCACTAAAATTTGTTTAAATACGCCACCAGCACCCGTTACCAGTAAAATGATCCCAGCGGGTTGAATCGCTGCAGAACAAATCGCCATGACTTTTTCTTTATCCATACCATAACGGAAACCTAGGCCATAAATCGCCAGTAAACACGCTAACAGTAATGCGGTGAAAGGGTGACCGATAAACTCTAACCAATGCTCAAGCGTGGTTCCTTTTTCAACTAAATGTGTTCCGATGGTTTTTAAACCCACTAATACCAATGGGAAAAGCACTAAACACAAGCTAAATCCAAAGCTTGGCATTCTGCCATGTTCTGTATTTGGCGCTTGATAATCCGCTGGAATATCAATATGAACAAAGTTACTGATAAATTTACCAAATAAAGGTCCCGCTAAAATCATGCCAGGGATAGCAGCACATAACCCAATTAAAATCATCCAGCCATAGTCTGCACCCATTTGTGATGCAACCAACATTGGTGTTGGCCCCGGTAATAAGAACGCAGCCGCAGCGGCAACCCCTGCAAATAATGGGATAGCAAGGCGAACAACGTTATGGCCAGTGCGGTTCGCTACCGCAAACACCACACCGATTAACAAAACAATCGCCACATCAAAGAAGAGTGGTAGAGCACAAATCAACCCTGCGACACCCACTGCATAATGCGCATTTTTTTCACCAAACAGATTCAGTAGCTTATTCGCAATCTGATCTAAAGCACCTGTTTCATGCAGAATTTTACCGAACATTGCTCCGAGAGCGACTACGATAGCAAGGAATCCTAAGGTTCCCGCCATTCCTTTTTGCATGGTTTCAGTGATCTGTTGTACTGGCATACCTGAAAACAAACCCGCACCAATAGAAACGATCATGAGCGCGACAAATGCGTGTAAACGAGCATACATCACTAAAAAGAGCAGTAAAACGACCGAGCCAACCGCCGTCAGCACGAGCGTTAACGTGCTTAATGTTTCTGGGGTATTCATTAGTTATCTCCAGCGACAATCTTACGAATAGTAGAACACGTATTTTCAATCACGTTTTCTAAGGATGGGCGAATATCAACAACCTGCACATCAGGTTCATCCGCGCCAGGTTCTTGCAAGGCATCAAATTGCGATTTCAGCATTTCAGGTTTAAAGAAATGCCCTTTACGTGCTTTCAATCTTTCTTCAATAACAACCGCATCACCTTTTAGGTAAATAAAATAGAGGTTGTGGTTCCCCTCTCTTAAGATATCTCGATAGCTTTTTTTCAATGCGGAGCTCACCACCAGAGATACCCTATTTGTTCTTTGCATTGCAAAAATGGCATTGTTCAATGCAACTAACCAAGGTTTACGGTCATCATCATTTAATGCATGACCCGATGCCATTTTTAAAATATTTGATTTAGGGTGAAGAAAGTCACCATCAAGGAAGGCAGCTTGCAGTTGCTGTGCGACACCTGTGGCAACAGCAGACTTACCACTACCCGATACCCCCATTAGTACAAATGTATAGTTTTGTTTTTGGGTATCATTCATAGGAAACTCCTCAGATATTCACTATTGTCCTGGCTTTAGTTAAAAACCGGCATTTGTTACCGGTAACAAGTTACGGGTAACATTATCATCAGTGAGGATTTATTTAGCAATAAAATTGGCCAAGAAAAAAGCAGAACTGTGATAGTTATCGCAATAATATAGAGGGTGCCAAGATATGAGTTTTTAATAATTTGAAGTTCAACAAATAAAGCTATCGTAAATAATTCACACTACGGCGCGAAGTATGACGGATAAAGCTACCCGAAATAATTTGAATTAATAACTCGCATTATAGCTTGCTCTTTATCCTAAATAATTCGTGTTGTAGCTAGACGCCAATCGAGCTAACCTCTGGGAGCATACACAAGTATGTGACTAGAGTTAGCAAGTGCGGGCAACGACGCTACGGCGCGAAGTATGACGGATAAAATTAGATACTTTCGCCAGTGAGGAGACTAAACCCCACATCAAAATGCGTCTCGACAAGCTTCTTACCAGACATTCTCGCCAACAAAACTTCCGCCGCCTTGCGCCCCATTTGGTCCCTTGGCGTCAAAATACTTGCCAGTTTTGGCGTCATCACTTGCCCTACGTCATGGCCATGAAAACCTGAAATAGCAAGGTCTTGTGGGATTTGAATCCCTAGACGTTGACACTCAAAAATCGCCCCTATCGCCAAGTCATCATTGGTACAAAATAAACCGTCGGTATCTGGGTATTTAGCGCGGCAATCGTGCAGTAGTTGGGCACCTAGCGAATATGACGAGCTCGCTTGTGTCATCACATTACGAGGCTCAAGATTTGCATCGAGCATGGCCTGCTCATAACCCTTTAAACGAATAAAAGTACGCTCATCATGCCTTGCCCCTAAATACACAACTTTACGGCAGCCACGCTCAATCATCGCTTGGGTCATTTGGCGGGAAGCTTCAAAGTTATCGATACCCACTGCGATATCTAGGCAAGGTGAAACGCTATCCATAATCTCAACAACGGGGATCCCCGCAGTTTTCAGCATACGTAACGTGCGTTCAGTATGTGTTCGTTCGGCTAAAATCACACCATCAATATTATAAGAAAGTAGCGAGGTCAGCCGCTCTTCTTCTTTTTCTGCTAAATAACCATAGTGAGCGAGCATGGTTTGGTAACCATGACGGTCCGTCACTGCTTCAATTCCACGGATGACTTCGGCAAAAACTTGGTTAGTTAAAGATGGGAGCAATACCCCAATGGCATGGCTGGTTGAATTCGATAAAATATCGGGCGCCTTATTTGGAATATACCCGGAAGCCTCCACCGCCTGAGCAATTTTATCGCGCAAAGCTTCTGAAACCTGCTCTGGGTTTCGTAAAAAACGGCTCACCGTCATTTTTGTGACGCCAACTTGGTCGGCAACATCCTGCAGAGAAGGTCTTTTTTTCTTCATAAGTTCAAAGCGATATCCAATTCGTTAACGATAACTATGTTCTGCTATCTATTAATGGATAGCAATCTTTGTTACTGATTTACATCACATAAACATCGAATTTTCTGAGCACGGCAACTTTTATAGTTGACTCTCTATCATGACTCCGCTAATTTTCGCGTTATATAATTATTATCATAACGAAGCAATAAAATTAGATTATGGCAATCAATCGTAGGCAGTTCCTTAAATCCAGTGCAGCACTGGCTATTTTTTACAGCTTGCCGAGCGTTGCACAAACTCGCCTAGCCGTCGAAGCGGCCATATTTGGAAAACTCCCAGCACCAGAAAATATTCACCGAGTCATCAGTTCAGGTCCTCCTTCCGACTTACTGATGTTCGCATTAGCTCCTGAAAAGATGGTGGGTTTCGCCTCTATTTCGCTGAAAAAAGGGCAAACCGGCCTTTTTGCACCACAATGGCTTGAGCTACCTGTTTATGGCCGCTTAGCAGGCCGTGGGAGCACCCTTTCTCTTGAGCAGCTGCTGTCTTATAGCCCAGATTTGATCATTGATACCGGAAACATTGACGAAACTTATCGCTCACAAGCGGAAAAGGTCGCCAAACAAACTCATGTACCTTGTTTATTAATCGCCGGCGGGTTAAAAGATTCACCTCAACAACTTACACAACTAGGTGAAATATTAGGCGTTATCCCGCAGGCTCAAACATTGAGCCAACTCGCTCAACGCTATATTAATGATGCCACTTTATTTGCCAATCAAAACCAACAAAAATCGCTGAGTTTTTACCTTGCAAGAGGAGCAAAAGGTTTAGAAACTGGCGCTAAAGGCTCAATTCATACTGAAGCGATTGAAATGCTCGGGTTACGTAATGTGGTTGATATTCCTAATTTCCATGGTCTGACTACGGTTTCTATGGAGCAATTATATCAATGGAACCCTGACATCATTATAACTCAATATGACGAATCCATTGAATTAATGACAAATTCCGCATTATGGAGAGGCCTTGATGCCATTGCCAACAACCAATTATTACTATTTAGTGGCATGCCATTTGGTTGGTTAGATGGGCCTCCAGGGGTTAACCGCCTATTGGGAATGAGACGCCTACAAAGCCATTTTGATAAAAATATTGCTGCGAATATTAAGCATGATATCGCTGAGTTTTTTACTCATTTCTACCATTCATCATTAACGGCACAGCAAGTTGAGTTGCTCATGGAAAAATCATGAATGATGTACTGAGACAAGGGAGAAGATCCTTTTTATTAATCATCATTTTATTAATAAGTTTTATTATCGCCTTAATAAGTGGTAAGTACTCACTTACATTCAATGAGCTTTATCATCTATTTGTCAGCCAGTTATCTTCTCATAGCGAGTTGAGCA
Organism: Providencia sp. PROV269; assembly: GCF_028477785.1. Classification (NCBI taxonomy): domain Bacteria; kingdom Pseudomonadati; phylum Pseudomonadota; class Gammaproteobacteria; order Enterobacterales; family Morganellaceae; genus Providencia; species Providencia sp. PROV269. The sequence goes on along the minus strand of NZ_JAMPLV010000022.1, from coordinate 40,041 downwards.
ACCCGCGCCATGAAACTATTTTCTGGCAAATACGATTTCCTCGCACGTTAGCCGCTATTGTCATTGGTGGAGGTCTAGCTATTGCAGGAGCGGCTTACCAAGGTATGTTCCGTAACCCATTAGTTTCCCCTGATATTTTAGGCGTTTCCGCCGGTGCTGGCGTGGGTGCTGTTATCGGTATTTTCTTTGGCCAATCCTTATTTTACATTCAACTGAGCGCATTTATTGGTGGGCTAATCACCGTCTCCTTAGTCTGTTTTATTGCTCGATTAGCGCGGCAGCATGATCCTGTTTTATCCTTGGTGCTGGTCGGTGTTGCCATCAGTGCACTATGTGGTTCTGCCATCTCCTTAATGAAAATTCTTGCCGATCCCTACACTCAACTGCCTTCCATCACATTTTGGTTGTTAGGTGGATTGTCATCGATTACCCAAGCTGACCTAGTCTCCGTGTTACCGATGATGGTTATCGGTATTATTCCGTTATTATTATTACGCTGGCGAATGAATTTACTCAGTTTATCGGATGAAGAAGCCAAAAGCCTTGGGATCAATGTCAGTTTAACTCGTGCTATCTTCATTGTTTGTGCCACTTTACTCACGGCAAGTGCGGTTTCTATTGCGGGAATTATTGGCTGGATAGGCTTGATTGTGCCACATATCACTCGAATGATAGTGGGCGCTAACTTTCGCTATCAGCTCCCTGCATCACTGGCAATTGGTGCTATTTTATTACTCATTACAGATACCTTAGCACGGACTATTGCGGCAATTGAATTACCCATAGGCATTTTAACCTCCGCAATTGGCGCCCCCTTCTTTTTGGCTATTTTGTTACAGACAAGGCGGGTGAAATGAGTATTTTGTCTTTGCAAGAGGTCGCTATTGGTTATCATGACATATCAATCATTGATGGTATAAATCTTTCGTTACCTAAAGGTGAGATTAGCTGCTTATTAGGCGCCAACGGCTGCGGTAAAACCACGTTAATGAAAACTTTACTGGGACTATTACCGGCAATTAAAGGTAAGGTATGGCTCAATGGGCAAGAGATTAAGAACCTTAAACCACGCGAAATCGCCAAAACTGTCGCCTATGTTCCCCAAGCTCATGATACCCCCTTTACCTTCACGGTACTTGATATGGTTATGATGGGCTTAACACCGCATATTTCATTATTTTCGGTTCCTAAAGAAACAGAAAAAAATTTAGCCTATCAACAACTCAAGCATCTGAATATCTCACATTTAGCATCACGCCTATACAGCACGCTTAGTGGAGGAGAAAAGCAATTAGTATTGATAGCAAGGGCTTTAATACAAAAACCATTACTTCTAATTATGGATGAACCTGCCGCTAGCCTTGATTTTGGTAATCAAATTCGCCTACTTGAGCAAATAGAAAAATTAAAATCTCGCGGTATGACAATTTTGATGTCAACTCACCATCCACAGCATGCCGCTGCTATCGCTGATAATGTTATTTTGCTCGATAAGCACCACAAAGCAAGGCAAGGATTATCTAAATGTATGTTAACACTTACTAACTTAGCAGCCCTCTATAATGTGGATAAACATAGCATTCAATCTCACTTTCAGTTTCCATCAGCGTTTTCTAGTTAAGGTCAGAAGCCATGTTAATCAATCAAATCGATTTTGCAAAAATGTACCAGCAACATATGCAACAAGCTCAACGAAGCCGTAAAGAACCGGAACATTGGGATAAAAAAGCACAACAAATGGCGCAAACTTGCGCTAACCCCAATGACCCATATTTAGTCCAGTTTCGCAAATTAATGGATTTAACAGGTGCTGAAACACTGCTTGATGTGGGCTGCGGCCCTGGCTCCATCAGTCTGTGTCTTGCGAATGAATTCAAAGATGTTATTGGTATTGATTATAGTCGTGGCATGCTTGAGATGGCTGAACTGCGCGCAAAAGAACTCGCTATTCACCATGCACGCTTTGAAGTACTCGCATGGGAAGATGATTGGAGTTCATTGCCAAAAGTGGATATTTCAGTGGCATCGCGTTCAACACTCGTTGATGATTTAAAAGCCGCTTTACTCAAGCTCAATCGCCAAACAAAATTACGGGTTTACACCACTCATACCATCAACCCAACATTTATTGATGAACACATTATTCGCAAGATAGGCCGCGAAGTTATTCGTTTGCCAACCTACATTTACGCCGTGAATATTTTGCATCAAATGGGCATTAATGCGCGCGTTGATTTTATCAAAAGTCCTAAGAAAGGTGGGTTTGATAGCTTTGACACTTTCGCTGACAGCGTCAATTGGTCTCTTAAAAATATCACACCAGAAGAAACCGCTATCTTACGTAAGTACTATGATGAACAAACGGCTTTAGGTAAAACAATTCCTTATCCATCCAGAGATTGGGCGATGGTATCTTGGGATGTGGTTGATGAATCGGAACTGACATTATGATTTACCTACCCGATACATTAATCGACCAACTACTGCTAGATGACATTCAATACGGTGACCTCACCACACGGGCACTCGGCTTGCACTCTCAAATGGGTGTAATAACCTTTACATCCAAATTCGGAGGTTGTATCAGTGGGCTGATTATCGCCAAACGCATGCTAGAGAAACTGGGGATCACTTGTGATTGCCACTTTCAAGATGGCCAACTTGTTGAGCCGCAAAGTGTTTTAATTTCTGCCACTGGGCCGATTGAAGCCTTGCATCAAGGCTGGAAAGCAGTGCAAAACGTGCTTGAATGGTGTAGTGGTGTCAGCCACTACACCCAGCAAATGGTCAGTATTTTGCGCCAATATCAACCGGATGGGCAGCTTGCGTGTACTCGAAAAACTATTCCTTATACCAAGCCTCTTGCCTTAACTGCGATTTTGGCAGGGGGCGCTATTATTCATCGAGCGGGTAGCGCAGAAAGCATTTTACTGTTCACCAACCATCGTCAATGCCTTGAAAATCCAGATGATTGGGCAAGCCATATAAAAACACTGCGCCAAGCAGCCCCAGAAAAAATGATTATTGTCGAGGCCGATGATTACGAACAGGCCATTCTTGCAATCAATGCGCAAGCCGATATTGTACAACTCGATAAACTGCCTATTGAACAAATTCAGCAACTACAAGAACTCACCAAGCAGCAAAACCGGCCTTGCCAGCTATCGATTGCAGGTGGAATTAATTTAAAAACAATAGAAGCATTCGCGCAAACTGGTGTATCACTCTTAGTTACATCCGCGCCTTACTACGCAGCACCCCGAGATATAAAAGTGAAGATCTTTAAGCAGTAAGCTAAGAAGTTAGCGTCAGAAAAACCGTTCGTAAAAACAGCCTACCCCGTAGGCTGCATCCACCTATGGTTAATGACGCATATCGTTGTATAAAAAATAATATATCGTTATTTACAAAACTGGAAAGACATAATGAAAATAAAACAAATTACCTATTGGATTGGGATGGCTTTATTCACGACACAGGGCTACGCAGCCTCACCTAACACTGAAAAAAATACCGATGTGATGTCCGTTTGGAGCACCCCGCTTGCCGCTGATGCTAACATCATCACAGAAAACCAAATGAAGCAGTTGAATAAAACAAACGTCGCACAGGCGCTGAGTACCATGCCAGGAGTTTCTATTCAAAAATCAGGAAACCGCAATGAAACTCAAGTCAATGTACGTGGTTTTGATAGCCGCCAAGTACCTATTTTCTTTGATGGTATTCCAACTTACGTGCCTTATGACGGTACGCTAGACCTTGGCCGCTTTATGACTAGCGAGCTAGCCAGCGTAGAGCTATCTACCGGCTATACCTCTCTATTACAAGGCCCGAACCTGATGGGCGGGGCTATCAACTTAACCACCGCCACGTCTCAAAAACCCTTTGAAGCCAATATTAGCTTAAACCAAGGTTTTGCTCGCGGTGCAGATAACGCCCACAATATCAGCGCACGTTTAGGGGGGCGTAACGATCTCGGCTTTATTCAAGTCAGTGGCAGTCAATATAAGCAGCGCTTTATGGGAATACCGGGTTCAGAAAATAATAACCCATTAGCGGGTAATAATGGCCGTCGCCCGAATTCAGCAACTGATGATAAACGTATGATGGTGAAAGTAGGCTGGACACCACGAGAAGCAGATGAATACGTCGTGACTTATTTAAAACAAGAGGGTGATAAAAATAGTCCACCTAGCGTAGCGAATAAAAAACAACAAATTTGGCAGTGGCCTGCTTATGATAAAGAAAGCATTTATTTCAACGGTACAACCCAAGTCACCGACGATATCGCCTTACAGAGTCGCCTATACCACGATACGTTCAAAAATACGCTTCATCAGTATAAATCTGTCAAAGATTACGAAAAAGGCCTTTATAACTACAGCCGTTACGATGATTACAGTAACGGTGCTGACATGCGTGTTGACTTCACCGTGCGTGAATTAGATATGCTGTCATTTGCTGCACACTGGAAAGAAGATGTCCACCGTGCACGCGCCAAAAGAGATGTCCCATTCGACCGCTATAAAGATAATACCTATTCTATTGCTACCGAATATCAATGGGTTGCCATGGATAACTTAGATATTATTGGTGGTATTGGCTATGACTGGCGCAAAAGTGCTGATGGTAAGCGCTATGATTACAAATCTGGTGATTTTGAAAAATACGATGGCAATAGCCAACATGCGTTCAACTGGGAAGTCATGGCTCGCTATCATTTAGAAAATAAAGATACCGTTCAATTTTCTATATCAGAAAGAAGCCGTTTCCCAACGCAAAAAGAGCGTTATACCAAAGAAAAAATGAAAAGTGACGACACATTCGTCATTAACCCACATATCGATACTGAGCGTGCTCTTACCTATGATTTGACTTACAAGGGACATATCTCACCCACTTGGTCATATACTTCAAGTCTCTATTATAACCATGTAACTGATGCCATTATGGCGCATCGTGTCGGTACTAATCAGGATGGAGGTTATATACTCGAAAATCGTAACAGCGGCAAAGTTGACTACTTTGGCATTGATTTAGGGACTAACGGGCAAATTACCGATTGGTTAGAAGCGGGTTTAAGTTACGGCTACATTCATGCTGATCCAAAACACTACAGCGTTAAACATGTTGCTGAATTACCTATCCACAAAGCCTTCGCTTGGGTGAAATTTACCCCTTATGAGCCATTCAGCATCACTGTAACCGAAGAAGCAAGAAGCTGGGCCTTTAATTATGTCGATGCAGATAGCAAAGTGCGTGGATATGCCAAAACTGACCTACGTTTAGATTATGACTTTGGACAAGGAATATCTGTTAATACATCAGTTAATAACTTATTCGATAAATCATATGAATATACTAATGGGTATATCGAAGAGGGTCGTAATTATTGGTTAGGTATTGAATATAAATACTAATCTAAATATATTAGGCAATGACTTTAATCATTGCCTAATATTATATAAATAAAATAAGATTAATCTGTGCTCCTGCAAAAATAATAAACATAAACCCCATAAAGTAAGCTTTAGAGGGTGAGAAAAGAAGGTTGTAAATTAAAGGCAAGATAAGTCTTAATTGAAATTACATCAAATTAAAACTAAATCTTTCAATTAATTATTCATCATGAGTTATGAATTTATAATAAATTTGTTTAATATATGTTTCATTTTATCTGTTTATTTTTAAATAAAATTAAATATCATTTTTTATATTTTATTTATTAGTCAAAAAAACTCAGCAAAGCTAAAATTTTTTGATAGCACCGCATTCATCTCTTGATTCTCAATAGTTCAAGAAACTGTGATAAACTTGTGTGCAGTAAACATTTGCATTTTTCAACGGGTGGGGTCAATAAAATGGAAAAGATGAGTGAAAAAAAAGTTCTTGCGATGGCAGAACATATTTGCCAATCAAGAGGCGTCAGGTTGACACCACAGAGAGAAACGGTATTGAGCCTAATAGCACAACAGCATGGTGCGATCAGTGCTTATGATTTACTCGACTTACTACGTGAAATTGAACCTCAGGCTAAGCCACCTACCGTTTATCGTGGCCTTGAGTTCTTAATGGAGCAAGGTTTTATCCATAAAATCGAATCAACCAACAGCTATGTTGTTTGTCACCATTTTGATAACCCAAGCCATATCTCTGTTATGTTAATTTGCGACCAGTGCGGAAGCGTAACGGAAAGTGATTGCACAACGATAGAAGCCGCAATTATTAATTTGGCAGATGAACACCAATTCCGCTTAAGGCATACCGTAGTGGAAAACCATGGTTTATGTAAAAATTGCGACGAAGTGAATAGCTGCCAAGATCATGAACATTGTCATCATAACCACGAACAACCTGTAACCCCTAAGAAAAAGTAAATAGCCGGACTGCTAGATCGTTTGATGAAATGCAAAGAGAAAATAGAGAAGAGAAAAATATAAGAAAGGAAACAAAACAGGCAGACTTCAGAATAAAACCATGAAATCTGCCTGCAATCGTCTTCACCGTCTGTAACACAGCTGGTTGCTAACGAAAATTAATACCAATCACTGTTACGAATAACCCCAACCGCTAAACCTTCAATAGTGAAATTTTGCTGACGCAAGTCAACAACAATAGGTTCGAATTCTGGGTTTTCTGCTATTAACTCAACACGGTTACCCTGTTGCTTAAAACGTTTAACAGTGACTTCATCTTCGATACGTGCAACCACTACTTGCCCGTTATGTACATTTTGTGTTTTATGCACAGCTAATAAATCGCCATCCATAATACCAATATCTTTCATGGACATCCCATTCACACGCAATAAGAAATCTGCATGTGGTTTAAACAGCTCAGGGTCAACTTGATAGTGGCTCTCAATATGTTCCTGTGCTAATAATGGTTCGCCAGCGGCTACACGTCCAATCAGAGGTAACCCCTGATCTTCGGTTTCTTCTTCAAGAAGCAGACGAATACCTCGAGATGCACCTGAGACGATTTCAATAACCCCTTTACGCGCTAAGGCCTTTAAATGCTCTTCTGCCGCATTAGGCGAACGAAAACCAAGGCTTGCTGCTATCTCAGCGCGTGTAGGAGGCATACCCGTCTGCGAAATGTGGTCACGCACTAGATCGTAAACCTGCTGTTGTCGAGCCGTCAGTGCTTTCATTCCGTTCCCCTGTTTGTTTATACAGTCAAGCTGTGAGTATATACAGGTAAATGAAGATTTGGAACAGTTAAATCGCTCAATTTAAGCATTTGTTATCGATTTATTTTCTTTTTACCTGATTAAGTAACCAAACACCTTAACCAGGGAAATAGCGCTGCCATAATACGAGTACCCAAATAAACAACGCTAAACCGATACTCACAAATACCGCGGCAGAACCAATATCTTTAGCTCTCCCTGAAAGTTCATGATATTCACTTCCGATACGGTCAACTACGGCTTCTATCGCGCTATTCAGTAATTCGACTATTGCCACCAGAACAACAGAACTCACTAACAAAATCCTATCTATATAGCTGATATCTAAATAAAATGCGATAAAAATCGCGATAATTGCAGCAACAGATTCTTGCCTAAATGCGGCTTCATTAACCCAAGCTGCCTTCAAACCTTTAAGGGAATACCCCGCAGCTTTAATCACTCGCGTGAAGCCCTTAACTTGACTCGCCATATTTATTCCTTAAAAAATACAAACAATAATCGATTTTTACGGTCAAAGTGAATTGTCAGTAACAGATCTAACCATGTATTTCTGGTATGATTGCGCAGCATTGTTAACAAGAGGCTATAATCATTTATGTCACTATGGCGTAAAATATATTACAACACGTTGAATTTACCACTTAAATTATTGGTAAAAAGTAAACTAATTCCTTCGGATCCCATCACTGAGTTGCAGCTTGATGTCAACAGGCCAACCCTATACGTATTACCTTATCATTCGAAGTCTGACCTCCTCACGCTACGGCACCAATGCTTAGCTATTGGTCTGCCAGACCCGCTGGTCGACAATGATATCAATGGAACGAAGCTTCCGGCCTACGTTTTTATCGATGATGGCCCACGTGTTTTTCGCTATTATTCACCGAATCCACGTAAGGATTCAGTAAAAACATTCCATGCTTATTTAGATTTGCATAAAAACAACCCAAATCTAGATATTCAAATGCTACCGGCATCCGTGATGTTTGGGCGCTCACCTGGTCGTGAAGGCCATACCCCAGCACCACCACTGAAACTGTTAAATGGCATCCAAAAATTCTTCGCCGTTTTATGGTTAGGACGTGACAGCTTCGTACGTTTATCTCCGATTGTCTCAATTGGGAAAATGGCACAAGACCACGGTACAGACACCATTATTGCCAACAAACTTGCTCGTGTCGCACGTATTCACTATTCGCGCCAACGTCTCGCAGCAGTTGGGCCTAAACTCCCTGCACGTTATGAGCTGTTTAATAAGTTATTGACGTCAAAAGCAATTGAAAAAGCCGTTGAAGACGAAGCGCGCAGTAAAAAAATTCCACTCAAAAAAGCTCAGCAAAATGCCGTTGGGATGATGGAAGAAATCGCAGCCAATTTCTCTTATGAAGCAGTACGTTTAACGGATAGGGTTCTTAGTTGGACTTGGAATCGCCTTTATCAAGGCATTAATGTTCAGCACGCTGAACGAGTCCGCCAGCTAGCACAAGACGGCCATGAAATCGTTTATGTGCCATCCCACCGTAGCCATATGGACTACTTACTGCTCTCATATGTGCTATACCATCAAGGGCTAGTTCCACCCCATATTGCCGCGGGGATCAACCTCAATTTCTGGCCTGCTGGGCCTATTTTCCGTCGTTTAGGGGCCTTTTTTATTCGCCGAACGTTCAAAGGCAATAAACTGTATTCGACCGTTTTCCGTGAATATTTAAGTGAGCTATTTGCCCGAGGTTACTCCATCGAGTACTTTGTGGAAGGTGGGCGCTCACGTACCGGTCGTTTGTTACAGCCTAAGACGGGTACTCTCTCCATGACGTTACAAGCGATGTTGCGCGGTGACTCACGCCCTATCACCATTGTTCCTATCTACATCGGGTATGAGCATGTGATGGAAGTGGGTACTTACGCCAAAGAACTGCGCGGAGCAGAAAAAGAGAAAGAAGGCTTTTTCTCTATGGTTCGCGGCTTGCGTAAATTGCGCAACCTAGGCCAAGGCTATGTTAACTTTGGCCAGCCAATTTCGCTTCCACACTATCTCAACCAGCGTGTACCTGATTGGCGCGACTCTATCGACCCTATCGAACCACAAAGACCAACTTGGCTAAACCCAACAGTCAGTTCGTTAGCCGATAACATTATGGTCAATATTAATAATGCAGCCGCAGCCAATGCGATTAACCTGTGTGCGACTGCGTTACTGGCTTCTCGTCAACGCTCACTGACTCGTGAGCAACTAGTTGAACAAGTCGACTGTTACCTGCAATTATTGCGCAATGTGCCATACACCGCAGATGCTACAACGCCAAATAAAACGGCCGAGCAATTGTTAGAACATGCTTTGCACATGGATAAATTTGAAGTCGAAAAAGACAGCATGGGGGATATTATCATTCTTCCTCGCGAAAATGCCGTCTTGATGACCTATTACCGTAACAATATCCATCATTTATTAGTATTACCATCGCTAATAACTAGCATTGTGTTACACCATGAACGCATAAGCCGCCAAGACATTCACTATCAAGTAGGCCAAATTTACCCGTTCTTAAAAGCAGAACTGTTTATGCGTTATAACAGTGATGAGCTACATGAGACGGTAGATACACTAATTGATGAACTGAATAACCAAAAGCTAATTTGCTTAAAAGAAGATGATGTGGTGGTGCTAAATCCTCGCCGTATTCGCCCATTACAGCTCTTAGCAGCAGGCGTTCGTGAGACTTTGCAACGTTATGCAATCACATTGTCATTACTCAATGCGAGTCCAGAAATCAGCCGTAATACACTGGAAAAACAAAGTCGTATCCTTGCGCAACGCCTTTCTGTTTTACACGGTATTAACGCTCCTGAATTCTTTGATAAAGCGGTATTCTCGACATTGGTCGATACCCTTAGGGAGGAAGGCTACATTGATAATAATGAAAATGATATCTTTGTTACCAATGCACAGAAACTGTATGCCGTTCTGGCTCGCTTGATGTCACCTGAGATCCGTTTAACTATTGAAAGTGTTAGCCAAGACGATGAGTTTTCCACTGCGATAGAGAAGAATACAGAAACTGAAACAAATGCAGACTAGAAATCTTGGAGCTAAATAAGTAAAAGGGGTAATGTTATTCACATTACCCCTTTTATTTAATAGAGCTAGCGCTAACAATAATCTATGTCCTAAATAATTCGAAGTGCCGCACCAATGATGAATTGTTTTTTGAAACCACTGAGTTCGATTAATCAAGGTGATGTTGCTGAATTATTTATCTGGTATTATCTCTGAGCATCGCTTCGTTAAAGAAATCCAAACCAATGGCGCTTACTTTTGGTTCCTATATATAGGACTCACTGAAAAAGTATCGAATTCCACCACACTAACCAAAACAGCCAATACCTAATATTGATAGCTAGAAGGATAGGCGATTTTTATGTGTATTCAATATTATTTTAATAAAAGAAAAGCCGCCAAAACCCAACATAAAAAATTGATAAATAACAAATAAATTCAAAAAAACACACAGTTTGAAATATGGTAAATATCAAAAAATAATTTCAATTCATAATAAATTATCATTTCTTAATTAATCCCACTCTCTATGACTTCTTATTTAGTCCAAACAAGTACGTTCACATTATCAATCTAAATATATAAATTTCACCGCAAGACGAAATGCAATCATTGAGTCGAGTATTAACATCCACCACCAAAATGAGGCATTAGATTACATAACTGAAATTTATAACAGCAACTCAATATCTGCTTATCTCACTCTATTATTGGTGTTTAGCACCTTTGATAGTTCATTTATTCACAATGGAAATATCCTAATTATGGAAACAACGACTTAAAGGAAGGAATAAAAGGAATAAATAAATGATTTTTGGTATTAACCGTTACAGTATCAAATCATCTCAGATGCCCTTATTGATTCCCGTTTTACTGTCCGTATCCATCATACCAACTGGTTCAGTCTTTGCTACTGGGTTTGTAGATGGAATCAAAGTGAAGCCTTACACCTGCAGACAGGAGAGACCGTTCACAGTGTGGCTCATCAATACAATCTGACGGTGGAGGAATTAAAAACATTAAATCAAAAACGCAATTTCGCCCGCGCTTTTGAACAACTTTCAGCTGGAGATCAAATCGATGTACCAAGCACTTACATCGCTAATACGACAGATAAAACGACGAAGAAAGGTGTACAAGTAAACGACTCAGATAGTGAAATTGAGAACTGGTTGGCCCAAACTGCCCCTAACTTTTTCCAAGCGATGAACACACAAAGTGCAGAGGAGTACCTGACTAAATAGGCCAAGGATATGACGGTGAGCACAGCGTCATCAACCATGGAGAGTTGGTTAAATCAATATGGTACCGCACAAATTAGTGTACAGCCGGGAGATAAACTGTCACAAAGTACGCTGTCTGCCGACATGCTGTTACCTGTATATCAAAACCCAGATTGGCTGGTGTTCACCCAGTTAGGAGGTCGGAACCTTAATGATCGCACCACCCTAAACTTAGGAGTGGGCGCTCGTCGGTTCAATGAGCAATGGATGTATGGCGTCAACACCTTTTATGACGCTGATATTACAGGTGGGAACAGCCGACTCGGTATTGGCGGAGAATTGTGGTCCGATAATCTACGCTTTTCAACCAATGGTTATCTGCGACTCAATAACTGGCATCAGTCACGGGATTTTGACGACTACGATGAACGCCCCGCCAACGGATTTGATATGACCGCCAGTGCTTGGTTGCCATCTTATCCACAACTTGGTGGCAAACTGAAATATGAACAATATTTCGGTGATGAAGTGGCAATGAAAGGTAAGGACTCTCGTAGTAAGTCGCCAAAAACAATGACTGTAGGGTTGAATTACACACCTATTCCATTAATTACCCTTGGGGCTGACTGGCGAACAGGACAAGGAACTGATGATCTGCAACTTCAGGCACAACTGACCTATTCATTCGGTGTGCCTTGGAAAGACCAAACATCATCGAGTTCAGTTGCTCGCCTGCGTTCGCTCTCAGGCAGCCTAATGGCACTGGTTGAGCGCAATAACAACATTGTACTCGAATACCGTAAACAGGATTTGATCAGTTTAATACTGCCGCAGGAAATCCGTGGTCGAGGTGCCAGCCTACAGTCACTGAGCGCTATCTTAAAAGCGAAATATGGTGCTGAACGTGTGAAATGGGGAATGCTGACAGAGTTTTCATCCAACGGTGGGAAAGTACAGTCTGTTGGCAAAAGTTTAACAGCTTGGCAAATTCGCCTACCTGCTTGGCAGGCGGGTAAAAGCAATACTTATACCCTAAGTGCTATTGCATGGGATGGAAAGGGAAATGCATCAAAACCGGCCTATATAAAAGTGATTGTCGACGCAGGGTTTTCTAACCGCTACTCAAGTTTGACGGTTGGATCAGGTGTACTGAATGTCGATCAGTCGGAGGTATTAACGCTGACGATGCGGGATGAGCAGAATGCACCGATGACTAAATTGGCTTCATCGATTCAGTTGCCGTTCGCCTTCACGACACAAAAAGGCGGGTCATCACTATCGCCTTCGCAAAGTGGCGTTAAGTTGGAGGCGTTGAAAGAAACGGCACCGGGTGTTTATACCACCACCATCACCACTGGAAAATTGCCGGGCACCCTCATTTTTAGTCCGAAGGTAGAGGGGATCAATCTAGCGTCAACAAAAATAGAAGTGATGGCAGCCCCCGTAGGATTACAAATATTTCATAACGGCAGTGTTATAAAAAAGCGCCCCGTCGTTGGGGATGTCCTAACAGCAACACCAGAGTGCCAAGTCAACTGCATTTTGCCGACAGCTTGGCAATGGGAAGTGGAGACAATACAAGGATCAGGACAGTATCAAGCGATTAATGGCGCTACAGCCATGACATATACAGTCACCGCAGACACGCAAAAACGCAGGTTGCGAGCGACCGCACAATAAATACGCCTATAGGGCAACTTAATAAATTTAAAATATAAGGTAATAATTAGATGAGCAACAAAAATCAACAAACCCCAATGATCCGCAAAAACAACCTATCTGTCCTGATTGCGGGAGCCGTGTTAGGCATGACTTTTGGTACATCGGCACTCGCTGCCACGACTCAGACTCCGATCTCGATAACCTCCCCAGCAACAACTGCGGTTATTGGTCATGCACCAGAGCTAAAAGCGGGTACCATCACGGCCACAGATAAGAACAATGACGGTGTATTAGGTGAGAATGATGAGTTGAAAGCGTCAGGTTTTGACTTCAGTGATAAAGACAACGATACACTAGTGTCTATCGTCTATGAATGGCATGACGGCAAAAATGTTATTGCAGGGCAAACGAGCGACATGCTGAAACTGACATCGGCATTGTTAGGTAAAAACATTACCGTTAAGGCCGTCGCAAAAACGGATCCAGCTAAGACGGAGCCGTCAGAGAGTGTAGCCGTAGCAGCAGCAACCTTCATCGATATCGGTGGTAAGACAATATTGGGCGGCACTAATATCCCAACAGTGAATGGCAATATCGTGAAATCAGTAACTATTTCGGGTCTCACTGGAGCTGGGTCACGACCGCTGGTTGGTGATTCGCTGAAAGCAAATGTCACCTGTCACGGGACTTGTGATAATAACCTGACTTACAAGTGGCAGATTCAAGACTCTGTGAATTCGAGCAAATACACAGATATTTCAGGTGCAACCACAGCAACATACACGGTTAAGGGCACAGAGCAGAAACGTAAAATTCAGGTTATCGTTTCGAACAAATAATCACTATCCCCCGCAGCGAAACATTTCGCTGCGGTATTTTTGATAATAAGCCCCCATAACACACTGCGATAACAGAAGAGGATATTCATAAAATGGCAGAGAGGACAAAAATTATCCCCCTTATTCGTCTGATAACGTTGGCAGCAGGATTGGTCATCGTAGGAGGCGTATCCGCTTCTGTGATCGAAGTCAATACCCAAACGCTTCCCGTTATCGGTCATGCACCTGTCGTGACTGATGTTCAATTTAATAATAAGACACCCGCCGTTAATGACACGGTCACCGCTGATCCAAAGATAACGGATGCAGATAAGGATGCATTAGAAACATCACTTTTTCAATGGAAACTCGATGGTAAAAATATTTCAGGAGCCACGCAAAATAGCTATAAACTCGTCCCCGGCGATGGCAATGGAAAACAACTGTCGGTCGAGGTCACGCCACAAACCGACCCTAAAATCACAGAACCAGCAACTGGCGCTATATTCACTTCATCAACTCTCACTACTAGAGGGCTGGCACCAGAAGCTCATGATGTGAAAATTGATGGTCAGCCAGAGCCTGGTAGATTACTGACCGGAAATTATCGCTACCATGATGGGGACAGCCCGAGCGATCCTGAGAGTGGAACCAGTTTCGAGTGGTTCTGTTTGCGTAACAAGAATCATCAGGCGATATCAACAAGCAGAACTTATCACATACAAGATGCAGATATAGGGTGTGAAATTTATTTCAATGTCATCCCTCGCTCATCAAGCGGAACACCGAGTACAGGTGCGCAAGTTCAATCGAATAAGGTCACTGTAGCTAAAGCAATACCATCACATCTAGTAGAAATATATAACGGCAACCAAATAGGGAATCGCTCCGGATATGGGTACAATATGGTGATAAATTATTCGCACCTCGGTTATGGCAAACCGATATCAATAATCATCAGTGAATACAGGAACGGAAATATCAGTGCGGTAAATAAGTATCAGGTTGGTAAGAAGACTCACATTGGTTCAATTGTTACTGACGACGGAAACACTATAAAGTTTGGAAATAATGCAAGCTCCAGTATCGGGGAAACTATTTATCTTGTGGTCCGCATTGATTTTCCAAACGGCAAATTTGCCCACGCGACATCGCCTAAAATAGTACTGCAGCGTCGGTAATTTGCTCACTTAAAACCCTAGCCATTTGGTTAGGGTTTTTCCAGACATTGAGAGGAAAAGCTGAAAAGCATGCTCCTGTTAATCGTCAACAACCTGTTTACCAATAACTCAAAAAAATTCCGACAAATAAGATAAAACCAACATAGTTATTATTCATAAAAGCTTTAAAACAGGGAGCACGCTCTCTATTGACCATCAGTTTTTGCTGATAAACAAATAACCCCACAACCAGCGCCAGAGAAAAATAGTAAATGCTCCCCAGAGCAGCCAATGATCCCACAGCCACCAGCAAGCCGACCATCAGTAATTGCAGTAACCCAATAATTAATTTGTCATACTGGCCAAATAAAATGGCTGTTGATTTCACGCCGATTTTTAAATCATCGTCACGGTCAACCATGGCATATTGCGTGTCGTAAATCACTGACCAAATAATATTTATGAAAAACAATACCCAGCATACTAACGGGAGTGTTTCACCCACCGCAGAGAAAGCCATTGGAATCGACCAGCCAAATGCTGCGCCCAGTACAACCTGAGGTAAATGACTGACTCTTTTAACAAAAGGGTAAATCCATGCCAAAGCAAGCGCCGCAATGGACAACCAAATTGTCATTGAATTGAGTGTCAAAACTAGCAGAAAAGAAAGGCCAACGAGGCTAGCAAACAATATTTTTGCTTCTTTTTCTGTCACGTCACCACTCGGGAGTGGGCGATGTTTAGTCCGCTCTACGTGGCCATCAAAATGACGGTCAGCAAAGTCATTAATAACACAACCAGCTGCACGCATAAAAAATACGCCGGCAGTAAATACAATTAAAAGATGTAAACTTGGCGTACCTTGAGCCGCAATCCATAATGCCCAATACGTCGGCCACAATAGCAACAGTGAACCAATGGGTCTATCAATACGCATTAAACGGCTGTATGCATGCCATTTACTGAGCGTCATACTTCCCTCCACTTTGTCGTGCTCCTTTTCGAATTCCATCATACTTCAAATTGGGTATATTTTAATACCACCAACCTCTGCAACTTACTGATTTATATTTGTTGGCATAGTGTCATTGCAGAAACCTGAAAATTCAAAATACTTAGGATAGTTAACGATATGCAGGTGATTCAGGTAAAAATATTTCGGTTAATAATAAGGGTTTATCCGATAATCTTAACCGAGAACAACGTACCCAACGGTTTGCGCAAGAACCAATATGAATATAATCTCGAGTTAAGCTGTCACGGCTAAATAAATAACGCCCTAACGGCATTCTCCCAATATCCACCAGCTGCTGGTCATCATCAGTCAGTGTTTCTTCAGGGATTACCGTTCGGCCCAGTAACCAAGGGATACCATCTCCATACATGACAACTTCTCTGACCCAATAACGCTGGCTTTCAGGTAAAGACTGCACTTCATCCGCACTTAGCTTATCTTGCGATACATAGCGCTCTAAATAAGGTATCACGGTAACTTGCTGGCTATGTTGCTCAAAACGTTTTGTCATGGAGCCAAGCTCTAATAGCCAATCTAATACATTGGCAGGCACTATTTTATCGTTCTCCGCCAGCCAGTGAATCGGCTGAGAAGTAAAAAGCGTTTCATCCATTACTTAAAATTCCACCATGAATAACATGGTTATGATTTACTGTATTTCTTACACAATAGGATATCACGTTGTTTTACGACAAGGTTAAAGTTAGCTAACAATTTATATAAAAAGTCACATTTTCAACACAAAATGTAAAAATATAGTGAAAAGTTTTTTAAATACTAGCTAGTTATCGATAATAATAAAATTCATTAATATCGTAACAAACTAGATTTATTTGCTTGAAAAATAGTCGATTAAACAATCGTTCAATTAAACAAAATGTCGACTAAACAATATAAGGCAGGAAGCTCCTACCTTATATTGAAGTATTTAAATAATACGTTAGTAATTTATCGCCAAGCTTTATAGCTATTAATCAAACCATTGGTTGAACTATCATGGCTGCTGACTTTTTCACTGTTTTCTAATTCAGGCAGAATGCGGCTCGCTAATTGTTTACCTAATTCTACGCCCCATTGGTCAAACGTGAAGATGTTTAAAATCGCCCCTTGGGTGAAAATTTTGTGCTCATACATGGCAATCAATGCACCTAACGAATATGGTGTAATTGATTTCAATAAAATAGAGTTAGTTGGACGGTTGCCTTCAAACACTTTATAAGGCGCAACATATTCCATATCTGCTACATTTTTACCTTGTGCAGCAAATTCAGCATCGACCACTTCACGAGTTTTACCAAATGCTAGTGCTTCGGTTTGCGCAAAGAAATTCGATAACAATTTTTCATGGTGATCCCCTAACGGGTTATGAGTTACCGCAGGTGCGATAAAATCACATGGGATCATCTTCGTTCCTTGGTGGATCAACTGATAAAACGCATGTTGGCCATTGGTTCCTGGCTCCCCCCAAATAATTGGACCAGTTTGATAAGTAACAGGTTTTCCATCACGACCAATATATTTACCGTTCGACTCCATATTGCCTTGTTGGAAGTATGCGGCAAAGCGATGCATGTATTGGTCGTATGGCAGAATCGCTTCAGTTTCTGCTTCAAAAAAATTGTTGTACCAAATGCCAATCAAACCCAACAACACTGGGATGTTTTTTTCTAATGGAGTTTGGGTAAAATGTTTATCCATCGCATGGGCGCCGCTCAATAATTGAACGAAATTATCAAAGCCAACCGATAAAATAATCGATAAACCAATTGCTGACCATAATGAATAGCGGCCACCAACCCAATCCCAGAATTCAAACATATTGTTGGTATCAATACCAAATTTCGCAACTTCTTCGCTATTCGTTGAAAGCGCCACAAAATGCTTAGCAACTTGGCTTTCATCTTTTGCCGCAGCCAAGAACCAATCACGAGCAGAATGCGCATTAGTCATGGTTTCTTGCGTTGTAAAGGTTTTTGACGCAATTAAGAACAATGTCGTTTCTGGATTCAGTGTTTTCAACGTTTCAGCGATTTGCGTGCCATCCACATTAGAAACAAAGTGCATATTTAGGTGGTTTTTGTATGGTCGTAGTGCTTCTGTCACCATAAATGGACCAAGGTCAGAACCACCAATACCGATGTTCACCACATCAGTAATCGCTTTACCGGTGTACCCTTTCCAATCACCGCTGATAATGCGCTGACTAAATTGCTGCATTTTATCCAATACCGCATTCACTTCAGGCATGACATCTTTGCCATCGACATAAACAGGGGTGTTATCGCGGTTGCGCAAAGCAGTATGTAATACCGCACGGTCTTCTGTACGGTTAATTTTCTCACCTTGGAACATGCTGTTGATAGCGCTTTCTAGCTCTGTTTCTTTTGCTAAGGCTAATAAATGTTCCAATGTTTCTTGTGTAATTCTATTTTTGGAGAAATCCACTAAGATTTGACCATCGAACGTCGCCGAAAAATGAGTAAAGCGGTCTTTATCCTGTGCAAACAAATCGCGCATATGAACATTTTTCATTTGCGCAAAATGTTGCTCTAGCGCCCGCCATGCAGCCGTTTGGCTTGGATTAATACTTCTCATGGATAACACTCTCCAAATAATATTAAATAGAAATAGATTGTACCCCGTCACGAAAACGAGACTTATCGGTTTTCTGCGTTATATTGATATTCCCCAATTCCGTCGCACTTTTCCAGACTTAATTACCCCTTTTATTGAAATACGCACTTTCAATGCATACCATTTAAAAAATAGCAGGTATACGCTCTCAATAATTCAATGAACGCAGTCAACACCCACACAGCTTGAAGTATGACGAGTATATTGAGAAAACCGATAATAAATTACCTATCATTAGAATTACTGATTTACTTCGATTCTTGATTGACGCAATCCCATTTACCCGATAAATCTATATAAAGATTAGGTTTAACCAAAGGGATTGACACCATGAATACCGCAGCGCCTTCAACAGACAACCATCAGTATGTTATCGCCAAATTTGGCGGCACCAGCGTCGCTAACTTTGAAGCGATGAACAACAGCGCCAATATCGTTCTTTCCAACCCAAATGTGCGAGTTGTGGTACTTTCAGCTTCTGCTGGCATTACCAATTTATTAATCGAACTGGCTGAAGGCTGCGATGCGGATAAACGCAATGAACTGCTGAAAAAAGTGAAAGATATTCAATATGCAATTATTGATAATCTACAAACAGCTGATGTTATTCGTGAAGAAATCAATCGGTTACTTGATAATATTGCACATTTAGCTGATTCGGCTGCTTTAGCCACTTCCGATGCATTAACGGATGAAATGGTCAGCCATGGCGAATTAATGTCAACCTTACTATTTGTTGAAGTACTACGCCAACGTAATGCTAATTCCCAATGGTTTGATGTACGCAAAGTGATGAGAACGAATGACAGCTTTGGTCGTGCTGAACCAGAGCTAGCTCAGCTAAAAACATTGTCAGAACAACAACTCATGCCGCGCCTTGCCGAATCGGTTGTGATCACCCAAGGGTTTATTGGCCGTGATGAAAAAGGCCGCACGACAACGCTTGGCCGTGGTGGAAGTGACTACACTGCCGCTCTGTTAGCTGAAGTACTTAATTTATCACGTGTCGATATTTGGACTGATGTTCCTGGAATTTACACCACAGACCCTCGCGTCGTACCGAGTGCCCAACGGATTGATGAAATTGCTTTCGATGAAGCCGCTGAAATGGCGACTTTTGGTGCAAAAATTTTGCATCCAGCGACACTCCTTCCTGCAGTACGTGCCGGGATCCCTGTTTTTGTTGGTTCAAGTAAAGCTCCCGAAGCTGGCGGTACCATTGTGTGTGATAAAACCACTAATCCACCACAATTTAGGGCATTAGCACTGCGCCGCAAACAAACGCTACTCACCTTACACAGCCTAAAAATGCTGCATGCGCGAGGCTTC
Source organism: Providencia sp. PROV269 (assembly GCF_028477785.1). Taxonomy (NCBI): domain Bacteria; kingdom Pseudomonadati; phylum Pseudomonadota; class Gammaproteobacteria; order Enterobacterales; family Morganellaceae; genus Providencia; species Providencia sp. PROV269. Next base: position 19,947 of record NZ_JAMPLV010000022.1, on the reverse strand, counting down.
TTAGCGGAAATTTTCACCATTTTACTGCGCCACAATATTTCAGTGGATTTAATTACGACGTCAGAAGTCAGTGTTGCACTAACCTTAGATACAACGGGTTCAACGGGAACTAACGGCAGCTTACTCACCAATGCGCTGATGACAGAGTTATCCGCATTATGTCGTGTCGAAGTAGAAGAGAATTTAGCGCTCGTCGCAATCATTGGTAATGAGCTGTCGCAAGTGAATGGCCTAGGAAGGCAAATTTTTGGCGCACTTGAGTCATTCAATATTCGCATGATCAGCTATGGCGCAAGTAGCCACAATATTTGTTTATTGGTTCCTGGGAATGATGCTGAAGAGATCGTTCGTACCTTGCACAGTAACTTATTTGAATAGTGTCGAAGTTTGATCAAAATACCAAAAGGCGATCATCACGATCGCCTTCTCTATTATAAAATTAATCCCTTCCCGTATTTTTACTGGGTTGCGCAACACTGTTGGTGTATTGCAACATTTTGCCCGTCACACCTTTATTCTGTGTTAAAAGCGCTAAATTTCCTTTTGCTGTTTCATTACCGAGTTCTACTGCTCGCTCAAACCACATTACCGAACGGAAAATATTTTTTTCGCCCCCCTCGCCTCGTGCATACATCACCGCAAGGTTATTTTGTGCATCGCTGTTCTTTTTAAATGCCGCTTTTTCCAGCAATTGCCGAGCTTTCTGTGAGTTTTTCGCTACACCCGTTCCCGTTAAATAAAAGATAGCTAACTGGTTTTGAGCTTCGATGCTATCTTCTTGTGCCAGTTGCAGCCAACTCACAATTTTATTGACATCCACATTTTTCAACTCACCAGACACATACATCTTCGCTAACTTAATTTGAGCTGCATTACCATCACTGTTAGCAAGTGACATATACCATTCAATGGCCTTTTCAGGGTCTTTTTTAACGCCACCTAACCCTTTTTCATAGAATTCAGCCACTTTCATTCCTGCATCTTGGGATTTGTTTTGTGCCGCACGTTCATACCAGATAAAGGCTTCAGCGAGGTCTTTTCCAACGCCATCACCTTGTTCATAGGCTTTCGCAATCGCCAGTTGGGCTGCAATACTATTTTGTTGCGCAGCGCGTTTATACCAGTACATCGCTTGGTAGCTATTCTTTTCTATTGCACTATGGCCTTCTTGATAAAAGTCACCCATATTCACTTGTGCTGTCGCAGAGCCCATATTGGCGGCTTGGCGATATAAGTAAATCGCCATTTCGTCGTCCGGCTCTACACCTTCGCCATTTTCATACATCACCGCTAAATTATTCACAGCGGCAGCAATATTATTTCCCGCACTTCTTTCATACCATTCTCTCGCCTTTTGGTAATCGGTATCACCACCTAGCCCATCATGATAAAACAGTCCCATCGCAAACTGTGCGTTAGCGTGTTCTTGCTCTGCGGCCTCTGTATACCATGCTTTCGCTTGTTTTAAATTTCGCTCTACCCCAATACCATGTTCATATAAGTAACCCATCGCATATTGGCAATAAGCATCGCCTTTTTCGGCACCTCGGCGATACCATTGTTCCGCTTGCTGGTACTTTTCCTGATTGTGCAACAACATTCCAAGGTAGTAATCGCCATCTGTATTATCTCGGTCAGCTACCTTTTTAAACCAACGATAAGCCTCTTGCTCATTGGCAGCTAAAAACTCAGTCCCATCCATATAAGCAAGCCCAACATCCACCATCGCTTCTTCATCTCCGGCATTTGCTAGTTGCAATTTTGCTTTGAATTCATCAGGAATTGGCGTACTTTTAGGCTGCGCCTGTAGCGCATTTGGCTTATCTTTCGCAGAAGGTGCTTCAACGGTATTGCCAGCTTGCGCAAGAGAAATACCGCTAACATAGAGAACTAACAGAAAAGAACGTAATTTCATCACCATGACCTATTTATTGGCGTTATCTCATTAACATATCATTCCAATAAATAATTCATAAGGGATGTTAGCTGAAAAAGTAGAATAATAGGGAAATTATTCAGAAAATGGAGGAGACGCCGGCTCTTGCTGAAACTTTTGTCTCCGAAATAAACCCCAGAGCTTAATTAACGCGGTAACCACCATGTTTACTGGCAAATAAATTAAATTTACCCCACTCAATTAACAGAGCTTCCAATGTGCGGTGGCTGATCTTACACAGTTCAGAGATCTGAGAAACAACAAAGTGATTTTCGCTCACCAGTTCTGGTGAAAACACTTCCGCAATCCACTCACACTCTTTCGTGGTCACCAGCCAACCGTCATTGGTCGAAAATTTATGTACGGGTACCATGCCGTCTTTAGGGCTTTCTTGGGATAACAGTTTATTTTCATCAACTTGGGCTTGATGAAAAGCAGCGATTTCTTCCTCTGAAGGGACGGGTTCTACCGCTAAATTCTCTTCTAAAAACAGGTAAATTTCTTCTGCTCTTGCCGGTGTCAGCTCGCTTTTTAACCAGATTTGATTAAAACAGTGCTCATTCAGTGAATCATCGGTATCAAGCTTATCCATGATCTGTAAAACACTCATCATGGCGCTCACCGCGTCTTCACTCATCATAAACGTTTCAGGCGCAGCACTGTTTTGGATCTGATAAGGAAAAACCGCCGAGCGTGGCAGTTCTTCTTCAATAATAAATTCATAGCTCATCATTGGACCCCTCTAATGTATTACCTATAAGATGGTGCCGAATACATGAAAAATCAATGTATTGATCTGGTTTTAATCTTCAGGGTCATAAGCTAAGTTTGGTGCTAACCAACGCTCCAACTCCGTTACCGACATCCCTTTACGTTTTGCGTAGTCCTCAATTTGGTCTTTTTGTAGCTGAGCTACCGCAAAATATTTACTTTCCGGGTGGCTAAAATACCAGCCTGATACCGAAGCGCCTGGCCACATCGCATAGGAACTGGTGAGTTTCATGCCAATTTGCGTTTCTACATCCAATAACTGCCAAATTTTGGCCTTTTCTGTGTGCTCAGGACAAGCCGGATACCCCGGTGCAGGGCGGATACCTTGGTAATTTTCACGAATAAGCTCTTCATTACTCAAGTTTTCATCAGCTGCATAGCCCCAATATTGCCTACGGACTTGTTGGTGTAGATATTCAGCAAATGCCTCCGCTAGCCTATCCGCCAGCGCTTTAACCATAATTTTATTATAATCATCATGCTGTTGTTCATATTCATCAGCAAGCGCGTCTTCTTCTAAGCCCCCTGTCACTGCGAAAGCCCCAATATAATCGGCTTTACCGCTGTTTTTTGGCGCGACAAAGTCAGATAAACAATAGTTTGGAAACTCAGTTTTTAAGGTTTGCTGGCGTAAATTCAGCCCCATCACTTGTACATGGCTTCTTGACTCATCGGTATAAATTTCTACATCATCGCCAACTCGGTTTGCAGGGAATAAACCAAAAATACCTTTTGGCGTTAGTAAACTTTCTTTATCAAGCTTATCTAACATATTATTGGCATCTTTCAATAGCTTACGTGCTTCAGAACCAACCACTTCATCTTCTAAGATCCGCGGGTATTTCCCCGCCAGCGACCAAGTCATAAAAAATGGCGTCCAATCAATATAGTCTCTCAGCGTTGAAATAGATGCTGTGACTTCTTGAATACCCTGGAATTTTGGTACAGGTGGTTGATAGTTTTGCCAGTCAATATTTACCGCATTCGCACGTGCCACATCCAGTGCCACCGGTGGTGTTTTTGGCCTTCTTCGACCATGCTGCTGGCGTACGGTGTCGTATTCACGGCGCGTACGCGCAACAAAATCTGCTTTTTGTGTTGCTGACAATAACGCCGAGACAACCCCCACTGTTCGGGAAGCATTTTGCACGTAAGTTGTTGGCCCACTGTAATTTGGCTCAATTTTCACAGCGGTATGTGCTTTTGATGTCGTCGCCCCACCAATCAGTAATGGTAAGGTAAATCCTTGTCTTTCCATCTCTTTAGCGACATGCACCATTTCATCAAGAGATGGCGTAATCAAACCAGATAACCCAATAATATCGACGTTTTCTTCACGCGCGGTTTTTAGAATAGTTTCACATGGGACCATCACACCTAAATCAATGATTTCATAGTTATTACACTGTAAAACAACACCAACAATATTTTTACCAATATCATGGACATCGCCTTTTACCGTAGCGAGTAAGATTTTTCCTGCACTGCTACCTGATTGTTTAAGCTCTTGAATATAAGGCTCTAAATAGGCGACTGCTTGTTTCATTACACGGGCGGATTTCACCACTTGAGGTAAGAACATTTTGCCTTCCCCAAACAGGTCTCCAACCACATTCATACCGTTCATCAAGGGGCCTTCAATCACTTCGATTGGGCTAGAAGCACGTTGGCGAGTTTCTTCAGTATCTTCAATAATAAATTCGGTAATACCTTTCACTAGTGCATATTCAAGGCGCTTTTCAACTTCCCAACTACGCCATTCCGCTTGTTGAACTTGCTGCTCTCCTGCCCCGGCTCCACGGTATTTTTCTGCCAGTTCAAGTAAGCGTTCCGTACTGTCATCACGACGATTTAAAATCACATCTTCAACCGCGTCTTTTAATTCAGAAGGTAAGTCATCATAGATAGCGAGCTGCCCCGCATTAACGATCCCCATATCCATTCCATTACGAATGGCGTAGTACAAGAAAACAGCATGAATCGCTTCGCGTACAGGGTCGTTCCCTCTAAATGAAAAAGAGACGTTGGAAACTCCGCCAGAAATCATCGCATGAGGTAATTGAGCCTTGATATCCTTACAGACCTCAATAAAATCAACTGCATAGTTATTGTGCTCTTCAATTCCTGTGGCTACGGCAAAAATATTTGGGTCAAAAATAATATCTTCAGGAGGGAAGCCCACCTCTTCGGTCAGGATCTGATAAGCACGGCGACAAATTTCAATTTTCCGTTCACGTGTATCTGCTTGGCCAACTTCATCAAATGCCATGACGACCACGGCAGCACCATATTTGCGCAATAGTTTAGCGTGCTCAATAAATGCCTCAACCCCCTCTTTCATTGAGATTGAATTGACGATCCCCTTACCTTGTATGCACTTAAGCCCCGCCTCGATGACCTCCCACTTTGAGGAGTCAATCATAATCGGCACGCGCGCAATATCTGGTTCGCCAGCAATGAGATTCAAGAAACGTACCATCGCCGCATGGGAGTCCAACATCCCTTCATCCATATTGATGTCGATGATTTGTGCGCCATTTTCAACTTGCTGACGAGCCACATCTAAGGCTTCTTGGTAATTTTCTTCTTTAATCAGCCGCTTAAATTTTGCTGAACCTGTCACGTTGGTTCTTTCCCCGACGTTCACAAATAATGATTTTTTGCCAATATTTAGCGGTTCTAAACCAGATAAACGGCATTCAACAGGCAGTGACGGTAATTGGCGTGGAGTGATGCCTTTTACTGCATCTGCCATTTTTTTGATATGTAATGGCGTCGTTCCACAACATCCACCAACAATATTTAAGAACCCTGCGGTTGCCCATTCATGAATTTGTTCGGCCATATTTTGCGCATCAAGGTCATACTCACCAAACGCATTGGGTAGCCCTGCATTGGGGTGCGCACTGACATAACATTCAGCAATTCTTGATAATTCAGCAATATACTGGCGTAACTCATTAGGACCTAATGCGCAATTCAAGCCAAATGATATCGGCTGAGCATGACGCAATGAGTTATAAAATGCTTCTGTTGTTTGCCCTGATAATGTTCGACCTGAGGCATCCGTGATCGTCCCCGAGATCATAATCGGTAAAGAAACGCCCAAAACTTCCAATTCGGTTTCTACCGCAAAGATCGCGGCCTTCGCATTTAATGTATCAAAAATGGTTTCGATCATGATCAGATCGACCCCACCTTTTACTAAAGATCGGGTAGATTCTCGATAAGCTTCAACGAGTTGATCAAAGGTGATATTGCGATAAGCGGGATCATTAACATCCGGAGAAATAGAAGCGGTGCGGTTTGTCGGGCCTAAGACTCCAGCAACATAACGCGGTTGCTCTGGCGTTTTACGTGTCCACTCATCAGCACATTCACGAGCAAGACGTGCAGCAACTTCATTAATTTCAGCGGAAAGAGATTCCATTTTATAATCAGCCATCGCAATGGATGTTGAGTTAAAAGTATTGGTTTCAACAATATCCGCACCAGCTTCAAAGTATTGAGAATGGATATCTCGAATGATATCTGGCTGAGTTAAGACTAATAGGTCATTATTTCCCTTTAAATCACTCGGCCAATCTGCAAATCGCTCTCCGCGAAACTGGGCTTCCGACAACTTATGTTGTTGGATCATTGTTCCCATTGCACCATCTAATACCAATATACGTTTTTTTAATTCTTGTTCTAATTGATTAACTTTTGCGGACACTGCACTGCCCTCCTGAAATGGAACACTGAGAAATAAGTCAAATTTTTACTTTTAACATCCTATCACAACTTCTCTCGTGAAAATTCGCTGTTATGATGAGAGTTTTTCAAGGTTGCACAAGAGCACACTTTTCACTGATCCGATGAGTATTTTCAAGTGAAATAGTTCATAATAGAAGCTAAATGACAGTCAGGAGAGACTTAATGGCAACGGCACCAATTACTAAGAAACTTAAAAAAGCAAAAGGGCCGGCGAGTGGCGCAGCTGCAGCAGGACAAGTTCAATCATTAAGTCGTGGATTAACACTGTTGGAATATATTTCCGAATCAACAGGGGGAATCGCCCTCACTGACCTTGCGATGCAAGCTGGCTTACCCAACTCAACAACACACCGCCTATTAATGACGTTGGAACAGCATGGATTTGTTCGGCAAACTGGCGATTTAGGCCTATGGGTTATTGCTTCCCATGCTTTTATCATTGGTAGTAGCTTCTTAGAGAGTCGTAATTTGTTAGCTCTCGTTCACCCGATACTGCGCCGCTTAATGGATGAATCTGGGGAAACCGTCAATTTAGCTATCCTAGACCATACAGAGTACGATGCCGTCATTGTTGACCAAGTACAATGCAATGCGCTAATGAGAATGTCAGCACCAATCGGTGGAAAACTGCCATTACACGCTTCGGGTGCAGGCAAAGCGTTCATTGCTAATTTAACAGAAGACAAACTGGTTCCACTTTTAAGCCGTAAAGGTTTACATGCTTATACGCCTTATACACTAACTAACCCATCCGCCTTAAAAGAGAATTTACAACAGGCTAAAAAGCAAGGTTTTTCTTATGATGATGAAGAGCATGCTTTAGGGTTACGTTGTATTGGAGCTTGTATTTATGATGAGCACAAAGAAGCGTTTGCAGCTATTTCTATTTCAGGCCCATTATCACGTATCACTGATGACCGTATTACTGAATTAGGCGCTATGGTTATCAAGGCCGCAAAAGAAATAAGCCATGAATATGGTGCAAACCGCTAACTCAATAGTAAAGAGTGAAATACAAAGCAACCTGTATTTCACTTTAGCTTAATCTCACAAAGTTTTTTACTGCCCTCTAATCACCTTGTTGGTTTGTTGATACATTAGGCAACTGCGAGGTCTTTTCAAATAACTTAAATTTTTGCATATCACGGTACTTTTCAATAAGTGCCAACGCGATAGCCTCTGTTTCAGCATCCGCTTGTCCTTCAATATCTCTCGGCCGGAAATGCAGTTGGAAAGCACGTAATGTTTCTTTCGTCTGTGAATCTAACTGACCTGATAGAGGAATTGTTGAATAGCCGTAAAAATGAAGGGCTTTTTGAATGCGTAACACGTTTGCAGGCTCATTGGCATTACGCCCCGCCAGAAATTTAGCCACGGTTTTAGGATCTGGCCAAGCCCCTATACCATGTTGAGCAAGACGCTGCCATGGAAATGCCTTGCCTGGATCTTGCTTACGCAGTGGTGCGATATCACTGTGACCAATAATATTTTCTGGAGGAATGTTATAACGCTGCATAATATCTTGGAGGAGAGGGATCAACGCAACAATTTGTGCTTCATTATAAGGAGCCCAATATCGTTTTCCTTTTACATCTTTTTGTAATCCAGCATTGACGATTTCAATCCCAATAGAAGTATCATTCAAACCATTATGGTGTAACCAATAACTTTCACCTGCATGCCATGATTTTAACGACTCAGGAACGAGTTGTAATACAACAGGCCGGCCATTTTTAGTTTCAGGTACACTTGGAATGAGATAGTGAGAACTCACTTGACCTTGTGTTAGTGTGGCTATAGAACGCACATCATCAGAAACGGTGTAGTGAATAATGACATATTGAATACGTTGACTACTATTTTTTGATGGATAACGGTTATCGAGATAGTACCCCTTGTTCGAGGCTGAACAGCCTAATAGTAAAAAGGCAAATAATATCCCTATATATTTGAACATCGAACCATAACCTTACTCTATTGTTGATTAAGCTTTATTTAAGCATTCTGTAGTCATCAATACTATCAACTTTCATACATTAACGACAAAACGATGCTTATTATTCATAAGAATATAGTCAAAACGGTGAAATAACTGTTCAAATACATAGTGTTAACACCTTCTTAGTTCATATTAGAAACAAAAAGTTTTCATTATTCTGTAGAAAGTTCCTCTTGCATTAAAAAGTAGGAGATATCACAAAAACAGAAGCAAGTACTAGAAAAATTATCATTATGAGTTCCAACAAATTCATCGACCATTAAAATAAAGATAAATTGATTATTTTTATTTCTAGAAGCTGATTTTAAATTATTTTCAATTTTAAGTAGTTATCATAAAAATGATTTTCCATCGACTATGCTAAATTAATCGTTTAGTTCTCTGTAACGTATAAGTTATAAAATATTTTCTTATACTAGCGATTTCTAAAAAGAATAAGGTAATTCATAAAATTTTATAAAGAGAAATAAAAAATAACCTTACTTAAATTACTGCTAGCTCATTTTTTCATACTCAACCTGCTTAGCAATTATTTTAGTAACTTCATTAATATCAATATCTAAAAAAATGACAATTTCAATTAGTTTATCTAAGCTCAATTTATTAATACCTAATTCATACCGTGATACCTGCTGTTGACTCAAATGAATAATTGAGCCTAACTCATTTCCTGACAATCCCTTACTCACTCTAGCCTTACGTAAATGATTACCTAATAATGCATAAACATTTTTCTTTTTAGCTATATGCATAACCATCTCCTAAATTTAAATAAGAAAAATAATTTAGCTAGTATTATTCATTATAAAATTAACCATAACTATTTAAAATAGTTACGAGTAATCAAAAAGCACAAGATTGATAGGCAAACATCATTTTTATATACAAAAGAAAAAGAACTAAGTAATATTTATAAAGTAATCCATTGCTTTATAACAGTTTTTTCATTTTTTTAATAAAATTATATTCCTATATGTTTATTTTTACCAAATCGATAATTTAATATATTTTTACATTTTAAATGTTATTAGTAATAATTAGTAACTAATAAAAATAATTATATGTTTTTTATTATTAAATAATTTCCACTTTATATGTTAAATTTATACATACATAAAAACTGGATTTACTCATTTTTTATATCAAAAAAATAGATTAATAATTTATTTTATTATTAATAAATTCAAAAAATCAGGCTAATAATCTGATTTAGGTCTAAAAATAACAATCCCAGCCTTCCCTTTTAAATAAATATTCAGTTCAATATCAATGACCTGAAAATTTCTACGCAATGAGGACGCATTTCTAAATATTGTTTTCTTCCCTTTACGTATTACAACCCCAACATGGCTCACATCTAACCCATTATTTCCTGAATAAATACCAATGTAATCCCCCGTTTTTAATCTTAATAATAAATCATCATCCACATACTTAGCTGGAATATAGTTAATTGACCTATTCTTGATGGGTAATCCCGATATATATCTCTGATCATGATATTTTAAATTAAGTTGTTTATTTACCTTAACAGCATGTGAACTTATTTCACTGGTAATATCTGCCACAATAGCTTCAGGTTCTTGCGCCCAATCAGAAAAAAAATGCCGACGATGTTTAAAGGTGATATTTTGGTTGATATACCTAATATTGGTTAAATTTAACACAAACTGTTCATAGTTTTTCGAACGCTTAAAAGCCTCGATGTACTCTATGAATGTCATACAGTCCATCTCTTTCAAATTAATCACTAATTCTTCGGCTAAGAGTGGGCTCATATTCAATGTTTGTTTATTGTAAGGTGTGGCTAAAAAGTATTGAGTCAATGCATCAATTTTTTCTGCCTGTGAGGCATTGTGTAATTGCATTTCAGTTTGCTTATTAAAAACTTCAGTTAAAATGTTATATGACCCGGAAGCTAAAACAACCTCAGCCTTAACAAAATTTGCCAACAACAATATAAATGCAGCTGTAGCTAGCCTTAACATTCTGCCACTCTTCTCATTAATACAGCCTAACCTTCGACAATTATCTAATTGAATTTTGATGATAAAATAACCAAAAAAGCCACTATAGCATGCTTATTTGCCTATTTCCTACCCTATCCATACCATATTACAAATTTGATTCAGATCACAGATAGCTTCGAATATTCATTTTCTATATTGCAACGCCTTCGCTTTCATTGAACAATGTTACCGGTAACATTGATGCTATAGTACTAGAGTAAATAACGATAGGCACAACCCAAATTGACTTGCAGTTTGATTCATCTTTTTACTGCACTATGGAGCAATTATCATGAGCGTGACCACCTCTAAAGAGACAAATCCTTCGGTGATCAATAAAGAACTTGATCGCATCACTCAACGTATCATCTCTCGTTCAGTGAAGACTCGAGCTGCTTATCTCAAAAAAATAGAGCAGGCTCGTAGTATGACCGTCCATCGAGCATCACTCGCTTGTGGTAACCTTGCCCATGGCTTTGCAGCATGCCAAAGTGAAGAAAAACAAATTCTTAAAAGCATGACTCGCTCTGATATTGCTATCATCAACTCCTACAATGATATGCTTTCAGCGCATCGCCCCTATGACAAGTACCCAGAACAACTCAAAAAAGCATTATTAGAAGCAGGCTCAATTGGCCAAGTCGCTGCAGGTGTTCCCGCAATGTGCGATGGTGTAACACAAGGTCAAGATGGGATGGAGCTATCGATGCTAAGTCGAGATGTCATTGCAATGTCAACCGCCATTGGCCTATCCCATAATATGTTTGATGGCGCACTCTATTTAGGTATTTGCGACAAAATTGTTCCAGGTTTAATGCTTGGCGCACTTTCATTTGGCCACCTTCCTGCGATATTTGTCCCAGCAGGCCCAATGGCAACAGGCTTACCAAATAAAGAAAAGGTTCGCATTCGCCAGCTGTATGCTGAAGGCAAAGTTGATAGACTCGCCTTATTAGAAGCGGAAGCTGCGTCTTATCATGGTATCGGCACTTGTACTTTTTATGGTACTGCCAACTCAAATCAAATGATGATGGAAGTGATGGGATTACATCTCCCCGGCGCATCATTTGTACCACCTGATTCTCCACTACGAGATGCATTAACAGAAGCTGCCGCACGACAAATTACGCGTTTAACTGAACAATCAGGTCAGTACTTACCTATCGGTCAACTGGTTAACGAAAAAGTGATTGTCAACGGCATCGTCGCATTACTTGCAACAGGCGGCTCAACTAACTTGACCATGCATCTTGTGGCTATAGCTAGAGCTGCTGGGATCATTATCAATTGGGATGATTTCTCCGATATTTCTGCCATTGTTCCACTTATTTGCCGTATCTATCCTAATGGCCAAGCGGATATCAACCAATTCCAAGCCGCAGGTGGCGTCGCTTTGCTCATCCACCAGCTATTGCAAAAAGGTTTATTGCATAATGATGTTCATACCGTCTCAGGATTTGGGCTGGCACGTTATACTATGGAACCATGGCTAAATAATGGTCAACTAGAATGGCGAGAAGGCCCTAAAACCTCATTCAATCCTGAAGTTATTGCTGAAATAGACCGCCCTTTCTCACCTCATGGCGGTACAAAATTACTCTCAGGGAATTTAGGACGCGCTGTGATGAAAACATCAGCAGTTCCTGAAGAAAATCAAATCATTGAAGCTCCAGCAGTCGTATTTAATACCCAAAATGAGATCGCAGCGCACTTTGAAGCTGGCGAACTCAATAAAGATTGTATCATCGTTGTCCGCTTCCAAGGACCATCTGCAAATGGTATGCCTGAGCTTCACAAGCTAATGCCACCTCTTGGTGTCCTTATGGATAAAGGCTACAAGGTCGCGCTAGTCACTGATGGTCGCTTATCCGGTGCATCCGGCAAAGTACCATCCGCAATTCATGTCACACCTGAAGCTTACAATGGCGGATTGTTAGCAAAAGTAAAAAATGGCGATATTATTAGGGTAAATGCATTGACTGGGGAATTACAATTACTGGTTGATGAAGAAGAACTCAATAAGCGCCAACCCTTTGAAGCTGATTTAACTGCTGAACATAGTGGGTGTGGAAGGGAACTTTTCGGTGCGTTAAGAAGACACTTATCAGGTGCCGAAGAAGGCGCTTGTAGCATTGATTTTTAATCTATTTTCATTGAATAGGAATAGAAAATGAATAATTGGAAAATAACCGCTGAAAGCGTATTAAAACAAGGCCCTGTCGTCCCTGTTATTGTTATAAAAAAATTAGAACAAGCGGTTCCTCTTGCAAAAGCACTAGTCAAAGGTGGCATTAAAGTTTTAGAAGTCACTTTACGTACTGAATGTGCTATTGATGCTATTCGCCTCATTGCCAAAGAAGTACCTGAGGCGATTATTGGCGCGGGTACTGTTATCAATGCAAAACAACTCGCTGAAGTCACTGAAGCGGGAGCACAATTTGCAATTAGCCCCGGCTTGACGGATGAATTACTCAATGCCGCTACCAAAGGAAATATTCCTTTAATCCCTGGTATTTCAACTGTTTCTGAGCTTATGCTTGGTATGCAATATGGCTTAAAAGAGTTTAAATTTTTCCCAGCGGAAGCCAACGGTGGCGTTAAGGCGCTAAAAGCTATTGCCGGCCCTTTCTCACAAGTCAAATTTTGCCCAACGGGTGGAATATCACTCGCTAATTACCTTAGTTATTTAGAGCTAGATAGTGTTCTGTGCATTGGCGGCTCTTGGTTAGTTCCTGAAGAGGCTTTGAATTCAGGTAATTACGAAAAAATCACCCAACTTGCACAAGAGGCTGTACAAGGCGCAAAAAAATAACGACACGAAAAACGACTCAGTCCCTTGCTGGGTCGTTTTTAACTGCCTTTAATGAATACTATTATAATTATGCAACCTTATTGAGATTATGACAAAAACGTAATTCTTCACGGTAGGCATAAACATCTTCTACGTGCCCCGCTAAAATCCTATTTTGTAACTTTTGCCAATAATCTGCTGAAAATAAATCTGCGTGATATTGTTGCAAGTAATGACGAATTTTCTCATTTTGGCAAATAAAAGAAGCAAACTCTTCGGGGAAAACATCTTGCTCCCCAATGCTATACCATGGCTCACCAGATAACTCTTGCTCAGGGTATAATGGCTCCGGAATTTTACGAAAATTCACTTCAGTCATATAACAGATTTCATCATAATCGTAAAAAACAACACGCCCATGCCGCGTTACCCCAAAGTTTTTAAATAACATATCTCCAGGAAAAATATTTGCAGCCGCTAATTGCTTAATCGCCCAGCCATATTCATTTAATGCATTATGCAATTGTGTATCAGAGGCATTATCCATATAAATATTCAATGGGATCATCTTTCTTTCCATATACAGATGACGAATCAATATGTTATCACCTAAATCTTCAATTTGAGATGGAGCCTCTTTCAATAACTCCACCATTAATTCATCACTGATGGAGGATTTACTAATCACAAAATTTTCAAATTCTTGGGTATCCGCCATACGGCCAACTCTATCGTGCTCTTTAACCAAACGATAGCATTCTAAGACCCGTTCTCGTGTTACCTGTTTTTGTGGTGCAAATCGGTCCTTAATAATTTTAAAAACCCGATCGAAAGAAGGCGATGTAAAAACCAGCATCACCATTCCTTTCACACCTGGTGCAACCGTAAATTGCTCTCGTGAAAAATTAATATAGGCGAGATACTCTCTGTAATACTCTGTTTTTCCATGCTTTTGACAGCCAATTGCCATATATAATTCAGCAATTGACTTACTGGGTAAGATCTCCCTCAACCAAAAAACCAGTGCTGCAGGAAAAGGAGCATACACCATAAAATAGGAACGAGCGAAACCAAACACAATACTGGCTTCATCAAACTCGGTTAAACACGTATCAATATAAATGTGCTGACAATCATCATGATGAATAGGAAGTAAGAATGGATAGACCTCATCATTAATATAAATTTTACCAATCAGCCAAGCTGCCTTATTACGATAAAATAGCTCATTTGCGATATGAAAGCTGACTTTCTGGCTTTCAATATCGGAAAATTTTGTTTTTAATACATTGATAATACAATGAATATCTAAATTTAAATTCCGCCATTTTAACCTTAGCGGTAACCCACTTAATATAGTAAACAATAACTCATCTAAATTATTATTAACAAAGTATTCGCGAGCTAGAGGCCTAGGAGCAATAGAAAAGCGTCTCGCAGGCTGAGACGTAAAAATAAATAGGTTATCTTGTGTCAGCTCCCGATGCCGAAATAACCGACAGTAAACAGAATTAAAAAAGCTTTCCGCTATTTCAAACCTTGGGTAATCCGGTAATAAGGTTTTATAAATATTTTTTATCTGTGCCAGTTTATCTGGTGTTAAAGATTGAACTAACCCCATAAACTGTAGCTGAGCGACAACTAAGCCAACATGGTGGTCATACAGTTGAATTCGTCTTTTCATCGCATGCTGAATTGCATGCCAATCTGCTTGTTCAAACCGTTCTTGTGCACCTGAGGTTATTTCAAGAAAACGACCATATTGTGCATCAAACCCTTGTAAAATGGTCTGCGCTATTATCTGTTCTGTCGTCAATATCATAACCACTCCTATTAGAATACAGACCCATTTTGAATAAAAAACAGGCACTAAACGTGCCTGAAAAATTAACAGATATAGCTAACCAACAAAGACACCAGAAACACCGATCAAAAGGAAAATAATCTAACTAGAATTGCTCTTCTTCAGTCGACCCAGTTAAAGCCGTCACTGATGAAGCACCACCTTGAATAACGGTTGTTACTTTATCAAAATAACCTGTTCCCACCTCTTGTTGATGCGAAGAGAAGGTGTAGCCCTTATTCATTGCGGCAAATTCACATTCTTGAACTTTTTCAACATAATGCTTCATGCCTTCACCTTGTGCATAGGAGTGGGCTAAATCAAACATGTTGAACCACATACTGTGAATACCTGCTAGCGTAATAAATTGGAAGCGATAGCCCATTGCTGAAAGTTCATCTTGGAAACGCGCGATCGTGCTGTCATCTAAATTCTTTTTCCAATTAAATGATGGAGAGCAGTTATAAGCTAATAATTTACCAGGAAATTTAGCATGAATAGCCTCAGCGAACTGCCTTGCTGCTTCAAGGTCAGGTTTTGACGTTTCACACCAAACAAGATCTGCATATGGTGCATAAGCTAGCCCGCGGCTAATCGCTTGCTCAATTCCTGCTTTGGTACGGAAAAAACCTTCAGAGGTGCGTTCTCCAGTAACAAAAGCCGCATCATAAGCATCGCAGTCAGATGTTAGAAGATCGGCTGCATCGGCATCTGTTCTAGCAACCAAAATAGTTGGTACACCTGAAACATCTGCCGCTAAACGAGCAGCAACCAGCTTCTGAATCGCTTCTTGAGTAGGTACAAGGACTTTCCCACCCATATGACCACACTTCTTAACCGCGGCTAATTGGTCTTCAAAATGGACAGCCGCAGCCCCTGCCTCTATCATATTTTTCATAAGTTCGAAGGCATTTAATACGCCACCAAACCCAGCTTCCGCATCCGCGATAATAGGTAAAAAATAATCAATATACTCTTTGTTGTCAGGGCCAATACCATTCGCCCACTGAATTTGGTCTGCACGACGGAAAGTATTATTAATTTTCTTAACGACCGATGGTACTGAATCAACAGGGTAAAGTGATTGGTCTGGATACATACTTGATGAAGTATTTGCATCCGCGGCTACCTGCCAACCTGACAAATAAATAGCTTCAATACCGGCTTTCGCTTGTTGTAACGCTTGCCCACCGGTTAAAGCTCCCAGTGCATTTACATAACCTTTCTTTGAACCACCATGTAATTGCTCCCAAAAGCGTTCTGCACCTTTGCGTGCTAAAGAGTGTTCGATATTCACAGAACCACGTAATTTCACTACTTCTTCCGCAGTATATGGGCGAGTAATACCTTTCCAACGTGGTTTTTTCCATTCACTTTCTAATTGGGCAATTTGTTCTAAGCGCGATGTAGTCATGATCCACTTCCTTTATAAGAATATGTAGGGTTTATCGAATTTTCTATTTACTATGCTTAATCTAATAATTGGTATCCGGGGATAGTTAGGAATTCTATAAGTTCATCCTGCGTTGTTATGCGCCTCATTAATTCCGCAGCCTCACGAAAGCGGCCGCTTTGAAAGCGCTTATCACCAAGTTCTTTTTGGATAACCTGTAACTCTTCATCCAGCATTTCTTCAAATAATGCCTTAGTGACTTTTTCACCGGTAGACAATGTTTTACCGTGGCGGATCCATTGCCAAATTGAAGTACGTGAAATTTCTGCTGTCGCAGCATCTTCCATCAAACCATAGATAGGTACACAGCCATTCCCTGAAATCCATGATTCAATATATTGCACTGCAACACGAATGTTACCCCGCATCCCCGCCTCGGTTCGTTCGCCCTCACAAGGCTCTAATAGCTGGTCAGCCGTAATTTCTTCATCGAAATCACGAGATACATGTAGCTGGTTTTGGTGCCGACCAAGTGCTTGATCAAACACATTCATAACGGTATCCGCTAAGCCCGGATGTGCAACCCAAGAGCCATCGTGCCCATTTTTCGCTTCTAATTCTTTGTCCGCTTTTACTTTCGCTAAAATAGTTTCATTTTCTTGAGGATCTTTGCTCGGTATAAAAGCAGACATTCCTCCCATCGCAAATGCGCCACGGCGATGGCACGTTTTAATTAATAAGCGCGAATAAGCACTTAAAAATGATTGTGTCATTGTGACAACTTGGCGGTCAGGTAATACTCGGTCTGCATGCTCTTTCAGTGTTTTGATATAACTGAATATGTAGTCCCAGCGCCCACAATTCAGCCCCACGATGTGGTGACGCATGTGATACAAGATTTCATCCATTTGGAACACTGCGGGTAATGTTTCAATCAGTACGGTGGCTTTAATCGTTCCCCGAGGTATACCCACTAGATCCTCTGCCATACTAAAGACATCGCTCCACCATTTAGCTTCTTGCCAAGACTCAAGTTTTGGGATGTAAAAATAAGGGCCACTTCCTTTTTCTAATAACGCTTGGTAGTTATTAAAAAAGTAAATAGCGAAATCAAATAGCCCACCAGGAATCGGTTTATCTCCTGATAAAACGTGTTTTTCATCTAAATGAAGACCACGAACACGCGCAATCAAAACAGCAGGGTTTGATTTTAATTGGTAGACTTTTCCATTTTCATTGGTATAAGAAATGTCACCGCGAACTGCATCCCTTAAATTGACTTGTCCATCGATCAATTTTTCCCATGAAGGTGAGAGGGAATCTTCAAAATCTGCCATAAATACTTTTACATTGGCATTCAAAGCATTAATAACCATTTTACGTTCAACCGGCCCCGTAATTTCGACACGGCGATCTTGTAAATCCTCAGGAATACCTTGTATTTTCCAATCTGATTTTTTTATGGAATCAAATTCCGAAATAAAATCAGGTAAAGAACCTGCATCTATCTTTTGCTGTCTGAGCACTCTATCTTTTAATAGTTTTTCTCTATGAGGAAGAAACTCTTCAACCAATCTAGAAAGAAATGCAATAGAATCAGTATTTAATACTTGATTATCAAGCTGTTTAATATTCTTTGTGAATGTTAATTCCGATATAGATAATTGCTGTTCCATCGACCAAACCCTCATTCATCGTTGACTATGAATTAAGCATAAGATCAAAATAGAAATAAATCAAAAACGATTTCCATTTTATTTAAATGCAACTTCATTATATTGATAAATATGAGTTTTTAATAAAATTAAAAATTGATTACCCATTCCTTTAACTAGATTAAAATGTTAAATAGTCGTTAAATCAACTAATTATAGAAAACTGCATTTTTAAAATTTTTCTTTGGAAACAAAAAAAGCAGCTAAAAATAGCTGCTTTCAGACTAACTGTGGCTCCACTTTCTACTATATAAGCTTGATTTAAACTGGTAGAACCAGTAAAAAAACTTATTTTATTGCAATTCTTAAATTTATATTTCTTTTTTTAATCTAACGTTGGTTCCATATTCGTAAGATCAAAAGGTGTGATCTGGTACACATAATAATTCAACCAATTTGAGAACAACAAGTGCCCATGACTACGCCAACTCACGATCGGGGGGTTGTTGGGATCATCATTTTTGAAATAATTGCATGGGATCTGAGGAGAAATACCAGCATCTAGATCACGCCAATATTCTTGTGCAAGAGTATCTCCATCATATTCAGGATGGCCTGTCACAAATGCTAAGCGTTTGTCTTTTGACCCAAACAAATAAGCACCAGCCTCCTGTGAACTTGCTAAAATCTCTAGGTCAGTATGCTGTCGGATAAGATCTTCAGGAAAATCAGCGTATCGAGAGTGAGGCGCATAAAATGAGCCATCAAACCCTCTAGTTAATAAAGCGTACGGCTCTAACGTATCATGCTGATAAATACCTGATAATTTTTCTTCTCTTGTCCATTTTGGTAAGTCATACAATACCTTTAAAGCCGCTTGTACAGCCCAACACACAAAAAGGGTTGATGTCACATGTTGCTTCGCCCAAGCTATCACCTTTTCTATTTGCTGCCAGTATAATACGTCATTAAACTCAACTAGGCCTAACGGAGCTCCCGTTACAATTAACCCATCAAAATTTTGATCCTGTATCTCTTCAAAATCACAATAAAAAGTATCCAAGTGCTTTGTTGGAGTATTTTTTGATTCTCGTTGATCAATTCGTAATAGTTGAATATCAACCTGTAATGGTGTGTTTGACAATAAACGGAGAAACTGATTTTCAGTTTCTATTTTTTTTGGCATCAAATTGAGTATTAATACTTTCAAGGGACGGATCTCCTGATGACTTGCTCTTGTTGTTGTCATAACAAAAACATTTTCTTCTCTCAAGAAATTAACTGCCGGTAATTCATCTGGTAAACGAATAGGCATCATTCATCCCCTTTTATCTGTTTATACGTTTAGACTTCTAGAATGCTAAATAATCTAACCAATGTTTTTCATCTTGTCGAGCGTTTCAAGGTTAAATGAAATAATTTCAAGCACTGTAACTTATAGCTTATTTCTAATGATTATATACAACCATTAATCTTTTTATTTTCAATATATTGTATTAGTGACTACTATTTTTATTTACCATAAGCTATTTAAATTTTTCGATAAATTATATCTAAGATACCGTTATTTGATTAGCCTATCAGGTTAGCTTCTATACCACCGACCAAGTTATGGTGATGATTTAATTTCCATTACAAATATGAAATCGGAGTTGTTACTCACTACTGTTGCTCAAGCAATCGAATTCATCGTGGCAATAGGAAAACATCAAAATCATCATATCCATTTGATTTAATTTAAAAATCCCCGCCACATCAACAATATGTGAGCTGTTACTCACTACTTTGTATCGT
>NZ_JAMPLV010000021.1:0-105782 GCF_028477785.1 Providencia sp. PROV269 | reverse complement strand
TTCGAACCTGCGACCAATTGATTAAAAGTCAACTGCTCTACCAACTGAGCTAACGACCCATCTTTGGGATTACTTAATTACTTGTTTGTGCAGGATTTTAAGTTCTTCGAACTTCCCCTTACGGGCCGAACCTGCAACCATCTTGTAAAACTCAAATATTCTACCGACTGAGCTAACGACCTATCTGGATTACTTCTTTTTGCTACTATAGGTTTTAGATGGTGGGTCGTGCAGGATTCGAACCTGCGACCAATTGATTAAAAGTCAACTGCTCTACCGACTGAGCTAACGACCCATCTAAAACAATATTTCTAACTAAATTTCTTTTTGTCTTTCGAGATTCTTGGCTAACAGTATTCTCGTATCAACGGCGGCTTATATTACTGATTTCTGACGAGGGTGCAATGATTTTTTTGCAAAAAAAGATTAAATGCACACTTATCATACTGATAACCCCGAAATATTCGGTAATATGGCTTCGGGGTTATAAATTAAAGTGTACTCAGCTTTTTTTCGGCTAATTTTGAACCAGCACTGTTTGGATATTGTTTCAACACCTGTTGGTAAACAGCTTTTGCTTTATCTTTCTGTCCCTTATCTTGCATGATCAGCCCAACTTTATATAAGGCTTCGCTGCTTTTTTGGGATTTAGGATATTGCTTAACTACAGTTGCGAAATAAAAAGCAGCATCGTCTTTGCTACCTTTATTGTAGTTTAACTGCCCCAACCAATAATTGGCGTTAGATTGATACCCAGACTTAGGATAGGCTTTAACAAAGCCTTGTAATGCCCCTATTGCCTGATCAATTTGAGCTTTGGATTTGCTTTCCATCGCTAATTTGACTGCAGCATTGTAATCATCTTTCTCATTCCCACCTGTATTAGCAGCTGCCGTAGGTGCCGTTGAGGAAGGTGATGCGTTTGATGCACTAGTGTCAGGTGTTGTTGTATCACCTGAAGTTGCTGAGTTTCCACCGCCTGCATTGTCTAATTGCATGTATAAATCTTTCTGGCGCTCAATAACTTGATTCAATTTGTATTCACTTTCTTGAATCTGACCACGTAACATGTCGATGTCGCGTTGGTTGTCAGCGAGTTGTTGTTGAATTTGATACATGATTTGACCTTGAGAGCTAACTGCTGTCTCAAGTTGGGTAAGGCGATCTGTTGTTGAACCAGATCCGACATTGTTGATTGGCGCTTGGGCAATAGCAGCCCAAGGGGCCGCTACGCCAACCAATAACGACAGACCGACTAGTAAGTGTCTGAAGTTACTGTTCATAATAGATAATTTCGCTTATCTATTAGTATGCAATGACTGCACGACGGTTTTTCGCGTAGTCTGCTTCAGTGTGACCTAACACAGCTGGTTTTTCTTTACCGTAAGAAACCAGTGAAACTTGGTCACCAGAAACACCTTTGCTTTGCAGGTACATTTTAACTGCATTAGCACGACGCTCGCCCAGCGCGATGTTGTATTCTGGAGTACCACGCTCATCCGCATGACCTTCAACAACAACACGTACAGATGGGTTGCTACGCAGGAATGCTGCGTGTGCATCTAACATTTCAGCGTATTCTGGAGATACGTTGTATTTGTCAAAGCCAAAGTAAACAGTGTTGTTTTGTTGCAGCTGTTCCATTTGCTGACGTGCCAGCTCTTCCGCAGACAGACCAGTGTTAGTTTGGTTAGTAGAAGTATCTACGCCATCTTGGTCATTGTTTTTGTTAGAGCTACAAGCTGCGACTGCCATGATTGGTAACGCGATCATCAGCCCTTTAAGCACTTTATTCAGTTGCATCGTTTTGATCCTTAATATTTTTTGCCACACATTATTATTATGCATCACAGATACGGCGACCAGGCAGGGAATTTAACCTGTCCATCGGTAGCCGGAAGACGCGCTTTGAAACGCCCGTCGGTCGAAACTAGCTGCAATATAGTCCCCAAGCCTTGAGAGGAGCTATAAATTACCATAGTGCCGTTAGGTGCGATACTCGGCGTTTCATCTAGGAACGTTTTCGTTAAAAATTCAACGTTGTTCGTTGCCAGATCTTGTTTGGCGACATGTTGCTGACCGCCGCCGGAGCTGACCATCACTAAGAAAGTACCATCCGGGCTAACATCAGCGTCCTGATTTTGTGTTCCTTCCCAAGACACACGTTCAGGGCTGCCACCATTAATATTTATTTTATAGATCTGCGGACGTCCCGCCTGATCTGAAGTATAGACTAAAGTTTGGCTATCTGGCATCCAGCTTGGTTCCGTATTGTTACTACGTCCATCGGTCACCTGACGAATTTGCCCACTCGCTAAGTCCATAACATATAAATTCAGGCTGCCTGTTTTAGACAGTGCAAATGCCAATTTTGTGCCATCTGGAGAGAATGCAGGTGCCCCATTATGACGTGGGAAAGATGCGACCTGACGAACTGCTCCTGTTGATAACGTTTGAATGACAAGTGCTGAACTACCGCTTTCAAAAGTCACGTATGCCAGTTTTTCACCATCTGGTGACCAAGCTGGCGACATCAGAGGTTCTGGTGAACGGTGAACCGTAAACTGGTTAAAACCGTCATAATCAGAAACTCGTAATTCATATGGATACTGACCGCCTTTGTTAACAACAATATAAGCAATACGTGTACGGAATGCGCCACGAATACCCGTCAATTTTTCAAAGACTTCGTCACTTGCAGTATGCGCTGCATAACGTAACCATTCTTTGGTTACTTTATATTGGTTCTGAGATAAAACAGCACCTGGGTTAGCCGCAACATCAACTAACTGATAGCTAACGACAAAGCTACCATCTGCTGCTGGCTGTACCTGCCCCACAACAACAGCATTAATACCTAATGCTGTCCACGCTTCAGGAATCACTTCAGAAGCGGTACCAGGTTGTTGAGGCATGCGGCTTGGCTCGATAGGGTTAAATTTCCCACTATTGCGTAAATCAGCGCCGACTATTTGGCCGACTTCTTGTGGTGGTGCACCCGCACCTGACCATTTAAACGGCACAACGCCAATAGGTTGAGCTGAATTAACACCTTCAGTGATCTCAATACGTATTTCAGCCTGAGCCACTGTCGCCCATAGCATTAGGAACCCTAAAACTACTTTAAAAGCCTGCTTCATTCTTATCTCCCTTACTGCGGATTATTTACTACCGCAATAATTCGCTGAATTTTAACAAAGGTATAATAACAAAACTAGATACCACACAAACTATTTATGCTATTGCCTTAATAATATCAATACAGACTGCTCTGAGTTATTGAAAATCAAGGCTTAAACACAACTGTGCTACCCGCTTTATTAAACGTATCATAGACTTCTCTGCTCGGTGGCTTAGGCATCGTTGCAAGTTTTGCTGCACGAATTGCTGCATCACAGAGTGCCGCGTCATTAGCTGGGCTATTTTTTGGTATAATACTCACCAATAACCCATCAGGCGCGAGCTTCAATTGAAGTTCACAAGTACGTCCACGGAAAGTATCTGAATCATAAAATTTACTTTGGATAGCCGCTTTGACTTTACCAGCATAGCTGTCCACATCCGCATTGGAAGCGCCCGATTTTTTACCACCACCTTTTCCAGCTGCGGCTTCACCACCTTGTTTGCTTGGGCCCGAGGCAGTTAAATCACCAAGCAAATCATCTACGGAAGCCGCGTTTTTAGCCGCTTCAGCTTTGGCTTTCGCCGCTTTTGCTTTAGCTTCTTTATCGGCTTTTTCTTTAGCTTCTTTATCCGCTTTAGCTTTCGCTTCTTTTTCAGCTTTTACTTTAGCTTCTTTATCGGCTTTTTCCTTGGCTTCTTTTTCCGCTTTTTCTTTAGCTTCTTTTTCAGCTTTGGCTTTGGCGGCTTCGGCTTCTTTCTGCGCTTGCGCCTCGGCCTTCGCCTTCTCAGCCGCTTGCTCTTTAATTAGCTTTTCTTTTTCAGCTTTCGCTTTTGCAGCAGCTTCTTCCGCTATTTTTTGCTCTTCCTTCGCTTTTTTAGCAACGTCTAATGCTTTTTTCTGTTGTTCCTCAGCTTGCTTTTGTTGCTCAGCTGTATCACGTTGAATTTTAATACGCTCTTCTTCAAGCTGCTGAAGACGCTTTTGTTCCTTTTCTTGCTGTTCTCTAAGCTCAGCCTCTTGCTTTTGTTCTTGCTCTTTGCGCTCTTTTGCCGCTTGTCTGACGTTATTTTGCTGTCTTTGCATTTCTTCATACTGCTCAACAACCACGCCAGGGTCAACCATCACCGCATCGATGACAGTTCCCTCTTCCCCGCCACCACCAAGTTTGACGACGGAAACTAAAGAGCCTATAACAATCAAACCAATCAATAGGACGTGCAATACGATTGACATCACTAACGATCGATTTAAGTTATCTTTTTTCTCTTTTGTCTTTCCCACTCTGGTATCCAAAAAAAGAATTGTGACTTATTCAAACGACAATAACCCAGCCTAAATAGGCTGAGTCATCAAGCCAACCGATTTTATCCCTGCGCTGTGTAATATATTCAGCGCCTTAATCACTTCTTCGTAAGGGATTTCTTTTGCACCACCAATCAAGAAAATTGCTTTTGGATTTTTCTCTAGTTGAGATTTCGCCTCTGCAGCAATTTGCTCTGGTGGCAGCAATTCTAAAACCTCACCATCAAGGCGCATGTTATATTGGCCAACCCCCGACACTTCTAAAATAATCGGTGGGTTATCACTTGATGATACGGTTTGTGTATCTGTTGCATCCGGCAATTCAACTTCCACACTTTGAGAAATAATCGGTGCTGTTGCCATAAATATGAGCAACAGTACCAACAATACGTCCAGTAATGGAACAATGTTGATTTCGGATTTCAGCTCACGTCTGCGACTTGTGCGCGCCATTCGCTTATCTCCCCGTCTTATTTCTTATCAGCAGAGAAGGCTTGACGATGCAAGATGGCTAAAAACTCTTCCATAAAGTTATCGTAGTTTTGCTCTAATTTGCTGACACGTAAGTTCAAACGGTTAAATGCCATAACTGCTGGGATCGCTGCAAACAAACCAATTGCGGTTGCAATCAGCGCTTCAGCAATACCCGGTGCAACCATTTGTAATGTTGCTTGTTTTACCGCTCCCAATGCAATAAACGCATGCATAATCCCCCAAACAGTACCAAATAAACCAATATATGGGCTAATTGAACCAACAGTACCTAAAAATGGGATATGTGCTTCAACTGATTCGAGTTCACGATTCATTGAAATACGCATTGCACGGGAAGCTCCCGTCACTACTGCATCTGGCGCATGAATATTCGCTTGGTGTAAACGAACGAACTCTTTAAAACCAGAATGGAAAATTTGTTCGGCACCACTCAATTCATCACGGCGAGCTTGGCTTTCTTTATATAAGCGCGATAGCTCAATACCTGACCAGAACTTATCTTCAAATGCTTCAGCCTCACGCGTTGCCGCATTTAAAATTTTCGTTCTTTGAATAATGATCGCCCATGATGCGATAGAAAAACCGATCAAAACGAACATAATGAGCTGAACCAAAAGGCTCGCTTTAAGGAATAAATCCAGGATATTCATGTCAGTCACTGTTTAAACTCCGCGACAATAGACTTAGGAAGCGCAATTGGCTTCATTTTTGATGTGTCCACACAAGCAATAAGAGCATTTGCCCCACAAAGCAGGTTACCTTGCGAATCAACTAACCTTTGCTGAAAAGTTAAGGAAGCACGTTTCATTTCAATAATTTGTGTTTCAACTTCCAGCAGGTCATCCAGCTTCGCCCCTTTGACAAAATCAATTGTCATGCTTCGCACAACAAAGCCAAGGTTCTCAGCAAGCATACTTTGTTGATTGATACCTTTATTTCGCAGCATTTCGGTTCTTGCTCGCTCAAAAAAGGCTAAATAGCGTGCATGATAAACAACACCGCCCGCATCTGTATCTTCATAATACACGCGAACAGGCCAGCGAAATAACATAACAATCACTCCGTCTTAGGTTAAATTAATTAACGGTGCCACTATACGCAAGACAGTGCCAGTTTGGAATCACTTTGAAAGTAAAGATATCAAAAATAATTATGGGTCAATGGACCCATAATTAGCAATTAGAATTATCTAAAGACCTGAAAAAGTCCCCAAATAAGAATGATGGCAGCAGGCAATGGATGAAAAATTGCACGAAAGATAACTTTTTTAGGTTTAAAACCCACACCAAAAATCATCGCGGTACACGTTGCCCATATTAACAGCAGCCCTTGCCATATTTGAAATGAACTAGTTTTTGCAGCAAATAGGGTTGGATCCCACATGACTGCACCTGCAGTAACTAAAGCTAAAATAAGGATAAGGGCCCTTATCGGCCCCTTATCCAATAGCTGATAGGTTTTATCCACCAGCATTTTTATTACTCACCATCTTTAGCGGCTTTAGAGTCTTCAGAGTGCTCTAACGCTAATGCTGCGATCACTGCAAAACTACAAGCTAACAGCGTGCCGAGGATCCAGGCGAAATACCACATAGTTATGCTCCTTAATACAGTGAATGCTTGTTGCCTTCGATGAAGTTTTTGTCCAAACGACCGAACATTTTGTAGTAACACCATGCGGTGTATGCCAGTACGATTGGTACAAAGATAATAGCAACAACAGTCATTACTTGCAGTGTGAACAAGCTAGATGTTGCATCCCACATGGTCAAACTTGCGTTTGGCATGATGCTTGAAGGCATGATGAATGGGAACATTGCTACACCACAGGTTAAAATGATACAAGCGATGGTTAATGAAGAACTCACAAACGCCAAACCATTTTTGTCTGCTTTACTAAACAGCATTGTCACTAACGGCAGTGCTACACCCAGAGCAGGCAACGCCCACAGGATTGGGTAAGTATTGAAGTTAGTTAACCAAGCACCAGATTCAACGGCAACAGTTTTGTTTAGTGGGTTAGATACGCTTAATGTATCGATAGTTGAAGTAACAACATAACCATCAATACCCATCACTAACCAAACACCTGCGCCTGCGAAAGCCACTAAAGTGACTAATGCACAGATATAAGTTGCTTTACGAACACGTAAGTACAGTTCACCAGTGGTACGCATTTGCAAATAAGTTGCACCTTGCGTCACAATCATCATTAAGCCGACAACACCCGCTAACAGACCATATGGGTTTAGCAGACCAAACAGGTTACCTGTGTAAGTCAGATACTGTTGATTATCGATTTGCAGTGGAACACCTAATAACAGGTTACCAAACGCAACACCGATAACTAATGGTGGAACGAAACCACCAATAAACAGACCCCAGTCCCACATGTTACGCCATTTTGGGTTCTCCAGTTTTGAACGGTAGTCGAAACCAACCGGACGGAAGAACAATGCAGCTAATACCAAAATCATAGCAACATAGAAACCAGAGAATGCCGCAGCATAAACTTGTGGCCATGCAGCGAACATTGCACCACCCGCAGTGATTAACCAAACTTGGTTACCATCCCAGTGCGGTGCAACAGCATTAATCATGATACGGCGTTCAGTATCTGTTTTACCTAAAATAGGTAATAAGAAGCCAACGCCCATGTCAAAGCCATCTGTGACAGCAAACCCAATCAGTAATACACCGATAAGGATCCACCACACAAATCGAAGAACTTCATAATCAAACATAAGTGGACTCCTATTTACTGAACGTCGTGTGCAGAAGTGTTTTTCTGTTCAAAGTGATAACGACCGGTTTTCAGGCTACTTGGCCCTTTACGAGCGAATTTGAACATTAAGAACATTTCAGCAATTAAGAACAGTGTGTACAGACCACAGATCAATACCATAGAGAAGATCAGGTCATGAGTCGTCAAGTTAGAGTGTGCAACCGAAACAGGTAACACTTCACCAATTGCCCATGGCTGGCGACCATACTCTGCAACGAACCAACCTGACTCAATTGCAATCCATGGTAGTGGAATACCGAGCAGTGCAATACGCAGCAACAGTTTATTTTGACCAATACGGTTACGAACTACTGACAGGAATGCCCAGCCAATAATTAACAGTAACAGGAAGCCAACACCAACCATGATACGGAATGCCCAGAACAGAGGCCCAACGTTAGGAATACTATCTTTCACTGCTTTTTGGATTTGAGCTTCAGTTGCATCAACAACATTTGGTGCATATTGTTTTAACAGCAGACCATACCCAAGATCTTTTTTGCTTGCTTCAAATGCTGCGCGCAATTCAGGATCTTTGTTACCTGCAAGAAGTTCTTGTAACTGACCATATGCAATCATACCGTTACGAATGCGAACTTCGTGTTGTTTCATTAGGTCTTTCAGACCTAAAACAGGAGTGTCAACCGAGCGGGTTGCAATGATACCCATCGCCCAAGGAATCGAGATCGCAAATTTATTTTCTTGTTTCTCGGTATCTGGCCAAGCGATTAAGTTAAACGCGGCAGGAGGAGCATGAGTTTCCCACTCAGCTTCAACCGCTGCAAGTTTAGTTTTTTGCACGTCACCCATTTCGTAACCTGATTCATCACCAAGAACGATAACAGATAGAACCGCTGCAATACCAAAACTTGCTGCAATTGCAAAAGAACGCTTAGCAAAAGCAACATCACGACCTTTAAGCAGGTAGTAAGAGCTAATACCTAAGATAAACATTGCACCGGTACAATAACCCGCAGCAACTGTGTGGACGAACTTAACTTGTGCAACTGGGTTCAAGACTAGCTCAGAGAAGCTAACCATTTCCATACGCATAGTTTCAAAGTTGAAATCAGCAGCGATTGGGTTTTGCATCCAACCATTCGCAACCAAAATCCACAGAGCAGAGAAGTTAGAACCTAAAGCAACTAACCATGTTACAGCAAGGTGTTGTTTTTTGCTTAAACGATCCCAACCAAAGAAGAATAAACCGACAAAGGTAGATTCTAAGAAGAACGCCATCAAACCTTCGATTGCAAGAGGTGCACCGAAGATATCTCCAACATAGTGCGCGTAGTAAGACCAGTTAGTACCGAATTGGAACTCCATGGTCAAACCCGTTGCAACACCTAGGGCAAAGTTAATACCGAATAACTTACCCCAGAACTTAGTCATATCTTTATAAATTTGCTTGCCTGACAGTACATATACCGTTTCCATGATCGCAAGCAAAAACGCCATACCTAGCGTTAATGGTACGAACAGAAAGTGATACATCGCAGTTAAGGCAAACTGTAATCGTGACAGTTCGACAATATCAAACATCTTGACTCCTTGCTCCTAGCAGGAAGACACCGACTTGCGGCAACCCAGCTTCCAGTTTTTAATACTTAGAAAGCCTCTTAACTACCAGCAAAAAAATGCCTCAAAACAACAAATAATTAACAAAATTAAAAGAACGAACATTACTATAATAATAGTACGCCTATCTTCACACACAATAAACTTCTTTTACGTGATTCAGATTTGAATTCTGAATTTACATCAATAATTATACCCTTTAATAGAAAACCGAGTATTTGATCGAGCACCAATTTAAGCAATTTAAGCAAATAAAGCCAGAGGCAATGAATTGATTTACGTCAATTTTTTTCCTATTGTTAATTGCTATACCTGCCAGTCAATTAATGGTTATTTACTTGTTAAAATGCTGTTATTGATAATGACATAAATGTTCTTAATTTTTCCAAAGATTAACAAAAAATATAATCTATGAATTAAAGCCTCGAAAAAAGAATATTTAATTTGTAATAGTATCTTATTTTAAACTTATTATGAATTTTATTAATATAGCCTTTTTTATCAAAAAACGGTTATATTGGCTTAATTGAATTATCGTCAATATTATAAAATTGACATGTCGCAATTTTGCTATTTTTTGCACAAAATGCGACTAACTCCCCCCTTCCTCGCCTAATTGGCATTTTATTACCCATTTTCCTTCATATAACCCTTTAGTCCGCATTTTTAAGTATAGACATACTTTTCATAAAACCGCATAACCATACAAAAATTGTTTGAAACATTTTTGCAAGGTATAAAAAAACCCGCGCTCTCATGAGCACGGGCTTTCGTCTCTTACTCTTGCTAGTTACCTAGCGAATTACTTATTTGTTCAACAGTGATTTTACTGCATCACCGATGTCTGCAAGGCTACGAACGGTTTTCACACCAGCCGCTTCTAATGCAGCAAATTTCTCATCAGCAGTGCCTTTACCGCCTGCGATGATTGCACCTGCGTGGCCCATACGTTTGCCTTTTGGTGCAGTTACACCTGCGATGTAACCGACAACAGGTTTAGTGACGTGCTCTTTAATATAAGCCGCTGCTTCTTCTTCTGCGTTACCACCGATTTCACCGATCATGACGATAGCTTCAGTTTGTGGATCCGCTTGGAATAATTTCAGGATATCAATAAAGTTTGAACCGGGGATTGGGTCACCACCGATACCAACACACGTTGATTGACCTAAGCCTGCATCTGTTGTTTGTTTAACAGCTTCATAAGTCAACGTACCTGAACGCGAAACGATACCGACTTTACCTGGCATATGGATATGACCAGGTTGGATACCAATCTTACATTCACCCGGAGTGATAACACCTGGGCAGTTAGGACCAATCATACGAACGCCTGCTTCGTCTAATTTCACTTTAACTGTCAGCATATCCAACGTTGGGATACCTTCAGTGATGGTGATAATCAGTTTAATGCCAGCATCGATAGCTTCTAAGATAGAATCTTTACAAAATGGTGCTGGAACATAGATAACAGAGGCTGTTGCACCCGTAGCTTCTACAGCTTCACGAACGGTGTTAAATACAGGTAAACCTAAGTGTACAGTGCCACCTTTACCTGGAGTCACACCACCCACCATTTGCGTGCCATAAGCAATCGCTTGTTCTGAGTGGAATGTACCTTGGCCACCTGTGAAACCTTGGCAAATTACTTTGGTGTTTTTATCGATTAAAATAGACATTATTTAGCCTCCGCTGCTGCTACTGCTTTCTTAGCTGCATCTGTCAGGCTGTTCGCAGCGATAATATTCAAGCCGCTGTCTGCCAGTTTTTTAGCACCTAACTCTGCATTGTTACCTTCTAAACGCACAACTACTGGTACATTTACGCCAACTTCTTCAACTGCACCAATGATGCCGTCTGCAATCAGGTCGCAGCGAACGATACCACCAAAGATGTTAACAAAAACTGCTTTCACGTTTTCATCAGAAAGAATAATTTTAAATGCTTCAGTTACACGCTCTTTTGTCGCGCCGCCGCCAACATCTAAGAAGTTAGCTGGTGCACCACCGTGCAGCTTAACGATATCCATGGTACCCATTGCAAGGCCCGCACCGTTAACCATACAGCCGATATTGCCATCTAACGCAACGTAGTTCAGTTCCCACTGAGCGGCTTGTGCTTCACGTGCATCTTCTTGTGATTCATCACGCAGTTCACGAATTTCTGGTTGGCGATATAACGCGTTGCTATCGATACCTAATTTACCATCTAAACAAACTAAATCACCCGCAGTACTAATAACCAGTGGATTGATTTCAGCTAATGCTAAATCGCGTTCTAAGAATAACGTTGCCAGACCCATGAAAATTTTCGCGAATTGGCTAACTTGTTTACCGGTTAAGCCTAATTTGAATGCTAATTCACGGCCTTGGAAAGGCATTGGGCCAGTCAGTGGGTCGATAATCGCTTTATGAATTAACTCTGGAGTCTCTTCTGCTACTTTCTCGATTTCCACGCCACCTTCGGTAGATGCCATGAATACAACGCGACGAGTGCTACGGTCTACAACCGCACCTAAATAGAGTTCTTTAGCAATATCAGTTGCCGTTTCAACCAGAATTTGGTTAACAGGCTGGCCGTTTGCATCAGTTTGATAGGTAACTAAGTTTTTACCTAACCAGTGTTCTGCAAATGCTTTCACTTCATTGATATCACTAGTGACTTTTACGCCGCCAGCTTTACCACGTCCACCTGCGTGAACTTGGCATTTAATTACCCATGGGCCGTCACCAATTTTTTTAGCAGCATCGACGGTTTCAGCGACTGATGAACAGGCATAACCTGTCGGTGCAGGCATCCCATAACGTGCAAACAACTGTTTTGCCTGGTACTCGTGTAAATTCATGATGTTCTATCCATAATTGAGTCTGAAGAGGCGTTTATTCGCCTCCTGCAATTGTTACTGATTTAGCAACCCGCGAACGGGCTGCATCGGTTACTTCAGACCGGACAAGTTGTACCCTGCCCTGTTATGTTGCTATACGTCCAGCAGTAAACGAGTTGGATCTTCCAGCATATCTTTGATAGCGACTAAGAAGCCAACTGACTCACTACCATCGATTAAACGGTGGTCGTAAGACAGTGCTAAATACATCATAGGAAGAATCTCTACCTTACCATTTACAGCCATAGGGCGGTCTTTAATCGCATGCATGCCTAAAATCGCGCTCTGTGGTGGGTTAATGATAGGTGTAGACATCAGAGAACCGAATACGCCACCATTAGTGATAGTGAAGTTACCGCCACTTAAGTCTTCAACAGTTAATTTACCATCACGACCTTTGACAGCCAGTTCTTTAATTTTCTTCTCGATATCAGCCATGCTCATTGCATCGACATCACGTAGAACAGGTGTTACCAGACCACGTGGTGTTGAAACTGCAATACTAATATCGAAATAGTTATGGTAAACCACATCATCGCCATCGATAGAAGCATTCACTTCTGGGTAGCGTTTCAGTGCTTCAACAGCAGCTTTCACATAGAAAGACATAAAGCCTAAACGAACACCATGACGTTTTTCGAATACTTCGCCATATTGTTTACGTAAGTCTTTGATTGGTTGCATATTGACTTCGTTAAACGTCGTCAACATTGCAGTAGTGTTTTTCGCTTCTAACAGACGCTCTGCGATACGTTTACGTAAACGCGTCATTGGAACACGTTTTTCGCTACGATGCGCTAAAGGCGCTTGTGGCGCTTCTGGTGCTTTCGCCGCAGGTGCCGCAGATTTATTTGCTGCTAAATGTTTTTCAACATCTTCGCGAGTTAAACGTCCACCAACGCCAGTCCCTTTGATATCCGCAGGGTTTAAATCGTGCTCTGCAATTAAACGGCGAATAGCTGGGGTCAGCGCATCGTTGCTTTCTGTTTCTAGACTTGCAGTTTGACGTTGTGCAGGTGTTGATTCTTGTGCTTCTTTCACTTCAGCAGGGATACCAGTGCTGTCGCCTAAACGAATGCGCCCCAGTAATTGCTTAGATAATACCGTTGCACCTTCATCTTCAACGATAGCTTCTAATACACCCGCTTCGCTTGCAGGAACTTCTAATACGACTTTATCTGTTTCGATCTCAACCAGTACTTCATCACGCTGAACACTGTCACCTGGTTTTTTATGCCATGTGGCAACCGTAGCATCTGCAACGGACTCAGGAAGATCGGGAACAAGAATTTCTACGCTACTCATTTTCTATCCTTTAATTATTCAATGTTCAAAGCGTCATTAACCAGGGCTTTTTGTTGTTCCTGGTGTACGGACGTATAGCCAACTGCTGGAGATGAAGAAGCAGCTCGACCTGCATAACGTAAAGTTGCCCCTGCTGGGATAGCTTCACGGAAGTTATGTTGACTGCAATACCAAGCACCTTGGTTTAATGGCTCTTCTTGACACCATACAAAGTCTTTTACATCAGTAAATTGCGCCAACGCTTTTTGAATGTCTTCGTGTGGGAACGGATATAGCTGTTCGATACGCACGATAGCAACGTCAGTTTGTTCATTTTTACGACGTTGTTCTAACAGATCGTAATAGACTTTCCCTGAACACATAACGACGCGTTTCACATTTTTCGGATTGATTTCATCGATTTCACCGATAACTGGCTCAAATGTACCATTTGCCAATTCTTCCATGCTAGAGACCGCTAATGGGTGACGTAGCAGAGATTTTGGTGACATCACAATCAGAGGACGACGCATGCCACGTAAGGCTTGGCGACGTAACATGTGGTAAACCTGAGCAGGTGTTGACGGAACACACACTTGCATGTTTTGGTCAGCACACAGTTGCAAGTAACGCTCTAAACGTGCAGATGAGTGCTCTGGACCCTGACCTTCATAACCATGAGGCAGTAACATGACCAGACCACACATACGACCCCATTTTTGCTCACCAGAGCTAATGAATTGGTCGATAACCACTTGAGCACAGTTAGCGAAGTCACCAAATTGTGCTTCCCAGATAGTCAATGCACGAGGTTCTGTGGTTGCATAACCATATTCGAATGCTAATACGGCATTTTCAGTCAGAACAGAGTCCCAAACATTAAACACGCCTTGGCCATTATGAATATTTTGCAGTGGAACATAAACTGAACCATTCGTTTGGTTGTGGACCACTGCATGACGGTGGAAGAATGTACCACGGCCCGCATCTTCACCCGATAAACGAACAGGAATACCTTCATCAACCAATGTTGCGTACGCTAAAGTTTCAGCTGCACCCCAGTCGAGAAGCTTTTCACCTTTCGCCATTTCGGCACGGTCTGCATAAATTTTCTCAACACGAGATTGCGCAACCACGCCCTCTGGAATGGTACTAACTTTAGTTGCCAGTTCAGTTAAGCGTTTAATATCAACGGTTGATTTATATGATGCATCCCATTCATGGTTTAAATATGGAGCCCATGTGTATGAATTCAGACCCATTTCACGGTACTCTTCAACCACACAGTTACCTGCATCTAGCGCATCGCGATACAGATTGACCATTTCAGTGACATCATTAGCACTTAACACATTTTCTGCAATTAAACGGTCTGCATAAATTTTACGTGGTGTTGGGTGCTGCTTGATTTTTTGATACATCACTGGCTGAGTTGCACTTGGCTCATCCGCTTCGTTATGGCCATGGCGGCGATAACATACTAAATCAATCATAACATCGCGTTTGAACGTGTTACGGAAATCCAGTGCCAAACGAGTTACAAATGCCACTGCTTCAGGGTCATCTGCATTCACGTGGAAAATTGGGGCCTGCACCATCTTCACGATATCTGTGCAGTATTCTGTAGAACGGGTGTCTTTCGGGTTAGAAGTGGTAAAACCAATTTGGTTGTTAATTACGATACGCACCGTACCGCCGACTTCATAACCACGTGCTTGTGACATATTCAACGTTTCTTGCACAACACCTTGGCCAGTTACTGCGGAGTCACCGTGAATAGTAATAGGCAGAACCATGTTGCTACGGCCTTCATCTAAACGGTCACGACGAGCACGTACTGAACCAATAACCACAGGGCTAACAATTTCAAGGTGAGATGGGTTAAATGCCAATGCTAAGTGAACACGAGAGCCTGCGGTTTCAAAGTCAGAAGAGAAACCTTGGTGATATTTAACGTCACCCGCACTAGAGTGGTCTTTATGTTTACCCGCGAATTCATCAAATAATTCGCCCGGTTTTTTACCTAAGATATTAACTAAAACGTTTAAACGACCACGGTGAGCCATACCTAAAACAACTTCACGGGTATCTTGCTTGCCTGCGTGGTGGATTAAATCTTTCAGCATTGGGATCAGTGAATCACCACCTTCCAATGAGAAACGCTTGGCGCCTGGGAATTTAGCCCCAATGTAACGCTCAAGCCCTTCAGCCGCGGTTAATTCAGCTAAGAAGCGTTTTTTCTCTTCTACTGAGAAGATCTTAGAAACGTCAACAGACTCAAGACGTTGTTGGATCCAACGTTTTTCTTCTGTATTCGTGATATGCATATATTCAGCACCGATAGAACCGCAATAAATACGTTTCAGGTGCTCATATAGCTCACTAAGCTTCATGGTTTCTTTGCCAATAGCAAATGAACCCACGTTGAATGTTTCGTTGAAGTCTTCTTTCGTCAGGTTGTGGAATGCTGGGTCTAAATCTGGAACAGATTCACGTTTCCAAAGACCTAACGGGTCAAGATTCGCATTTTGGTGCCCGCGGAAGCGGAACGCATTGATTAATTGCAAAACTTTAACTTGTTTTGCGTCGATAGCTGGATCGCTAACAGAGGTGTGATAACGTGTAGAGTCTTTTGCTAAGCGACGGAAGTAATCGCGCGCTTGGGAGTGGAATTGTTCGCCGCTAGTGCCTAATGCTGCACCAGGGAGTTGCTCAAAAATTGCTTTCCACTCGGCATCGACAGAGTTAGGGTCAGTCAGATAATCTTCATAGAGCTGTTCTATATAAGTCTGGTTCGCGCCTGCCAGAAAGCTTGAATCCAGCCAGTCCTTCATTACGCCGTTCTGCATTGTGATCCCTTAAGCTATTAAAGCTTTAGTTTTCGCCGTGGTTAACTAATCGCCGCATTTAAGCGACCTCGATAAAGGTTCTCTTGGACGTGCTTTATGCATGTTCTCTCTTTGGGAGGCCCTTTATCAGTAAGGGTTTCCCTTTTAAGGAACCTTTAAAAACTGGCTGCGGTTTTTAAAGGCCCCTATGCTTGGGCTGTCGTCTTCATCTTTTGCAGTTGGCTATTTTTTCTACTTTTTACTGTTACTTTCTTTGCTTTCACTTTTTTACGCTTTTGTAATGACAACGTTTTAATAAATACTACTTTTTATGGGTGACAATGTTACTTTCTGATGCTCATTGTTGGTATTTCGTTTTCGCGCTTTTGTGAGCTTCCGCGCATTAAAATCATGTCATTGTTTTTACTTTACGCGTTTCTTTTAACTTATGTTTTTATTTTGTGCTATTTCCATTTTAACCCACAGCACCTGAGCACTGCGGGTTAAATATTCATCATTAAGCGCTATGTTTTAGTAACATAGATTTAATATGACCAATAGCTTTCGTTGGATTTAGTCCTTTAGGGCATACATTGACACAATTCATGATGCTATGACAGCGGAAGACACTAAAAGCGTCGTTCAGATCATCTAATCGTGAATCGGTTTCAGTATCACGGCTATCAATTAAGAAGCGATACGCTGCCAACAAGCCTGCAGGCCCGATAAACTTGTCCGGATTCCACCAGAAAGATGGGCAAGAAGTCGAACAACAAGCACACAAAATACACTCATATAAACCATCGAGTTTTTCACGTTGTGCAGGAGTTTGTAAATTCTCACGCGCCGGTGGATTCTTGTTATCATTAATGAGATATGGACGAATTTTTTCGTATTGGGTATAGAATTGTGTCATGTCGATAATCAGGTCACGCACAACAGGCAGACCCGGCAATGGACGAATGACAATTTTCTTCCCACCACGGATTAAAGCAGATAATGGCGTAATACATGCCAACCCGTTTTTACCGTTCATGTTCAGACCATCAGAACCGCACACCCCTTCACGACAAGAACGACGGAAGGATAATGTTGGATCTTGCTCTTTGATTTGGATTAACGCATCCAGCAACATCATGTCACGCCCTTCAGGAACTTCTAGCGTGTAATCTTGCATACGAGGTGCGTTGTCCACATCAGGATTGTAGCGATAAATCGAAAATTGTAATTTCATAGTTTATTTCTCCGCAACTGGATTAACACCACGCATTAGTAGGTACGAATTTTCGGTGGGAAGGCTTCACGCAGTTTTGGCTGCATGTTGACTTCACGACGCGTCATCGTTTCAGATTGCGGTAAATATAATGAGTGACATAACCAATTCGCATCGTCTCGCTCTGGGTAGTCAAAGCGGCTATGCGCACCACGACTTTCTGTACGGAAGTTTGCAGCTTGAGCAGTTGCATAAGCCGTTTCCATCAGGTTATCCAGTTCTAAACATTCGATACGCTGAGTATTAAATTCAGTCGAGGTATCATCAAGACGCGCATTTTGTAGACGTTCACGAATCACTTTCAGCTCTTCTAAGCCTTTCGCCATCGCATCACCTTCACGGAATACCGAGAAGTTATGCTGCATACAAGTTTGCAGTGCTTTACGGATTTCAGTTGGGTCTTCGCCAGTACGAGCACCTTCCCAACGGTTAAAGCGAGTCATCGCTGCATCGATATCAGATTCAGACGCATCACGCATTGAACCTTGTTCCATGATGGACTCTTTCAAATGCAGACCCGCTGAACGACCAAATACGACTAAGTCGAGAAGTGAGTTACCGCCTAAACGGTTAGCGCCATGTACAGATACACAGGCAATTTCACCGACAGCAAACAGACCCGGAATAACTTCATCTTCGCCATTTTCGTTATAACGAATAGCTTGACCAGTGACTTTAGTCGGAATACCGCCCATCATGTAGTGACAAGTAGGAATAACTGGAATTGGCTCTTTGATTGGGTCAACGTGAGCAAAGGTGCGAGATAACTCAAGAATACCCGGTAAACGTGATTCCAGAACTTCTTTTCCTAAGTGATCCAGTTTCAGTTTGGCATGTGGGCCCCATGGACCATCACAACCACGACCTTCACGGATTTCAATCATAATAGAACGTGCGACAACATCACGACCCGCAAGGTCTTTTGCGTTCGGCGCATAGCGCTCCATGAAGCGTTCACCGTCTTTGTTCAACAGATAACCACCTTCACCACGGCAGCCTTCAGTGACGAGAACACCTGCACCTGCGATACCTGTTGGGTGGAATTGCCACATTTCCATATCTTGTAGTGGAACACCTGCGCGAGCAGCCATCCCTACGCCATCACCCGTATTGATGTGTGCGTTAGTAGTTGATTGGTAAATACGACCAGCACCACCGGTTGCTAAAATAGTGGCTTTCGCTTTGAAATAAACCAGCTCACCTGTTTCCATACAAATTGCAGTACAACCTACGATATCACCATCTTGGTTTTTAACTAAATCAAGGGCATACCATTCAGAAAAAATGGTTGTGTGGTTTTTTAAGTTCTGCTGATACAAAGTATGTAACAGTGCGTGGCCAGTACGGTCAGCCGCAGCCGCAGTACGTGCAGCTTGCTCACCACCGAAGTTTTTAGACTGACCACCAAATGGACGTTGATAAATACTTCCGTCATCAAGACGAGAGAATGGCAACCCCATATGCTCTAATTCGAGGATAGCCTCTGGCCCTGTTTTACACATATATTCAATCGCATCTTGGTCACCGATGTAGTCGGAACCTTTCACGGTATCGTACATGTGCCATTCCCAGTTATCAGGGTGAGTATTACCTAAAGCAACAGTAATACCGCCTTGTGCTGATACAGTATGAGAACGGGTTGGGAAGACTTTTGACAGAAGTGCGCAAGATAGGCCCATCTGTGAAATTTGTAATGCGGCACGCATACCTGCGCCACCCGCACCGATAACGATAGCGTCAAACTCTCTGATTGGCAGATTCATTTATGCACCCCACACAACAATTGTTCCGTAAATTAAATAAGCCAACAGACCTACAACGATAGCCAGCTGCAATACTAAACGAATTGCTAAAGGTTTAACGTAGTCAGTCAGCACTTGCCACATGCCAATCCACGCATGGACAAGAATCGAGAACAAGGTGAGGATTGTAAATACTTTCGTCACAGAAGAGGCGAAAAAGCCACGCCAGACTTCATAGGTAATGTCGTTAATAGCAACAAAACCAACAATGTAGAGTACGTAGAGTGCGATGACAATCGCAGAACCACGGATTAATAGCCAGTCCTGGATACCAGTACGGCCTAAAGCTGAAGCATTACTTACCATACTAAAATCCCCGCCAGAATTGCTAAAATCACGGTAATGACAAATGTAATTTTTGCAGATGAGTTACCAGCAGCAAGCGTTTCATCAACACAACCGAAATCCATTAGCATATGACGAATACCACCACAGATGTGGTAAGCCAAAGCAGTCAAGATGCCCCAAAGAATGAACTTAGCAAAAAAGCCAGTCATTATTTCAGACGCGTATTGAAAACCTTCTGGAGAGGAGAGAGATGTCCCTAACAACCAAAGCAGAATACCAACTGCGATGAGAGTAATGACGCCAGAGACACGGTGCAAGATCGAAGATATTGCAGTGATCGGGAAGTGAATCGTCTGCAAATCAAGGTTGACAGGTCTTTGTTTTTTCACAATTTTGCCCACACAGCTCTTTATTATTTTCCATCCTCCGGACCTGGGGTGGAAATCAGACAGCGACAGGGGTACAAAATGCAACTTAACACAAACTCTAATCCATCATGTTTAAATAAAGTTGCATACTGATCACGCTGGGAACTCCTACTACAGGGTAATCCGGAGACCTGCCGCTAGTATAAAGTCTTCACAATGCCATTACAATTCCCACACAAAATGTTTGGAGACATTTAGCCCGAACAGTGAGAAGGATCACGATTTAAACATTTTGTATAAATGTGCTTATCTTATTTGACAATGATTCAACATTTATCTTACATATAGGTCTGGCAGAATTATCTTAACGGTGCTGTTTACCCTTCATCGGAAAAGAAAAAACGTGAATGTTGCAATGTTAAATACTCTTCAATTTGAACTATGATGGGTATTAATAACAAAAGTTATGAAAGTTGTTCCTCTTACCACAAATAATGATATTGTAGGGAAAACAACAAAAAGAACATAACATCTACACACTCATAAACAACCTAATTACATTGTCGTCGGTCTCAGATTTCAGGTTTTATGTGATAGCGAGCTGATTTCCAAAGCATACCGGTAGAACAATGCACGAAGACACAGTATAACGCTGAGCTTCTGGGTTGTTGGGTGTCGATTATCAAGCGCTAAGGAGACCGTAATGGCTGATAACAAAGCTAAGCTAACGACTGGTAGTAAGGGTGATATTGACCTAGATATTTTAAGCCCAACGATTGGTCAAGACGTTATCGATGTCCGAACTTTAGGTTCTAAAGGGTTCTTTACCTACGACCCTGGTTTTACTTCTACTGCATCCTGTGAATCAAAAATCACCTATATCGATGGTGATCAAGGCATTCTGTTGCACCGTGGTTTCCCTATCGATCAACTCGCCACTGAAGCCTCTTATCTCGAAGTTTGTTATATCCTGCTATACGGTGAAGCACCGACTCAAGAACAATATGACGTATTTAAAAATACGGTGACTCGCCATACAATGATCCATGAGCAAATTACACGCATGCTTAATGGTTTCCGCCGTGACTCACACCCGATGGCCGTTTTATGTGGTGTCACGGGGGCATTAGCCGCGTTCTATCACGATGCGTTGGATGTTAACAACCCACGTCACCGTGAAATTACGGCTTATCGCCTGCTGTCAAAAATGCCAACAGTTGCAGCGATGTGTTACAAATATTCAATTGGCCAACCTTTTGTTTATCCACGTAATGACCTGTCATACGCGGGTAATTTCTTGCACATGATGTTCTCTACACCCTGTGAAGAATACACGGTTAATCCTGTTTTAGAGCGCGCAATGGATCGTATTTTGATTCTGCACGCTGACCACGAGCAAAACGCCTCAACATCTACAGTTCGTACTGCGGGTTCATCTGGTGCAAACCCATTTGCTTGTATCGCAGCGGGTATTGCATCACTGTGGGGGCCTGCTCATGGTGGTGCTAACGAAGCTTGCTTGCGTATGTTGGAAGAAATCCAAACCGTCGAGCACATCCCAGCATTTATCGAGCGCGCTAAAGACAAAAATGACTCTTTCCGCTTAATGGGCTTCGGCCACCGTGTTTATAAAAACCATGACCCACGTGCAACAGTAATGCGTGAAACTTGCCATGAAGTTCTAAACGAACTTGGCCTGAATGACAGTTTGCTAGAAGTCGCAATGGAGCTGGAACGTATCGCATTAAACGACCCGTACTTCATTGAGAAAAAACTGTACCCGAACGTTGACTTCTATTCAGGTATCATCTTGAAAGCAATGGGTATTCCTTCTTCAATGTTTACTGTTATTTTTGCCATTGCACGTACTATTGGCTGGATTGCACATTGGAATGAAATGCACGATGACGGCTTGAAAATTGCTCGCCCTCGTCAGTTGTACACGGGTTATGATAAACGTGAATTCAACTCAGAATTAGCAAAAAAATAATATTTAATTAAATCTACCCCTACACATGCTAAGGCCTCGAATTTTCGGGGCTTTTTTCATTTTTGTTTACCGAAGTTGTTTAACTTACTGTTGTTGATATTCCCTTGGTGTCATCCCACTCATTTTACGGAAAAAACTAATAAATGCGCTATCGCTTGTTAGACCAAGTTCTTGAGTAATATAGTGATAGGGTTTTTCTTGTGCGAGTAATTCAATCGCTTTAATGTAACGCCATTGTTGACGCCATGCTTGATAATTCATTCCTGTTTCTTTAAAAAAAATCCGGGTAATCGTCTTCTCACTCGCCCCAACAGTTTGTGCTAATTGGTTTAAATTTGGAGGTAATTGTTCGATATCAACACCTTTAAAACGCCTATCTTGCGGTAATGGTAGCAGTGTTGGCTCTAAAGTTGCACTTTGTAACTCATCGATAAATACGGGCAATAAATTAGCTAAATTCCCTTGTTGCCAATCACTATCAAATGGCGCAATCGCAATACGTTCAAGTACTTCTCTCAATAAGGATGAAATGCTTAATATCATCACTTCATTCCCTATTCTGTCAGCGTATTCTTGCGCTAAATAAACCGAACGGTAACCCACTGATGCCCGCATTTGAGCCCGATGAAGAACAAATGGTGGGATCCAAGCCACTCTTCCCGGAGGAAGTAAAGACAAACGATTTTCCAGTGAAATTCGTATACATCCTTGTTGTGTAAAAAGAAGTTGTCCCATTTCATGTTTATGAAAGCCAGAGTCATGCTGCCCCATTTTTGCTGCAATTCCCAATACTGGCGAGCGGTACCAGTGAGTTTGAAATTCATCTGTTTGATTTAGCCAAGCCATAATGTCTCTTTTTTGATATTTATAGTCTTTATTATTGTAATAAGACAATAAAAATAACACTAAACTGCCTGCCATTGAATCGTTGTATCTAATTAGACCCTTTATTTTTAGTAGATTGGCAGGAAAAAAAGTATGAAACACCCTCTTTCATTATGGCTTGCTGTTGCCTTGATGATGTTTCCACAAATTGTGGAGACCATATACAGCCCCGCACTCACTGATATCGCTAGTGCTTTCTCAGTAAATGCGGAACAAGCTTCACAAACGCTGTCGCTTTATTTCTTTGCTTTTGCATTAGGCGTGGTGTTTTGGGGGCGTATGTGTGACACCTTAGGGCGCCGCCCGACGATTCTGGCGGGTTTATTGATATATGGTATTGCGTCTATTGGCGCGTTATTTGTCACACATTTTTATTTATTATTACTAATGAGAATGTTGTCAGCCTTTGGCGCTGCCGTAGGTTCAATTGGTACACAAACCGCCATGCGCGATAGCTACCAAGGCCATGAATTAGCAAAAGTTTTCTCTATTATGGGCGTTGCTTTGGCTATCAGCCCTGCTTTAGGGATGTTATCTGGTGCTGGACTCGTTAATTTTGGCGGTTACCGAACCGTTTTTATCGGCTTAGCGATTTTAGCTGTGGTGCTT
This sequence comes from Providencia sp. PROV269, assembly GCF_028477785.1. Classification (NCBI taxonomy): domain Bacteria; kingdom Pseudomonadati; phylum Pseudomonadota; class Gammaproteobacteria; order Enterobacterales; family Morganellaceae; genus Providencia; species Providencia sp. PROV269. The sequence goes on along the minus strand of NZ_JAMPLV010000021.1, from coordinate 82,288 downwards.
TTTCTCTGGTCAATCTGTCGTTTACCCGAGACTAAGCCTAAAACCGTGACTCATATCTCATTTATTAAGACATTTTTACGCATGATCGCAGATAAAGAAATTGTTAGAAATGTGATCTTGATAGCATTTTTCAACATTAATTTATTTAGCTATTATCAGCTGGCACCATTCAGTTTTGAACAATTAATGCTCACTCAACAACAGTTTGGATTAACTGGGATTTTATTAGCACTTGGAGTCGGTTTAGGTTCGATATCAAATCGCTATTTATTGGCTAAAAAACACACATCTGAACAACTTGTTAAGCTTGCCAGCCTCATTTCATTGGTGAGTGGTTGTTTAGTTTTTGTGCTAATGGATTCAATTTGGTTTGTTTTACCCGTTATTGGCATTGTTATTGGTTATGGAATTGCGATCCCGAACATACTTGCCCATGCATTAAACCGTTATGGTGAACAAAAAGGCACCGCCGGCGCCATTTTAGGGTTATTTTACTACATCGGGCTCGCCATTGGTTTGATGGTTGCAGGTTGGAGCCAGCACTTAGGTTTAGTGTTAACTATTTCAAGTGCAGTATTAGTTTTCGCATCGTTAAAATACCGAACCCAATAGCTATTTTTATTTTCAATAGATTATCAATTTTCTAAGTATTTCGAATCACCGCTAGGCGGCAAAAGAGTGAAGCCCTAGGAACATACACAAGTATGTGACTAGGGTTCGTGAATGCAGCCAACAACGCTTTGATGTAAAAGGCGGCAAAAATTTAATTCTCTAAATAGTTCGAGTTGTGGCTAGGCGGCGAATAAGGGTATCTTGGGGAGCATACAAAAGTATGTGACCCAAGTAGCCGAGTGAAGCCAACACAGCCACAGTTCGAAATATGACGAGAATTTAGGCAGGGTTATCGATATCGATAAACTCCGCATCTAACCCATGTTCATCTACAAGCCACTTAGTCAGCGCTTTAATCCCATAACGTTCCGTTGCGTGATGCCCTGCACTGTAGAAATGGATCCCCATTTCCCTTGCTATATGAATGGTTTGTTCAGAAACTTCCCCTGTTACAAAGGCATCTACACCAAATTCAGCCGCTTGTAGGATGAAGCCTTGCCCTCCCCCTGTACACCATGCGATTTGACGAATTTCTTCTTTTGCATTATCACCACAATGTAAGACTTTACGACCAAGGCGAGTTTCTAAACGAGACGTTAACTCTGAAGGAGTAATCGGTTGATCAAAAAAACCAAATGGCATTAATGGGTCGATTTGGCCATTTACCTGCACCCCCATAATATAAGCAAGTTGTGTATTATTGCCTAATTGATGATGTGCATCTAATGGAAGGTGATAACCATACAGGTTGATATCATTCGCTAATAATGTTTTTAAGCGATTTCTCTTCATTCCTTTGATAATGGCGGGCTCATTTTTCCAAAAATAGCCATGATGAACAATGATAGCATCGGCTTTCTTTTCAACGGCAACATCCAATAATGCTTGGCAAGCTGTCACACCGGTGATGATTTTATGTACATGTGGTCGCCCTTCAACTTGCAATCCATTCGGTGCAAAATCTTGGAACTCACTAACTTTCAATTCGTCATTAATGATTTCTTCTAATCTTAAGTTATGCATTATGTTGTCCTTTTTACTGCACAGCTAAACGGTTTATCCACCAGTTTGAACGTAATTGACTGATAATCAATAAGCATAAACGGAAACATGATTTTCTTCTGTGTTATTTGAAGTATATAGAATAAAAATAGGCGGGATTAAAAACAAAACCCCCACAATTCAATATTGCAGGGGTTATTACTCACCATTAAGCACTAAATTAACGATGGCCTTCTAGGGTTGTTTCTGAACGTTCTAGCCAAACAGGTTTATCACTGGTTTTTGCCCAAACCTTATGTAAATGACTATAAAACTTTGCTCTTTTTGGATAAAAAACCATAACCGGAAACGCAATAATGCCAGCTGTTACAGCAGCAGTGCGGCGTGCAAGTACCTGATTACGGGAATATTCGCGATATGTGGACATCGGTATCCTCCTTCAGTTGCCACTTTATTTGTCGATTCCAGCTTTGCTCTATCATTCCCCATTAACACACATTTCCCATTAACACAGTAGTAAAGAGCGACTAAAACCGGACAGATAATATGAAATATATTGACTGTAGATAGGATATCGCAAATTGTGTAATAAAACTACTCATCTGACCACTTAATCTGTAAATTTTTCTAAAAAATCTGCTCATTCCGTATTTTTATTACATTTTTTAACCAATCAATGTTTTAATTATACATTTAAATCACAATAATTTAACAAACAAGGCCGTACGCCGCTTTCTCTATTAAGCTCTCTATTTTTGCTAAATAAACAGCCATTTTTATACTTTTTTTACACCCTACCCGTGCTTTTTATCAGCTTCTTTACAGCGAACTCTTTAGCCTTATCACATGGAAATAATAAGGAGAAAATACTGTGTCATTACTTTCCATTATTGGGGCAGTTCTCGTTGTTTTACTGCTGACGTATCTGATTTATGCCCTGCTTAACGCGGAGGATTTCTGATATGACTACCACCACATTGCTATTTTTAGGTAGTTTTTTACTGTTCTTATTCATCTTAGCAAAGCCTTTAGGCAATGCTATTGCTCGGTTAATCGACAATGATATACCTCATCGGTTAGCAAGCAGTGAGTCCTTACTTTGGCGTTTAACCGGAGTCAAACAGCCAGGAAGAGACATGGCTGAGATGAATTGGAAACAATATGCCTTAGCGATTGTATTATTTAATCTTTTAGGTTTTATTTTATTATTCGTTATCTTAATCTGCCAAGGCCGTTTGCCCCTTAACCCTCAACACTTTGAAGGGATGAGCTGGGATTTATCCTTTAATACCGCCGTTAGTTTCATTACTAATACTAACTGGCAAGCTTATAGCGGCGAAAATACATTAAGTTATTTGAGCCAAATGGCCGGGTTGACGGTACAAAACTTCCTTTCCGCAGCGACAGGTATTGCCGTTGCTTTCGCAATTATTCGCGCTTTTTCACACCATGGTAGTAAAACTGTCGGTAATGCGTGGTTAGATATTTACCGAATTACGGTGTATTTACTCTTTCCTTTAGCGATTATTTTTGCATTATTTTTTGTCAGCCAAGGGGTTATTCAAAATTATTCCAGTTATTTACTTATTCACCCTTTAGATAACAGTGAACAACTATTGCCGATGGGGCCAGTAGCTTCCCAAGAAGCGATAAAATTGCTCGGCACCAATGGTGGCGGCTTCTTTGGCGCTAACTCATCACATCCTTTTGAAAACCCAACCGCACTGAGTAATTTTGTGCAAATGTTTGCTATTTTCCTGATCCCTACTGCACTTTGCTTTGCTTTTGGTCGTGCAGTTGGTAACAACAAACAAGGCCATACTTTACTCTGGGTTATGGGGATCATTTTTGTGGTTGCCGCCATCGTTGTGGTTAAGGCTGAATATGTGGGAAACCCATTTTTAACCGAACTACATGCCACTAGCTCTGCCAATATGGAAGGAAAAGAGAGCCGCTTTGGGATTGTTGGTTCTGCTTTGTTTGCTGTCGTTACCACTGCCGCATCTTGCGGAGCAGTTAACGCCATGCATGACTCCTTTACCGCAATGGGCGGAATGGTACCGATGTGGTTAATGCAAATTGGTGAAGTGGTCTTTGGTGGCGTTGGTTCCGGCTTATACGGTATGTTGCTGTTTGTGCTACTCGCTGTCTTCCTTGCTGGACTTATGATTGGTCGTACGCCTGAATACCTCGGTAAAAAAATCGAAGTTCGAGAAATGAAAATGGTGGCACTGGCGATTTTAGTCACCCCAACCTTAGTGCTACTTGGTACCACTCTTTCATTAATAACCGAAGCGGGCCGTGCAGGAATTTTAAACCCTGGAGCGCATGGGTTTAGTGAAGTGTTATACGCCTTTTCTTCTGCGGCTAATAATAACGGTAGCGCTTTTGCTGGGCTCAGCGCTAACACTCCGTTTTACAATGTGCTACTTGCCATTACGATGTTTATAGGCCGCTTTGGTGTCATTCTTCCTGTCTTGGCTATCGCAGGTTCCATGGCCAATAAGAAACCCCAAGCCAAAAGCCATGCCACATTGCCGACAACTGGCCCATTATTTATTGGCTTACTGGTTTTCACCGTACTTCTCATTGGCGCACTGACCTTTGTACCCGCTCTTGCATTAGGCCCTATCGCTGAGCAATTACACATTGGTTTTGCCGGATAATGAGGAAAAAAAAATGAAAAACAAACAAACTAAATTATTCAATAATCAATTAATTAAACAATCCATTATTGAATCTATCAAAAAATGTACACCACAAGCACAATGGCGTAACCCAGTCATGTTTGTAGTTTTTATTGGCAGTATTATCACCACGTTACTCTGGTTAGCGATGGTAACGGGTTACACACAAGGCAGTGCTTGGTTCAGCGGAATGATTACCCTTTGGCTGTGGTTCACGGTTATTTTTGCCAACTTTGCAGAAGCGCTTGCTGAAGGGCGAAGTAAAGCACAAGCTCAAAGCTTAAAAGGCGTAAAGCAACAAAGTAGCGCAACGCGGCTAGCGTCTGCCTCATTGGAGGCGAACCAAGATATTGTGAGTTCAGATCAGTTACGTAAAGGCGATATTGTGTTGATCCGTGCCGGAGAAACCATTCCTTGCGATGGCGAAGTCATCGAAGGTGGTGCTTCCGTGGATGAAAGTGCCATCACGGGGGAATCCGCTCCCGTGATCCGCGAATCTGGTGGTGATTTCTCTTCAGTGACAGGCGGAACTCGCGTACTTTCCGATTGGCTGATAGTCGAGTGTACCGTCAATCCCGGTGAAACCTTCTTAGATAGAATGATTTCCATGGTTGAAGGCGCACAACGCCGTAAAACCCCCAATGAAATCGCGCTCACTATTTTATTAACTGCACTGACTATTATCTTTGTGTTAGTTTGTGCCACCTTGTACCCATTCACCGTTTTTGCCGCAGAGCATGCAGGCGCAGGCAGTGCCGTTTCTATTTTAGTGTTAATAGCGTTATTAGTGTGCTTAATTCCAACAACCATCGGTGGCTTACTTTCATCTATTGGTGTGGCAGGGATGAGCCGCATGCTAGGAGCAAATGTAATTGCCACCAGCGGCCGTGCTGTAGAGGCAGCAGGTGATGTCGACGTTCTATTACTTGATAAAACGGGGACCATTACACTGGGAAACCGCCAAGCCTCTGAATTTTTACCGCTAACAGGTATTACAGAGCAGCAACTGGCGGATGCCGCACAACTATCGTCTTTAGCGGATGAAACTCCAGAAGGACGCAGTATTGTGGTCTTGGCAAAACAAAAATTTAATTTACGTGAAAGAGATATTCATGCCCTGAATGCAACTTTTGTTCCTTTCTCCGCAATGACACGTATGAGTGGTGTCAATATTGGCGAGCGAATGATCCGCAAGGGCTCTGCGGATGCCATCCGCCGTTATATCGAAGCCAATCACAGTAAATTTCCTGTCGAAGCGGATCAACTGGTCGAAAAAGTGGCCCATTTAGGCGGAACGCCACTTGTGGTGGTTGATAATAAAACGGTTTTAGGTGTCGTAGCATTAAAAGATATCGTCAAAGGGGGCATGAAAGAACGCTTCGCCCAAATGCGTAGTATGGGCATCAAAACGGTGATGATCACCGGAGATAACCATTTAACAGCAGCCGCAATTGCAGCCGAAGCAGGCGTCGATGATTTTCTTGCAGAAGCGACACCAGAAGCCAAACTGGCGTTGATCCGCCAATATCAATCTGAGGGTCGCTTAGTTGCTATGACCGGTGACGGCACCAACGATGCGCCAGCACTCGCGCAAGCGGATGTCGCAGTCGCAATGAACTCAGGTACCCAAGCCGCAAAAGAAGCCGGTAACATGGTGGATTTAGACTCCAACCCAACCAAACTGATTGAAGTGGTGCATATTGGTAAACAAATGCTAATGACCCGTGGCTCATTAACCACCTTCAGTATTGCTAATGATATTGCTAAATATTTTGCCATTATCCCTGCCGCTTTTGCCGTAACATGGCCACAGTTAAATGCGTTAAATATTATGCAATTACATTCACCCGCATCCGCTATCCTTTCTGCCGTTATCTTCAACGCATTGATTATTATCTTCTTGATCCCCCTCGCCATTAAAGGGGTCAACTATCGCCCAATGAGCTCTCAATCATTATTGCAACGTAATTTAGGCATATATGGCTTAGGCGGGTTAATTGTGCCATTTGTTGGGATCAAACTGATTGATCTGCTTATTAGTCTCTTTGGAATATAAGGAATTGATTATGAATATGATCCGTTCGTCGATGATTATGTTATTTATACTCACCATTTTTACAGGTATTGCTTACCCATTAATGGTGACTGGCCTCGCTAATATTTTTTTTCCCTGGCAGGCTCACGGTTCTTTACTCACACAAGATGAGCGCATTGTTGGTTCTGCCTTAATCGGGCAAAATGTGGGTAATATTCGCTATTTTCACGGTCGCCCCTCAGCAACTGTCGATATCCCCTACAATACCTTAGCTTCTGGTGGAAGTAATTTGGCTGTCAGTAACCCATTATTACAACAAACGATGGCAGAGCGTAGCGAACAACTGCGCGCAGAGAACCCCGATGCAGGTAATGCCATCCCAGTAGATTTACTCACGTCTTCCGCCAGTGGCTTAGACCCCAATATTTCTATTGATGCAGCGTTATACCAAGCTCCACGTATTGCAAAAAGCAGGCAAATTCCATTAGATACAGTAAAATCATTGATAGAAACGCATACTGAACAGGCATTGTTGCCCTTTTTAGGTGAACCCGTCATTAATGTGCTAAAACTGAACTTAGCACTTGATGAATATCAACAACAAATAAACAGTCAAACTCACTAGGGGCTGTGATGGACAATCAAGAACCTATTCGCCCTAACCCTGATGAACTCTTGGTCAAAGCCAATGAAATTGGGCGTGGCAAATTAAAGATTTTTTTCGGTGCCTGTGCTGGTGTTGGAAAAACGTATGCCATGCTGCAAGAAGCACAGAGACTCAGAGCTCAAGGGCTAGATGTGCTGATTGGCGTAGTAGAAACCCATGAAAGAGAAGAAACGGCCGCGCTACTTGACGGCCTTTCTCTGTTGCCACCTAGGCGCATAACTCATCACGGTCGCCGCCTAAATGGTTTCGATATTGACGCAGCAATTGCTAGGCATCCAGCCATAATTTTAATGGATGAATTAGCATTTAGTAACCCCCATGGCAGCCGCCACCCTAAACGTTGGCAAGATGTCGAAGAACTCCTTGATGCCGGAATTGACGTACTGACAACCATCAACGTTCAACACATTGAAAGCCTGAATGACATCGTGGGAAGTATTACAGGTATTCGCGTACGTGAAACAGTTCCAGATCATATTTTTGATGCAGCTGATGAGGTGGTATTAGTTGATCTTCCTCCTGACGACCTACGACAACGCCTTAAAGAAGGCAAAGTGTATATACCGGGGCAAGCCGAACGCGCTATTGAGCATTTTTTCCGCAAAGGAAACTTAATTGCACTGCGTGAGCTGGCTCTTCGGCGTACTGCTGACCGGGTTGATGACCAGATGCGTGAATTTCGTGATGGTAAAGGCCAAGCCCCCGTATGGCACACTCGCGATGGGCTCTTGCTATGCATTGGCCATAATACCGGAAATGAAAAATTAGTCCGTACTGCCGCACGACTTGCTGCAAAATTCGGTAGTGTCTGGCATGCTGTTTATGTTGAAACTCCCTCACTTCATCAGCTACCTGAAACCCAGCGTAGAGCTATCTTAAAAGCGTTGCGTCTTGCTCAAGACTTAGGTGCAGAAACAGCAACTTTATCCGACCCTTCGGAAGAAAAAGCGATATTACGTTATGCCCGAGAACATAATTTAGGGAAGATATTGATTGGTCGGCGTAATAAAGTAAACAAATGGTTTAAGCTCAATTTACGTCCCGGTTTTGCCGATCGTCTTGGTAAGCTCGGCCCTGATCTGGATTTAGTGATCGTCGCACTTGAAGAGAAAAGTGAGTGGGACAAAGAACCAGAAAGAAAGCCGTTCTCTGAAAAATGGCGATCGGATATGAATGGCTATTTAATGGCTATTGTGATGTGTGCTGCTATCACCTTATTTTCGCGCACCTTTTTATTGGCCCTCGATAAAGCCAACCTCGTGACACTCTATCTATTAGGTGTCGTGTTAATCGCATTATTTTATGGCCGACGCCCCTCTGTCTTCGCCGCTCTGGTCAACGTGATCAGTTTTGACCTGTTCTTTGTTCAACCCCATTTCTCCCTTGCTATCATGGATATGCAATATTTAGTCACGTTTACAGTGATGCTAATTGTGGGGGTTGTTGTGGGGAATTTAACTGCAGGTATGCGCTACCAAGCTCGTATCGCTCGGTATCGAGAGCAGCGAACACGTCACCTATATGAAATGACAAAAGAATTAGGACAAGCTATCACGACTGATGATATTGGGAGAACTGGGTACCATTTCCTTAATAATGCATTTCAAGCCAAAAGCTGCTTACTGCTCCCCGATGAAAACGACCAGTTATCACCATTAAAATGTGAAGGCCACAGTGAAATGCTGATTGATAAAGCCATTGCTAAATGGTGTTTTGATAAGCGGCAACCCGCCGGTGCTGGTACGGATACACTACCAAGCGTTCCCTATCAATTGCAACCTATCACCACTGCCGATCAAACCCTTGCCGTTCTTGCCATTGAACCAAGAAACATGCGCCAGTTATTGATCCCAGAACAGCAACGCATGCTGCAAACCTTTACAGGACTGATTGCGAGTGCTTTTGCACGTCTGCAGCTGACAAAACAAGCTGAATCAGCCAAATTAGATATTGAACGAGAACAACTAAGAAACTCCTTACTTGCCGCACTGTCTCATGACCTAAAAACACCGCTCACCGTTTTATTCGGCCAAACCGAAATCTTAATGTTGAATTTGTCTGCGGAAAAATCACCACTAACAGAACAAGTGAACCAAATGCGCCAGCAAGTACTTAGCACTTCGCGCTTGGTGAATAATTTACTGGATATGGCTCGCTTACAATCTGGCAGTATTCAGCCCAATTTAGCGTGGGAATCACTGCAAGAAATTACCAGTAGTGCTGTTAGAACCTTAGATTACACCTTACACAGCCATCCTTTAGAAATTGATATTCCAGCAGACTTACTACTTTATTGTGATGCTAACTTGATTGAACGGGTGCTAATCAACCTATTAGAAAATGCCGTAAAATACAGTCATGACGATACCCCGATTGGTATTCGAGCTACAGTTGAAGGGCAAAAAATTCATATTGAAATATGGGATGCCAGCAATGCGATTCCAAACGGACAAGAAAAAACCATTTTTGATAAATTTTCTCGGGCGCAAAAAGAGTCCGCAATTCCAGGAGTTGGCTTAGGGCTCGCCATTTGTCGTGCTATTATTCAGTTACATGAAGGCGAAATTTGGGCGCAAAATAATAATAAAGGTGGAGCGAGTTTCCATTTTGTCTTACCTTTAAAGCAACTACCTGATATCGAAGTAGAAACATAAAAGGATTAACAATATTGTGAGTACTAGCCATCAAATTCTGGTTGTTGAAGATGAAAAAGAAATCCGCCGCTTTGTTCGTTTAGCGCTGGAAGGTGAAGGCTGGAAGGTATTTGAGGCGGAAAATTACCAACGCGGCCTCATTGAATCCGGTACGCGACAACCTGATTTGTTAATTTTAGACCTTGGCTTACCCGATGGTGATGGGCTTGATTTAATTCGTGATCTACGTCAGTGGAGTAGTATTCCGATTATTGTTTTATCCGCTCGTGAAGAAGAATCACAAAAAGTGGCAGCATTGGATGCAGGTGCTGATGATTACCTCACAAAACCCTTCGGAATTAGTGAGTTACTGGCTCGAGTTAGAGTGGCTTTACGGCGCTTCGGCAAAGCCACTCAAGAAAACTCAAAATGCCAGTTTGGGGATATTACCATCGACTTTATTAATCGTGTCGTGACCAAACAAAATGAAGAACTTCATCTAACCCCGATTGAATTTCGTTTACTCAGTGAACTCGTGGCTAACAGCGGTAAAGTATTAACTCAGAGGCACTTATTACTGCAAGTCTGGGGGCCTAATTATGTGGAACATAATCATTACTTACGCATCTACATGGGCCATCTACGGCAAAAATTAGAAAATGACCCAGCACGCCCTATTCACTTATTAACCGAAACAGGAATTGGTTATCGGTTTATGCCTTAACAGATGACCATTTATTGAATTCTAGGAATCTTACCGATAGTTTAAATTAAAAGACTGCTTATAATTTACTCACCTTTTTTCTATGGAGAGAAATTCGTGCAATCACTCACAGCCCAACTATCAAACCGTTTTTCATCTGCTTTAGTCCTTTTTTTAAGTGTTTTTGTGACTACTCAAGCTCTTGCGTTAAGCCCTGAAGAAAAAATGCGTACTGAATCATTATTAGCTGAGCTTGGTAAACAACAAAACCTTACTTTTACACGTAATGGCACTGAATATTCTGCCGCTGACGCAGAATCTCATTTGCGATTAAAACTGCGTAAAACAGAAAAACGTCTCAAAACTGTAGAACAATTTATTGATAACGTAGCTTCAAAATCGTCCATTACTGGCGAAGAGTATCAAGTTAAAGATGCGCAAGGTAATGTGACTTCCGCGAATGAATATCTGCATGAATTATTAAAAGAAAAAGTGGATAGCAAATCCAAATAGGTTCTTCAGATTTTGTAGGCTTTGTAGATTACTATAAAAAACGCTGACATTTATTTGTCAGCGTTTTTTGTGCTAATACTCGATCTGGCCCCTAAATAATTTGTACCACAGGTAGGCGGCAAATTAAGTTATCCCGTGAGCATACATAAGTATGTGACTCGAGTAACTTAATGAAGCCAACACCCCTGTGGTGCAAAGTATGACGGGGACATCAAATTAAGAATTTTCGAGTTTCGCCCAAGTATCACGCAACCCCACAGTCCGGTTAAAGACTAAATGTTCTGCACTACTTAACTTGTTATCCGCACAGAAATAGCCTTCGCGTTCAAACTGATACGCTTTTTCTGCCACGGCATTTTTCAGGCTCGGCTCAACAAAACCTTGACGAATAACCAGTGAATCTGGATTGATAACCGATAAGAAATCGTCTTCTGCACCTGGGTTTGGCACAGTGAATAAACGGTCATACAGACGAATTTCTGCAGGTAATGCGTGAGCGACACTTACCCAATGAATAACGCCTTTCACTTTACGGCCATCTGCTGGGTCTTTATTTAATGTGCCTGCATCATAAGTACAGTAGATGGTTGTGATGTTACCATCTGCGTCTTTTTCAACACGCTCTGCTTTAATAATGTATGCATTACGCAAACGAACTTCTTTGCCTAATACTAAACGCTTATATTGGCGGTTCGCTTCCTCACGGAAATCTGCACGGTCGATATAAATTTCATTGCTAAATGGCACTTGGCGCGTTCCCATCTCCGGTTTATTTGGATGGTTTGGCGCTGTTAAAATCTCTTCACCCGCTGGCATGTTTTCAATCACTACACGAACTGGGTCAATAACCGCCATAGCACGTGGTGCTGACTCATTCAGATCATCACGAATACAGGACTCTAAAGAGGCCATTTCAACGTTGTTGTCTTGTTTTGTCACACCAATACGTTGGCAAAATTCACGGATAGAGGCTGCAGTATAACCACGACGGCGTAAGCCTGATATGGTTAACATACGAGGGTCATCCCAACCATGCACGTGTTTTTCAGTGACTAATTGGTTTAATTTACGCTTAGACATCACCGTGTATTCCAAATTCAGACGAGAAAACTCGTACTGACGTGGATGGCAATCAATGGTGATATTGTCTAATACCCAATCATATAAACGACGGTTGTCTTGGAATTCTAAGGTACATAAAGAGTGTGTAATACCTTCTAATGCATCAGAAATACAATGCGTGAAGTCATACATTGGGTAAATGCACCATTTATTGCCAGATTGGTGATGTTCCGCAAATTTAATGCGATATAAAACCGGGTCGCGCATCACCATAAATGGGGATGCCATATCGATTTTCGCACGTAAACACGCTTTTCCTTCTTCGAAGCCACCCGCACGCATTTTTTCGAATAATGCTAAGTTATCTTCAATAAGGCGCTCACGGTATGGGCTATTTTTACCCGGCTCTTTCAATGTTCCACGATATTCGCGAATTTGATCTGGGCTGAGCTCGTCAACGTAAGCTAAGCCTTTTTTGATCAGCTCAATTGCATATTGATACAAGGTATCAAAGTAGTCAGAGGAATAGCGAACATTACCGCTCCACTCAAAACCAAGCCATTTAACGTCTTCTTGAATCGAGTTAACGTATTCGACATCTTCTTTTACAGGGTTGGTATCATCAAAACGTAAATTACATTGGCCTTGATAATCCTTGGCAATGCCAAAATTCAAGCAGATTGATTTCGCATGACCAATATGTAAATAGCCATTCGGTTCAGGTGGAAAACGCGTATGCACTGACGTGTGTTTTCCGGTCGCCAGATCTTCATCTATGATCTGACGGATAAAATTTGTTGGGCGAGCATCTGCCTCATTCATTGTCATCATTCCTCAATGCCAAAAGCGCGCTAAAAGCGTGTAGTAACTAAATATATTCTACCATAATCAATCAGGAAACAACCGTTTGATTGCGCCAAGTGCGGCAAAAGCGATGATCAGAAGGAATTTAGGACAAAAACCTCATTTTTGCCTACCGAAATACGCGATTTTAAACCAGTAACATAACAGCTAAAACCACGAGTAACAGTAGTGGATAACTTTGGGCATGACGTTTATCGCTAAGGTAAGGCATTAATAAAGAAGCAAAACGTATCCCTAGCCACGATGTCACAATTAAAATTAATGCCCCTTTGATATAGATCATCCCCAGAAAGCCCGATCCGAGGTCAATGTGTTTATCAATAGCGAAATAAAAATAGGTTAATGTACCCGTGATCGCCATTGGTAATGTCAATGGATTCGCAAAGGCAGCGGCTTGGATCATACTGGCACCACGGCGCCGCATTAATGGAACAGTCATCACACTGCCACCAACACCTAAAAATGCCGCTACCGCGCCAATCACCACACCAATCGGAGTATCTGCAAAAATACCACCACGAGAGAGTTGTATCCCCGTAGATTCTGTCTTCATAAAACCGGGACGAATAAAACAATCTAAAATAGTGATGATGAGATAGCCAATAAATATCCAACGAATTAATGCATTATCTACCGATAACGCCACAATCGCCCCAAATATCCCCCCCACTGAAATAGGGATAATAAATGGCTTTATAATTGGCCAGCTGAGATTTCCTTTTAAATAATGAGCGCGACTTGATAATGTTGATGAAAAAATCATCACGCAAGTGGATGTTGCCACCGCGATTTGCATCGCCACAGTTCCTGCATCGCTTTGTGGCCCCCATACTAAGGTAATTAGCGCATATAACAGTGGAACGGTGATAAAGCCGCCACCAAAACCAAATAGTGCGGTGGTGATCCCCGAAATAAAGCCAAATAAGCACAGAAGCAGTTCCACAGAAAATTCCTCATCAGTCATTGAGAAAATATCTTATCGATGAAAAAAGCCCCTTGCTTATGCAGATTTGACAACCTTGTTTGAGATTTCGCCAATGTTATTAATAAATGCAATTTTTTAATACGAAAAATAGAGTGTTTTTACACTCTATTTTTAACGTATTATTCATAACTACCTTTCATACTAGTCATAAAATAAAATTTTGGTAAATTAACCAATCGCATCTTTCTCTTTCTGATTTCCTCTATGTTTTTTTAAGTACGCTTCTATTTTCTTTTCTACTTTATCATTACATTCTTTTACCCAGATACGGTTATTAGGGTTTTGTTGCTTACATTTATCACCTTCATTTGATATTTTAAGTAAATCAACATATGTATCAAAATTCTTGAGGTAATATGCATCTTGCCCCTTTGGGTTATCTCTTGCGGCCATTTCTAAATAGTATTTAGCTTTATTAAAGTCCTGAGGGATCCCGCCGAGTCCATGTAAATAAATCGTCGAAAGATTTTTTCCTGCTACAATTACCTTATTACCATGAAGGTGGTAAGCTCGTTCATAATATGAAATTGCTTCTGGCATATTTACTTCCCCCCCATTACCATGCTGATAGTTTACCCCTGTAAATAACAGAGCTAACCCATTGTTAGAATTAATTTTTAATACTCTCTTCAAAAAGAAATTTGCCAGTGCACACTCTTCTTTTGCAGCTTTCACATTATGTAAATGCTTAAAATCCGTGCAACCAATTCTGAAAAAAGAAAATAAGGCATAATTATCATCTTCATTATTATTTTTTAATGCCCGATGATATAACTCAAGCACTTGCTGTTGGTTTGCAGGATAAGAAACTTTTTTAGGTAGGTCTGGGTCATAACGTAGTTCTGTTTCATTATACCCAATGGTATATAGACGATCTCTTACAGTTGGAATTAAAGGAGGATTTGTATTCCCTCCCCAAGTTGGAGTCCCGATAATGAACGCTCCTATAACGATAGACCATGAAAGCAACCTCACGAGATTTTTCCTAAATCATTGGTAAAGAGTGAAGTTGCATGAGGATAGCTTGTTATGGTGTCTGCAATTAAAAAGATACAGTCATCATTTGAGGGGAATGAAAAACCAAGCATATTATCAATAAGTTGATTAAAATTTTGTTGTAAATTAATCGTATTCGCTCGCTGGTGAAATAATACATCAACGACTTCAGTTTGCTTATTATTATCCCAACTTACCTTAGCCATTAATTTATGGAAATTACCATTCTCATCATAAAAATTGAGCTCATTTGCATTCAACTCAATTGCGTTAATGCCCATATTACTTAAATTTGTTAATTCATGGAATTGACTAATACCATCCGAATTTTTATCTTGCCAGACTTTTAACTCCAACCAAAACTTATCACTTGAATTAATAATTCTATCAGTATTACTGTCCAATTCAGATAAAGCAGAAAAGCCATCTTTCAGTCGTGTATTACTAATCTGTAGGCTATTGTTACCAAACAATTCGTTACCTGAATTAATCATGCCATCTTTATTTTTATCCCACACCAGTAATCCATCATCTGGGTGTACCCAGCCTGTTCGCGACTTAATTGCATTTCCTTTAAAATCGAATTCAACGCCAAAACTATCTACTAAAGTTTGTACACCATTACCACCTAAATCAATTACTAATGGTGTTTCGTAATCATCAGCCAAATTGTCTAAATTCTCATAAGCATCATCAGGCCAAAAGGGGATATTAATACCTTGCATGCCTGCTTTTTCTAGCTCTGACTGAACAAATTTACCGCACGTTTTTTCCCCAGTTAAACTAAATGGATTATAATTCGGAGGCTGCGTTTTTCCTGTTTTATAATCATGCATAGCCGTATATAGATTATTGAAATGACTAAAAAACTGTTGATTATTTGATGTTATCGTCAATGTGGAAGCACTTTTATAACGAACATGATCATTAAAAGACAAATTATCTTTTGATGACCCCCAATCTTCTCCTGGACTAAGTCCCATGCTAATTTGTTCATAATTATGTGTCACAGGATTAATGCCTCGAATACTAATATAGGTATGTCCCCATTGTGATGTATTCCCCGTGTCTTCTCCTAACTGATTGTAAATTGGACTACCTTTAGGCGCCACATGAATGGTTATGCTGGGTGGCCCTATCTGCATCGGGTCATGACCTGCGCCTAAGTTTCTATGAATATTCATATCTTCTAGTTTATGGATCTGTAGGTGCTTTATTGACTCTGTCATAATACATATTCCTTATGTTATTACTTTGAATAAATCCCTAATATTTCTACAGATTTTTACCTTTATTTTAAATAAATAAATTATTTACCAATTATTTTATATAACCCCCATTTTTATGGGTAAATATTAACCTGCATAAAAAAAGCAAATTAAATGATTTACTAATAATTTATAAATATAAATAATTACCATTCTTCTCGATAATCGAATGAAACTTGATAATCATATTTATTAAATTTAAATTTATGTTTTATATGCTTTTGAAGATTAGAGGCCCAATCAGAAAGCACATCAAAACAACCATTATTAATAATGTTTTCTTCAGGGTTAATAGTTTTTTCTATAATGCTACCATCATCCCCTAAGTCAAGAGAATACTCTTCACCAACATATTCTTCTGTTTGTTTATCAAACCAAACCAGATGAATTTTTAATCCCATTTTTTCTCCTTATAGATACTTTGTTATATTGCTTTTAGGCGCTTTTATTTTAATTACTCTCGTATTTCAGCCTCTCCACAAAGCTAACAATTAATTATATTTTCTTTATACACTGGACTCAATTGATACTGATTATCATTATTTGTTATACCCTATATGATTATCTTTTTCTTATTTAAGCTGCATAAACAAAGAGGGTGGCCTAAGCCACCCTCTTACTCACTTATAATATTAAACTGAATTATTTCAGAACATTATAAATAACGGTTTCACCTGCTTTCACGTCACCTTCAACTAAAATTTCGACGCCAGAAAAATCATCGATATTGCTGATGATAACAGGGCTAATCATTGATTTAGCATTGGCTTCAAGGAACGCGAGGTCTAAGTTCAGGATTGGTGTGCCAGCGGTTACTTCAGCACCTTCTTCCACTAAACGTGCGCAACCTTCACCTTTCAGTGCAACCGTATCGATCCCCATATGAACAATGAGTTCAACACCGTTTTCTGTTTCAAGGCAGAATGCGTGGTTAGTTTCGAAAATTTTCACCACCGTACCTGACGCCGGCGCTAACACTTCGCTGCTTGTTGGTTTGATGGCAATACCATCGCCCACAATGCGGCTAGAAAACGCTTCATCAGGCACATCGTCAAGGGAGAACACTTGACCACTGACTGGCGCAACCAGAGATAAAATCACATTACCTTTTGTTTTCGCAGGCTCTGCGGCTTTTTTCTCTTCTGCTGCTGCAACTGGTGCAGAACCGGCAATAGGGCCTTTTGCAATTACTTCAGTCATTGCTTTTGCGACCAATTCAGCACGTGTACCGACAATCACTTGCACATTTTGTTTGCTTAAGCGGATAACACCTGAAGCGCCTAAACGTTTAGTCATCGCATCGTTAACAACTGCTGAATCTTTAACGCCTAAACGTAAACGTGTAATACAAGCATCAATACTGACGATGTTATCACTACCACCAACCGCTGCAACATATTGGCGAGCTTCTTTTTGAATATCGCTGTCACTGTTATCGGCAGGGCTAATGCTTTCGTCATAACCATCAATCGTTTCATCACCTGCGCTCTCTTCACGGCCTGGTGTTAACAGGTTGAATTTACGGATCATGAAACGGAAAATGACATAGTAAATGCAAAAGAAGACTAAGCCTTGAACAATCAACATATACCACTGAACGGCTAATGGGTTACGTGATTGCAATAACATATCGACTAAACCTGCGCTGAAACCGAACCCTGAAATCCATTCCATTGTTGCTGCGATATAAACCGAAATACCCGTTAACAATGCGTGGACTACGTACAGAATTGGCGCCACGAACATGAATGAGAATTCAAGTGGTTCAGTGATACCGGTGAAGAATGCCGCAAACGCACCAGCAATCATAATACCAGCCACTTTGGCTTTGTTTTCCGGGCGAGCACAGTGGTAAATCGCTAATGCCGCACCAGGTAAACCAAACATCATGATTGGGAAGAAGCCTGCTTGATAGCGACCAGTGATACCTACCGTTGCCAAGCCGGCATCAATTGACTTAGCGCCGCCTAAGAAGTTCGGAATATCATTGATCCCAGCAACGTCAAACCAGAACACAGAGTTAAGTGCGTGGTGTAGACCAACAGGAATTAATAAACGGTTGAAGAAGGCATAAATACCCGCTCCCACAGAACCTAAATCTTTAATGCTTTCACCGAAAGAAACCAAACCATTATATACCACCGGCCAAACATACATCAGAATGAAGGCTAAGATGATCATTAAGAATGATGTCAAAATCGGCACGAGGCGACGACCGCTAAAGAAAGACAACGCTTTTGGTAGCTCTACGCCACTGTAGCGGTTGTACAATTCAGCAGACAATACCCCAACTAAGATACCCACGAATTGGTTATTTATTTTACCGAATGCCGCAGGAACGCTTTCCAACGGAACATTCATGATCATGGAATAAGATGCTGGCGAACACAGTGTTGTCACGACTAAAAAGCCAACAAAACCGGTCAGCGCAGCCGCACCGTCCTTATCTTTTGACATTCCATAAGCAACACCAATAGCAAACAGTACGGACATATTATCAATAATAGCCGCACCCGATTTTATCAGTAACGCTGCGATTGCACTATTGGCTCCCCAACCATCTGGGTCAATCCAATAGCCAATCCCCATCAGGATTGCTGCGGCTGGTAGTACAGCAACTGGCACCATAAGTGCCCTACCAATCCGCTGTAAGTAGCTAAGAATATTCACAAACTCCCCCTTTATCGCCCTATTTTTGCCCCATTTACGGGATCTTATTGTTCACACACCTAAATCATAATTTAGGTTATTGAGAGTATCAATTTCATAGTCTAAATTAATTGTTTCGCGATGCAAAATAAATAGGTTCGATTTGTGATAAATGTCAACGAAAGAGTTACTGATATGACTAAATTACTAGCTATTATCGAAAACTTATTTTATGATTAAAAATAACTTATTTGTACTATTAACCTGTATATTCTCAGCACACTTGAATGCATGTCCTGAAACAAAAATAGCATGTCAACCAAGTGATAATGCACAATAAATTTGAAGTATAACGAGTATTCCTATATCTAATGAATAACATCAGGGATACATATATACATGAAAGATTTCACAGACTTATTAGAGGTAATTGAGACATGAGGCTAATTCCACTTAATAATGCGCATGATGTTGGCATTTGGTCCGCACAGTATATCGCTGACAAAATCAACGCATTCAACCCTACTGCTGATCGCCCTTTCGTTCTTGGGTTACCAACAGGCGGTACCCCTCTTGCCACTTATAAAGCACTGATTGCTTTATATAACGCAGGAAAAGTTAGTTTTAAGCATGTGGTAACATTTAATATGGATGAATATATTGGTATTCCAGCTAATCATCCTCAAAGCTATCACACATTTATGCATGAAAATTTCTTTAACCACATCGACATTCAAGCGCAAAATATTAATTTACTGAATGGTAATGCCCCAGATGTTGATGCGGAATGCCAACGTTATGAAGATAAAATTAAATCTTACGGCAAAATTAATTTATTTATGGGCGGCGTAGGTAACGACGGTCACATTGCTTTTAATGAACCCGGTTCTTCATTGAACTCACGCACCCGCATTAAAACATTGACACCAGAAACGCGCCAAGCTAACTCACGTTTCTTTGATAATGATATCAATCAAGTACCAAAATTTGCTTTAACTGTCGGTGTCGCCACATTAATGGATGCTGAAGAGTTAATGGTACTTGCAACGGGTGCGAATAAAGCGAACGCAGTTCATGCCGCAGTTGAAGGTTCAATTAACCATATGTGGACAGTGAGCTGCGTGCAAATGCACCCAAAAGCACTGGTCGTCTGTGATGAACCCGCAACACTCGAATTAAAAGTTAAAACGCTTAAATATTTCAAACAGCTAGAATCTGAAATTATTGAAAAGTTTAACTAAGATTATATTTATCAATCACCCGATCAGCGAAGGCTGATCGGTGACCCACTTTCCAGAGGTCAGGAGTTTTAAGCCATGTATGCATTAACAAATTGCATTATTTATACAGGTCATGAAAGACTGGATAACCATGCGGTCGTCATTGATGGTGAAATCATCAAAGATGTTTGTCCTGTCTCTGAATTACCTTCCCATATTCCACAACATGACCTACAAGGTGCGACGTTATCTGCAGGGTTTATTGACCTGCAAGTCAACGGCTGTGGTGGTGTCCAATTCAATGATAATAAAGAAAATGTCACATTAAAGAATTTGGATATCATGCAAAAAGCCAATGAGCGTACAGGATGTACCAGTTACCTGCCAACGCTGATTACCTGCTCTGACGAATTGATGAAGCATGGTATTGAGGTCATGACTGAGTACTTAAAAGACCACAAGAACCAAGCTCTCGGGCTCCATTTAGAAGGCCCATATATTAATGTTATTAAAAAAGGCACACATAACCCTGAATTTATCCGCCAACCATCCGCGCAGATGATTGATTATTTAGCTGCTCATGCAGACTCCATCACTAAAATCACTTTAGCGCCTGAAATGGTTGAACTTGATTACATTCATCAATTGAAAGATTCCGGCATTGTTATTTCTGCTGGGCATTCAAATGCAACGTATGAAGAGGCTAAACTGGGCTTTAAAGCCGGAATTCGCTTTTCAACGCATCTTTTCAACGCCATGCCATATATTTCAGGCCGTGGCCCCGGTTTAGTTGGTGCTATTTATGACACTCCTGAAGTGTATGCAGGAATTATTGCTGATGGCTTACATGTTCAGTGGGCAAATATCCGTAATAGTAAGCACTTAAAAGGTGATAAATTAATTTTAGTGACTGATGCCACAGCGCCGGCAGGAATAGATCCTCAAACTGGTGAAATGGATCATTTTATCTTCGCGGGTAAAACCATATACTACCGCGATGGATTATGTGTAGATGAAAATGGCACACTCAGCGGCTCATCACTCACCATGATAGAAGCAGTGAGAAACAGTGTAGAGTACGTGGGTATTCCATTAGATGAAACACTGAGAATGGCAACGCTCTACCCCGCAAGAGCCATTGGAGTTGATGAGACTTTAGGGTCTATTGCTCCGGGTAAAATTGCGAATTTAACCGCGTTTAACCACGACTTCGACGTCCTTGCAACCTATGTTAACGGAGCAGAAGTCTACAAAAAATGAGTAACTAGCTAATGAATCAAAGCCACTCGCTGAAGCAAATTGGTAATATTGATCTCGTCAAACAACTAAATAGCGCTGTCGTCTATAGTTTAATTGACCAACATGGCCCGATATCAAGAATTCAAATCGCGGAGCAAAGCCAACTTGCCCCAGCCAGTGTGACTAAAATCACTCGCCAGTTACTCGAACGTGGTTTAATTAAAGAAGTTGACCAACAGGCCTCTACTGGAGGCCGTCGTGCCATATCTATTGTTTCTGAACACAAAAATTTTCACACGATTGGCGTCCGCTTAGGGCGCTATGATGCCACCATCGCCTTATACGACTTAGGTGGCAAAATGATTATCGATGCCCATTACCCTATCACAGAGCCTTCTCAGCAAGCCGTAGAACAAAAGTTGATTGCCGCTCTTGATGATTTTATTGAGCACAATCACAAGCGCTTAAAAGAGCTGATTGCGATTTCTATTATTCTCCCTGGGTTAGTTAACCCAAATAGTGGGATTGTTTACTACATGCCACATATCAAGGTCGACAATTGGCATCTCATCGACAATTTACAAGCACACTTTAAAATTACCTGTTATGCAGGGCATGATATTCGCAGCCTAGCCCTCGCTGAGAGCTATTTTGGTGCTACTCGTGATTGCGAAGACTCTCTACTAGTTCGCATCCACAGAGGCGCAGGGGCGGGTTTAGTCATCAATAAAGAGATATTACTCAACCATCGAGGTAACCTCGGGGAAATTGGGCATATTCAAGTTGACCCTCTTGGCGAACTTTGCCATTGCGGTAATTTTGGTTGTTTAGAAACCATTGCCTCAAACCAAGCGATTGAAGCCCGCGTAAAACAGCGTTTAGAACAAGGCTATTCGAGCTCCCTTACATTGGAAACTTGTACGATTTCCCATATTTGCCAAGCCGCTAATAAGGGAGATCCACTTGCTACGGAAGTTATCCAGCACGTTGGCCGGCAAATCGGTAAAGCGATAGCTATCTCTATAAACTTATTTAACCCTGAAAAAGTCGTTATTGCAGGCGATATCACGGAAGCAGAACAAATTCTGTTACCCGCAATTCAAAGCTGCATTGATACACAAGCCTTAAAAGGATTTAGAGAGAATCTTCCCATCGTCACATCGCAGCTAGTTCATAACTCGGCAATAGGCGCTTTCGCACTCACTAAACGCGCGATGCTCAATGGTGAATTATTACAAAAACTGTTTGAAAGCTAATTTTTGGCGTGTTTTTTTAAAGCAGGTTGAGATACCTGCTTTTTTATTGTCTATAAACTGAACGCTGCATTCCATACATCACTTTTAGCATACTCCCCATTCCTCCGTTTTGTTCCCCCACACAAATTTTTTAGCTCTTTCGCTATTTTATTTCACACCATAACCAAATTACATTTATCTAGCGTCTAAGACAAAAAGTGATTTTTTTCAAATACGGGCTTGTTTTTTGCTGGCTTTATCGACAAAATGATTATTCAACAAACAAACAGTCACGTTTTCTAAAAAATAGTGCAAAAAGCTGTTGACTGTCGGGTCTGTAATTAGCATAATGCGCCCCGCAACGCCGACGAAGGTTATGCAAAAAAAGATGGCTATGTAGCTCAGCTGGTTAGAGCACAACACTCATAATGTTGGGGTCACAGGTTCGAATCCCGTCATAGCCACCATTATTTGCGGGAGTGGCGAAATTGGTAGACGCACCAGATTTAGGTTCTGGCGCCGCAAGGTGTGCAAGTTCAAGTCTTGTCTCCCGCACCATTTTCCTTCTCGGTAGCATTGAATTTAAGATTGGGGTATCGCCAAGCGGTAAGGCACCAGGTTTTGATCCTGGCATTCCCAGGTTCGAATCCTGGTACCCCAGCCATCTTAAAACAATCAATAGTAGAATTCCCGGATGGGGTATCGCCAAGCGGTAAGGCACCAGGTTTTGATCCTGGCATTCCCAGGTTCGAATCCTGGTACCCCAGCCATCTACTATCCTACCTAGAGTTGCACAATTCATTTCAAAGAAATTATATATGGCTATGTAGCTCAGTTGGTTAGAGCACAACACTCATAATGTTGGGGTCACAGGTTCGAATCCCGTCGTAGCTACCATTTCTTTTGTTGGGGTATCGCCAAGCGGTAAGGCACCAGGTTTTGATCCTGGCATTCCCAGGTTCGAATCCTGGTACCCCAGCCATTCTCTTTTCAATATCACTTAAATTAACGCCTATTCTCTCTTTCTCTGCCTAAACTATCTTAATTTTGCTTATCGATTTTATTGATAAATTAAATAAAAAATAAAAAAATAGCAGATAACTCCATTTTTTAATAGGTTGAGGCTTCATCTCTACTGTTTTTTATATTTCTATCTCTATTTTTAGCTTAAATGATGACTTTTTGGTAGTTTCTTTATTTATTTAATTCCAATATTATCGGATAACCAATAGCTTAATCGCTTAAAGTGATATTAAAGCAACATTTAGCTCATAAAATTTACGTTTGCATAACTTTTCTATCAAATATGTGACTTCAATCATTTCTCTATAACTGCTGAAAGTGGTAATCTGCGCTCGAATTGTAGTTAGGTATGATTATTACCAGTTAAATTATTATCAACCTCTGGTACTAATAGATTCAGCCCCTTCTTCCATTCCAACTAAATTAGTTCTCAGAAACTCTAATAAAAGTTTTAAACCTAATAATTATAAATTGCCAAACGCAACATTTTTACAGAGAAAATTTATGCGAAACATGATAAAGCAACCAATATATAAGATTTTATATGTTCAGGTAATCGTAGCCATCGTTCTGGGTATCGCACTTGGCCACTTTTTTCCAGACATTGGAGAATCATTAAAACCGCTTGGTGATGCATTCATCAAAATCGTTAAAATGATTATCGCGCCAGTTATCTTCTTAACTGTTGTTACTGGTATATCTGGCATGTCAAACATGAAGGCCGTTGGTAGCGTCGCAGGTAAAGCGATGCTCTACTTCATCACTTTCTCGACCATCGCCCTCGTCATCGGTCTTATCGTCGCGAATATCATTCGCCCAGGTTCAGGCCTTAATATTGATCCGGCAACCCTTGATAGCACTAAAGTTGCCACCTACGTTGAAAAAGCACACGAATCTTCGATAGTTGGCTTCTTGATGAATATCATCCCTGATACCGTCATTAGTCCATTAGTAAACGGCAACATCCTGCAAGTTCTATTTATTGCTGTCATTTTCGGATTAGCATTAGCTGCAACAGGTAAACACGGCGAGCCCATTGTAAAACTACTACAAAACTTCTCTGAACCTGTGTTCAAAATGGTTGCGATGCTCATGAAACTCGCACCTATCGGGGCATTTGGCGCAATGGCATTTACTATTGGTAAATATGGAATATCCTCTATCGGCAACTTAATGATGCTGATTATGACGTTCTATATTACCTCACTGTTGTTCGTCTTACTTGTTCTGGGTGCAGTTGCTAAATACAACGGCTTCTCCATCATTGCGCTAATTAAATATATCAAAGACGAGCTATGGTTAGTTTTAGGTACCTCTTCTTCCGAAGCGGCACTGCCAAGCTTAATGCGCAAAATGGAGCATGCAGGGTGTGAAAAATCGGTTGTCGGGTTAGTTATCCCAACGGGTTATTCATTCAATCTTGATGGTACGAATATTTATATGACGATGGCTGCATTGTTTATTGCCCAAGCCACTAATATTGAGCTCACTATTTGGCAACAAATTTCGTTGCTGTTAGTTGCGATGATAAGCTCAAAAGGTGCAGCTGGTGTGACGGGTGCAGGGTTTATTACCTTAGCAGCCACACTGATGGTGGTGCCAAGCGTTCCTGTCGCAGGTATGGCGCTTATTTTAGGTATCGACCGTTTTATGTCTGAGTGCCGTGCATTAACTAACTTAGTGGGTAACGCATGTGCGTGTATCGTTGTTGCGCGTTGGGAAAAAGAACTCGACACAGAAAAACTGGCTCATGCATTTTCAGCAAAAAATGAAACATTAGATTCAGTGATTACTGAAGATGACAGCATCAATACAGACACAAGTAATATTCAGCCGGTTGATTTAGCTAATAATAAATAACCATAACTTCTTCACTTAATAATAAATAGGCCGCTAATTAGCGGCCTATTTATTATATTCAAGATAATTTCTATAAACCTAAAGCATACTTCAACGCCAGCTTTTTCGCTTCTCCAGCACGCTGTGCCGCCATCAACCCAAGGTTCCTAACTATTTTCAATCCTGGTAACTTTTCACTAAATGCCATATAAAATACGTCCATTCCAGCTTGCATAATTAAATTATCAGGCAAACGACGGCGTTGATAACGCTTCAATACATCAAGGGAATGCCAAGGTTGTATGTATTCGCGCGCGTAAATCACTTCTTTCAACAACGCATCAACATCTCGGTAGCCTAAATTCACTCCCTGCCCCGCTAATGGATTAATGGTATGAGCGGCATCACCAATCAATGCTAATCCATCTATTACATAGCGACGAGCATGATGACGAGTCAGTGGAAATGCCCCTGACGCAATTGCGGTAACAGGCCCTAAACGTTCAGGGAAAGCTTCAGAAATCGCTCCCGTCAACTGTTCCATTGACATGCCTTGTAAACGCCTAATCTTTGCAGGGCTGTCATACCAGACTAATGAAGCCCAATTATCATACAGCGGTAAAAATGCCCTAGGCCCTGATGGAAAAAACTGCTGCCATGTTTTATCTTGCTGAGACTGCTGTGTTTGAATGCTAATCAACATACATGATTGGCGATACTGCCAGCCACGGCTACCAATCCCTGCCATTTTGCGGACCTGCGAATTCGCGCCATCAGCTCCAATAACAAGCTTAGCTTGCAGAGCTCGGCCATCATCTAATGCTAATATCCACTCTTCTTGTGACTTAGGTTGGTATAAATTGATAAGTCTCGCAGGGCAGACAAGGTCTAGATTGCTGTATTTTTCACATTCTTGCCATAATGCAAGCTGTAACACACGGTTTTCTACCATAAACCCAAGTTCAGGCAACCCAAGACTCTGAGCATCAAAAACCACATTGCTCTCTGGCTCTTCCCATGTTTCTAACTGACGATATGGAGCACTTCGCATTGCTTTAACATGTTGCCAAGCCCCTAATTGCTCCAACAATTCAACAGAAGCACGGCTAATCGCAGAAATACGAACATCTGGAGCACTTTGTGGGTCAAAGGCCGCAGGTTGTGCTTTTTCAAGCAAAGCGACTCGCATGCCTTCTTGAGCAAAGCCCAATGCTGCTGCCGCGCCAGTCATACCTGCGCCAACGACGACAACATCATAAGATTCGATTAATTTATTCATACGTTCGCTACTATTTATTGTTTAATAAAGATTGTTGTTTGATAACAGTGACCACGTTGATAAAGGTATTGTACCGAAAAATGATGATCCTCACAGGAAATATAAGCATTGAAGGCTTAGAGGTTATTCGAGCCCTTCATCTTTATAACCTTACAAACAGTGTATTTTGCCGAAAACACTTTAATTTGCACAAAAAATAACCACAATTTTGCAACATCCTCTGGTCACTGATGCCGCAAATGAATACAATACGTGCTAATTTTAAAACAATAGGCAAATTGCCTGCCCTTAGATTTCGTGTGGTGATATTATTTTAAATATCTTTGCATTTATCCCATCATACAATGATGTCCTTAATCAAAATGCATGCGAGTTCCCAAATATAAAGGGTAGGACTTTGGATTTACAACGCGTTTCGGAGTCCATTACACTAGCCGCTTCGAAAACACCGGATATACGACATGTCGACGAATAAAAAGCTATACATTAAAACTTGGGGTTGCCAGATGAATGAGTATGACTCATCCAAAATGGTTTCTTTATTAGAAAATACCCATGGTTATCAACTCACTGAAATTGCTGAAGAAGCAGATTTATTACTGCTTAATACCTGTTCAATTCGTGAAAAAGCACAAGAAAAAGTCTTCCATCAACTTGGTCGTTGGAAGTTTTTTAAAGACAAAAACCCTGACATTATTATTGGTGTAGGCGGCTGTGTCGCTTCACAAGAAGGGGATTTTATTCGCCAACGTGCACCAAGCGTTGACATCGTTTTCGGCCCGCAAACTTTGCACCGTTTGCCTGAGATGATTAACCAAGTTCAAGGTACGCGCAGCCCAGTTATTGATATCAGCTTCCCTGAAATTGAAAAATTTGACCGTTTACCCGAACCTCGTGCTGAAGGGCCAACGGCTTTCGTTTCGATTATGGAAGGCTGTAATAAGTATTGCACCTTCTGCGTAGTGCCTTATACCCGTGGTGAAGAAGTTAGCCGCCCTTGTGATGATATTCTATTTGAAATCGCACAGTTAGCTGCACAAGGTGTGCGTGAAGTTAACTTACTGGGTCAAAACGTGAATGCTTACCGCGGTGAGACCTTTGATGGTGAAATTTGCTCATTTGCAGAATTACTGCGTTTAGTTGCAGCTATTGATGGTATCGACCGAGTTCGCTTTACCACTAGCCACCCAATTGAATTTACTGACGATATCATCGAAGTTTACCGCGATACTCCAGAATTAGTCAGCTTCTTGCATCTACCTGTGCAAAGTGGCTCAGACCGCGTTCTAACGATGATGAAACGTGCTCATACGGCACTTGAATACAAAGCCATTATTCGCAAACTACGCGAAGCACGCCCTGGTATTCTTATCAGTTCAGACTTTATCGTGGGCTTCCCTGGTGAAACAACCGAAGACTTCGAAAAAACCATGAAACTGATTGCTGACGTGAATTTTGACATGAGCTACAGCTTTGTTTATTCCGCACGTCCTGGCACACCCGCTGCAGATTTACCTGACGACGTAACGGAAGATGAGAAAAAACAGCGTCTATACTTACTGCAACAGCGCATTAATCAGCAGGCATTAAGCTTCAGCCGCCAAATGGTGGGAACCATTCAACGTATCTTAGTTGAAGGAACATCGCGTAAAAATGTTATGGAGCTGTCTGGACGTACTGAAAATAACCGTGTTGTGAACTTTGAAGGTACACCGGATATGATTGGTAAATTTGTGGATGTCGAAATTGTGGATGTTTATACCAACTCATTACGCGGTAAAGTCATTCGTACAGAAGATCAAATGGGTCTTCGCGTTCATGAATCGCCAGAGTCTGTTATTGCACGCACCCGTAAAGAAGATGAGCTAGGTGTTGGTAGTTTTCAGCCCTAAGCCACAACCATAGGATATTCAGTGACCGAGACAAAAAATTTGCAAATCGCAACACAAGAAATCTTTCTAGAACCCGCAGATAACCAACGTTTAATGAGCCTCTGCGGGCCATTTGACGATAATATCAAGCAGCTAGAACGCCGCCTTGCTATCGAAATTAATCGCCGTGATAACCGTTTTAAGTTATCGGGTAAGCCGCTGAACGTTCAAGCGGCCAGCAAAATTTTGCGTCAACTGTATGTTGATACCGCGCCTGTGCGCGGTGTTATCCCTGATATCGACCCTGAAAATATTCACTTAGCCATTCTGGATAGCCGTGTTTTAGAGCAATCCGCCGATAGCGTTCCTGACTACGGTAAAGCGGTGAATATTAAGACTAAACGTGGTGTGATCAAACCACGCACCCCAAATCAAGCGCAATATATCGCCAATATTTTAGACCATGATATTACGTTTGGCATTGGCCCTGCGGGAACTGGGAAAACCTATTTAGCGGTAGCCGCGGCAGTTGATGCCTTAGAACGCCAAGAAGTTCGCCGCATTCTGCTTACGCGCCCTGCTGTTGAAGCAGGTGAAAAACTTGGTTTTTTACCGGGCGACCTCAGCCAAAAAGTCGACCCTTACCTGCGCCCACTTTATGATGCGCTATTCGAAATGTTAGGCTTTGAAAAAGTTGAAAAACTGATTGAGCGTAATGTTATCGAAGTCGCGCCGCTGGCCTATATGCGTGGCCGTACGTTGAATGATGCTTTTATTATTTTAGATGAGAGCCAAAACACCACCATCGAGCAGATGAAGATGTTTTTAACACGTATTGGCTTTAATTCTAAAGCGGTTGTGACGGGAGATATTACTCAGGTTGACTTGCCTCGCGGTAGTAAATCAGGATTACGTCATGCCATTGAAGTGCTCTCCGAAGTCGATGATTTAAGCTTCAATTTCTTCCACAGTGAAGATGTGGTTCGTCATCCTGTTGTTGCCAAAGTCGTCATGGCTTATGAAGCATGGGAAGAACAAGACAATAAACGTCGCCAACAGTTACGTGAAGAAAAAGAACAGCAAAAGCAATTTGAAAAGCAGGAAAATCTATAAATGAGTGACATTATTCTCGATTTACAAATTGCGTGCGAAAACCCTGAAGGCTTGCCTCCTGAAGCCGAATTTCAGCGTTGGTTAACAGCTGTTTTGCCTAAATTTCAAGCACAAAGTGAAGTCACTATTCGGGTGGTTGATGAACCCGAAAGCCATCACTTAAACTTAACCTATCGTGGCAAAGACAAACCGACCAACGTGTTGTCATTCCCCTTTGAGGCTCCGCCAGAAATTGAGCTGCCTTTGCTCGGTGATTTAATTATCTGTCGCCAAGTTGTTGAGCAAGAAGCTATCGAGCAACAAAAAACGGCAGAAGAACACTGGGCTCATATGGTCGTTCATGGTTGCCTTCATCTTTTAGGCTATGATCATATTGAAGATGATGAAGCAGAAGAAATGGAAAGTTTAGAAACCGAAATTCTGGCTGAATTAGGCTACGAAGACCCATATCTTGCAGAAAAAGAGTGACCTAACTATAATTTTTTGAGATATCTTTCTCAAAGAAAGCATTATTTTACAAAAAACTGACGGTTATTTTGCAGATAAACCGTCAATTTTGTGCTAAAAAAGAATGTAGCAAACTGTTTTTATTAACTAACCTAAGCTCCAAATACTTTGACTTGGGCTACTTTTGGTACCAAGTGCAGCCAACAACGCTGCGGTTCGAGATACGACGAGTGAATACTCTAAATAATTCGAATTGCAGCTAGGCGGCAAGCTAGGATATCTCGATGAGCATACATAAGTATGTGATTCGATTAGCCGAGTCCAGCCAACAACGCTGCAGTTCGAAGTATGACGAGTATTTTTTGAGGAAAAAAAAATTAACCGCCATGAGCGACGATAACTCTTCGAGTAGCGATAACCCTGGTCCTAAGAAAGGGTTCTTTGCACTGTTAAATCACCTATTTCATGGTGAACCTAAAAATCGTGATGATTTGGTCGAATTAATCCGCGACTCTGAACAGAACGATTTGATCGATCCTGACACCCGCGAAATGCTTGAAGGGGTAATGGATATCGCGGATCAACGCGTGCGCGACATTATGATCCCGCGTTCCCAAATTGTTACCTTAAAACGTAATCAAACGCTTGATGAGTGCCTTGATGTCATTATTGACTCTGCTCACTCACGCTTCCCTGTTATTAGTGAAGACAAAGACCATATCGAAGGGTTATTGATGGCAAAAGATTTACTGCCATTTATGCGTACCGACGCAGAGCCTTTTAGTATCGATAAGGTATTACGCCAAGCGGTTGTTGTACCTGAAAGTAAGCGAGTAGACAGACTACTCAAAGAATTCCGCTCTCAACGCTATCATATGGCTATCGTTATTGATGAGTTTGGTGGTGTTTCTGGTCTAGTAACCATTGAAGATATTTTAGAGCTCATCGTAGGCGAAATCGAAGACGAGTATGACGACCAAGACGATGTTGATGTTCGCCAGCTTAGCCGCCATTCTTATTCTGTCCGCGCCCTGACGCAGATTGAAGATTTCAATGAAGCCTTTGGGACTCATTTTAGTGACGAAGAAGTTGATACGGTCGGTGGCCTCGTTATGCAAGCCTTTGGTCATCTACCTTCTCGTGGTGAAACCATAACCATAGACAACTATCAATTTAAAGTTGCGATGGCAGATAGTCGCCGGATCCTTCTGCTTCACGTAAAAATCCCAGACGACGCGCCAGTTCCAACTTTGGAAGAAGAAAAGACTTAATGAACTCAACGTCTATTTATCAAAGTCAGCGGTTGCGGTTACTGCTGGCTTTAATTTTCGGAGCCAGTGGAACGCTGGCTTTTTCGCCTTTTGACATCTGGCCTGCCGCACTACTTTCTATCCTTTTCCTCCAATTACTGACCTTGCAGCGCACGGTCAAGCAATCTTTTGCTATCGGCTTTGCTTGGGGATTTGGCTTATTCGGTAGTGGCGTTAACTGGGTTTACGTCAGCATTGCAGATTTTGGCGGCATGCCAGGCCCTGTTAACGTATTTATTGTTATTCTTTTAGCGGCATACCTTTCTCTTTATACTGGGCTTTTTGGCGCATTGATGGCTAAATTTGCCCCACATGCCAATATTTGGCGTTTAGTCTTTTTTGCCCCAGCACTGTGGCAGGTTACTGAGTTTTTACGTGGTTGGGTTCTCACTGGTTTTCCATGGCTGCAATTTGGTTATAGCCAAATTGATGGGCCGATGAAAGCTCTCGCTCCTATATTTGGGGTGGAAATGATTACGTTGCTATTATTTAGCATCAGTGGTCTG
Organism: Providencia sp. PROV269; assembly: GCF_028477785.1. Classification (NCBI taxonomy): domain Bacteria; kingdom Pseudomonadati; phylum Pseudomonadota; class Gammaproteobacteria; order Enterobacterales; family Morganellaceae; genus Providencia; species Providencia sp. PROV269. Next base: position 50,530 of record NZ_JAMPLV010000021.1, on the reverse strand, counting down.
CTAGTACTCGCTATCCTACGCCGCAGCTTTATCGCGCTCGCTGTTGCGGCTGCCTTAATTTTTGCCCCATTAATTGCCAAAAATGTACAATGGTTTACCTCCCTTGAAGACAAGAAAATGGAAGTGGCACTGGTTCAAGGCAACATTCCCCAATCAATGAAGTGGGAAGCCAGCTTCTTACAACAAACCAAAGACACCTATATGGAGCTCTCTCGCCCTTATATCGGTAAAGCGTCTTTGATTGTTTGGCCTGAATCGGCAGTACCTTCCGTTGAGCTCGACAACCAAACGTGGCTTAAATCTCTCGACCAATTACTGGCAGAGTCGAACACTCAGTTAATTACGGGTATTGTGGATGCACGCCCGATGGATGGTGAATATACTTTTTATAATACAATCATTGTATTAGGCGATAAAAAACCGTATTTATATCCATCTAAAAACCGCTATAACAAACACCATTTAGTGCCATTTGGTGAATATGTACCTTTAGAAGATTTACTGCGCCCTATCGCACCGTTCTTTAATTTGCCGATGTCGGGTTTTAGCCGTGGCGATTATGAACAAGCGCAATTAGCAGTTGGTAATATTCATCTAACGGCTGCGATTTGCTATGAAATTATTTTAGGTACACAGGTCAGAGATAACTTTAAGCCTGATAGCGACTACTTACTTACTGTTTCAAATGATGCGTGGTTTGGAAAATCCATAGGCCCTTGGCAACACTTCCAAATGGCACGGATGCGTTCTTTGGAGTTAGGCCGCCCACTGTTGCGCTCAACCAATAATGGTATCACCGCAGTGATCAGTGCAGATGGCTCTATTCAGGATATGCTGCCACAATTTAAAACGGCAACACTGGCTACTGAAGTCACCCCAACAACAGGGCTGACTCCTTACGCACGTTGGAGTAATTATCCGATGTGGGGAGTGGTCGTGGTATTTGGTATTCTCGGTTTTGCTATGAATAGACGTCAAAAGTAACGATGTTAACCCCACCTCGATGTCTATAAATGAGGTGGGGAAACTAGCTAAGCAACTAATAACCCTCGTACATCTGCAATTTTCACTGTCACAATACAACCTACATTGAATTGTAAAAAATCATCTTCAATACCATCGGAAAAAATAACGCCGTTATCGGGCATTAATGACTCCACCGCTAACGGGTTACTCGGCTCTATCGTGCCAAATACCCATCTGGTTCCTGTCGTTTTACTTAAAAACGGCTCCCTAACACTAAACTGTAACTTACATTCCTCCCAGCCAAATCCTTGTGCTAACGGATGATTATTCCCTCCCATAATTGCCTGTGCCCCCGCTAAAATAGATTGAAACCACCCCGTTGACCCAAGTCCGGTCGATATAATAATTCCAGAGGATGATTGAAACTCTTGTTCTCCATTCCAGTTCAATAAATAACGTGCCGATGTGTGGCTTTTCGGGCCAATAAATAAATCATTCACCGCCAGTAGTGATTGCCCGTCATTGGTTGTTGCCTGTGCAAAGGTCACTGATTTTTGTTCAACCTGACCTTTCAATGTTTTCGTTACCACCTCCTGTAATTGACTAATTTCAAATGGCAGTAGTTTTCCATCCCACCTTGCAGGATCGGGGTTAATCGCAATAACGGGCTGCCCTTTTAAATACTTTAACGTATTAGCCACTAAGCCATCCTGCCCAATCACGACGATAATGTCCTGCTTAGAAAATTGGTAGCTTGGTAATAATTTTCTTTCCAATAATTGAAATCGGCCTAAAGACTTCAAAATTGATTCAGCTTGAACTAATTGCCGCTGATATAAATCATGTTCATTCAAGTAATCATCGACTTCCACATGATTATGTTCCAAATAAAATTTTGCCTGAGGCCATGTATTGAAACGTTCAATGAGCTCCTGTAAGCGAGTTTTACGTATCACGAGAATGAATCGGGCATCATCAATCTTATTCATTATTTCGCCCCTTTTTTCATTAGCTGTCCAAATAAATCAGGGGAAATATTTAACTCGCCAATTTTTCCTGCATTTTGTGCTAATGATTCAAATGCCATTGCCATCAATTGCTCTGGTCCCATTTTCGCCAACGCAAGCGCTTTTAAGTTCTCCACTGGTAATTGGCTATAAGCTTTCATTTTAGATTCAATCGCATAGGCATCTGCATCAGATTGGATCCGTTGGTTTTCCACGCTAAGTGCCACCAACTCATTACGTTTTGCTTCCGCACTCACCTGTGCTGTTAATTCTTCTTGCTTAATCTCTGCACGTTCACGTAACAACTTACGTTCATTATCAAGGCGAGCTTCTTCAATTTGCTGCTCTTTGGCCTGCACAGATAAGTCAGTTTCTAGCTCAGCTTCTTTAATCGTCCTTTCTTGTTCGACAGAAAATTTTCGTCTGGCATAGATAGCGTCATCCGCTTCTTTCAAAATGGATTCTCTCGCTTGTGCTTCTAATGCTTTGAGGGTTTCAGGTGAAGGTGCAATTGCTGCAATGGAAACATCTAAAATAGCGATGCCTAATGACTCGATTGCAGCTTGTTCTGCAAGTTGCTTGCTAACTAATGTCACCAATGATTGGCTAATCAATAATGCATCTCGTAATGAAGTAGTTTGTATCTTAGCTTGGATAATAGTTTGAGCCGCACGCACTACCCTGTCGCTCAGTTTAAGTGGATCTTCAGATGCATAGCTTTTTCCATCTTTAGTTAAGTTAAAATTTAAAACATCCGCCGTTTTTTCGGCAGCGACTACCTGAAAAGAAATTTGTCCCTGAATACGTAAACTTTGGAAATCAGAAGATTGTAAATTAAAAATAAAGGGGGCTTCTTGTGCATTCAATGGAAGCGCCGCAATAGAGGTTTTATCCGAGTTATACCAAAAACTGAGCCCCTTACCTTGTTTACGCACTTTTCCATTCACTGATTGAATAACAAAAGTTGATGAGTCTGCTTTGAAATATTTAAAGTTAAACATAGTGTACTCCTCATTAATGTCCTTAAGACTTTAATTTATTATTGTCTTATAGACAAAAAGAAGTCAAGAAATAAATGTCCTAATGACAATAACTATTTTTATCTGTATGATTTCCCCCTAAACTTCACCTTTGAATTTGAGTGGTAACAATATGAATGAAAAAGAATTTCTTGCTAGCTATGACAGAAAGGATTATTTATCACCTTTACTCACTGTCGATGCCGTTTTGTTTGCTTACCATGAAAACACGTTGAAGGTATTACTGGTTGAACGAGCTAGTTTCCCCGAAAAGGGGAAATGGGGTTTGCCGGGAGGATTTATTGATGAGCAACATGATCAAACCTTAGAAGAAGCTATTTTACGTAAACTAAAAGAAAAAACAGGCGTGATCCCCCCTTATATTGAGCAGCTTTGTACAGTTGGAAACCACCAACGTGATCCACGCGGTTGGTCTGTCACTGTTTGTTATACGGCTCTAATTGCTTACCAAGCCTGTGAAGCCCATATTGATACAGTAGATTCTGTCAGGTGGGTCTCTATTGATGAAATAGATCAGCTTTCTCTTGCGTTCGACCATTTTAAACTCTATCAACAAGCGAGAGAACGTCTAAAGCAAAAATCACTTTATTCGATAGTTCCAGGCTTTGCATTACCTGAAGTTTTTACCTTAGCTGAACTTCAACATGTCCATGAAGTTCTGATTGGTAAGCCCCTGCAAAATAAATCATTTAGGCGCCGACTTGAACAAGCGGATTTGTTGATTGATACTGGAGAGAAACGCCATGAGCGCGGTCGCCCTGCTAATTTATATCGCTTAAAACCACAATCAGCGGATTACCGTTTTATTCGTAATTTGGAATTTTAATTTTTGAACTGCCTGATAAATCAATATTATCAGGCACCGCAATGAATGCTATTGGCAAATCGCAGGGGTCACAATATAAGTAAAAATGAGTTTGTTGGACTTATGGTAATTATGCGTAATGCCTTCAGGGAACATTCCATGCAAAATATCCATACCTGCATTTTTACCGCAGTAGTTGCGGTTCAAAATTTCACGCATATTTTGCTGCCAGCTATCGCCTTCCAATACGTTATCAGGGATCCCTTTGATGGTGTATTGGTAAAATAACATGCCATTTTTCGCGGTGACTTCAGTCAATAGAGTCACATCATCAATCAGCATAGGTAATGATTCTGCCATGTCAGACAGAAAAATGCCCCGTAACATCGTTGGGTCATCATCTCCTTTAGCATTAAAGGCATTAATTTTATCTTCTGTTGAATTAGCTTTTATTTCATCATAACGCTGTTCTATTTGTGAATTTTCGATCGTTCCTGACGGTTGTTCCGGTACTGTTTTCTCTTCCACCTCAGGGGAACATCCCGCGATTAGTATCACACCTAAAAATAATCCAACCACTTTTTTAAACATAGCCATCCCATTCACCTATTTTATTATTTATATAGCCGAATGAGTTTACCATAATGATAAATTAAACTTATAGGCAGAAAAATCCCCTTTTTTAGCCCAAAGGGGATGATAGAAAACTAAAAAGATGCCAACCACATACGCATTTTTAAGCCATAAGAACTCGTCCAACCCGATGTAAAACTGACTAGCTCACCGTTATCAATCACCATAAAAGTGGGCGTCGCACTGACCCCAACCGCATTGGAAAGTTGCCCGCTTATATCGTTGATCACAGGAAAAGTTAGCTCCTTGTTTTCCATCCCCTTGATTAAGCGAGATGTTTCACCTGAACGTATCGCTACCGAAATAATTGGCATACCTGATTGGCTTAATTCTGATACCGTTGGCGAAGTCAAATTACAGACCCCACACCACGTCGCCCAGAAATAAACCAATATCGGTTTTTCTTTACTTAACTCTGCCAATGAAACCGTCTCACCGTTGGCCAGAGTGTGTTGTTCCAATAATACAGGCGCAAGGGTTTGTGGCTTGCGCCATAAATCCATCACTGTAAAGGCAATAAATAAAATAATTGCCAAAACAATAATTTCTTTAGACCATTTTTTTATTTTATTCATATAGTTGCTTACCTATTTGGTATCAAATAGTACAAATCAATGATGTAAGAAACCAAAACATCCACTTAAAATGAATGCTTTAGCATTTAATTAAATATTTGTTTTCCTATCCTCTAATTCTAGAGTTTTGGATTGTTTAATCTTTATCCTCTAATTTTAGAGTTTGGATTGTTTAATCTTTATCCTCTAATTCTAGAGTTTGGATTATTTAATCTTTATCCTCTAATTTTAGAGTTTAGATTATTTAATCTTTATCCTCTAAATAATTCGCGTTGTGGCTAGGCGGCAAACGAGACTATCGTGGGGAGAATACACAAGTATGTGACTCACGTAGTCGAGAGCAGCCAACAACGCCACAGCGCGAAATATGACGAGGATAACGAGGATTATTTGAGCTTAGCCAACTGCTCCTTCACTACCGCCTCAAACTGCTGTGCATCAATAGCACCTGGGATCAACTCATCACCTACCAATGTTGCTGGCGTACCATTCACACCCAATTTCTCTGCCAACATCATATTGGTGCGAATGCCATCACGGCTCTTATCACTGGCTTTCAGTTTATCGTTTCCTGTCGCTTTAAGCGCATCTTTGATATTGGCATCTGATAGCATGCCTTGTTTTTGCATAAATTTGTGGTGTAGAGCTTCAAATGCTTTCGGGTCTTCTTGCCACAGCGTCATGGTTAACTGAGCTGAATCCATTGAAGTCTGGCCTTTAAATGGTAAGTATTTAATTACCACAGCCACATCATCAGGGTATTTTTTCACAAGATCCATCAGTTGTGGGTCGAAACGCTTACAGAATGGGCAGTTAAAATCAGTAAAATTAACCAAAACTAACTTGGCATCTTTTTTACCGATACGCGGGCTGGTTGGGTCATTAAACAAAGCATCGTGCTCCGCTTTTAACGTTTCTTTCATTTGGGCTTGTTGTCTTTCCCCTTGTTTAGCTTGCAGGGCAACAATCGCTTCTTCCAAAATTTCTGGGTTTTCAATCAAAGTATCACGCACTAATTTACGCACTTGCGCTTCTTGGTCTGCACTTAAAGGTGCCGCTTGTGCTACTGACCCCATCATTAGCGACGAAAATAAAACGGCTAAGATTGTTTTTTTCATTTTGTGGCTCCTTTGGCCTGATTCATAACGGATATTAGCGATTCACGGTCAAGTATTGTTGACAGTACTTCGCCTTCGGCCAAGTTAGGGCCATAAATTTGATTAAATGGAACAGCGACCTGCCCACGTTTTTGTAAAAATGCCGTAATTTCAGGTGAAGGTTTGGTCCAATCACCCCGTAAAGCAACAACATCAGGTTCACTAAGTAGCTGTTGGATATCATCTCTCAGTAGTACATTGTATTTATTTGCCTTACAAGTCACACACCATTCAGCAGTAACATCAATAAAGACGCGCTTGTTATCCGCCAGCGCAGCCGTAATCGCTTGCTCAGTCAAAGGTTGCCAATTTACGGTATCTTTAACGAGAGAACGGCTGCCGGAATGCTGTTCTTGCGTCATCCAAACAAACCCACCAGCAAAAACGGCAAATAATATGAATGGCAAGATAGCTGCCCTTACACCTCGTTTTATCGCGATAAAAACAACTAATAATACTAAGAAAATGACAGCAATCGCCGTCGAAGTAGGCACACCAAAATGTGGTATTAATAAGCTAATTAACCATAAGCTAGATACCAGCATCATTAACCCTAGTATGGCGCGTAATTTCAGCATCCACATACCTGGTTTTGGTAGTAAGCGAGAGATATCCGGAAAAGCAGCGATCAGTAACCACGGTAAACTCATACCGATACCTAATGCGGTGAAGATCAACCACAACTCTTCCATCGGCGCTGCCAGTGCAAATGCTACGGCTGTGCCCAAAAATGGTGCAGAGCAAGGTGTTGCCAATAATGTCGCGAATACCCCTTGCCAAAAATGACCGCTGCTACCATGCCCCCCAGCTGTTGCCAAGCGTGTATTGGCCTTGCTACCTAAGTTGATTTCAAATAAGCCAAATAAATTTGCAGTAAATAGCGCTGTTACCAATACCATAAAACCGATAAACCATGGGTTTTGGAACTGAATACCCCAACCAACAGCTTGTTGACCGACTCGTAATAACGTCATCAATAGCGCCAGTAACCAAAAGGAAACTAAAATACCAAGAGATGACAATAAAAACTGACGGCGAATGGTATTTTGCTCACCATGAGGCACCATCAATACAGAGCCAAGTTTCATCGCTAACACAGGCAGAACGCATGGCATCAGATTAAGGATCAAGCCCCCCAAAAGTGCAAATAGCATCACCTGCCATAACGAAGCACCACTCACTTTTGATGCTATCGTGCCAGTAAATGTACTCACTTGATGACTAATTTGCTGCGAAATTTCGCCATCTGCAACCACAAAAGAAACTGTTTTACCGGTTAAATCGGGAGACTCGCCTCCCCAATCATCACCAACATCTATTGTTGCTGTTAAATGATTGCCTGTTGTCTCTATTACAGGCACGCCTAATGCTGCACCTTCAACCACATCAGTAAAAATGTTAGGTTGTTCCCACGAATTTCCTGAACTTTTTTGTAATTCAATGATTAGCTTATCATTGGTAAAGCCAACTTTGGTTTGCTCTACTAAGCCACTAGATGGTGGAACCGCCCCTTTGGCTTGGTTAAATGCCCAAGTAAAGTCAGCAGGAGCTGGCTCTGTTAAATCGAGTTCAAACGGGTAATCGGTTAAAATACACACATTACTGCAGGTTGATAACGTGAGTGTTCCAGCAAGTTTATCGAGCTTTTCATTACTTGTGACTGTAATGGGGAAAACAATATCTCCCATATAGCCTTGAGTTGAAACACCCGCGACATCAAAGCGACCAGGTGTTGGCCATTGCCAATCTGTTGATTCAACAGGTGACGACCATACAATTTCAGGTGCGACTCCACCTTCGCCAGGCGAACGCCAATAGGTTTTCCACCCGTCATCAAGTTTTACATCGAGCAAAATGTCGATTTTGCCATTTTCCTGTGCCGAACTTAATAACCTGACCTGCGCATGCCGTGGAGTGTTGTCATTCATCCACCCCGTATTCGCAGGTTGCAACCACCCCGTATCTGCAGCGTATAAACTGCTCGAAAATAGTGCAAAAAATATAAAAAATGAATTAATTAAAAAACGCATTGTTTCCTCCAGAATAAATTACACAAACGAGTCCCTATCCGTTGTGTGCTAATTCCGAAGATTACAAAATTGTAAGTGTCGTCTGACTCTTGGAGGGGCATGCTTCTCTTCATTATTTGCTCTAGATATAAATAGATTAGTACAAAATAAAGTTAGCGCAGCCAAAGAAAGAAACATGAAGAAGAATGGTTCAAGAACAGCAGGTAGCAAAGTCATTAATGACTTAGCACTCAGTTCACAGCTGGAAAGATGTGTACCGCTGCTATCACTTTGTTTTACCTGTGATTGATCGATATAAGAAACGTGAGTACCCGTGTTAATTTGTGCTTGCGCTAATACATCTGGCACAAAAAAATTGGCGAGCAAACGCTCTCCGACGGCACGTTGATTCATACAAACCAATACCATCAGACAGGCGAATATCACTAATCCTTTACCTAATTTTAAATGCCTGTTCATGCGCATCTTGGTATAACTTCCTGAAATAACACTAATTATGCGACTTTGACAACCATAACGATAAAAACCTATCTTTGACTAATACCGTTACCCCATCTATAAGTTAAATAGAGGTTACATCTTACACAGCAAAACATTCCGTACAAGTGCCATCAGCTAACTTTACAAATATCACCCTCTTTTTCAGTAAACAAAAATGCAGTTCTACCAAAACTAGGCACGCAAATTGCTTTATCTAATATATGGCATGAAACGAAGATAACTTGCACCTTAACAGTGCATGATTATCAGTTTAAGACAATTTTAGATGGTAAATCACCATGTTAGTGCGGTAATTCAAAAATTACCCAAATAATATGCGAGACAGCTCCCGAAATTGAAACAATTCGTTTTCATTAATTAACAAATTTAATTATTTTTTAACAACAATAAAACATATAGCGGATAATCGCGGAATTGTCTAAATCTGCGAAACATTTGCAAACACAACACTACGAAACCACAGTAATTCAGGCGTTATCTCGCGATAGCACCTTAAAAATTACAACGGGTTTACACCGATGTTCTAAAGGAGTTGTAACTATGCGTATAAGTAAACTTGTATTATCGATGATGATTTTAGGTGCAACCTGCGCAGTCCAAGCAGAGGAGTTAAACGGCACTCTGAAAAAAATCAAAGACAACGGTGTAATAGTTGTTGGTCATCGTGAATCTTCCGTACCTTTCTCTTACTATGATAATAGCCAGAAAGTGGTTGGTTACTCACAGGATTATTCAAATGCCATTGTTGATGCAGTGAAGAAAAAATTAAACATGCCTGATCTGCAAGTCAAACTCATTCCAATCACATCACAAAACCGTATTCCACTCCTGCAAAATGGCACATTTGATTTTGAATGTGGTTCAACAACCAATAATGTAGAAAGACAAAAACAAGCCGCTTTCTCTAACACAATCTTTGTGGTTGGGACGCGCTTACTCACTAAAGGTGACTCTGGTGTGAAAGACTTTGCTGACTTAGCCGGTAAAAATGTCGTCGTGACCTCAGGTACAACTTCTGAAATTCTGTTGAATCAGTTAAATGATGAAAAAAATATGAAAATGCGCATTATCAGTGCGAAAGACCATGGTGATTCGTTCCGTACCTTAGAATCAGGTCGTGCTGTTGCCTTTATGATGGACGATGCGTTGTTAGCAGGTGAGCGTGCAAAAGCGAAGAAACCGGATATCTGGGAAATCGTTGGCAAGCCGCAAACCGAAGAAGCTTATGGCTGTATGTTGCGTAAAGATGACCCTCAATTTAAAGCGCTTATCGATGAAACCATTGCGAATGCACAAACATCAGGTGTCGCTGAAAAATCCTTTGATCGCTGGTTCAACCAACCTATTCCTCCGAAAAATCTGAACCTGAAATTTACGTTATCCGATGAAATGAAAGCCTTATTTAAAGAACCAAATGATAAAGCATTAAACTAATAAAAAGACAAACAGGGTATTACTGAAGTAAGAATTGCAAGGCGGTCGTTCCCCGCCTTGCATCCTCTTTTACGACAGTATTCGGGAATTTCATTGCCCACAGGAAGTCAATATTATGTCTATTAATTGGAATTGGGGGATTTTCCTTCAGGAAGCCCCTTTTGGGAATACCACCTACTTAGGGTGGTTAATATCTGGCCTCGAAGTCACCGTAACACTTTCTATTTGCGCCTGGATCATCGCATTTTTAGTCGGTTCATTTTTCGGTATTTTACGTACCGTACCTAACCGCTTTTTAGCTTTTTTAGGTACCGCTTACGTAGAGTTATTCCGTAACGTACCGCTTATCGTACAATTTTTTACTTGGTATTTAGTTATTCCAGAACTTCTCCCTCGTTCAATCGGGGATTGGTTTAAAATGGAATTGGATCCTAATTATCAATTCTTTATTTCCTCAATGCTTTGCCTTGGGTTATTCACCGCAGCACGAATGACTGAGCAAGTACGTGCAGCCATTCAGTCACTGCCTAGAGGGCAAAAAAGTGCCGCACTCGCAATGGGGCTCACTTTGCCACAAACCTATCGCTACGTTCTATTACCCAATGCCTATCGGGTCATTTTGCCACCAATGACCTCAGAAATGTTGAACTTGGTTAAAAACTCAGCCATTGCGTCAACCATTGGCTTAGTCGATATGGCGGCACAAGCAGGAAAGCTATTGGACTATTCTGCTCACGCATGGGAATCCTTTACCGCAATTACATTAGCTTATGTCGGTATTAACGTCATTATCATGATTTTGATGACGTTATTAGAGCGCAAAGTTCGCTTACCAGGCACCATTGGAGGGCGATAAAATGATGTATGAATTTGATTGGAGCTCAATTGCTCCGAGTATGCCCTTTTTAATCGATGGCTTCATTGTCACTGCGAAAATTACACTGACCGCGATAGTGGTGGGAATTTTGTGGGGAACGGTTTTGGCCGTGATGCGGTTATCCACATTCAAGCCAATCAGCTGGTTTGCAGCCCTGTATGTGAATACATTCCGTTCTATTCCGTTGGTTATGGTTTTGCTGTGGTTCTACTTAATCGTTCCTAGCTTATTACAAAATGTTCTAGGCTTATCACCAAAAAATGATATTCGTTTAATTTCTGCAATGATAGCCTTCTCTCTTTTTGAAGCAGCTTATTATTCTGAAATTATTCGTGCGGGTATTCAAAGTATTTCACGAGGACAAGCTTCTGCGGCGTTAGCTTTGGGAATGACAAATATGCAAACCATGCGGCTCGTGGTATTACCGCAAGCCTTTAAAGCCATGGTGCCGCTGTTGTTAACTCAAGGAATTGTTCTGTTTCAGGACTCATCCCTCGTGTATGTACTCAGTTTGACAGACTTTTTCCGTACTGCCACCAATATTGGTGAGCGTGATGGGACACAAGTAGAGATGGTACTGTTTGCGGGTCTGGTGTACTTTATTATCAGTTTTGGCGCTTCTATGTTAGTGAATTATCTTAAGAAAAGGACTGTTTCATGATAACCCTGAAAAATGTATCCAAATGGTATGGCCAGTTTCAGGTGCTTACAGACTGCACAACTGAAGTTAAAAAAGGTGAAGTTGTGGTTGTGTGCGGGCCATCTGGTTCTGGTAAATCCACATTAATAAAAACAGTAAATGGTTTAGAACCAATTCAACAGGGTGAGATTTTTGTGAATGATATTCAAGTTAATAACAAAAAAACTGACCTTGCAAAACTTCGCTCTAAAGTTGGGATGGTATTCCAACACTTCGAGCTATTTCCTCATTTGTCGATTATTGAAAATCTGACATTGGCGCAAGTTAAAGTATTAAACCGCGATAAAAAAGAAGCTGAAGCAAAAGGTTTGAAATTATTGGAACGCGTGGGTTTATCCAGTCATGCCAATAAATTCCCAGCTCAGCTTTCAGGGGGACAACAACAACGTGTCGCTATTGCTCGAGCGCTGTGTATGGATCCTATCGCCATGTTGTTCGATGAACCAACATCGGCCCTTGACCCTGAAATGATCAATGAAGTACTCGATGTTATGGTTGAGCTCGCCAATGAAGGAATGACCATGATGGTGGTGACCCATGAAATGGGCTTCGCCAAAAAAGTGGCTAATCGCGTTATTTTTATGGATGAAGGCAAGATTGTCGAAGACAGTAAAAAAGAAGACTTTTTCGCTAACCCACAATCTGATCGTGCAAAAGATTTCCTCGCAAAAATTCTCCATTAATCTTTCTCAGGGAGCCATTAGGCTCCCTAGCCTTAACACACATTCATGCGGGGCAATATTGTTGCACTATGAGTATTGCCTAAGCGAATAAATCAACAACAACTTGCTGAATTTGAAATAGTTCACGAAACCACTACCATTTCACTGTTTTTTTAGTTAAGTTGTTTGGTTATCAGCGTAAAATATCCTGATCCGTTCCCCGAAAAACAATATCCAGCTTCCCCCTATTAGGTTCAGCTAATCAACTATTGTTGTTTTCGGTGTAGATCCGCTATGCTATGCGGATCTCAATTAAGAAAGACATTCACGCTACAGATGTAGCCTTTATTCACCATAGGATTATCGGTGCCATGCAAGAACAATATCGTCCAGAAGATATAGAGCCTAAAGTACAGCGTCACTGGGATGAAAAAGCAACTTTCAAAGTGACAGAAGACAACAGCAAAGAAAAATACTATTGCCTGTCCATGCTACCTTACCCTTCTGGTCGACTACACATGGGCCACGTACGTAACTACACCATGGGTGACGTTATCTCTCGTTACCAACGTTTGTTGGGGAAAAACGTTCTCCAACCAATTGGTTGGGATGCGTTTGGTCTGCCTGCTGAAGGTGCTGCGGTTAAAAATAATACTGCTCCTGCACCATGGACTTACGCCAATATCGATTACATGAAAAACCAGCTGAAAATGCTCGGTTTTGGTTACGATTGGGATCGCGAAGTCACCACTTGTACTCCTGAATATTACCGTTGGGAACAATGGTTCTTTACTAAACTGTATGAAAAAGGTTTAGTGTACAAAAAAACCTCTGCGGTTAACTGGTGCCCTCACGACTTAACTGTTTTGGCGAATGAACAAGTGGTTGATGGCTGCTGCTGGCGTTGTGACACCCCTGTTGAGCGCAAAGAAATCCCACAGTGGTTTATTAAAATTACCGACTACGCAGAAGAGCTGCTCAACGACCTCGACAAATTAGATGACTGGCCAGAGCAAGTCAAAACCATGCAGCGCAACTGGATCGGCCGTTCCGAAGGGACTGAGATCACATTCAATGTTGCAGACCGTGATGAAACCTTAACAGTCTATACCACTCGCCCTGATACCTTTATGGGGGCAACTTATGTGGCTGTTGCAGCGGGTCACCCTCTGGCTAAAGAAGCCGCGACAAATAACCCTGAATTAGCCCAATTTATTGATGAATGCCGTAACACCAAAACTGCGGAAGCGGATATGGCGACCATGGATAAAAAAGGCATGGCAACCGGCTTATTCGTTATTCATCCATTAACCCAAGAAAAACTGCCAATTTGGGTCGCTAACTTTGTTTTAATGGAATACGGTACTGGCGCAGTTATGGCCGTTCCTGCTCACGACCAACGTGACTGGGAATTCGCCCACAAATACAACTTACCCATCAAAGCGGTTATTGCCGATGCTGATGGCAACGAGCCTGATTTATCCCAAGAAGCGATGACTGAGAAAAATGCACTGATTAACTCAGGTGAATTCAGTGGATTAGACCACCAAGCGGGTTTCAATGCTATTTCAGATAAACTCGTTGCTCTGGGTGCTGGTCAACGCAAGGTAAACTACCGCTTACGTGACTGGGGTGTTTCACGTCAACGCTACTGGGGTGCTCCAATCCCAATGGCAACATTGGAAGATGGCACTGTGGTTCCGGTTCCTGAAGATCAGTTACCTGTCATTTTGCCAGAAGATGTCGTAATGAACGGTATTACAAGCCCGATTAAAGCAGATCCTGAATGGGCTAAAATGACCATTAATGGTCAACCTGCATTACGTGAAACCGATACCTTCGATACCTTCATGGAATCTTCTTGGTACTATGCTCGTTATACCTGCCCGCAATATGACGACGGCATGTTAGACCCTGAGGCAGCAAACTACTGGTTACCGGTTGACCAATATATTGGTGGTATCGAACACGCCATCATGCACTTAATGTATTTCCGCTTCTTCCATAAGTTGATGCGTGATGCAGGGTTAGTCAACTCCGATGAACCAGCAAAACGCTTACTGTGCCAAGGCATGGTGCTGGCTGATGCATTCTACTACACAGGTAGCGATGGCCAACGTGTTTGGGTTTCCCCAGCCGATGCCATTGTTGAACGTGACGACAAAAACCGTATAACTAAAGCGGTAGACAATGAAGGTCATGAACTGGTGTATACCGGCATGAGCAAAATGTCTAAGTCGAAAAACAACGGTATTGACCCTCAATTAATGGTCGAAAAATACGGTGCGGATACTGTTCGTCTGTTTATGATGTTTGCTGCACCACCAGAGTTAACCCTTGAGTGGCAAGAATCCAGCGTTGAAGGGGCTAACCGCTTCGTGCGTCGCGTTTGGCGTTTAGTACATGAGCATTCACAAAAAGGTGCAACTTCACCTTTAGATATCAGCACATTAACACCAGAACAAAAAGACTTACGTCGTGACCTGCACAAAACAATCGCGAAAGTCTCCGATGATTTCAGTCGTCGTTATGCATTTAACACTGCGATTGCCGCTATCATGGAATTCTTGAACAAATTAGTTCGTGCACCACAGGAAACTGAGCAAGACCGTGCATTAGTACAAGAGTCTCTCGAAGCAATCACACTGATGCTATCTCCAATCATTCCACATGCTTGCTTTGAAATGTGGAAAGCGCTCGGTCACCAAACAGACATCGATTTCGCACAATGGCCAGTTGCTGATGAAACAGCCATGATTGACGATACCAAACTGGTTGTCGTTCAAGTTAATGGCAAGGTTCGTGGTCGCATTACCGTTCCGGCTGATGCAAACCAAGAATTTGTCCTAGATATGGCAAAAAATGAACCGAGCGTAGCGAAATACCTTGAAGGTGTTAGCATCCGCAAAGTAATCTATGTCCCAGGCAAATTGCTTAACCTTGTTGTAGGTTAATATTAGGTTATTGGCTGATAAGGAGGCCAGGTGCGTTATCTGATAACTTTATTTTTGAGCTTAGCGGTACTAGTCACCGCAGGTTGCGGTTTTCGTCTTCAAGGAACAACTCAAATTCCTGAGGAACTGAGAACATTGCAGCTAAGTTCAAGTGACCCATATGGCTACCTTACAAGGGCGCTTAGGGAGCAACTGCGGCTCAATAACGTGACCATTCTCGAAACGGGAAGAGCCGGTGTCCCCATTTTGAAAGTTTTGAGCTCTAATGAAAACACTGAAACTGTGTCCGTTTATCAAGATGGTAAAGCGGCAGAGAAACAATTAACACTGGTAATGAATGTGCAAGTGTTGATGCCTGATGGAGCTATCTATCCTTTACAAAGCCGTGTTGAACGCACTTTCTTCGACAACCCTTTAGAAGCGCTTGCGAAAGATGCTGAAAAAGAAATTGTAAGACAAGAAATGCAAGAACAAGCTGCACGTAATATTGTACGTAAATTATTGCTTGTTCATTCAGCAGAACTTGAGAAGGCAAAAAACCAAGCGGCTGATGCGAATACTCAACCATAATGACGCGTATCTACCCTGAACAGCTGGCCTCTTCGTTACAAGAGTCTCTAAGAGGCCGCTATTTAATATGGGGCAATGAGCCCCTTCTTCTTCAAGAAAGCCAAGATGCCATCCGCAAAGCGGCACAAGAACAAGGCTTTGAGGAACATTTTTCGTTTTCTCTTGAGCAAAATACTGACTGGGATGAAATTTTTAGTCTCTGTCAAGCTTTAAGCCTGTTTGCTAGCCGCCAAACACTCACTCTGCTGTTGCCTGAAAATGGCCCTAACGCTGCCATGGCAGAAAAGTTGAATCAACTGGCGCAGCTACTCCATTCAGACCTACTTCTTGTGTTACGCGGCCATAAACTCACGAAAGCACAAGAAAACAGTGCTTGGTTTAAAGCGATTAGCCAAGACGCCATTTATATCAGTTGCCTGCCCCCTGAATATCAACGGTTACCACAATGGGTTTCTAAACGCGCCTACAGTATGCGGCTTTCTTTAGAAACCGAAGCTAACCAACTACTTTGCTATTGTTATGAAGGGAATTTACTTGGCTTAGCGCAAGCACTTGAACGGCTATCCCTTCTTTATCCTGATGGTAAACTCACCTACCCTCGTGTCGAAAGTGCCGTGAATGATTCTGCGCATTTTACGCCCTATCATTGGGTTGATGCCCTATTGGCTGGTAAATCGCGCCGTTCTTGGCATATTTTAGAGCAACTGCAACAAGAGGATGTTGAGCCCGTTATATTATTGCGCTCAATCCAACGCGATCTGATGCTGCTAATTACATTGAAACGCCAATCTGTAACAGCCCCATTAAAAACATTGTTTGATCAGCACAAAGTTTGGCAAAACCGCCGAGGTGTGCTCACTGAAGCCTTACAACGCTTAACACTGCATCAATTGCAATCCGCATTAATGTTATTAACGCAAGCAGAAATCAATATAAAACAAGATTTTAGCCATTCTCCATGGCCTGACCTGCAATCACTGTCTATGCTATTATGCGGCAAAGCATTTGCAGAGAATTTTATTCATGAGTAATTCATTTTCAAAACAGCATAACTTACTAGCGTTATTCGGTGGAACATTCGACCCCATTCACTTTGGACATTTACGCCCTGTGCAAGCCCTTGCTCAGCAAGTTGGGCTCGAAAAAGTGATCTTGCTACCAAACCACGTTCCCCCCCATCGCCCACAACCAGAAGCAACTCCATCACAACGTTTAGAAATGGTGAAGTTAGCAATACAGGATAACCCTTTATTTGCTATCGATACGCGTGAATTAGCGAAAAATAGCCCTTCTTATACGATAGAAACTCTCGCTGAACTACGTCAAGAAATTGGGCCAGAAAAGCCCCTTGCGTTTATTATTGGTCAAGATTCTTTATTGTCGATTAATAAATGGTACGGTTGGGATCGAATTTTAGATAACTGTCATCTATTAGTCTGTTCGCGTCCGGGGTATGCCACTCAATTTTCCGACCCTATAATGCAAAACTGGCTGTTAGAACATCAAACAACAGACCCGATTGCTTTAAATCAAACGGCCAATGGGTACATTTTTATTGGGGATACCCCATTGGTAAATATCTCTGCAACAGAGATCCGCGAAAAATTAAGCTCGGGCGACTCTTGTCACGAATTAATTCCAGATGCGGTTTTGCAATATATTCATCAACAGCACCTTTACCAACAATAAGGGAGCTCTCTTATTGAACAACTATTAGGATATGGCTCAAAAATAACTTGCTCCATTAAATAGCTGTCTGGGTATTGAACAAGCAATTGCTTCATCATCTCTAATGGCCTGTTTAGTGGTAAATTACCCGCTAAATAGTCATTAATCAGCCATAATAAGCGTTTTTTCTCATCTTTCGTGGCTTTATGTTTGAAATAGCCTTGCATATGGCTCAACGCATTAACTTCAATGTTTTTTGCTGGCACTGCCGCCAATATTTCCATTAAACAGGCTTTATATTGATTAAAAAAACACACAAGGTCGGTGCTACTTTTAATACTCGCCACTAAACGCCCTGTATACTGATAGCCAATAGGCGAATACGCCATGATGAGATATTTATGGCAACTATGAAATTGAATTATGTTGTGATGTGTTAAATCGTTATATAAACCATCTAATCTTTCTATCGTATACAATTTCGTTAAAAAGCAGTCCCACAACGCTATATCTTGTAGCTTATCATCCGTTAATATCGGAATATTCGCAGGGAATAATCCTTGTAATTTAACAAGTTGCTGTCTAGAGCAAATAATACCATTAACTTTATTTTGCATCCGCTCATGGGTGAGGTTCGTTACAAATTTAACCATAGAATTCACCTGTGGATGAATATTAGCGGATAGATGATTAATTCCTTCAAATATAAAAACTTTTGGTTTAATTATTTGCACAATACATGTCTCATTCTAAAATATTTGTCAGGAGTACAGTTTTTAGCGTTATTTTGTAAAGTTAGCACAAACTTCTTGCTCAAATGTACGGATATCCCTATAAATTTCACTCCACGATGAATAAAAAATAATTTAGCCGATTTTTCTTAAAATCTAGGGTAAAATAGCAGGGCTGTTAATATGTTTACTTTGTTATCAGCGATTATTTTATCTACAAACTACAAACAGTGTTTAACGTGATATTCTGTTTATTTGAATAAAAGGTGAACCTTTTGCAAGGAACTGAACTCCAACAATTTATTATCGATCAGCTTGATGATGCTAAAGCAGAAGATATCATTACTATCGATGTTCAAGGGAAATCAAGTATTACCGATCAGATGATCATCTGTACAGGGACATCAAGTCGCCATTTGATGTCAGTCGCTGACAGGTTAATCGAAGCTTGCCGTAAAAATGGTTTAATGCCATTAGGTGTTGAAGGGCAAGGTATTTCTGATTGGATAGTCGTCGACCTTGGCGATGCCATTGTTCATATTATGCAAGATGAGAGTCGTCGTATGTATGAATTAGAAAAGCTCTGGAGCTGAGTTTGAAATTACAGCTCATCGCCGTTGGAACAAAAATGCCGGACTGGGTCCAGACCGGCTTTATGGATTACCTCCACCGTTTTCCTAAAGATATGCCATTTGAATTAACGGAAATCCCTGCAGGAAAACGCGGGAAAAATGCAGATATAAAACGCATTCTAGAAAAAGAAGGCGAATTAATGCTCGCAGCTGTAGGTAAAGGAAATCGCATCGTCACCTTGGATATTCCAGGCGATCGTTGGGACACCCCAAAACTTGCCGTACAACTCGATAAATGGAAACAAGATGGCCGTAATGTCAGCTTATTAATCGGTGGTCCCGAAGGCCTTGCACCTGCTTGTAAAGCGGCGGCAGAGCAAAGTTGGTCACTATCACCACTAACGCTACCTCATCCACTGGTTCGTGTTCTTGTTGCCGAGAGTCTTTATCGCGCATGGAGTATTACGACTAATCACCCTTATCACAGGGAATAGTCAGGTTTAAATATGTTCAAAATGGCAATGGGATGAAAACACAACGCACCCCTTTTCGCGACCATACCGCTGAATCAGTTTTATTTATCCGCCGAGCGCTTATCGCTTTCGGTGTGATTGTCATTTTAACGTCTATTCTTGTGACCAATTTGTATCACTTACAAATTGTCCGCCACGAAGATTACCAAACACGGTCAAATGATAACCGAATCAAATTGGTGCCTATTGCACCAAGCCGTGGGATTATTTATGACCGCAGAGGGACTCAACTCGCCCTTAATAGCACGTTTTACCAGCTAGAAATCGTGCCGGAAAAAGTCAGTAATCTGCAAGAAACCTTAGATAACCTTCGTAATGTAGTAGATTTAACTGACGAAGACATTACTAATTTTGAAAAAGAGCGTAAGCGCTCACGTCGGTTTACCTCTATTGCATTGAAAACCCAGCTCAACGAAGTTCAAGTTGCTCGTTTTGCCGTTAATCAGTACCGTTTTCCCGGTTTAGAAGTCAAAAGTTACCAACGACGCTCTTACCCATATGGTTCAGCATTAACCCATGTGATTGGTTATGTGGCAAAAATCAATGACAAAGATGTTGAACGTCTTGATAAAGAAGGTTTATTACCTAATTATGCTGCTAGTCATGATATCGGTAAATTAGGTATTGAGCGTTATTATGAAGATGTCTTACACGGTAAAACCGGCTATGAAGAAGTGGAAGTGAATAGCCGCGGTCGCGTTATTCGACAATTGCATGAGCAACCACCGCAAGCAGGTCGAGATATCTACCTCACTATTGACCTTGAATTACAAATTTATATCGAAAAACTGTTAACCACCAGCCGTGCAGCCGTAGTGGTCACTGACCCACGTAATGGCGAAATTTTGGCTCTGGTATCTAATCCAAGTTATGACTCTAACTTGTTTGTAAACGGCATCTCAAATAAAGATTATCAAGCGTTATTAAATAATCCTGACAGACCGCTGATTAACCGAACAACTCAAGGGTTATATCCCCCTGCATCGACAGTAAAACCCTTTATTTCTGTTGCGGCATTAAGTGAAAAGGTCATCACACCGAATACGACCATTTTTGACCCTGGTTGGTGGCAATTGCCGGGCTCCGAAAAACGTTACCGTGACTGGAAGCGCTGGGGGCACGGCAAGCTGAATGTTTCAAAGTCAATCATTGAATCAGCGGATACTTTCTTCTATCAAGTGGCTTATGATATGGGGATTGATCGTATTTCTGAGTGGATGGGTCGTTTTGGTTTTGGTGATTATACCGGAATTGACCTTGCAGAAGAACGTTCTGGTATCATGCCAACCCGTGAATGGAAACAAAAACGCTATAAAAAGCCTTGGTATCAAGGCGATACCATTCCAGTTGGGATTGGGCAAGGCTATTGGACAGCAACACCAATTCAAATGTCAAAAGCATTAATGACATTAATCAATGATGGCCAAGTTAAAACCCCACATTTGCTTTACGGCACAAAATTGGGTAATGCCATGGTGCCTTATGAAGACAAAGAAACCAAACAAATTGGCGATATCAATTCCGGTTTTTGGGAGCTAGCGAAGCATGGAATGTACGGTGTCGCTAATGCACCGAATGGTACTGGACGCCGTAGTTTCATTGGTACCCCTTATAAAGCGGCAGCAAAATCAGGTACTGCGCAGGTCTTCAGCTATGAAACCTATAATGCCAGTAAACTTGCTGAGCACCTACGCGACCACAAATTGATGATTGCTTATGCTCCGTATGATAAACCCACGATTGCCGTTGCAATTATTCTGGAAAACGGGGGCGCGGGCCCAGCAGTCGGTGACATTGTGCGGCAAATATTTGACCACGTTCTTCTTGGTGATAACCGTACTGAAGTCGCGGTGTCAGCAACTAATGCAGGAGAAGACCGCTGATGCATAATCCTAATAATAACAATGAGCTATAAAGAATATGACAGACGATAAGAAAAAAATTTCGTTATCCACACGTCTGCATATAGATGTGCCTATGCTGCTAATTATTATCGCGTTGCTTGCATACAGCGCATTTATTATGTGGAGTGCTAGCGGCCAAGATCCTGAAATGATGGAGCGTAAATTAGGGCAGATAGCGACAGGCTTCGTCGTTATGATAGTAATGGCGCAGATCCCCCCTAGAATGTATGAAAATTGGGCGCCTCACCTGTTTATCTTCTGCGTTATTTTACTGATTTTTGTTGATGTTTTTGGGCAGATAAGTAAAGGGGCACAGCGCTGGTTAGACTTGGGTTTTATTCGGTTCCAACCCTCTGAAATTGCAAAAATTGCCGTCCCTTTAATGGTCGCTCGTTTCATGAACCGAGACCTATGCCCTCCTTCATTCAAAAATACATTAATTGCACTCGTATTGATTTTTGTACCAACATTATTAGTGGCTGCACAGCCTGACCTTGGTACCTCGATTTTAGTTGCAGCTTCAGGCCTATTCGTTTTGTTCCTTGCCGGAATGAGTTGGCGGCTTATTGCAGTTGCCGCCATTGCGCTCGCCGCCTTTATTCCACTACTGTGGTTCTTTTTAATGCATGGTTATCAAAGAGCCCGTGTCATGATGTTATTAGACCCAGAAACTGACCCACTAGGCGCTGGTTACCATATTATCCAATCAAAAATTGCGATTGGTTCTGGTGGATTAATGGGTAAAGGTTGGCTACATGGCACACAATCACAACTTGAATTTTTACCGGAAAGACATACCGACTTTATTTTTGCCGTGTTAGCAGAAGAACTTGGCTTAGTCGGTGTGCTTATTTTACTTGGTTTATACCTTTTATTGATTATTCGTGGGCTTTATATTGCTGCTAGCGCACAAAATACTTTTGGTCGGGTTATGGTTGGTGGTTTGATCTTAATCCTTTTTGTCTATGTATTTGTGAATATCGGTATGGTCAGTGGTATATTACCAGTGGTTGGTGTTCCCCTCCCTTTAGTGAGCTACGGGGGCTCCGCTTTGATTGTTTTAATGGCTGGATTCGGTATTATCATGTCGATACATACACACCGAAAATTCCTTTCCAAAAGTTTATAAAATGAGGCTTAGTATGCGTTTACAATGGATAATGCTTGGCGTCACCGCCGCGCTACTTAGTGGCTGTGTGACAGACGAAGTTAAACAACCAGCCCAAGTGCCAACCAATGTACCCACTCAAGATGTATTAGGTGCAGAGCCTCATTATGAGCCGTATCATCCAACTGCCAATAATGATTACTCACGTAATGGTCAACAGTACCAAATCGTACGCGACCCGTCACAATTTAGCCAAGTGGGTTATGCGTCTATTTATGGTGCGGAGTCTGCAGGAAATATGACTGCGATTGGTGAACGTGTTAATCCAGTGGAATTAACTGCAGCTCACCCAACGTTACCGATCCCTAGCTATGTCCGCATCACCAACATGATGAATGGCCGGATGATGGTCGTGCGTGTTAATGATCGTGGGCCTTATACGCCAGGAAAAAGTATTGCGGTGTCACGTGCAACCGCTGACCGCCTGAATTTAATGCCAACGACAAAAATTAAAATTGATGCCATTCAAGTCGCTCAAGACGGCACCTTGTCAGGAACTGGAACCGTTGGCTCTAATTTTGTGAAACAAAGCTATGCATTGCCGGGGCGCCCGCAATTAGGTTCTGGCCCAATGGGTACCCCTGTGATGGAGAACTTGCCAACGCCAGAAAATACATTGCCCGTTCAGCAACCAAAAGAGCCGATGCAGCCTACGATGCCTGACATGAGCTTACAAACACCAACGCCACCACCAACAACAACGGAAGAAGTGGTTCCTGAGCGTGGTTTTCTCGTTCAAGCAGGCGCCATTAGTAGCCAAACCAATGCACAAAATATGCTGAATGAATTGAAAACACAGTTTAATGTTCCTGGGCGGTTACAACCCTATAATGGCATTTACCGAGTACAGTTAGGACCATTTAGTACAAGGCAACAAGCCGTTGAGGTTCAAGGCCGTTTACAGTCTGAAAAAAATCAATCGTCAATGGTCGTTGCGCCTTAGTACAACGTAGCTTTAGGTTGCTCCATTACATTTGATGCAACCTAAAGTTAGGCAATGTTAAACTGACAAAAAAATCATTGGTACAGTGCAAAAGTGGCTTTTTTCTTATCCCATTCTTTTGCTAAACTGCGCCTCCTTGTGTTAACCGAATTTCGGATGTAATGGTAAAACCATGAATAATGTCGCTCCATCACGCATCGTGCGTCATACTGTGCTGGGCTCCGCACTCCTTCTTATGACTGCTAATATTGCGAATGCTAATGAAACCTTCCCGAATACATCAATTCCTGCAGCACCTGCTATTGATGCAGAAGCTTATATCTTAATTGATTATAATTCAGGGAAAGTTCTCGCTGAAAGTAATGCCGACCAACGCCGCGATCCTGCGAGTTTGACAAAAATGATGACCAGTTATGTTATTGGTCAAGCAATTAAGTCAGGTAAAATTGGTGAAAATGATATCGTCACGGTCGGAAATGATGCGTGGGCTACCGGTAACCCGGTGTTTAAAGGCTCATCATTGATGTTCTTAAAACCTGGCGACCGCGTTAGCGTATCTCAATTAACTCGTGGTATTAACTTGCAATCAGGTAACGACGCTTGTGTTGCTATGGCCGACTACATTGCGGGTGACCAAGCCAACTTTGTTCAATTAATGAATGGCTATGTAAACAAATTAGGGCTAAAAAATACCCATTTCCAAACCGTTCATGGTTTAGATGCCGAAGGCCAATACAGCTCAGCCCGTGATATGGCACTTATTGGGCAAGCACTCGTACGTGATGTGCCTGATGAGTACGCAATCTATAAAGAAAAAGAATTTACCTTTAACAATATCCGCCAAACAAACCGTAATGGCCTATTGTGGGATAAGAGCCTTGCTGTTGATGGCATCAAAACAGGCCATACTAATGCCGCTGGCTATAACCTTGTCGCCTCCGCAACCGATGGTGATATGCGCCTGATCTCCGTTGTTATGGGAGGTAAAAGCAGCAAAGGCCGTGATGCCGAAAGTAAAAAGTTACTCACTTACGGTTTCCGCTTTTATGAAACCGTTAAACCATTACAAGCCAATGTGGATTTTGCCAGTGTGCCAGTCTGGTTTGGTGATGAAAATGAAGTAAAATTAGGTGTCACTGAAGATTTATACCTCACCATCCCACGAGGTCGCTTAAAAGATTTAAAAGCCAGTTATGAGCTATCTACAACTGAGCTAGAAGCCCCATTAACCAAAGGGCAGCAAGTCGGTACTATTAGCTTCCAACTTGATGGTAAAATTATCGAACAGCACCCTTTAGCAGTATTAAAAGATGTTGAAGAAGGTGGCTTTTTCAGTCGGTTAATTGACTATATTAAATTACTCTTCCACCGTTGGTTTGGTTAAGACTTGAAACTAAAATAAGTCATCCCCATATAGTAAATATCGAAATAGAGTAAGTATCGAAATGTTTGTTGGATGAATACATCTCATTGGCTGGTTTAATACCAGCCAATCTTTTTCAGCCAGCAGCCCAATTTAAAAATTAGGAGTGCCCATGAAAACGAAATTAGGTGAACTGCTTGAGTTCCCATGCCCATTAACTTACAAAGTCATGGGTTTGGCACAGCCTGAATTGGTTGATCAAGTGATTGAAGTGATACAACGTCATGCTCCGGGGGATTACTCTCCAGACGTAAAACCGAGCAGCAAGGGGAATTATCACTCCGTTTCTATAACTATCAATGCCACCCATATTGAACAAGTGGAAACTTTGTATAGCGAATTAGGTGCATTAGAATTAGTTAAAGTTGTACTTTAATTTCTGTAAAAATAAACTACATCCCAAAGGTTAACCATAACCGATTAAGGTGTAGTTTTTTATTTATTCTGCACTACAGAGCCTTATAATTATTTTTTCTTGCTGATAGTACAAATAAAATAAGTTTTTCATCAAAATGCCTAATGAGAAATAACTTTTCATATCAATTCCCAAACCTAAAAATATAAACGTCCCCAAATTTTTACCTTTTTCATATTTCACTCAAAAAAATCGCGTTAACATATTCATAACATGACAAAACTAGCACTCCCCCCCTACCAGCGTTATACTAAGTACTCAATTTTTTCAGGTGGATGTTAAAACATTGTCAGAACGAACGATAATTATCCGTCAATTAGGCCTTGCGCCGTACCAGCAAGTATCCGATGCGATGCATCAATTTACTGAAGAGCGCACTGAAAATACGTGTGATGAAGTATGGCTAGTTGAACACCCTCGCGTATTTACTCAAGGTCAAGCAGGGAAAGCAGAGCATGTACTAGCCCCCGGTGATATCCCTGTTATACAAAGTGATAGAGGTGGTCAAGTCACCTATCATGGGCCAGGACAGCAAGTGATGTACGTGATGCTCAACTTAAAGCGCAACAAAATTGGTGTTAGAGAACTCGTCACCGCACTGGAAAATACCGTCGTGAATACCCTTGCCCACTTTAATATAGCAGCGTATCCTCGCCCTGATGCTCCCGGTGTCTATGTGAATGGCGACAAAATTTGTTCTCTTGGATTACGCATAAGGCAAGGCTGCTCTTTTCATGGTCTCGCTTTGAACATTAGTATGGATCTTGAACCCTTTAATCGCATAAACCCTTGTGGTTACAGTGAATTAAAGATGACTCAGGTTAGTGATCTTGCTCCCAATGTGTCATTATCTGATGTTCAACCTGTGCTAATTCGTCAATTCTGTGACACACTGGGATTTCATATTGTTCAATAATAATGCTATAATTTTTTAACATTTTTAAAAAATATTTTAATGAATGGATAACAGCCTTCATTTGGTTTTATTTAGAATTATCACTTATCCATCAGCATAAAAGATAACTGGAACCGTCATATTATGAGTAAACCAATTCAGATAGAACGCGGAATTAAATATCGTGACGCCGACAAAATGGCGCTGATCCCTGTCAAAAACGTTGTGACTGAACGAGAAGAAATTCTACGTAAACCTGACTGGATGAAAATTAGGCTTCCTGCTGACTCCACTCGTATTCAAGGCATTAAAGCAGCCATGCGCAAAAATGGGCTGCATTCTGTTTGTGAAGAAGCTTCATGCCCTAATCTCTCTGAGTGCTTTAACCATGGTACTGCGACCTTTATGATTTTAGGCGCTATCTGTACCCGCCGCTGCCCATTCTGTGATGTTGCTCATGGTCGTCCAAATGCACCGGATGCCAACGAGCCTGAAAAATTAGCGCAAACCATTAAAGATATGGCATTACGCTATGTCGTTATTACGTCAGTTGACCGAGATGATCTACGTGATGGCGGAGCACAGCACTTTGCTGATTGCATTAGCGCTATTCGTGAAAAAAGCCCATCGATTAAAATTGAAACACTAGTTCCTGATTTCCGTGGCCGTATGGATCGCGCATTAGAAATTTTAACCGCAACACCACCTGATGTGTTTAACCATAACCTTGAAAATGTACCACGTGTTTACCGTCAAGTTCGCCCTGGTGCTAATTATGAATGGTCTTTAAAATTGCTCGAAAAATTTAAAGAAGCCCATCCCGATATCCCAACTAAATCAGGGTTAATGGTTGGTCTTGGTGAAACCAATGAAGAAATTATCGAGGTTATGCGCGACTTACGTCGCCATGGCGTAACGATGCTTACACTAGGCCAATACTTACAACCAAGCCGTCATCACTTACCCGTCAAACGCTATGTCAGCCCTGCGGAGTTCGATGAGATGAAAGAAGAAGCCATGGCAATGGGCTTCACTCACGCAGCTTGCGGCCCATTCGTTCGCTCTTCTTACCATGCTGATTTACAAGCTAAAGGTGAGGAAGTTAAATAGCCTCCACTATTTTACGTATAAACAAAAAATGCCTGATTTTCATCAGGCATTTTTTATTGCAATAGATAAAAAAACTCGCCCTAGATAACTAGCGCGAGTTTTCAGCTGTTCGTTTTAATCTTAATTATAAAAATTACAGAGGAATAACGTTAGCAGCAGATGGGCCTTTAGCACCTTCAGTAATTTCAAATTCCACTTTTTGGCCTTCAGCTAAGGTTTTGAAACCATCGCCCATAATCGCAGAAAAGTGAACAAATACATCTTTGCTACCATCTTCTGGAGTGATAAAACCAAAACCTTTAGATTCGTTGAACCACTTAACGTTACCTTTAACTTTAGACATCAAATATTACCTTTAAAATAAAATAGACACACCATCTGTATCAAGCTCAGTACATCAGATTTCTCAGTTACTTGTCTACAACCTAGATCACGAAAATGGACTAAAAAGATAAAAAAATATTATTTATCGATAGAATAGGTTCTGATTTCGACAATAATTCTTATCAATAGCAATTATCACAACCAATAGTATTATCTATAGCTAATTATTTAGTTTTTACTTCTCATGTAAAAGTAGCCAGTCTTTGATATCTAAGCCCCCTGTATACCCCACTAATTTCCCATCATGTCCAAGTACACGATGACAAGGAACAATTAATGAGATTGGATTACGTGAGTTTGCCATGCCGACTGCGCGACAATAATTAGCTGAGCCTAACTTTAAAGCCAAATCTTTATAGCTCCAGCGTTCCCCATAAGGTATCCCACAAAGATGTTTCCAGACTTTTTTCTGAAATTCTGTACCTTGTGGATTTAATGCCACCGTAAAAACGGTTCTTTTGTGATTAAAATATTCCTTTAGTTCTTTCACACAAAGCTTCGAATGCTCATTCTTCGTTTCTTTTTCTGTTTTTTCATCAACAAAATAAAGGCTCGTTATTCCGTTGTCATCAGCCGTAATATGGACCCACGGTTTAGGAAATTTATCCGGTGTCGCTAAATATTGATGGTACATAGTATCTCCTCAAAAGGACTCAATTACCTGATTGTATATACAGTTATAGAGTAAATTATTTCCACTTTGCAATGATCTTTTTTCTTAGAGTGTCTATCTGAATCATCTAATACGATATTTTTTTATTTTCAATGTTAATAACCACCTAGCCAACAATTAGAATGATTATCATTCAATATTTCATATTCACTACATATTGTATGGTTGATAAATTTAAAATCCATATATAGTATTTATGTATCACATGCCTTATTTTTAATGCGAATAAACATTCAAAAGGTAAATAACATGACTGAGATTACCATTTATAGTAAACCTAACTGCGTTCAGTGTAATGCTACTTATCAAGCCTTAGATCGCAAATCTATTTCCTACCAAATTATTGACCTTACTGAAGATAACCAAGCCCTTGAACTCGTAAAAAAATTAGGTTATCAACAAGTCCCTGTTGTTATTGCAGGTGACAAACATTGGGCCGGTTTTCGACCTGACATGATTAGCCTATTAGCCGCTTAGGTGATGTCATGGAAACGGAATCACTCATCTATTTTTCAAGTCGCTCAGAAAATTGCCATCGCTTTATTGAAAAGCTCGGTATCCCTGCAACACGGTTACCTATTGGCAACCACGAAAGTAGCCTAATTGCGACAAGACCTTATGTTTTATTACTACCAACCTATGGTGGTGGTGGTACAAAAGGGGCTGTTCCAAAAGAAGTGATTCAATTTCTTAATATTGAAGGCAATCGCGCATTTATCCGTGGTGTTATTGCTGCGGGTAATACCAATTTTGGTGATGCCTATGCGATAGCTGGAAATATCATCGCGCAAAAATGCCATATTCCCTACCTATATCGGTTTGAACTTCTTGGTACTGATAAAGATGTTCAATCCGTTCAACGAGGCCTAAAAACGTTTTGGCAACGTACAAACAACTAGAGTTATTCCAAATGGATAAAATGCAAAATATATCAGATGTGGATTATCATGCGCTCAATGCGATGTTGAATTTATATGATAACGAAGGCCGTATTCAATTTGATAAAGACAAAGAAGCGGCTCATCACTATTTTCGACAGCATGTGAACCAAAACACCGTATTTTTCCATGATTTAAAAGAAAAGTTAGACTTTTTAGTACAAGAAAACTATTACGAAAACAGTGTATTAGAACAATATAACTTTGAATTTATCAAAGCACTGTTTAAACAGGCATACGCACACAAATTTCGTTTTCAAACGTTTCTCGGTGCCTTTAAATATTATACTAGCTATACGCTGAAAACCTTTGATGGTAAACGCTACCTCGAACGCTATGAAGATCGCGTCTGTATGGTTGCTTTAACCCTTGCTCAAGGGGATGAATCCCTTGCTAAGTTGTATGTCGATGAAATTATTACAGGTCGTTTTCAACCTGCAACTCCCACCTTCCTTAACTGCGGTAAAAAACAACGTGGTGAGTTAATCTCTTGTTTTCTTTTAAGAATTGAAGACAACATGGAATCCATTGGTCGCTCAGTCAATTCTGCTTTGCAGTTATCCAAACGCGGGGGCGGTGTTGCCTTTTTAATGACCAATTTACGAGAGCAAGGTGCCCCAATAAAACTAATTGAAAATCAATCTTCTGGCGTTGTTCCTGTTATGAAAATGTTAGAAGATGCTTTTTCTTATGCCAACCAATTAGGCGCAAGGCAAGGTGCCGGTGCCGTTTATTTGCACGCTCACCACCCTGATATCATGCGTTTTCTTGATACGAAGCGTGAAAATGCAGATGAAAAAATACGGATTA
Source organism: Providencia sp. PROV269 (assembly GCF_028477785.1). Classification (NCBI taxonomy): domain Bacteria; kingdom Pseudomonadati; phylum Pseudomonadota; class Gammaproteobacteria; order Enterobacterales; family Morganellaceae; genus Providencia; species Providencia sp. PROV269. The sequence goes on along the minus strand of NZ_JAMPLV010000021.1, from coordinate 20,452 downwards.
AAACACTGTCTTTAGGGGTAGTTATTCCTGATATCACTTTCCAGCTAGCGAAAGATAACCAGGACATGTATTTGTTTTCACCATATGATGTTGAACGCACCTATGGTGTCCCTATGTCTGAAATCAGTGTGACAGACAAATACCATGAAATGGTCAATAACAAAGCGATAAAAAAATACAAAATTAATGCTCGGGAATTTTTCCAAACTTTAGCTGAAATCCAGTTTGAATCAGGATATCCGTATATTTTATTTGAAGATACCGCGAATCGAGCCAACCCTATCGCAGGGCGCATTAATATGAGCAATCTGTGCTCAGAAATACTGCAGGTTAATCGCCCTAGTGTTTATGAAGACGATTTAAGCTATCAACAAATTGGTAAAGATATTAGCTGTAATTTAGGCTCCATGAATATTGCTAAAACGATGGATTCACCGAATTTCGCTCAATCAATAGCGGCTGCCGTTAGAGCACTGAGTGCGGTTTCAGATATGAGTAACATTCGTTCTGTCCCTTCCATTGCCGAAGGTAACCGACAATCACATGCGATTGGGTTAGGGCAAATGAATTTACATGGCTACTTGGCAAGAGAACATATCTATTATGGTTCAGAAGAAGCGCTCGATTTCACCAATATCTATTTTTATGCCGTCACCTATTACGCATTAAAAACATCCAATCAATTAGCTATTGAAAGAAAAACTGCATTTGTTGGTTTTGAACATTCAACTTATGCCTCTGGTGATTATTTTGATAAATATATCAACAATATTTGGCTGCCAAAAACACAAGCCGTTCAGGAATTATTCCGACGTTCGGGTATCGAAATTCCAACTCGTGAAGACTGGCAAGCCTTAAAACAGTCTGTTATTACCTATGGAATTTATAACCAAAACTTGCAAGCGATACCTCCGACAGGGTCTATCTCTTATATCAATAATTCAACATCAAGCATTCACCCCATTGTTTCACGAATTGAAATTCGTAAAGAAGGTAAGATTGGTCGTGTCTACTACCCTGCGCCTTTCATGACGAATGAGAACTTGGAATATTACCAAGATGCTTACCAAATCGGGCCTGAAAAAATTATTGATACTTATGCCATGGCAACTCAGCACGTTGACCAAGGTTTATCTTTGACTCTATTTTTTAAAGATGATGCCACCACGCGAGATATTAACCGAGCGCAAATATATGCTTGGCGAAAAGGAATCAAGACATTGTATTACATCCGATTACGCCAAACTGCCCTCGAAGGAACTGAAGTCGAAGGCTGCGTATCTTGCACTTTGTAATAGGAAAATATTATGACCACCAGCACATCTAGCACACCAGTAAAAGCCATTAACTGGAACCGTATTCAGGATGATAAAGACTTAGAAGTATGGAACCGATTAACAAGTAATTTTTGGCTTCCCGAAAAAGTGCCATTATCTAATGATATTCCTTCTTGGAATACTTTAACTGCTGCAGAAAAACAGCTAACAATACGTGTATTTACTGGCCTTACCCTGCTAGATACGATTCAAAATACAGTGGGTGCGCCTTGCTTAATGCCAGATGCACAAACACCTCACGAAGAAGCCGTTTTATCGAACATTAGCTTTATGGAAGCAGTACATGCGCGCTCTTATAGCTCAATATTTTCAACTCTCTGTTCAACGATTGATGTTGATGATGCATACCGCTGGAGTGAAGAAAATATTGCATTACAGAATAAAGCTAAGATCATCCTATCTTACTATTGTGATTCACACCCTTTAAAGAAAAAGATCGCAAGTGTCTTTTTAGAATCATTTTTGTTTTATTCGGGTTTCTATTTACCAATGTATTGGTCAAGTAGAGGAAAGCTAACCAATACCGCAGATCTTATACGTTTAATTATTCGAGATGAAGCCATACACGGCTATTATATTGGCTATAAATTTCAAAAGTCATTATCCCAATATGATGAGAATACTCAGAAAGAAATTAAGGATTTTGCTTTTTCATTATTATTCGATTTATATGAAAATGAAGTGAAATATACACAAGAACTTTATGACACAGTAGGTTGGTCGGAAGATGTCAAAAAATTCCTTCATTACAATGCCAATAAAGCATTAATGAATTTAGGTTATGAAGCCTTATTTCCTGATACCGTCACCGATGTAAGTGCAGCGATATTATCGGCTTTATCTCCTGATGCAAATGAAAATCATGATTTCTTTTCGGGCTCCGGTTCATCTTATATTATTGGTAAAGCAGTCAGTACCGAAGATGATGACTGGAACTTCTAATTGAACTGTTAATTTAATTTATCAATAAGAATCACTCACAACCAAATCCATACCATGATGAATTATAATAATTTTATTTGTCATGGTATTTTTTCGCTCAAAAAACAGCCGAATTAATTCGTTTTTTATATGTATATCTGTTTAATTGCTCATTTTTAATGAGTTAATCTGGCAATTATTTTTAATTCAATCAATTATCACCTTATTTTACATAAATTTATTTAATGAATTTGATATTAATTTCTATTTTTTCATCTATCAACCAAGCATTTATTCCACATAAAAATCGAATAAAATCGGCAACTCGCATATTGATTAAATTAGTGTGAATTATTTTCAATTAAATTCAATCCCAACAGTAAGTTAACTTTAATATAGAAACTATAAAAGCTATCATCATATAACTTAACATCGTTTTTATTTACATTAATCGCATCACATTTCATCTCTATTATTTTTGATTAATTATACTTAACCTAGGGTTGTCAGCTGATTTTATTATGCTAGGGTTTATTGCTTGCAAATTTTACTAATAACTCAAATGGAGAAATTTGAATTTAATCCATAATTAACTAACCCATTAAACCGAATATAGGAATCTCTGCCCTAATAATTTTCAAAGGATAATCATAGATAGGAAACATAATGTTAACTATCACTATAGAATTCATCACTTTCAATATAGGTAATTTGTCTTCCTTGTTGATTGAAAATTGGGTAAATAATATATGGCAATAAAATTACAAGTTAAAAATTTATATAAAATATTTGGGGACAATCCTGATCAAGCATTTAAGCTATTAGAGTCAGGTATGAATAAAGATGATATCTTTGAAAAAACAGGCCTTACCGTAGGTGTTCAAGATGTTAATCTGACGATTGAAGAAGGCGAAATCTTTGTTGTCATGGGACTTTCTGGCTCAGGAAAATCGACCTTGGTGCGCCTCCTCAATCGCCTGATCGAACCGACCAGCGGGCAAGTCATGATAGATGGAGAGGATATTTCCAATATTTCAGACAAAGCACTGCGCGAAGTTAGGCGAACAAAAATTAGTATGGTGTTTCAATCCTTTGCGCTGATGCCACATATGAACGTGATCGATAACACTGCTTTTGGTATGGAACTTTCTGGCATTCCAAAAGAAGAACGCCATAAGAAAGCCATGAGTGCGCTTGAGCAAGTTAATCTTGAAAAATGGGCTAATTCATACCCAGATGAGCTCTCTGGTGGGATGCGTCAACGTATCGGGTTAGCCAGAGCGCTAGCTAATGACCCTGATATTCTGTTAATGGACGAAGCGTTCTCCGCTCTCGACCCACTCATTCGTACTGAAATGCAAGATGAATTGCTATCCTTACAAGGGGATAAACAACGCACGATTGTCTTTATTTCTCATGATCTTGATGAAGCTATGAGAATTGGCGACCGTATTGCCATTATGCAAGGAGGCGTTGTCGTTCAAGTCGGCACACCTGATGAAATTCTCAATAATCCAGCAAATGACTATGTTAAGACCTTCTTCCGCGGTGTAGATATCAGCCAAGTATTCAGTGCTAAGGACATTGCACGCAGACGGCCTAATGCACTATTGCATATCGCACCGGGTTTTGGCCCTCGTTCAGCGCTAAAAGTCCTCAACGATGAAGACCGCTATCACGGTTATTTAATTTCTCGAGGACATACCTTTGCCGGTGTGGTTTCTGTTGAATCCTTAGAAAAAGCACTCCATGAAAAAGCTGGTATTGAAGCTGCAATATTAACTGATATCGAGCCAATTCAAGGTGATACATCCTTAAATGAAGTTATTTCTACCGTGGCACAAGCCCCTTGTGCTGTTCCGGTTATTAACGAAAAAAACCGCTATTTGGGCGTAATTTCAAAAGGAATGCTGTTACAGGCGCTGGATAAGGAGACACCAAATGAGTAAGCAGAATCAAGAAGCAACGAATACCCAACAAGACCCGTGGGCGGATACTGAAGCCACGAATACGCCAACACAAGGTACTGAGAATATACCGGCGGATGCCCCATGGGCAGCAACAAGCTCTAGCGAAATAAATACCGCTGGGGATGATCCTTGGGGAAATGCATCAGACACAACCACACCTGCTGACACCAGTTCAAGTGATTGGCTTGATGCCACTCCAACAGATAGCATCATCCCCGATCAGTTTAATATTATGGATCCCTTCCAGCACACACTGATCCCTCTTGATTCATGGGTTGCGCATGCTATCGATTGGGTAGTACTTAACTTTCGTCCTGTATTCCAAGGGATTCGTGCCCCCATTGATTTTATTCTAAGTGGGTTTGAACAATTTCTCACCTCACTACCGTCCCCTGTTGCCATTATCATTTTCGCATTACTCGCTTGGCAATTAGCAGGACGCGCGATGGGGGTGGCCACATTTGTTTCGATGATAGCCATCGGAGCAATTGGTGCTTGGTCAGAAGCCATGGTGACTCTGTCTCTGGTTCTCACTTCTTTGCTGTTTTGTATTGTCATAGGATTGCCTCTGGGTATTTGGCTGGCACGTAGTGATAGAGCCGCTAAAGTTATTCGTCCATTACTTGATGCGATGCAAACCACACCAGCATTCGTCTATTTAGTCCCGATTGTTATGTTATTTGGTATCGGTAATGTACCTGGTGTTGTCGTCACTATTATATTTGCTTTACCGCCCATCATTCGTTTGACCATTTTAGGGATCAAACAAGTTCCAGCTGATTTAATTGAAGCCGCTGAATCATTTGGTGCAAGCCCTCGCCAAATGTTGTTTAAAGTGCAATTACCATTAGCGATGCCAACCATTATGGCTGGGGTCAACCAAACCTTGATGTTAGCACTGTCAATGGTCGTTATCGCTTCAATGATTGCTGTTGGGGGCTTAGGCCAAATGGTCTTACGGGGTATTGGTCGACTTGATATGGGGCTCGCATCTGTCGGAGGGGTCGGTATTGTTATTCTAGCTATCATCTTAGACCGTTTTACCCAATCTTTAGGGCAAGATACTCGTGGCAAAACATCATGCCGCTGGTACCAAAAAGGGCCTATTGGGTTAGTTATGCGCCCATTTTGTAAAAAAAACCATTAATCAAAACATCCTCCATTCACCTGAGTGCCATTCATATGGCACCTAACTTGGCACTTAGCATGAAAGCCAAGCTCGCTGCGAAAAAACAGAGGGAACAATATAATGAAACATAAAATCATTCTTGCATCTGCACTAACAGCCATGTTTGCCGTTCCATTTGCCGGTGCTAACGACCTGCCGGGTAAAGGAATCAAAATTAACCCAGTGCAAAGCACGATCAGTGAAGAAACATTCCAAACACTGATTGTGGCGAAAGCCCTTGAAGAACTTGGCTATGATGTTCAGCCTATCAAAGAAGTCGACTATAACGTAGCTTACGCATCCATTGCGAACGGCGATGCGACTTACCTAGCCACCAGCTGGGTTCCTTTACATAACGCACAATATGACGCTGCTGGCGGCGATAATGTATTCTATCGTCAAGGGAATTATGTTGTTAATGCGGCTCAAGGCTACCTCATCGACAAAAAAACGGCTGAAAAATACAATATTACCAATGTTGAACAACTCAAAGATCCTAAAATTGCCAAGCTCTTTGATTCAAATGGCAATGGTAAAGCGGATTTAACGGGATGCAACCCAGGTTGGGGCTGTGAAGCGGCCATCAATAACCATTTAAAAGCCTATGACCTAGAAAAAACGGTCGACCATAACCAAGGTAACTATGCGGCGATGATGGCTGACACCATTACCCGATATAAAGAAGGTAAGCCTATTTTATATTATACGTGGACGCCTTATTGGATAAGTGATGTCCTCAAGCCGGGTCGTGATGTAGTTTGGTTAGAAGTGCCATTCTCTTCAATGCCAAATGGTGAAAAAACAGACACCACATTACCTAACGGAAAAAATTATGGTTTCCCACCAAATACCATGCATATCGTCGCCAATAAAAAATGGGCTGCGGATAACCCAGCAGCAGCAAAATTATTTGAAGTGATGAAGCTACCTATTGCCGATATCAATGCACAGAACTTAAGAATGCATAACGGTGAAGCCTCACAATCGGATATTCAACGCCACACAAATGCGTGGATCAAAGCCCATCAATCCACTTTTGATGGTTGGGTAAAGGAAGCGCAAGCAGCCGCTAAGTAAAAATAAACAAACCGATTAATAACCTCAGCCACCCTAACCGGTGGCTTTTTTGCATCAATGACAAAAAGAAATAAACCAAGGTAATAAATTTTGTTTATAGTAGTCACCTAGCTAATAATAGGTAATCCTCATGAAACAGACCCAAACTGCAGAGCTGACAACGGGCCTCACTATTTTAATGGCCATTGCCACAGGCCTTGTCGTTGCCAGTAATTACTATGCTCAACCGCTTTTAGAGACCATTGCGGGGCAGTTTAATTTAACAACCAATATGGCTGGGTTTATTGTCACCGCCGCCCAACTCGGTTATGCCGCAGGTTTACTATTTTTAGTCCCTTTGGGCGACTTATTTGAGCGTAAACGCTTAATTTTAACCATGACCTTTCTTTCTGCATTAGGGTTATTAATTACAGCGCTTTCAAATAATATTTGGCAAATCCTTTTAGGTACCGCCCTTACAGGGCTATTTTCTGTTGTTGCACAAGTTCTGATCCCTCTCGCGGCATCTATTGCTAAGCCACATAAACGAGGCAAAGCGGTAGGAATGATTATGAGTGGTTTATTGCTAGGTATTTTACTTGCAAGAACTGTATCGGGTGCTGTTGCTATGGTCGGTGGCTGGCGTGCTATCTATTGGGTGGCCTTTGCGCTATTGATGCTATTAATGATTGTTCTAGCCATTAAACTTCCACGTTATCATCAAAAAACTAACTTAAACTACTTTCAGCTGATTTGCTCTATTGGCCGGCTATTTTTCGGCACTCCAGTGCTCGCGGTACGCGCTTCTCTCGGTGCACTATCATTTGCTAATTTTGGTTTACTTTGGACCGCAATGGCTTTCTTGTTAGCCAGCCCGCCATTCAATTATTCCGAAGGGACTATTGGTTTATTTGGCTTAGTCGGTGCTGCAGGTGCACTTATGGCTTCCCAAGCAGGGCATCTTGTCGATAAAGGAAAAGGAAAGCGCATTACGACTATTGGATTGGTATTATTGCTATTGTCCTGGATACCTATCGGCTTAGCTAAATATTCCCTCGTTGCATTTATCATTGGTGTATTAGTGTTAGACCTTGCAGTGCAAGCCGTCCATGTCACTAGTCAGAGTACGTTATATCGTATATTACCAGAAGCTCGTAACCGCCTAACCGCTGGCTATATGACCAGTTATTTTATTGGAGGCGCTCTAGGGTCTCTCCTTTCAGGTTATGCCTATGAACATGCGGGTTGGGAGGGTGTTGCGGTTGCAGGTGCAATCTTGACCACCATAAGTTTAATTATTTGGTCTATAGGGATTCGCTTTGATCCCGTCATCACCACAACTGATGACTAAATATGACTCATACCGATATCAATACGTTTTTAGATAAAAATTAACGAGCCCACACATCAATATATAAAAAGTTATAATGCATTAAAAATATACGGTTCAATTTTATCCATCCAATACGTTGAATATTGAATAAATAAACAGCCCATCACAGAACTGATAGTTATCAACTGTAATAGTAAACAAAGTAAATATTAGTGAATGACACAGTTAAACAAATACAATGACTCGATAAAAAGGTAGTATTCCTGTTAATAAATTAAATTACTGTTTCATCAAATAATGTTTTAATTATACAAAAATAAGTAATTACACCTACGCATTGAAAATATCTATCTAACTTGTAATTATTGGGTAACAAAAAAAATGGTATTGAGTTAATGTCATGTGATTATATATTGTTTTGTATGATTGGAATTAGCCTTTAATTTAGTATTAGGTTGGTTGTTTTATAGTCAAAATTAACGCACTCTGAGTGAAATAGTCGATAGGCTATGCTAAAACTGGCGAATTACATTCATAAAATTTATGAATCATGTATCATTATCAAAATAAAATCGGCGATATTAATTAAGTATAATTGCTAATTCTATCTTTTAATATACCATTTAGATGGTTGATGACAGTTGTAATCTTACCAACTGAAACTAATAAGGTATCCCAATAATGGAAAGTTCATTTACACCGACTGAAGAGCTACTCAATGCTCGTGTAGAACAACAAGATTCACATGAAAGTCCTATTCCGTATCAAGAAATTCTGCTAACACGCTTATGCATGCATGTTCATGGAAAATTACTTGAAACTCGGAATAATATGTTAAGGTCTCAAGGTATCAATGAAACACTGTTTATGGCACTCATGATCCTTGATACAAAAGACTCCCGCAGTATTCAGCCATCTGAACTCAGTGCTGCTCTTGGTTCCTCAAGAACCAATGCGACACGAATTGCAGATGAACTGGAAAAAAATGGTTGGATTGAACGCAAAGAAAGTCACAACGATAGACGTTGCCTTCATCTACACCTCACAGAAAAAGGGACTGAATTTTTAAATGGTCTATTGCCACCTCAACACAGCGCATTAATTGATATTTGGTCTGTTTTAGATACTGATGAAAAACAACAGCTTGACACGCTGATGCGTAAATTACTGACAAAACTAGATACTATAAAAGATTGACCACAGAAATTGTAAGGTTAATGTATTTGAGCCATTCTTTAGCTCAAAGCTGAAAAAATACTTTTCAGCCAATAATATTTCATTATCCTTTCAGCCTTATGCTTTACGATATCCCATCAAACAGCAAAATCATTTGTAGTCTCAGTTTCCAGTGGTTAATACCTAACTACTGGAAACAACCGTGATCCTTATCCATAGAAGTGGAGAAATACGAGTATGAGTTCCCCTGAGGAAATGCAACAAACGCAAACTCCCCAACGAAATAAAAAAAGACAACGCAAAAGTGCGCTTATCTTTTTGACTCTATTATTTATTATTATAGGCGTTGGCTGGGTGGTCTACTGGTATCTCGTTCTTCGCCACTATGAATCAACTGACAACGCTTATGTCGCGGGTAACCAAGTACAAATACAATCCCAAGTTTCTGGGAGCGTTATGACAGTCAATGTGGATAATACCGATTTCGTGACAAGTGGAACTGTTTTGGTTGAACTAGACCCACGTGATGCAGAATTAACACTCGATAAAGCAAAAACAGAATTAGCGAACAGTGTACGCCAGACTCGCCAGCACATGGTTAATAGCCGCCAGCTACAAGCCAATATTGACGTAAAACGGTCTGAATTAAACCGCTTACAGAATGATTTAAAACGTCGCGAAGTTTTAGGCAGTAGCCATGTCATCGGTAAAGAAGAACTACAACACGCGAGAGAAGCCGTTGTCAGTGCAAAAGCAGCATTAGACATGGCAATAGAACAATATAATGCTAATCAAGCCATTGTTTTGAATACCGAAATTGAAAAACAACCCGCAGTAGAACAGGCCGCGACACAAGTTAGAAACGCTTGGCTCACCCTACAACGGACGAAGATCGTCAGCCCTGTTGATGGCTATGTTTCACGTCGCAGTGTGCAAGTGGGTTCACAAATTACCCCTTCAACACCATTAATGGCCATTGTCCCTTCCAATGGTATGTGGATTGATGCGAACTTTAAAGAAACACAACTTGCGGACATGCGTATCGGCCAACCTGCGAAAGTCACGACTGATTTTTACGGTAAAGATATCGTGTTTAACGGTACTGTAGTTGGGCTTGATATGGGAACAGGTAGCGCATTCTCTTTATTACCTGCACAAAATGCCAGTGGTAACTGGATCAAGGTAGTCCAACGCCTCCCCGTGCGTATTGCCTTAGATGAAACTCAGCTTGAAGAGCATCCACTACGTATCGGTTTATCCACCGAAGTTACGGTTGATACATTAGATAAAAACGGCAAAGTGCTTTCTAAAGGGATGCGCGCTACTCCTGCTTATCATACTGCTGCATTAGCTGTGGATATGTCTCCTGCAGACAAAATAGTTACTGAGATAATTAATAATAACCTAGAGAATCAATAGGTGGAGGTGCAATCGTGACGACAGCACCTTTAACGGGATCTAAACTCGCATGGATGACGATTGCCCTTTCATTGGCAACATTTATGCAAGTTCTTGATTCTACAATTGCTAACGTAGCTATTCCGACCATTGCTGGAAATTTAGGGGCTTCCAATTCACAAGGAACATGGGTAATAACCTCTTTCGGTGTTGCTAATGCAATTTCCATCCCTGTTACTGGTTGGTTAGCGCGTAGAATCGGTGAAGTCAGGCTATTTTTATGGTCCACTGGCTTGTTCGCTTTAACTTCATGGCTGTGCGGTATTTCTGGCAGCCTAGAGATGTTGATCTTATTTCGTGTTTTACAAGGTTTAGTCGCAGGGCCTCTCATTCCTTTGTCTCAAAGCCTACTGCTTAATAATTATCCTCCTGCCAAGCGCAACATGGCCCTCGCCCTTTGGTCAATGACTATCGTTATTGCACCTATTTGCGGACCGATTCTTGGTGGTTATATTAGTGATAATTACCATTGGGGCTGGATATTTTTTATCAATGTGCCATTTAGTATTGCAATCATTTTTGCCATCATGCGTACCTTAAAAGGCCGTGAAACTAAAATATCTATTCAGCGTATTGATACTATTGGTTTGGTACTATTGGTTGTCGGTATTGGTGCTTTACAAATCATGCTTGACCAAGGCAAAGAGCTGGATTGGTTTAACTCGACTGAAATTATCGTCCTAACCGTTATTGCCGTTGTCGCTATCGCCTTCTTAATTGTCTGGGAACTCACCGATGACCATCCCGTCATCGACTTATCCCTGTTTAAAGAACGCAATTTTACGATTGGCTGTTTATCCCTAAGTTTGGCTTACATGCTCTATTTCGGGACGATTGTACTACTGCCGCAATTGCTACAAGAGGTTTATGGCTATACTGCGACCTGGGCAGGGCTAGCCTCTGCTCCTGTAGGGTTATTACCGCTACTGATTACGCCAATTATAGGGCGTTTTGGTAACCGAATTGATATGCGTTATTTAGTGACATTCAGCTTTATTATCTATGCAGTTTGTTACTATTGGCGTGCTTATACATTCGAACCTGAAATGAGTTTTGCCGAGGCCGCTTGGCCGCAATTTGTGCAAGGTTTAGCTATCGCTTGTTTCTTTATGCCTTTGACAACCATTACATTATCTGGCCTACCACCAGAAAAAATGGCCTCTGCATCCAGTTTATCTAACTTCACTCGTACCTTAGCTGGAGCCATCGGGACATCAATCACAACGACCATGTGGACCCAAAGAGAGTCAATGCATCATGAAAACCTCACTGAATTTGTTAACCCATACAACCCAAATGCCCAACAGATGTACAGCGAGCTGGCAAAAATTGGTATGAATGAGCAGCAAAGTTCGGCATACCTCGCTAAAACGATCACTGACCAAGGACTGATTATGTCAGCAAATGAGATATTTTGGCTCTCAGCTGGAATTTTCATCCTACTAATGGTCATTGTCTGGTTCGCTAAGCCACCATTTGGGGCAGGTTCGAAAGACGGCGGTGGTGCTCATTAATCAGCCCAACCCCATATAATTTTATGGGAGGCTATTGGCAAAATACTCTTACTGATTCAGTAAGTTGTCTTCATGACAGAAATAAAAAAGCCATACAACTGGGATATGCATCCTTTATGTATGGCTTTATTTTTCTTATAAAACGTAAGGATTATTTAACTTGGTTTTGTTGCCACCACTGGGCCAACATAATTCCCGTTGCAACAGAGACATTCAAGCTTTCCACTTTACCTGTTCCACCGATATACAAACTCATATCGCCTTGATCCCACGTACTATCACTTAAACCATCACTCTCTTGGCCTAAAACTAGTACCATTTTGGCGGGTAACTTCGCTTTTGCGAGATCTTGACTGCCTTTATGGCTGGAAGTCGTCACAATGGTGTAGCCTGCTTTACGGAATTTATCCAAAGTGTCAGTCAGCCCATCAGCATCAATCGCCTTAATATGCTCAGCCCCACCTTCTGCGGTACGAATTGCTGCACCTGACTCCAACATGCCAGCATCTTGTAAAATAACGCCTTTTACGCCAAAGTGGGCACAACTACGCATCATTCCACCTAGATTATGTGGATTCCCCACATCTTCAAGTGCCAATACGCAATCTTTTTCTGCGGCTTGTTGTAAATACGCATCCGCACTCATTCCACCACGTTTTTTGATGATAAAACAGACACCACCATGATGTTCGGTTCCTGATGCTTTCGATAACTCTTCGTCATCTACCACGTGGTAAGCCTTGCGATTTGCCGCCATCCATTTTAACGCGTCTCGAAAACGCGGCGTAACGGATTGTAAGAACCATGCACGAACAATCGCATCAGGGCGGTTTTTAAACATAGCTTGGCAGGCATTCTCACCATAGATACGAGTTTCTTCCTGGCGCTGCTTACGTAGTTGTTCAGGATCTATTTGACTCTTGCCAACAATTCCGCCGTGGTCATTCGCTAATTCTTCGCTATCTGGCTTTGAAACAGTGCGCCATGGCGAACGTTCACGAGATACCTCATTTCGGTTATCGGAGCGACGCCCTTCACGACTTCCTTCAGGGCGATTTGAGCGGCCACCACGATCTTGACGGGCCCCCTCTCGTCTATCGCCACCACGCTTGTCATTACCACGCCTATCGTCACGGCCACCGCCTCGGCGTTTGTCATTACCTTTATTATTGTCCTGCTCTTCACTGCGGACATACATCACTTTTACTTTGCCGTTTTTACCACTAAAATCATTCGAGTCGTTCATCACTATCCCCTACTAAGCTATGGCGCGAAGATTACATGATGTTGCATGGCTACGCTACCGATTCACACTATTATCTCATCTAAAAGTTATTGAATATACTTCTATCGCATAGAAATCGTTTTGCGTACAATATGTGCCTTCATTTTAGACCTAAAAAATATCACTCAACATGACTTCGAATGCCGTTTATCACTTGCGTCAACAGCGCCTCGCATTATCAACTAAACCATTTAAAGCGCGAGGCTGCCGAGTAAAACGTTGCCAATATTGCTTGTTACCTATCCCACAATGCCTGTGCCAAGATACCGTATCGTCACAAGCAAAAAGTCAATTCTGCTTGATTATGTTTGATGGTGAAGTATTTAAGCCAAGCAATACGGGAAAATTGATTGCGGATGTTTTGCCCAACACTTTGGCCTTTCAGTGGTCAAGGACAGAGCCTGATGCGCAGCTACTGGCAGCATTACAAGACACCACAAGGCAACCTTACCTCATTTTCCCAGAAAGCTACGCTCAAAATGAACGCGTCGTAGTCAACGAGCCTACTTTGTCGGATAAACCCGCTTTATTTATTTTACTCGATGGGACCTGGCCAGAAGCACGTAAAATGTTTCGGAAAAGCCCTTATCTTAATGATATTCCAATGCTTTCAATTAATACCAAAGCAAGGAGTGATTACTTACTACGTACACCATCAAGGGAAGAGCAACATTGTACCGCTGAAGTTGCAGCTACCGTTTTAGAATTAGCGGGAGATTTAAACGCTTCACAACAACTCTTTAGCCATTTCAATTTGTTCCGTCAAAAATACCTTGAAGGAAAGCCGCATCACCCTATCGCACAGATGCTACTCACTGAATCTCATCTCTAACTATTTATTGGTACTATTTTTCTCTTTCTTTTCGAGCCTAGTACCATTAAATGATAACTTTTAGATAATCGTGCTGATAAAACGTGAACGTGCTTGTATAAATTAATTAAACTCACCAGATAAACTAGCGCAATCGCAAAGATAAGGCATAGTATTCATAAGTATCACTCAGCCACTTTTTACCTATTGAACGCTTATCTCGTTCAGCAAAGCAAAGGGTTATCAACTATGGGTTTAGTCAGTCAGTTAGAATCTTTATTCAGGCCAAAGTCTATCGTTGTCGTTGGAGCATCTGAAAATCCTGGCCGTGCAGGTTCGGTGATGATGAAAAACCTACTTACCAGCGGCTTTAAAGGCCCTATTTTACCTGTTAACCCAAACCGAAACTCTGTCCTTGGCGTACTTGCTTATCCTTCCATAGATAAATTGCCACTCAAACCCGACCTTGCCGTTATCTGCACGCATTACTCACGTAATATCGCCTGTTTACAGCAATTAGGGGAAGCCGGCTGTAAAGTGGTTATTATTTTATCATCCCCTTCCATTCAGTTTAATGAATTAAAAAAAGTCGCCCAGCAATATCAAATTCGCCTATTAGGCCCGAATAGCCTCGGTTTTCTCGCCCCATGGCAAGGATTGAATGCCAGTTTCTCCCCGATTCCAATCTTAAAAGGGAAACTCGCGTTTATCTCACAATCTGCTGCTGTATCAAATACCGTTCTGGATTGGGCAAGGCACCGAGACATCGGTTTTTCTTATTTTATTGCCCTTGGTGATAGCATCGATATTGATATTGACGATTTACTCGATTATTTAGCCCGTGATAGCAAAACCAGTGCCATTTTGCTGTATCTCGAAAGTATTAGTGATGCGCGACGTTTCTTATCCTCATCTCGCAGTGCTTCACGTAATAAACCTATATTAGTAATAAAAAGCGGTCGAACCCGCAAAGCACAAGAACTTCTAGGCGATAAACCGAGCCTAGATGCCGCTTATGACGCCGCTATCCAACGTGCTGGGCTACTTCGCGTGCAAGATACTCACGAAATGTTTTCTGCGGTTGAAACATTAAGCTATATGACACCATTACGCGGTGAACGCCTCTCTATTATGAGCAACGGTTCTGCACCCGCAGCGATGGCATTAGACGAACTTCTCTTGCGTAGTGGCAAACTTGCAACGTTAAGTGTTGAAACAGAAAATGAATTAAGCTCCCTGTTACCTCTTGATTTATCGACGAAAAACCCAATTGACTTGGGGGATGATTCCACCGTTGAGCGCTACATCAATGTACTGAACAAAATGCTCGACAGCCACGACCATGACGCTTTATTGCTTATCCACACTCCCAGTGCGATAACGGAAAGTAAAGCCATGGCAGAAAAAATTATTAAAACGATTAAGCAGCACCCACGAGGAAAATGGCTAACCATCTTAACCAACTGGTGTGGAGAATATTCATCTCAAGAATCTCGCAGGCTATTTAGTGAAGCAGGGATCCCAACCTACCGTACTCCAGAAGGGGCAATCACAGCATACATGCATATGGTGGAATATCGCCGTAACCAAAAACAACTCAAAGAAACTCCGGCTTTACCTATTGGTATTACAGCGAATACTCAACAAGCTCATGAATATATTCAACAAGCACTGGAAAATAATAAGCTACACTTGGATACACATGAAGTTCAACCTATTTTAAAAGCCTACGGGTTAAATAGCTTACCCACATGGATAGCACACTCTAGTAATGAAGCCATTGAAATTGCAGAAAAAATTGGCTATCCCGTCGCCTTGAAATTACGCTCTCCTGATATTATTCATAAGTCAGAAGTACAAGGGGTCATGCTCTATTTACGCAATGCTAAAGAGGTAGAAGATGCAGCTAAAGCGATTATGGAACGTGTTTCAACAAATTTCCCTAATGCACGAATTGAAGGCCTGTTGGTACAAAGTATGGCCAATCGAGCTGGCGCTCAAGAACTCAGAATCGCTGTTGAGCTAGACCCTGTTTTTGGCCCTCTCATCATGTTAGGAGAAGGTGGTATTGAGTGGCAACAAGAGAGCCAAGCTGCTGTCGCTCTTCCCCCGCTAAATATGGCTTTAGCTCGCTACCAAGTTATCAATGCCATCAAAAGTTACAAAATCAAATCTCGAAGTGCTTTAGAACCTTTAAATATCATAGGGTTGTCAGCTTTATTAGTGCGCGTTTCAAATTTAATTATTGATTGCCCAAATATTACAAGGTTAGACATTCACCCATTACTTGCCTCAGGGGATGAATTCACTTTACTTGATGTCTCCATGACTCTAAGCCCAACAGATGATGCAACAACATCTAGGCTGGCAATTCGCCCTTACCCTAGTGAACTCGAAGAAACGATTCATTTAAAAGAAGACCTTACCTGTTTACTACGTCCGATCCTCCCTGAAGATGAGCCTTTGCTAAAATCCTTTATAGAACAAGTTACTAAAGAGGATCTTTATTATCGTTACTTTAGCGAAATTAGTGAGTTTACCCATGATGATCTCGCCAATATGACTCAGATTGATTATGATCGGGAAATGGCTTTTGTTGCGGTAAGAAACCCCAATACAGCTCCTGAAATTATAGGTGTAACACGGGCTATGGCGGATCCTGATAACCAAGAAGCTGAATTTGCAGTACTGGTTCGTTCCGACATGAAGGGGCAAACGCTCGGTTATCAACTGATGCAAAAGTTACTTAACTATACTCGGAGCCACGGCATTAAAAAACTGACGGCAATAACCATGCCTGAAAACCGTAATATGATTAGCCTAGCGAAAAAACTCGGCTTTGAAATTGACGTTCAGTTTGAAGATGGAGTAGTTAATCTGACACTGCACTTATAGAAATATCCAAGAATACGGCTCAACTTGTATAGTAATTAAACAAGTCGTCAATTTATACTAAATGGTTTGGCTAAATATGCTATCATCCATAGATCATTCGCTTAAAAATGTGCGCAAAGCGAGTTGCTATTAGACTAATAAGAGAAAATTCACACTGTGATGTTGTCAAAATTAAAACAAGCAAAACATCAACAATATTTGGTCAGTTTGCCAAAACTATCTCAAGAAATTGCTGATGTAAAAACGCTATATAAGACAGAAGATTTTCGTGATGAACTGCTTAAACAAATCTCTCAGGCTCAAAATACTATCTACATAACGGCTTTGTATTTAGAGAAAGACGATGCAGGTAAAGACGTACTTCATGCTCTATATGCTGCAAAACAAGCTAATACATCATTGGATATCAAAATTCTCGTAGACTGGCACCGTGCTCAACGAGGCCGGATAGGGGCTGCTGCAAATGCCACAAACGCCGATTGGTATTACGATGTTGCAAAACATTACCCTGAAATTGAAATTCCTATCTACGGTATTCCTGTAAATACACGGGAAGCACTAGGTGTTCTGCACCTAAAAGGCTTTTTATTTGATGATACTCTGCTCTATAGCGGTGCAAGTATTAATGACGTCTATTTACAGCGTCATAATAAATACCGTTATGACCGTTATCACCTTATCAAAAACAGCCAACTTACCGCATCAATGAAAAAATTTATTGATGACGCATTACTACAGTCTGATGCCATTCATCTATTAAATACACCGAATCGGCCAAAAACAGCTGAGTTTAAGCACCTAATTAAGCAATTTCGTTTGGGCTTACGGGGAGCGTCCTATCAATTTTCAGGAAACGCATCAAATGATGAGTTGTCTGTCACTCCCTTTGTTGGCCTCGGCAAGAAAAACGATTTAAACCGTGTTATCACTCATTTAATGGGTGCAACAAATAATAAACTAACAATCTGCACGCCTTATTTTAATTTACCTGCGGTGTTAGTCAGAGTTATTAGTCGGTTACTCCGTGATGGCAAACAAGTAGAAATTATCATTGGCGACAAAACTGCCAATGACTTCTACATCCCACCTGAAGAACCCTTTAAAATAATTGGTGCGTTACCATACCTTTATGAGATCAATCTGCGCCGTTTTGTTAGTCGCTTGCAACGCTTTATTGATAGCCAGCAGTTAACAGTTAGGCTCTGGAAAGACGCAGACAATACCTATCATCTAAAGGGAATGTGGGTTGATAATCACTGGCAATTGATCACGGGTAACAACTTAAACCCACGCGCTTGGGGGTTAGATCTTGAAAACGCAGTATTAATTCACGACCCAAAACAACAGTTGCAAGAGCAACGCAATCACGAGCTAGAGTGTATTCGAACTCATACTAAGGTTGTTAGCCATTTTCGTGAATTAGACAGTATTCAAACCTATCCTGTTAAAGTGAAAAAATTAATCCGACGTCTACGTCGAATACGAGTGGATCGGTTAATTAGTCGGATTTTATAATACATCTCAATTTAGCGTCACTTAAGTGACGCTTTTTACATTCATCATCTGGATAATGATACCTAATATGTTTAAGCCATTAATTTTTAGCTTACTTATATTTTCCATCACAGGATGCAGTGGTTTTCATTGGTCCAATGACAATTGGCAAGGCAAAGATAAAGCACAACATTTTGCATTTTCAGCCGCTATGGCTGCATCGGGTAACGCTTATGCAGACAAACAAAATATACAACACCGCGATGCTGCCATATTCGGTATTCTATTCTCAGTTTCTCTTGGCGCAGCAAAAGAGCTTTATGACAGCAGGCCTGCTGGTACGGGGTGGAGTTGGCATGATTTTGCCTATGATGTTGCAGGGTCAATAGCGGGTTATAGTTTATATCAGTCCTTAAAGTAACCCTCTCCTTACTTCCCATTCTTTTAAATTCCCCTGCTATTTTCAATATTTCGCTCACCATCGAAGTATCTCTTAATTAACCCTTTATAGTTGAGCTCTCAATATTAAGGAGAGACTCATGATCGCAGTGATTTTCGAAGCCATCCCAGTACCAGAACAAAAAAATCGTTATTTTGAACTAGCCGGTCAACTAAAATCTGAACTTATGCGCATAGAAGGGTTTATTTCGGTTGAACGTTTTCAAAGTATAACCACTGAAGGAAAAATTCTCTCACTTTCGTGGTGGGAAACAGAAGAAGCCGTAAAAAATTGGAAAAAACATTTCATGCATATTGAAGCACAAGTTGAAGGACAACAAACCATTTTTTCTCATTATAGAATTCGAATTGCTAATACCCTAAAGGATTACTCATTCAATAAAGAGGATAATTTTAATGTATGATATTCATGTGATTATTGAAAACCAAGTGGGTGCTTTAGCACTATTGGCGACAACATTAGGGAAACATGGTATTGGCCTTGAAGGTGGTGGTGTTTTTTCTATCGAAGGAAAAAGCCATGCTCACTTTCTCGTCACCCAGCCAGAAAAAGCAAGCAATGCTCTGGCTACAGTAGGGCTGAAGATTGAAAGTATTTCAAAACCTGTGATCCGTAAATTAAAACAAGAACGCCCAGGCGAACTTGGAGAAATTGTTTCTCTGCTTGCACGCCACCAAATTAATATCTTAGTCCAATATAGCGACCATAATAACAGGCTAATATTAATAACAGACAATAATATATTAACTACTGAAGTTACAAAGAAGTGGGAAAACCTACCATATGATACCAAGCAAAAATAGTATTCTCATTGAAGAAAAAGAACCATTAGAGAAATCTATCGCAAAAGTTGCATTTGCGATTGCTGACCCTTCAAGAGTCAGCATTTTGTGTGCATTAATGGATGGTAGGGCATGGACAGCAACAGAATTAAGTGCAGTTGCAGATATAGCACCATCAACAACGAGCGCACACCTCACTAAGCTATTAAATAGCCACTTAATTAGCTGTCTATCTCAAGGAAGGCACCGGTATTACCGACTTGCAGGCTCAGATATTGCCGAATTATTAGAAACATTAATGGGGGTATCCATTAAATTAGAGTATACCCCAACAATAGCAACACCTATTCATCTGCGAAAAGCACGTACTTGCTATGATCACTTAGCAGGGGAAGTTGCTGTTCAGATCTACGAATTTATGGATAAAAATGGTTGGTTTACCGCTAAAGAAAACAAGTTATCAGATATTGGTATGGCGCAATTTAAAAAATTTGGGATAGATATTATTCCTCATACAAAACGAAAAATAGCATGCGCTTGCTTGGATTGGAGTGAAAGGCGTATGCACCTAGGAGGACTTGCAGGAGCCTTGCTACTACAATTCTTTGAAAAAAATAGATGGATAGATAAAGCAAAAGGCTATAGAGAAATTACTTTTACTTCCAATGGTAAAAAAGCTTTAAAACGTATTTTTGATATTAATATCGGTTAACCTAAAATAGGCATTATCGATAAAATTCAGTATGTTATCAATACAAAAAAGCCTCGCGATTTTCATCACGAGGCTTCGAT
>NZ_JAMPLV010000020.1:0-116806 GCF_028477785.1 Providencia sp. PROV269 | reverse complement strand
CCGGTACAAAAGGTGATAATCTTACCAACGATAACAAGCCAAAATTCAGTGGAATGACCGAAGCTGGTGCTTTCGTTGAGCTCACTATCGATGAGAAGACTTATCATGTAAATGCCGATAAAAAGGGTCAATGGACAATTCCGGTCACTAACCCACTGACTGATGGTTCCTATCAATATACTCTTGAAGTGAAAGATGTTGCGGGTAATTTTAGTGATAAGAAAATTACAGGCAAAATTACGATAGATTCAACCCTGCCAGATGCATCAATAATCCCTGCATCGACACCAGTAGAAAGTAACGTGGTGATGCTAACAGATATTCCAGTAGTTGATAATACGATATCTCAAATAGATATTGATAATCACAATTTCTAGTGAAGAGATTTTAGACAATATCGTTAAGCCTCATCATAATAAATGATGAGGCTTAACATTTTAAATTATAAACTATTTGAAGAGCGAAAATGTTGCTGCGGATTGTGCGTGAAAATTTTTAAATGCCAGTAAAAAATAAGGAATATCATCATAGCCAACTTCTTGAGCAATACGTGACATAGGCATATTTTCTGTTTTCGATAATATCATCGCTTTATTCATTCGCGACATTAAGCTAATTTTGGAAAAACTGGTATATTCACTGGCCAGTCGTCGTTTAAGTGTTGAAGAACTCATATGAAGTTTTTTCGCGATAGTATCTAGAGTATGGCATTGCTTACCCGCACTATGAAAAATTAAGTCATATACTTTATCTTTTATCGAAATATTTATTGATGCATATAATGTAGGGGTAAATTCATTCACCAGTAAAAAAAATGACAGAATAAAATTTAAATGAATATGAATAATATTATGGTTGGTAGGTGAGTTAACTTCTTTAATGGCAGAGTTAAATACATTTTCAATAATTGGGTTTTCTTGTAAGTTAGTACAACAGATTTGACTAACTGATGAAGTTTTTTTCTTATTAATAAATAATGCAGATTGTTGTTGATAAAAGGATTTTAACATATCTGTGGTCATTGGAAGTACATCTACAGCTAGCAGATTTTGACTATCACGATTAATTATCTCAATTGATACTCCTTTAGGAAGAAAACAAATATCTGAGGCTGTCAGTTTTTGCCATGGGCCTTCTTCTATTCGCATGTCAATTTCACCCGAGCTCAGTTTAAAGAGTAGGGAGTGAGTTAGATAAAAGCTATTTTTTATTTTATTTGATAGGGTTTCAATATAGGTATGAAACGATTTTACACAGAAATTAGTCGACATTTTTGAACCTAAATAAATATTACCTACGATTACTACCGTAAAATTATTCTGGTTGTGTCAAAGAATTGTTCACGGTTTCCATTTTTTAACAACAAACCCTGAGCTTGCATAAGATGAAAAGCGGTTTGTCATTACCTCCTTGCTTTATAAACCTCAGCGTATGCGATGTGGTTTACTAGAAGGGACGCAGGGATACTAATTTTATGCAGTGTATATTGATTTAATTAATGGTCACGATTTTTTATGTTTTTTAGAAGGAAAAATAAATTCGAAATTAGTCAGTAGTATTCCGAGAGTGACGTTTTTAATTTGTTGTTTTTATTTGAAATAATTATTTTAGCTTTAAAATTGGAATTGGATTTTTAGAGTGACAAAAAGATAAGTAAGAAAAAAGCTAAAGTGAAATAGCCACTATTAGGCGATAAATATTAAAAATAGTAGTCAATAAAAAGGCAGGGTACGTTGAAAATACCTCTGCCTTATCGTGCATTGAGTCAGTCATTAATTCAATATTTGGCTTAACTGACTATATAAACCTTGAGCACTCTTTTTGTACCCTTCAACAGAAAGGTGAACATTATCTGGGCGGGCTAAATCTTGCGCTGCCCATGTGCGAATTGAACAAGGGCCACCCATAAAGGCTTGCCAGTCCCAAAATAACGTATTTTCCTGAGCAGCAACCGTCTTTTGAATTTGAATCACACTCGTTAAATTTACTGGCATTTGTGCTTGGCAACTCGCTGCATTATTAAATTTAAGTGAATCATTCGGGCCGATAAGTAAAATAACGCTGTTGGGCATTTGTTGGCGAATTAAGCGGATTTTGGCACGTAAATTTTGCTCATAAGCGGCTAAATCTAACGTATCATTAAACGCTTCATTGGTTCCATAAGCTAGAATCACCATATCAGGCGACATTTGAGCTAAAGTTTCGCTCCACTGTGGCTGCCATTTATCAGCCATACTCAATGTTGCACCATTGAGCCCAAGCGCTGAAAGCATCACCCCTGGTTTTTGCGAACGCACTAACCACCCACCGATTTTTAACCCATTACCTTTATTAACAGTAACCTGAGCAGGAAGTTGGGTATTTACAGGGGATGAAAAGACCCACTGGTTCCCCGTGGCGGGTAATGCAACGCTGGGGGAAACAGCTGGAGCGACACGCATTTGTGAATCTCCTGCGCTTTGATAGAGAGTTTGTAGCTGGTAAGCCCCTAGCGCCGGCTGTAAAGGCTTAAGCACCACTTTGCTGTTGGCAGCTTGTGGTTCGGCAATTAGCCCACCAAGTGGGTAGTCAAAGCGCTCATCTTTACGGCTTGAAGCCAGAGACCACTCTTTCTTTTCACTCATACGGTTAATGGTTGCTGTACGTTGTCCCGGTACTGAAATAGGTGGAATGAAGCCTGGGCCCGCATCCCCATAGCGTTGCTGGAACAAGGTTCTCAAATTGCCACTGAAAAAGTCAGCAGCGGTGTGTGAATCACCAATTTGGACGATGTGCACTTGTTGGCTGCCTTGGCGTAGCTTTTTCGCCAGCAGTGGCAAATTAGGCTCTGCGTTATTGATCAACTGCCCTTGTGCAACCGCAGACTGGCCTTTGGGTAGGCTAGTCGTACGTGTTTTGTCTGATGTGTTCTGGCAAGACAATAAGCCCAGCGATAAAAGCGCAATCACGCTACCCGCCAATATTTTGGACTTAGCTTGACACAGTTTGTTCAGTTTCATGAGGTTCCTTTTCTTCCTCTTCTTCGAAATGAATGAGTGAGAATACTTTTTCAGCAATCAATTGTTGGCCTTTTCCGCTGAAATGGATCCCGTCACCACTTCGCAATTTAATTGTACTGCTTGCATCACCGATATAGTCAGAATAGGTATCGCCTTTATATTTAAAGACATCATTGACAGAAAAGTAAATTTCGCCGTTATCCTCAACTTCAGATTGGTAGAGGCTACTCAAGAATTTCATACCATCGGAGAGCGTATTTTTACGCATATTAGGGGGGCCAACCCAAATAACATCAACATTGTGCTGGCGAGCGGTCGATATTATATCACTAATCCGTTCACGGTACACTTTTTCCCAATCTTCACTTTTAAATTTGACGTATTTATAACCCGTTTGTGGTGGCATATCCCAAGGGTCATTAGGTCCTAAAAAAACGACGAGAACCTTAATGTTCGGGTTATCATTCAATGCCTTGGCAATGGTTTGTGGCCAATTGAAAAAGCGTGGATATGCTAATCCTGTACTTTGTTTGCTTAGATTAATGCTATCAATATTATATTTTTTCAAGAGCATGTTTTTAACATGTGGAGCAACACCTTGCATCATGGAGTCCCCCGCAAACAGGACTTGTTGGCCTTTTTCAATATTGGCTACATGTTTTGGCACGATAGGCTGATCTTTTTTGATAGTAAAACCACCAAAGTTAATTTTGGGGTTTTTCTCCCTAGCTTGTGGTCGTTTCAGGCGTTCAGGGAAGGTAATCGATAAGCTTTCAGCTGGATAAATATAGCCATTCACAAAATGAAGGCCAACTTGAAACTCGGTGGGAAAACTGAGTGTTTTGTCTTTATTGGCCAATGCGATTTCTGCCGCTTGCTTGTCTTCTTGCGCTTTTTGCCCTGATGCGTAGTAAGTAAATAGGCTTCCCGCTTCAAGTGCACCATCATGTAAATAAGCTCCATAATCCCAGATAGGATTCCCCGCCATTTTTGCCCATGGGGTATCTTGGTGATATTTCTGCTGCCAAAATCGTTCTAGTGAGCTTTGATTCAACCAAATTAATAATAGGCCGGCAACGAGGACAATAAATAAAATCTGCCCAACCTTGATGAGGGTATTTTTAAACTCAGAAGTTAGCATAAATAAACCCCGGCATACCTGAAGGAGAAAGCATAAACATAATGGTTAGAATAATCGCGAGCGGAATAGGGTAATAATACCAAGGAATAGTTTGGTATTTTTTCGCTACATAATGGTAGGCTTGTACAAAATAAGGGTAGGTAATCAGTAGTAGCCAAAATGCGACTAATAGCCCCAAGCTTGCATTAATAGAAGCGATAAAACCAGGGGCAATGATTTGATTGACCATTAACAGGGCATCATCAAATGAGGCGCTGCGAAAGAAGATCCAAGCAAAACAGACGAAATGGAAAGTAATAATACGCGACACCCAAACTGATAATGTTTTATTAGGGATCACTTGGGTCCATCCTAATTTTTCCATGCATAAATTCTTAAGATTGAGCAATACAATCCCTAATCCATGAATGGCCCCCCATACCACAAATGTCATTGCAGCACCGTGCCATAACCCTGAAATGACCATAGCAAGGAATACATTAGTGTTCATACGACTAAAACCTTTGCGGTTACCGCCAAGGGGAATATAAATGTAGTCGCGAATAAAGGTTGATAAGCTGATATGCCAGCGAGCCCAAAACTCTTTTAAATTTGCAGCTAAATAAGGCGCATTAAAGTTAACAGGAACTCTAAACCCTAATAATAACGCGATGCCTGTCACCAGATTGGTATAACCAGAGAAGTTAAAGTAAATATTCCAAGCATACGCATAGGTTGCTATTAGAATCTCTCCCGCACTGTAACCCACAGGGGCATCAAAGACAGGGTTTACAAAATTTTCAGATAAGTAAGAGCTAAATAAAAACAATTTCACCAGTGCTAATGAGATAAGCAATATGGCTTTTCGAGGATCTAAAACCTCACGGCTTTCAGCTTGTATTTGAGGAAGAAAGTTCTTCGCACGGTTGATTGGCCCCGCGACGATGCTGGGAAAAAATGCAAGATATAGTGTCACGTCAAAGAAATCGGCTTTGGGAATTTCTTTGCGACAAACCGATACCGTATAGCTTACCGAGTGGAATACATAAAATGAGAGGCCAAGAGGTGCGAGTATCTCCAATATAGGAAGACCAACACTAAAGCCAAATTTGTCGAGTGTTTGTTGGATAGTCTCTTGAAAGAATGAGTAATATTTAAAGGTGGTAAAGAAAACAATAATGACGGCGGTAAGAATACCGTATATCCATCGACTAGAGAGCCAATTAGTTGCCACATTGGTAAGCAAATAAATGATCAGTGTGTAGCTAAATAAAATATAAGCAAAGTCAGGGCTAAATGAATAAACAAAAAAATAGCTAGCAGTGATTAATAAGCCATTCTGTAGTTTTGCACTGGGCTGACAACCCCAATAAATAAGAAAAAAAATTAAGAAAGAGCCAAGAAACTCAAAAGAGAAGAAATTCATATTAGACTCAAAGATGTTAATTATTTTGTTAGAAGGTGAGGGTATATGATATTTGATCTCTTTTTCTATGCAATCAGAATATTGCTCGTCATATTTCGAGCGGTGACTTTGTTGGCTACGTTCAGCTACCCTAGTCACATACTTATGTATGCTCCTAGGGATAGCCTCTCTTGCCGCCTCGCCACCACTCGAACTATTTAGAGCAATAGCGCCAATCTAAAATAATGAATAAAAATCATCAAAAAACAAGTAATGCATTTGATTGGTAGTAGGGGCCCTCTCTTGCCGCCTCGCCACCATTCGAACTATTTAGAGCAATAGAGTCAATCTAAAATAACGAATAAAAACCATCAAAAAAACAAGTAATGCATTTAATTGGCTGTAGGGAGCCTCTCTTGCCACCTCGCCACCATTCGAACTATTTAGAGCAATAGAGTCAATCTAAAAAACAATAAAAAAATCCACTTAACGAAGTGGATTTTTTTTATGTCTTGTACCTGGTGATACAAAATTAAATGCGAGTGGCTGCTCTTTGTTGAGCTTGTGTAATCAATTCTTCATTACTCGCGTACATCTCTTGTAAATAGCGGTTATAGGTTGAACCTAACTCTGAGTACCCTTTCATATCATTGATTAGCTTTTTAGTATCTAGCTCATCTTTTGATAGGCGTTGCTTTGCTCGTGAAGTACGCAGTGACTCATAAGCATTATGGGTATTCATGTTCTTCATATAAGCAGTCACAGTATCTTCTACAGAAGTATAGGAAGAATAGCCTTTGACTTTACCTTTCTTAGTTTGGCAGCCGCTACCGCAGCGCATACCAAATAAATTACCGTTTTGCAGAGCAAGTTGTGAAGTACCCCAGCCAGACTCTGTTGCTGCTTGTGTTGCAACTAAGTGCGTTGGCATGATGTCGACACGACTCAATAGTTTGTCCCAATTTAAACGTTTTGGGTTACTACACTTCATACCATAACTATTACAGATTTGCTCAAGACGGCGCAATTCTTGGGCGCTCCATTTCTTGTTAGCTCGTACTGATAACAACCAAGTACGTTCAGCCATGATCTGCTTATTCACTTTTTCTATAACAGGGACAACCGTTTTCAAAAATGCTTTCTTTCGAGGTGTACCAGAAGGGTATTTACGTAAATCAGGGAGTGAGGTTTTAGCCTGACTTACATTCTGTTGCACAGTTTTATTAGTATACTCTTTATTGAGCATTGTGCTGGTACTGGTGGAGCCCATACTCAGGCTCGAAAATAAAAGTAAAAATAAGAAAGCGAAGACGGCGTTTGTCCTCATCGTTCGAGAGGGCATTTGCTTCTCCTAAGTATCTCTGAACAAAATTCGAGCGAATATTAGCAGATTAATTTTTTACGAGCTACATTTATCCGGGTGACATTAGGGAAATTTCTGTATTATTTTGTAGACTTTTTTATATTATTATGAATGAACTGATTTTAAATGGTGTAAAGTTTCTATTGGTATATTTTCATATGAAGAATAATAAATTAAACTGTTCATTTTTGTGGTGACTGAGCTTCGCTTAAGTTAAATTTGAGTAAAAAGCATACAGTTCATGTAGTTATTATAGGGTTATTTTGTCTGAAAAATAAGCAGTTGATAGGCTGTTTTTTAACCAAAATGAGATCTCCATCGTTTTATTAAAGCCTATCGAGGTGACAAAAGTGAAATAAAATTATTATCTGTAAATGAGTAAAAAGTGATATTTAGCTTAAATTTTAAGTACGGTAATGTCAGGGCAAAGATTTATTGAGTGATTAATATGGATATCATAAATAGGTCTTTTAAGGTTTTAAAATTTGTTGCAGTAAATCTTGTTGTTTCGCATCGTCCGCTAGCTGTTGAAAATCTGACACCGTCCAATAAGAAGTTGGTTTGGGGAGCAGTTTCATATCATCAGTAGGGAGCAAACGCAGTTGTGCGAGCAATGACAAATCATATTTGAGATAGCGATCAGGCAACGTTAAAAATAAGCCTTCAGACGGCATAATTTGTGGAGGCATCAGAGGGTAACGTTGGTCACTTGTTTGGTAATCTCTTGTTAAAACAAGAAATTTCTCCGGAACTCTACGGTAACTGTTCCACCATAAACCATCAACGCTATCAAATATTTTTCGCGTGGTTTTTCTATCTTTGCTACCGAGCTGGTGAAGTGCCAGTGGAAGAATATTTTCCATTGATTGAGAATAAGTGGCTAAAGAGTCTGCTCGGCCTTGTAGTATCAAAGTTAAAGCGAGGCGGGAACCCAGTAAATTTGAGTACAGGTCTTCAGGGGAAAATGCGGAAATCCCTTCGGAAAATCCTGGTACAGATTGATAACCATACCACTGGGCAATTTCATGCCATACCGCGAGCTGGAAAGCCAATTTTGCGGCTAAGTAGGCGCTTAGGGTATAACGTTGTTTGGCAGATTGTGGTGGTTCAAATGCACTGAAATGAATTTGTCTATCCGCTAACTCTTCACTAAGTGACAGCGACCATTGTTGACCAAGGCGTGGGTAAATTTGGCTAAATAAGTAAAAAGTATAATCTGCAGTATCTCTGACATGGGAAATATCAATAAACCCGCTTTTATCTGTATAGAGTAAGCCTATTTTTTCATTACTGAGCCCCATTAATGCAGCAGAGGCACCTAAAAAGCTGTCATTATAATGATGTTCACCGAGGCTATCTGCTTCAACGATATTATCGATAGTGTAAAACGGGACAGGTAATCCCCACAGTTCAGCTTGCAAGTTGTAGCCAAAAGCGCAGCAAGCGCGCAAACCTTGTGGAGGAGCTAAGGAAGCAACCACAGGCCAAGCTTGTGAGGCCGCTTCAAAAGTATAGGGGGTAATTACAGGCTCAATGGCAGGCAATTCCAGTTTGTCATGACTTTGGCAGGCGGCTAATAAAAGCGCAATCCCCATTGCCAGAACCCATTTGAACATTAAAATGCCTCCCCAACCTGAAAATACACCCCGGTACTGTTGCGGCCGACACCTAAATCCAAGCGAACATTCATTCTTGGTTTAAATTCAAAACGGTAGCCAACACCTACGGTGGGCAACCAATGCCCTTGACCTAATTCGGACGCAGTATCGCTCATGGTTCCTGTGCCTAACCAACCAACAACGCCATGGCGCCAATCGAGTTTATGGCGGAGTTCTATTTGGCTGGTGAATATATTGTTATCACGATAACGGCCTTCGTAATACCCGCGCATACGGTTGCCATTACCGAGTAATGATAGCTGGTTCCACGGTACATTTCCGCTTGAAAACCTTGCATAATTGTCGAATGCAATAACAGTCTCTTCGGCTAAGGTATGGTAATAGGCATATTGTAATTGGGTGGTTTGGAAGCGTGTATCGCTACCAAGGTTAGGTGTAAAATAAGTATAAACAGCCTCAAAAGTTTGCCCATGATAGGCATTGGGTAGAAAATCTCGTGTGTCATAGCTGTAATATGCACTGATGCCTGAATTTAACACCGAACGGCCCCCAATTGACTTGGAGAAATACTGTTTCGCACCATCATCAGGATCGCTGGCATTGATTGATGAGAAGTTCCAACCGAGCCCTACATAAGTAGAATCAGTCAGTTGGTATAAGGCTCTTGGAGTTATTTGGAACTCTTGAGAATGGTACTTTTCTTTATTGTGATCATTTTTCCCTGCAGAATATCCCTTACCCCAATAATAAGTGGGAATATTGTTAATGGTGCCGGAAACAAATAACCGCCACTGGTCGTTATCAATAAAATTATAATTGGTAAAATTTAAGCCAAATGCGCCGGTCGACGACGCAAAACCGCTTAAGCCAATAGAAGATGGCTGGGTTTGTTTATCTTCTTTATCTATTCGATATAAACCAACCAGTGCGGTGCCAATACCAATGCCCATTTCGGGGGTATAAAATGGCCCTGGTAATATGCCCCAATCTACAGTTTTACTTTCATCAAAGCTATTTTCCCCACCGAGATCGTTTAGCCAGCCATCGATTTGCTGGCGGTCAGGAAGAAAATCAGCTTTAGCAGGAAAAATAATAAAAAGGCTGAGCAAGACCAGCCTTTGAATAATTGCCGAATGCCACATTAAAAACGGAATTCCCCAGAAATATAAAAACTATTCCGGTTATTAAAACCGATTTCGGTTAACACATTAAAGTTTCGAGTGAGTTCAACCCGAGCACCGACAGTATTATTCCATTTATGGGCAAGATGCTGTTTAACATCGAATTTTGCATCGTCTGGTGCTAATGCCATTAACCCACTCAATTCAGGCGGTAAATCTAGTTTACTAATATCACCTTTGAATCGTTGGGTAATATCTTGATACATGGCACCAGTCCAAATTTGTAGTTTTGTATTACCTTGACCAGGGATCAAAGGTTCAAAGATAAATTCATAACCAACTCGAGGAGTTACAACAAAAGCAGTAATGTCACCGTCTAAGATATCAAGGCTTGTTCTGGTATAGTTAAAATCTAATGTACTAAAGAATTGGTTATACCCACCAGCGAAGGTAACACCACCACCATACGTTTTTCCTTTATAATCTAATTCAAAAGGCAGATTTTTACCGATATCAATTATATTCTCTTTGCCAAAAATTTTGACTCGAGCTTTTACGCTATCAAGATTTGTGGTTGATGTACCTTTGGTTTTTCCATAAACGCCATATACGTTCATAAATGGAAAGACCCAAGTATCGAGTTTTAGCATATGTGATTCATTCTTACTGCGTGTATGTCCTGTTTTAATCATTAAATCATCATTTAAATCGAATTTAACAAAAGGAATATTTACGCCCTTTTCTGATTTAAAGGCTATTTTATCAACTTTTATATCTTGACGTAGGTTCATATATCCATAGCCGATCCCAAAAGGTTCCGGTAAATCATACCCTCGAGCGCGGGCCTCATCGCCCCAAATCGGCAGTACTCGTGACTCTGTGGTAGAAGAACGAGTAATGCCGCCTTCGCTATTATTTTGTGGTACTCCAGACTCACTCACGGAGACCGAAAATAACGGACGATCACTATCGGCAAAGCTCACAGACATGCTCATAATAGAAGAAAGGATCAGTGCAGTACTGAATTGAATGCGTTTCATAAAATTGGCTCAATATTTGGACAATAAAGGAGTGTAATAGATAAATTGTTATTAGTCGTACAGTGATGATTAGAATTCTATCATTAGAAATTCATTTTTAGATGGCGCTTAATGCTTTTTTGTTGGTAAATTGAGCTAAATAAATGCGCGTTTATTATTCATTTAAAATGGTTGTATGAAAGGGATAGGGCAGGTGCCGATATAATAAACAATACCGGCACGGAGCAGGCAAAAGGCTATTTTTTAGTTTGCTGATGAAACTTAACACGCTCATGAAAATAGGCTTTCAAATGGTCTTCCATTTGGTGAATTTTTTCTTCTAAGGCGTTGACCAACACTTCATCGCTATTCATATCGAAAACGCGTTGCATTGCGAGATCATCGACATATTCTTTTTGTGCTTTGGTTAAATCAGCCATATTTGAATTACCTTTATTGAAATAGAACTTTTTGCTTCATCAATATAAAGCAAATTAAAGAAAGAGCATTATTGTGCCTCAGTCAATACCGTATGAAAAGTAGAATAACTGATTGTCGAATAATGATTATTTGTTAACTTAGTTGCAATACGAAGGATCAAATCACAATCTCAGTTTGTTAAGAATAATCACAATATTCTTAATGAATATAAGCTGATATCCTCGCCACAGTCACTTATTAATAGGTCTGAAAATGAATAATAAACAACACTACCTTGATACCGCAGCAGGTGAGGGCGAGAAAGAAGCATCAATGATGGTTGCTATTCCTGGTTCTGAGCTGACGTCTTTATTACTTGAGCAGCGTTTAGAAGAACAAACTTATTTCACCGAGGGTGAGATAGATTACATTCCAGAGGATGGCGGTTTTTTCTTTAGCTGTAAAAAAGATGAAGAAGAATTACGTTTTTATATCGCTTTAGTGGATAGCGACCCTGAATATACCATCAACCCTTATTTTGCCACTGACCCAATCAGCCCTGAGTTGTATGCAGAAGCAAGTGCAGCCCCTCAAGCGGTAATTGTTGAGTGCTTATTTCAAGGGCAACCATTAGTCAATTATCTGCAGCAGCTAAAGGTTATTCAAATCTTGGTGCCCGATCTATTACTGGGCTTGGATATTTCTGCCGCAGGGAAAGTGTTTACTCGTGAGTGGCTTAATTTCCAACTCATTGATGATTTGATGCCAAGCATTGATTCTTTGTATGTTGTTCATGCTATTTATGACCAAGAAGATAACGAAGACAAGCCGGAAGAAGAGCGTGCTCCGACTATGTATTGGTTCCACACGCACGGTTTGGCACGTTGTGGTTTGTCGGAAGCGGAAATTATTATACCGCACCCGATTGCTTCTTATTATGGTATTCCCGAACTGTTTTGGAGCTTCGTGAATAACAGCATTACTCACGGGAAAATCGTGTTTAATGAGCCCATTTTTATTGGACAAACCCAAACGGGCTATGAGTATTTAGTTGCAGTACCGTTTGAAGAAGGGCTGCTGCATGTAGGGAAATCAACCCCAATTGATGACTTAAAACCACTAGAAGAGATGAACTTCGAGTTTGGAGATACATCATCAGAGCGTTTTATGGGGGATTGGCATGATAGAGATGAATCTCATCAACACCCATCCGCTATGCTGTTCCGTGTGACACAAGAAAACCCAGTATTAGAAAGTTTCTTTGAAGGTTTTGAAGATCAAAACGCCATGATGTTTATGCGCACCGATGAAGAAACGGCAGATATGTCGCGTAAAGCTAAATTGCGTTGGGAATATTTCACCCATATGTTAGATAACTATGGACCAAAACAGGTCGCTCAGAAGAAAGGCTTTTTTGCCAAATTCCTTGGTAAAAACGAGGAAGCTGAAGATTCTGAATGGCGCTTTTTAGTGAAATGCGGTATTGGCTACCATGATGCGGAAGAAGATTTCGATGGTCATGAACATATGTGGTTTGAACCTGTTTCTTGGCATGGTGACCAATTTGAAGGGCGCTTAATAAACCATCCTTTTTATGTGCAAAATATGCAAGAAGGGGAAGTTTATCCATTAACACGTGATGATATTACGGACTGGACAATTTATTTCCAAGACGGCAGCTATACTCCGGATACGATATATAAACTGCTAAGTGGTACTCAAGTTCACTAACTCGTCATACTTCAAGCTGCATGGGTGTTGACTGCACTTAGCCAGCCGAATCACATACTTATGTATGCTCATCGGTTTGTCTTCGTTTGTCGCCTACATGCAACGTAGAGTACAAAGGTTTATGTTAGACTGGGCGCGCAATGCGCCCAATTTAATGATGAAAGTTTAACGCCATGAATGAATCCGAGCTTTACCAATATGCCTTATTTATGCTTTCCCGCCGTGATTACGGTAAAGCTGAGCTATTTGCCCGTATGAAACGGCGTATGTATGAAAAAAATGAAGGCATTATTGACGAGCCTTTAATTGAATTGGTGCTTGAGCGGTTAAGTGAGCAACATTTTCTTGATGATGACCGTGTTGCAGGGCTATTAATGCAAGGTTATCTGCGCAAGGGATACGGCCCATTGCGGATAAAACAAGAAATGCGGCAGAAAGGTTTTCCTGAAACGATTGTGGAAAAGCATTTTGCTACTTTAGATGTAGATTGGTTTGAAAAGGCTGCATGGGTGCGCAGTAAGAAGTTTGGGGATAGTATTCCTAAAGATTTTAAAGAAAAAAGTAAGCAAATTCGTTATCTGCAATATCGCGGTTTTTTTGGTGATATGATTTATGAGTTATTTAGTTAATCAATTTTCCTCTTTAATGTGAAAAACATTGCATAGCTAAACAAAGCTGATTTTCCTATTCTTTATTAATATTTGGGGCTATCAGCTGTAAATGGGTAGCTAAAATAGATTTTTTATTTATTTCTCTTGTGTTTTAACGCATTTCTATATTAAAAATCATCTGCTGACATGATCATTGTCAGTGAATTTTGCTTAATAATTAGGCAGAGTAATTTTTTTATAATTACAAAATAAGACAGGCAGGAGAAATAAATGATTGAGCTCTTAATCGGCGTTATTGTCGCCATTGGAGTTGGGCGTTATATCATAAAAGGATATTCCGCAACGGGAGTGTTAATGACCGGGGGTATTTTACTTCTGATCATTACCGCTATTATGGGAAAAAGTATTTTACCAGGTTCTGTTCCGACGACGGGGTGGCGTGTAACAGATATTTTGGAATACATAAAATTCCTATTAATGAGCCGTGGTGGCGACCTTGGGATGATGATCATGGTGCTATGTGGGTTTGCATCTTATATGACTCATATTGGGGCGAATGATGTCGTAGTGAAAATCGCATCTAAACCATTAAAAATGATCAATTCACCTTATTTGTTGATGGTTGCTGCTTATATTGTGGCATGTTTGATGTCGCTAGCCGTTTCCTCTGCAACTGGCCTTGGGGTATTACTGATGGCGACGCTATTCCCTGTCATGGTGAATGTCGGGATCAGTCGTGGTGCAGCTGCGGCAATCTGTGCGTCACCAGCGGCAATTATTTTAGCGCCAACGTCTGGTGATGTTATCTTAGCGGCAAAAGCAGCCGAAATGCCATTAATCGACTTTGCATTTAAAACAACTTTACCGATTTCTATCGCGGCAATTGTGGCCATGTCAATCGCCCACTTTTTCTGGCAGCGTTATCTCGACAGAAAAGAAAATGTCACAACTGAAATGTTAGATGTTAATGAAATTAAAACTCATGCACCTGCTTTCTACGCTATTTTACCTTTCACACCGATTATTGGTGTTTTAGTGTTTGATGGCAAATGGGCGCCTGAATTGCATATTGTTACTATTATTGTTGGCTGTATTATTTTGGCAGCAGTCATTGAATTTATTCGCAGTTTCAGCGCTAAACACGTCTATAGTGGCTTAGAAGTTTGTTATAAAGGCATGGCAGAAGCATTTGCAACGGTCGTGATGTTATTAGTGGCAGCAGGGGTGTTTGCACAAGGTTTAAGCACCATTGGCTTTATTAAAGGGCTAATTGACCTTGCTCAATCATTCGGTTCAGGCGCTATAGTGATGATGATCGCACTGGTGGTGATCACGATGTTAGCCGCGATGACAACGGGGTCGGGTAATGCACCATTCTATGCATTCGTTGAGCTAATTCCTCACTTAGCAAAACAAATGGGGGTCAATCCGGCTTACTTAGTGATCCCAATGCTGCAAGCCTCTAACTTAGGTCGGACTTTATCGCCTGTATCAGGGGTTGTCGTGGCCGTGTCTGGTATGGCTAAAATCTCTCCGTTCGAAGTGGTGAAAAGAACGTCCATTCCAGTATTAGTTGGATTGGTTGTGGTCGTGATTGCGACAGAAATATTAGTGCCTGTCTATCTGTAAAACTTCAGTTTCTCAGATAAAAAAAGGGCTGAATGAATCATTCAGCCCTTTCTCGAATTAAAAATTAAATACTTTATATCTAAAATTTACTCTTTTAATTAATTGCGAAATTATTTATTTACAGAATAATTACGTGGCATTTGTTTTTTTACGTTATTAACGAGATCTACACCAAAAAGTTGAAAAAAATAGCGTAATTAAATTAGGTACTACTGCTCATTTAATGCAAAATCTGCACATCTTATTTTAATAACGTTAATGATGAAGAACACAAGATGAGCACAATTGAAAAAGCAGTAGTCGCAGTAGATAAACCTGCCAGTAAGTGGACCTATAAGGATTTTACTTGGGTACTTTCTTTATTTGGAACCGCTGTTGGCGCAGGTGTTCTATTCCTGCCAATTAAAGCCGGTGCCGGGGGGTTTTGGCCATTAGTCGTATTGGCAATAATTGCCACTCCAATGATTTGGCTGGCCCATAAAGGGTTAGCTCGCTTTGTTTTATCTTCAAAAAATCCAAATGCGGATATTACCGACACGGTCGAAGAGCATTTTGGTAAAATAGGCGCAAATATTATTACCTTTGCCTATTTTTTTGCTATTTACCCTATCGTATTGATTTACGGTGTGGGTATTACAAATACGGTTGATTCGTTTCTTGTCAATCAACTAGGTATAGATCCACTACCACGATGGTTATTGTCTGGCGTGCTGATTGCTGCAATGACTGCTGGGGTGGTATTTGGTCGTGACCTGATGTTAAAGCTCACGTCTCTAATGGTTTACCCTTTGGTCTTCATTTTATTAGCTTTATCATTGTATTTAATTCCTGAATGGAATATGTCAATGCTAGAGGTGGCACCAGACTGGAGTTCAATGCCAGTGGTTGTTTGGATGGCGATCCCCCTTATCGTATTTTCATTTAACCATAGCCCAATCATCAGCCAATTCACCAAAGACCAGCGCCAACAATTCGGCAATAATGCTATTGTGAAAACAGATATGATCACTGGCGGGGCCGCATTAATGCTGACTGGCTTTGTGATGTTTTTTGTTTTCTCTGTGGTGCTATCATTAAGCCCAGCTGAACTTGCTGTTGCTAAAGAACAAAATATCAGTGTGTTATCACATATCGCAAATATCAATCCATCGCCAATCTTGTCTTATTTAGGGCCGATTGTTGCCTTTGCTGCGATTGTATCGAGTTACTTTGGCCACTTCTTAGGGGCTCACGAAGGTTTAGTTGGGTTAATTAAGTCTCGTTCTTCTTTTTCTGTAAAGAAAATTGAAATGGCATCCATGCTGTTTATTGTGATTACAACGTGGATTGTGACTATTCGTAACCCAAGTATTTTAGGCATGATTGAAACGATGGGGGCGCCAATGATTGCCGCTATTCTGTTTATTCTGCCTGTTGTGTCGATGAATATTGTTCCTGCGATGAAGAAATTTAGCACGTCAAAACCTGCACAAGTTTTCACCTTTATTTGTGGGTTAGCATCTATTACTTCTGTTATTTATGGCGCTTTCTTGTAGTTATAAATAAAGTTATATAAGAAACAAAGCCATGACCTGTATGGGTTGTGGCTTTTTTTATATCAATACGAAATAGGTTATAAGGATAGACATTGATATAACTAATTTTTAAGCTGAAAGGGTGATAATCACCATTGTCGTATCTATCTATGTGAAATAATTTCAAGTTCAATTAGTTGCTCGATATGACGTCTTAGGTAATATCTAGAGTTATCACAGCATCATAACAACATAATTATGAACCTCCTCTGGCAATTGCATTTTTTCCAGTGTGTCGTAACAAGGATAACGAATGAAATTAGAAACATTATCGATTCACGCGGGTTACTCTCCTGATCCTACAACCAAGTCTGTTGCCGTACCGATTTACCAAACGACTTCTTATGCTTTTGATGACACTCAGCACGGTGCTGATCTCTTCGATTTAAAAGTCGCGGGTAACATTTACACGCGAATTATGAACCCAACGAATGATGTTCTAGAGCAGCGTGTTGCTGCCCTTGAAGGCGGTGTGGCAGGGTTGGCTGTTGCTTCTGGAATGGCGGCAATTACTTATGCGATTCAAACAGTCGCACAAGCTGGGGACAACATTGTTTCCGTGGCAAAATTATATGGCGGAACATACAATTTACTTGCCCACGCTTTGCCACGCTTAGGAATTGAAACCCGTTTTGCAGAGCACGATGATTTAGCAGCGCTTGAAGCGCTTATTGATAACAAGACTCGAGCCGTATTCTGTGAGTCAATTTCAAACCCAGCGGGTTTTATTGTGGATATTGCTGCACTCGCTGAAGTTGCACATCGCCATGGTGTGCCTTTGATTGTCGATAATACCGTAGCGACCCCATATTTATGTCGCCCATTTGAACATGGGGCGGATATCGTGGTTCATTCATTGACTAAGTATATTGGCGGCCATGGTACATCACTGGGTGGAATGGTTATTGATTCAGGTAAATTCCCATGGGCAGAGTATCCAGACCGTTTTTCATTATTGATAGAGCCTGACGTGGCTTATCATGGTGTAAGCTATACTGAACATTTTGGCGCCGCTGCCTTTATTGCGCGTTGCCGTGTTGCCCCACTGCGCGGAACGGGTGCTGCATTGTCACCATTTAATGCGTTTTTAATTCTACAAGGGTTAGAAACTCTCGCGTTAAGAATGGATAGACATACTGAAAATGCACTAAAAGTTGCGAATTACCTCGAAAATCACCCTCAAGTGGAATGGGTGAAATATGCAGGGCTACCGAGCAACCCTGAACATCATTTAGCACAGAAATATATGAATGGCAAACCTGCCAGTATTATGTCGTTTGGTATTAAAGGTGGCCAAGAAGCAGGAGCTCGCTTTATTGATGCCTTGAAACTGATTGTGCGGTTGGTGAATATTGGTGATGCTAAATCACTAGCTTGCCACCCTGCATCAACGACGCATCGCCAGCTCAATGACGCAGAATTAGCACGAGCCGGGGTTTCCAGAGATATGATTCGTTTATCAATTGGCATAGAACATATCGATGATATTTTAGCCGACCTTGAACAAGCGTTATCTGCGGCCAAATAGCTTTACTTGGTATGAATAATAACCGGTTATGGTGAATACCCTGACCGGTTTTTGTTTATAAACTGCCGTACACTTTTTTGTATTAATGACTAATATTAAGAACGAATTAAATTTTCACCTTATTTTTAAATACTGAACTATTCTTTAAACACTCAGTCTTATTATTTGATTCTTATCTCTTTTTGTATATGAATTGTAGTATTCATTTATTGATTGTTTATATACAGTGACCTTTCTACCAACTAACGTTCGATTTGTTTAAATGAGGTTTAATTGCCATAACGATAATAGCTAAATAAAAAGAAAGTGTTTTTCAAATGAACTAAATAAAATTATTAAATATTAATAACAAGAATGGTTGAGATGAGATGATTATGGCAAACAATAAAGTTGCCTACCTTAAATGGTGCCTGTTATTCGGTTTTGTCCTAGTAACCTATTTTTTACCATTAAACGGTAGGTTATTGTGGCAACCGGATGAGCTGCGGTATGCAGAAATTAGTCGGGAATTAATTATTAGTTATAACTGGAGCGTTCCTGAACTTTTAGATATTCGTTATTTTGAGAAGCCTATTTTTGGTTATTGGGTAGGGGCTATTTTCCAAATGTTATTTGGTGAAAATAACATTTCTGTTCGCCTTGGCGTAGTATTTAGTACATTAGTCAGTGGGCTATTTGTGTATCTCAGTGCCAAAATGGCTTGGAAAAACTCACGTCTCGCTTTCAACGCGGTGTTTATTTATCTTTCAATGTTGATGGTCTTTACCATCGGCACCTACAATATTCTTGACCCCATCGTGACAGCATTTATCACTATGGTGATTTTCTTTTTTCAATGGGGGTTAACGACAAAATACTTCTCTCATAAATTATTCGCCTTCATGATGATGGGGGTAGCCTGTGGGTTAGGCGTATTAACAAAAGGCTTTCTTGTTTTAGTGCTGCCTTTACTGGTGTGTTCAGTAACTGCCATCTACTTTAAGCAATTCAAAGAAGTGTTTGTTTTCTCTTTTGTTTCGCTATTTACTGCTTTTGTCGTGTGCTTACCTTGGGCTTTTGTGATTGCCAGCCGTGAGCCTGATTTCTGGAACTATTTCTTCTGGGTTGAGCATATTCAACGTTTTATGGCGAATAATGCACAAAATAAGTCCCCATTTTGGTTTTATATCCCTATTTTACTCGCTGCGGTATTACCTTGGCTGGGGTACCTTTTTGGCGCACTACGCCACGCATGGCAGCAAAAAGGGTTACATATTTATTTTCTGATGTGGTTTATTGCGCCATTTGTGTTTTTCAGTATCACTAAAGGAAAATTACTGACCTACATTTTGCCTTGTATTGCACCTATTGCCATTCTTATGGCGGCCTACATTGAAAAAATTCTCACTGAGAGAAAAACACTGCCTATTCGCTTGAATGCATTGATTAACACACTAATTGGTGGCGCTATTGCTGGGGGAATTATTGTTTCTGCTTATTACCCTAAACTGAATGTGTTTCAGGCCGATGAAAGTGAAAAATTATGGTTAGCTGCGGGAGCCTTTATTTTTTGGTTATTGGTTGCCTTGGTCTCTTTCAAGCAACGGTTTTGGTATTTAGCCGCAGTGTGTACGGTGGCAATTAGCTTAACGGTAGGGCATGTGATCCCATCTCGTATTGCCAGTAATAATACTCCGCAAGAGGTGATTGCGAAATATCATCACCAATTAGCTGATAAATCTGTATTGTTAACCAATAATGTAGGGCTCGGTACCGCATTGGCATGGGTACTTAAACGTAGTGATATTACAATGCTTCACCAAACTGGGGAATTAGGCTACGGGCTCAAATACCCAGATGCCGCTAATCGGTTTTATAGCTTAAAACAGCTACCTGACTTATTAAAAAACTACCATTATAAAGATGTGGCGGTGGTCGTAGAAAGTTCTCAGCGTGAATTATTGGATGCATTACCCGGCAATCCAATTATTATTCGGGAAGGTAATCTTGTTTTAGCTTTTTACGAAGGCTAATAGAGTACTTTGTCATGTTGTTTGATAATAGCCGCCAAACCTAAATGGTTTGGCGGCTATTTACATTAGCGCGTAGGCTTACCTAATGTATTCGGGTACGAGGTGGCATGGTTTTTTTCCGGACCTGCGGGGAGACCATGATAAATT
Organism: Providencia sp. PROV269; assembly: GCF_028477785.1. Classification (NCBI taxonomy): domain Bacteria; kingdom Pseudomonadati; phylum Pseudomonadota; class Gammaproteobacteria; order Enterobacterales; family Morganellaceae; genus Providencia; species Providencia sp. PROV269. Next base: position 96,508 of record NZ_JAMPLV010000020.1, on the reverse strand, counting down.
AATAGCATTGCCATGCTATTGCTCATCGTATTCACTTCCACTTCGTTGACTGTACGGTTGTTACGTTGATGACGGCTAGCTAACGTATTTCTCATTGGGACGTCTCCTCAGTTTCTTTGATTAGGCGATTCGCTTCGGCAAGCTCATAGCGCCTTGGGGTTAGTGCGGTTGCACTGTGATTACGGGCTAGTAAGGTATAAATGGTCGGTAAAACAAACAGGGTAAACAATGTGCCAACTAACATACCGGTGACTATCACTAAGCCTAAGCCAAAGCGACTATTCGCTCCTGCTCCAGTGGCGAATAGCAGCGGAACTAAACCAATCACCATTGCCGCAGTTGTCATTAATATTGGGCGTAAACGAATTTGTGCTGCTTTGAGAATGGCATGTCGTCTATCTAGTCCTTCATTGGCTTGTAATTCATTGGCAAACTCAACCATCAATATTCCGTGTTTACTGATTAAGCCAATTAATGTGACTAAGCCGATTTGGGTGTAAATATTCAATGTCGCATAGCCAAGTGCCAATGGAATCAACGCACCACAAATTGAAAGTGGAACAGTAATCAAGATAATCAATGGGTCGACTAAACTTTCATATTGTGCCGCTAAGACTAAGTAAATAATGATGAGCGCCGCCATAAAGGCAAAGGCGAGGGTGTTTCCTTCTTGTTTATATTGGCGCGAATCGGATTGCCAGTCATGGCTAAAACCGGCGGGTAGTTCATTGGCAATATCATCTAAATAGGCAACGGCTTGGCCTAACGTGACACCCGGGGCGGGTATTGCTTGGAAAATTGCTGCATTCTGCTGATTAAATTGCGTGAGTTTATTTGGTTCAACTTGGGTATTGATATCGACCACCGTTGACAGTGGGATCAGAGGTCCCGCTTCTGATTTCACATAATGGCGTGAAAGGGCTTCCGGTGTTAAGCGTTGGCTACGAATACTTTGAGGGATCACATCATAGGAGCGGCCATCCATCCCAAAGCGGTTAATATAGTTTTCTCCCACTAATAAGGTCAGTGATTCGCCGATATCTTGCATGCGAATGCCTAAGCTATTCGCTTTTGAACGGTTAATACGGACTTCTACTACAGGATTGTTATAGTCAAGGTCACTATCTACCACCATAAATAGGCCGCTTTCACGTGCTTGTTGCTTGATCTCTTCCATGGTTTTGTAGAGTACCGAATAATCCTGTGGGCTTCTGAGAACCATTTGGATTGGTAAGCCACCCGTTGAACCTGGTAAAGCGGGTAATTGGAAAACGAAAATACTGTTCCCCTCGACATCACCCACGCGTCCTTGTAAGTCCCCTTGGATCTCAGATGCGGCACGGTCACGCTGTTCCCATGACGTCAAGTTGGTTCCCCCAAAGCTGGCGGAAGGGCCATCGGTTCCGTTAATAATCCAAGTACTTTCCGTTTCCGGTAATTCCATGAAAACATCATGTAACTTACGCGAAAAGCGTTCTACATACTCGAGGTTAGCGTGTTGAGGAGATTTGATTGCCGTTAATACGCTGGATTGGTCTTCCACAGGAGCTAATTCACGAGGGGCAGATTGATAAAGCAGTGGTAAGCTAATGAAGACACCAATGGCAATAACACCTGTTAACCAACGGTTTTTCAAAGAGAAATTCAATACAATGGTATAGTAATGGGCTAAGGTAGAAAAGAAGGTTTCTGCCATACGCGCCATACGCCCTTCATTTTGTTTTGAGTTCAACATAAAAGAGCTCATCACAGGGGAAAGGGTTAATGCCACAATACCGGAAACAATAACTGCACCGGCCAAGGTGAGTGCGAACTCTTTAAATAAAGCTCCTGTTAAACCTGACATTAGCCCTATTGGCGCATAGACTGCAGCCAAGGTGATTGTCATTGCGATAACGGGCCCCGCTACTTCACGAGCCCCAATTAAAGCCGCTAAAACCGGTGATTTCCCTTCTTCAATATGGCGATGGACGTTTTCGACGACCACGATAGCATCATCGACAACCAGACCAATCGCTAATACCATGGCGAGTAATGTCAGTAAGTTAATACTAAACCCAAATGCCATCATCAGTGCGGCTGCACCTAACATTGATAGCGGAATAGCTAAAATTGGGATGATTACGCTGCGAATTGAACCTAAACACAGGTAAATAACAACGATAACAATCAATAGTGCTTCAATTAATGTGCTAATAACTTGGTCAATAGACGCTTTAATAAAGCGCGAAGTTTCAAATGCCATTTCCACTTTGACACCGGGCGGCAATGTTTTGGTGATGTCAGGCATCAATTGATTCATACCGTCAACGATTACCAGTGGGTTACCGGTTGGTGTGGCAAACAAACCAAGGTAAATCGCAGGCTCACCATTCATTAAACCACTGGTTTCTGTGGAAGCGGCTCCTAGCTCAATGGTTCCCACATCTTTTAAACGTACTAATCCATTGCCGTCGTTGCGGATCACTAAATCACGAAACTCATCGACATTAGTGAGGTCGGTATTAACATAAACATTAGAAATAACGAACTCGCCTTTGACTTTACCGGGAGCCGCCTGGTAGTTGTTTTGGCGAACCGCTTGCGCAACATCGGCAGCGGTTAGACCTCGGCCGGCTAATTTATCGGCATCAAGCCATAAACGCATCGCCAACTGTTGCCCACCAAAAACTTGAACTTTGGCGACGCCGTCAATTGAGGAATACATTGGCTCAATGACGCGTGAGATATAATCTGTCAGGGCAGGAATGGATAGATTGGTACTGGAAAAACCGATATAAGCAACCGCAGTGGATTCCCCAGAGGAAAGCTCAATCACAGGGTCATAAGCTTCTTTCGGTAATTTATAACGAACTTGGTTCACCTTCGCCATTACTTGCGCAAGGGCTTGAGTGGAGTCTCGGTTAAGTTCCATTCGTACAGTGACAAGGCTGCTTCCTTGCACAGAAGAAGAAGACAAATAGTCGACACCTTCTACAGAGGAAACCGCTTGTGCGATGGGTTGTGTCACAAAGCCTTGCATCAATTTAGCTGATGCGCCAGGGTATTGCGTGGTAATGGTGATCGTCGAGCTTTCAAGTTGTGGATATTGGCGAATAGGCAGCTTACTCAGCGCAAATAAACCAATTAACACAATCAAAGCACTGACTACGAGAGCCAGAACAGGTCGGCGAACAAAAATATCAGTAAATTTCATTACGCCTTCCTTATGAACCTTGAGCTGTGTTAGCGACGGGTTCAGACAATGTATCTTGGGCAACAGGGGTGACTGCAGAGCCGTCGTTTAAGCGTAATTGCCCAGACGTGACGACTTTATCGTTAGCACTTAAGCCGTGTTCTATTTCAATTTTGCCATCCCAACGTTGTCCCGTTTTTACGGACACTCGCTTAACGGTCATCGCATCGCCTTCACCTTGCGTAATAAACACAGTATCGCCATAGGCGGTATAAGTGACTGCGGTTTCTGGGATCGTAATGACTTCATTACTGGCTTGGCGTACCACATTCACGTTGGCGTACATTCCTGCTTTTAGGGTGCCATCACTATTTTCCAGTGTGGCTTGCAGGGCGATAGTGCGTGATTTTCCAATGAGTGGGTCAATGGCAGTAATACGGGCTGGAAATGTTTTATTGGGATAAGCATCAACTGTAATATCAACAATTTGGCCTTGATGCAGTTCCGGTGAGGCTTGTTCATCTAAAGAGAAATTGAGCTTTAAGGTTTGGGTATCCACCAAGCTGGCAATGGCTTCGCCGGGGTTTAAATATTGTCCTTCATGGACTTGGCGAATACCTATCGTTCCGTCGAATGGCGCTCGGATCGTTTTTTGTGCAATTAATGCTTGGGTTTGACGGATTAGGCCTTGGGCAATATCACGTTCAGCACGAGTGCTATCTACTTGAGCCTCTGCCACTAAATGTTGCGCAGATAATGAACGGGTTCTTTCGTATAAGCGAGCCGCATTGCGCAACTGTGCTTGGTAACGTGATAAATCCGCTTGTTCAACGGCATCATTGAGCTGCACTAATAATTGGCCTTTTTTGACTTGCTGGCCAGATTCAAATGCAATTTTCGTAATACGACCATTGGTTTCTGCCGCGACCAACACTTGGCTGCCAGCTTCTAACTCACCCACACCGTAAAAGGTACGAGGCGCAGTATCTAAGCTAACAGGAGCCAATGCCACTTTTACTGGTGGATATTGGTAAGCTGCTTGTTCGTCTTCCTCGTTTTGGGCATAGGTCGAATAAATCGCGCTACCCGCCCCAACAGCGATTAAAACGGAACAAAGTGTCATTATTGTTTTTTTATTCATTAAATTTTCCTTCTATTTCTGCGCTTTTAACGCGAAATAAAGACCTCGAAAATGCCCTGCAATGGCGATAGCAATTAAGCCCCCAATAACAGCGATATGCTCAATTGCCCAAAACATTGCAATTTGAGCTTGTTCCCCCGTGTAGCTCCAAAAGGTGTGGACAACCACAATTGTGAGGAACAAAAACACGGCTAGCGCCCCAGTTCCAAGCCATAAAAGACGGTTAAATAGCACAAGAACTGAGCCAATTAACATGACAGCAGCAGAAGCAATGTTGAAAAACCAATCTGGGTGAAGACCCGCGGCACGCATTTCGGCCAGACTATTTTCATAATCAAAAACTTTGGCTAAACCAGATGAAATAAATAAAACCAAGATGAGTAAGCGAGCAATAATCCATAAGCTATTGCTTTCTAACATTTTGGTAATCACCGATGGCATAAACCTATCCCCTTTTAAAAAGTAACCTCAATTGACAAACTAGCAGGGTGGCACTATAAAACCTTAAGTTAAGTTGAGGTCAAGCAAAGGTGAGATAAAATGGCGGACAAAGACACAAAAACGATAAAACCTCATAAAAGCGAGGGAAAAAAAATTGATTTTACGCGGGCACTAACGGTGGGCGAAGTGGCAAAACGCTCGGGAGTACCTGTTTCTACAGTCCATTTTTATGAATCAAAGGGACTCATTCAAAGTACTCGAACTCAAGGGAATCAGCGACGATTTCACTCTGTTGTACTGCGTTATATTGCCATTATTAAAGTCGCACAAAGTACAGGGATCCCATTACATGAAATTCAAGAGGCATTAGGGCGTTTTCCTGCAAATAGTGCGCTAACTTCAGAACAATGGCAGGAGATGTCGACACAATGGCGTAAATCTTTAGATAAGCGTATTCGGCAACTGACGCGTTTACGTAATGAATTGGATAACTGTATTGGTTGCGGCTGCTTATCATTAAGTGATTGCCCACTGCGTAACCCTGATGATGTCCTTGGTCGGAAAGGTCCTGGTGCCCGTATTTTAGAACGTCCATAAGCTCTTTTATTAAAACCCGCACTTTTCATTATTTGGATGGCCACTGTTTAACGTGGCTATTTATCTAGATATATCATTAAGTAATGATGGTTTAATTCTATTTTTAACGGTAAGGCATAACTTATTGTTGAGATGGAGTTTTAATCGTTATTTACCAAATTGATAAATAAATTTTTTATTGACAACTCAAGTAGATAGTATTTTTGTAACTTAATGATAGATAGGCTATTTCTTAAATTTATTGTTTTTGTATCAGATGATTAATTGCCACTTTACATTGATTCAATTTATCTATTTACTGCATAACTGGTAATTAATGATTAGCTAAATATGGAGCAATCAATGTCAGTAGTGACACTTGTACTCGTTTTTTTATTAGCCGTTGTTGTGAGCGTTTTTGTTTCACGACTGCTCAAAGATATTATTCCATTACCCCTAATACAGATAGCACTGGGGGCTGGCTTGTCTTTATACGGTTTTACGGTTGAATTTGAACCTCATTTATTTCTGTTTTTATTTATTCCACCTTTATTGTTTCTTGATGGCTGGCGTATTCCTAAAGAAGCCTTATTTCAAGAAATTAAACCAATCATGTCGTTAGCCATAGGTTTAGTGGTGGTTACGGTTATTGGTATGGGGTTCTTTATACATTGGTTAATTCCGGCCATTTCTTTAGCTGTTGCTTTTGCCTTGGCTGCTATTTTGTCGCCAACAGACCCTGTTTCGGTGTCTGCAATGACCGTCAATTCCCCATTACCATCGCGAATGGCGCATATTCTAGAAGGGGAGTCATTGCTGAATGATGCAACGGGTCTGGTGTGTTTCAGTTTTGCGGTGGTCGCTGCGCTAACAGGCACATTTTCCCTTGCTTCAGCGGCGGGGCAGTTTGTATTAGTGGCTTTTGGCGGAATTTTAATTGGTTTGCTGGTGGCTTGGGCAATTGGCTGGTTAAACCAATTGCTAGTTAAGCGCACTGGGGAAGAACCTGCTATTCAAATTATGATCAGTTTATTGATGCCATTTACGGCTTACTTATTAGCTGAACATTTACATGTTTCCGGTATTTTAGCCGCAGTGGTTGCCGGTATTGCCATGCACTATGAAAAAATTGCAGGGCGTATGCAAGCCGCAACACGTATGCAAAGTAAAGCGGTGTGGGATACTGTACAAACTGCGTTGAACGGGATGATTTTCATCTTGTTAGGCGAGCAGTTACCCGGTATGTGGACAAATATGCCTGCTGTAGCAGAGGCCGCGGGTGCAAGCCATCCTTGGATGCTATTTGTTTATGTGGCAATCATTACTGTGGCCTTGGCGGTTTTACGGTTTAGCTGGGTGTGGATCTCGATGACTCTAACGGTCTTCCATAAACGCCGTCGTGGTAAAGAAGCCGATGTTATGCATATTCGTATGATGGCAGTGATGGCGACAGCGGGAGTGCGTGGAGCGATTACGTTAGCGGGTATTTTAACATTACCTTTATTGATGCCAGATGGTTCATTATTTCCGAATCGTGACGTGGCTATTTTCTTAGCAATGGGGGTGATTTTATGTTCATTACTGATTGCCAGTATTGCACTGCCTATTTTAACTAAAGGACTGGTACAAGACTTACCTTATGATAATGACGAAATTCGAGCGCGTTTAGCCTTAAATGAAGCGGCAATGGCACATTTACGTGAATTGATGAACCACCCATCGGATGATATGGATGAAATTGCCATGCGTACTGAGGTTGGGGCACAATTGTTAGAAATTTATGGTAGACGACTCGATAACTCAGATGAAACTGAGTCAGATGTGTATGATTTACATAAGATGATTGATATGGAACGCGAGATGTCCAAGTCAGCATTAAAAGCAAAACGGGACGCGTTATATCAAATGCGTAAAAGTAAAAATATCAATGAAAGGGTGTATCACCGTTTACGTGATGAACTTGATTTAAAAGAAGAAACACTTAATCATCATAAAAATGGTAAACATTAATTAGTGAAATAAAAGGCCTGAATTTTATTCAGGCCTTTTATTTATGCCCATAATTCAACTAAGTTTGACAATTTGTATTGACCACTGATAGGTTGGTTATAATTCCATTTGGGAAATTTATATGTCACAGGGTGTCGTTAGCTTAAACATTATTATTACCATCACTTAGTGGTGGGGATATGCGACATCCTAAACCCGCCAGATAAGGCGGGTTTTTTGTTCTTATCTGGTTAACACTTCAGTAAGGAACGATTTATGACTTTAGTAGAAGCATCATCATTATTAGAAAATCAACCTCGTTTGCATTTTCTTTGTGGGAAAATCGCTTCAGAGAAATCGATATTAGCGAAACGACTGGCTAACTAGCCTCGGACTATTTTGCTTTGTGAAGATGAGTGGCTTGCTGCACTTTATCCTAATGAACTTACTGAATTAGTTTACTATATTGAGAAAAGTGCTTTAGTGAAGCAAGTATTAGAAGGTCATATCAAGCAATTGATACAGGCGGGAAATAATATTGTGATGGATTTTCCTGCTAATACACCATTGCAACGGCAATGGTTAAGATCATTGGCACAGTCATCTGATGTACCTTATGTATTTCATGTTTTGCAAGTAAGCAATTTGGGGAGCTTGGCGCTTACGTGGGGATTACAGTACATCTTATCAGAAGCAACGGGGGGATTACCCTCAAGAGAAACACAACTTTGATTTTACTCGTCTTTATGCATTTACTTCATTGAAAGATAGCGCTTCAATTTTTACCGTGGGAGAAAATTATCTTTATTCGGATATTTTTGAATCTTGGCAATATACTGGTTTTTCTTTAGAAAGTGATGACCGCATGCTACCGCCTAAATTAGCGGGGGTATGCACCTGAAATTATTGGTATGGCAAACACTAATGCAATTGTGATTGTTCGCAGTCAAGAATGTATTATTTCTGAAACAGCCGTTCCTCCAGAGCCATTTCGCATTCAAACACTCGATAGCGGCATCCGTGGTGTATTGGATGTGACGGTACGCGAAGAAAATGGCGAAGAGAGTAAATTTAGTATTAGTACCGCCTCGTTACCTCAGTTAAATGTAAAAGCGATGTGTTCCACGCAAACGAGCTCTGGATAGGCTAGCACGGTCAATTTACGGCATGGCCAATTAAGTCGTATTCATTATGATAGCTTGGTGAGTGAAAGCATCAGGTATACATGCAAATTTGCAACCTTAACGAAGGTAAGATTGCGGTTAGACTATGCCACCGATAGCGACCCGCAAAAGCGGTTGCCGATGAAAGATGCTTCAAATAAAACGATTTACAGTCAGTTAGAAATTGTGGATGAGCAAACTGGGGCGGCAGGCACAGACATTCGTGTGGGAATTCAGTCAGACCGTACGATTCAGATACGTAGTCGTATTCAAGGCGCTAATGCAGACGCAGGAAGTTATCAAGGGTCTGCATGGTTAATCGCCACATTTGATTAAATTGGGTTTCTGAATGGTTAGATATTATCCACCAATTCTCTGAATAAAACTGGATGGACTTTGCCCTAACCATTTTTTAAACATAGTCGAAAAAGACCCAACACTGCTGTAGCCTAAATCAAATGCAACCTCGGTAATGGATTTACCCGCAGAAATGTGGGTAATAGCACTTAATAAGCAAGCTTGCTGCCGCCAGTCTGAGAAAGATAGCCCCGTTTGAGCGCCAAAAAAACGGCTAAATGAACGCTCACTTTTATGTAATTTAGCGGCCCATTCCTGTGGTAATGAGGTGATTTGTGGGGCTTTTAGGAATTCCCGACACAACTGGGCTAAATGTTCATCTCGTGGGATGGGCGCGTAGAAAGGCAGGGGTTCTGCTTGTGCAATTTCATGCAAAATCAATTGGTACATTACCCCATCACGGCCATTTAAATCATATTCAATCGGGGTATCAACCGCTTCAAGCAATAATTGACGAAGTAAGGGAGAAACCCTGAGTACTTCGCACTTATTTCCTCTACGAGGAGCCGCTTTGGGCTCTATGTATAAACTACGTGTACTGACATTCAACATGCGGGTTTCATGGGGAGTATTACAGGGGATCCAAACCCCGCTATCAGGGGGGATGACCCACTCCCCATCTGCAGTACTGACTTCAATCAATCCTGTCGCACCATATAAAAACTGGGCGCGGCGGTGGACGTGAGAATCGAGTAACACGTTTGGTAGGTAATCAGTACCGATAGCTAACACATCACGTGGAGTGGCATCGACAGTTTTTAGAGGAATATTTCGCATAGGAATTTATCTTGGCTGAGATTCAAAAATTATTATCTATCTTCTGAATATAGGCAATTTTTATTGACATAACCACATGTTTTATATGGTTGGCTGAAATTCCAATGTGTTTGGCGGCTTTTCGAAAGTTGGCAAACCGGGAAATGATTACTCTAGCGCGGCAACCTAATGTATGCCAGAGGTAGAGTTATCATGGAAAATTATCACGATCGGGCAGATAGCAAGAGTCTGATTGAACCCTTAACCCGTCGTCGGTTTATTCAAGGCAGCTCTGCGCTCATGGCTGTCCCCTTTATTGCCACAAACACGGTCGCATCGACACCAGAAAACCCGAATATCATCCCAACGACAACGCTGCAAGATGAAGGTGAGAGAGTGGTTTCTACCTGTAGTAGTTTTGACTGTGGTGGCAAATGTGATATTCGAGCACATGTTAAAGAAGGGGTAGTAACCCGAATTAGTACCCGCCCAGATGCCGATTTAGATGAAGAAATGCCCATCATGCGTGCTTGCGTGCGCGGCCGCAGCTATCGGAAATTTGTTTATCACCCAAATCGACTGAAATACCCAATGAAACGAGTGGGCAAACGTGGAGAAGGGCGCTTCGAGCGAATTAGCTGGGAAGAAGCGACGACATTGATTGCCGACAATATGCAGCGTATCAACGAGCAATATGGCCCTGCCTCGCGCTTTGTTAGCCTCAGTACTGGAGTGACTGGAGGCATTTTCTCTGGTGCGAATATGCTACGCCGTCTATTTAATATCACGGGGGGCTTTCTGGAGAATTACCATTCAGTGAGTAACGGCAATACCATGGCGGTCACACCTTATACCTATGGCACATCAGCCAGTGGTAGCACCTTAGACACGCTCGAAGATACGCCATTGGTGATTCTGTGGGGGCATAATCCTAACGAAACCATTTTTGGTCATACGAATCATTATTTTCAAAAAATGAAGAAAAATGGCACTAAATTCATTGTTGTCGATCCGCGTTATTCAGATACCGCATCGTCATTAGCGGATCAGTGGATCCCTATTTTACCGACTACAGACAATGCGATGATGGATGCCATGATGTATGTGATCATCAGTGAGGGCCTGCATGATCAAACCTTTATCGATAAATTCACTGTTGGTTTTGATGAGCACCAGATGCCCGAAGGCATACCCGAAAATGAGTCATTGATGGCGTATTTGATGGGGAAAAAAGATGGAATAGTGAAAACTCCTGAATGGGCGGAACCCATTACCAAAGTACCCGCCGATACCATACGTCAATTGGCACGTGAATATGCCAACACCAAACCAGCGGTATTAATGCAAGGCTGGGGGCCTCAGCGTCATATCTGTGGTGAACGTTCTGCCCGAGGCGCGACCTTGTTGGCAACAATCACGGGTAATGTGGGTGTAAAAGGGGGATGGGCAGCAGGTTATGGCATGGCAGTCACGCCGGATCTCCGTAAAACTCTCGCGGGTCCTAGCTTATTTGACAACCCTGTGAAAGCGAAAATTAATATCACCAATTGGGTGCAGGCCTGTGAAAATAAAGATTTGGTAACGCCCAATAACGGTTTAAAAAACGCAGAAAAACTCGATACGGAAATCAAAATGATTTTTTCGTTAGCAGGTAACTATATGACCAACCAGAACCCCGATATTTTGCATGCCGCTAAAGTTCTGGAAGATGAAAGTAAAGTTGAGTTTATTGTTTACAGTGACTTATATATGACTCCCAGTGCCAAGTATGCCGATATTTTACTGCCTGAAACCAGTTTCTTAGAGCGTTGGAATGTGGGTGGCACATGGGGAACGGGTAATTATATTATTTTATCTGAAAAAGTCGTCGAGCCTGAATTTGAGCGCCGTAGTGACTATGAATGGTTACGCGACGTGGCTGAAAAACTCGGTGTTGGCGAAAAATTCAGTGAAGGCCGTACAGAAAAACAGTGGATTGAGTATTTAGTCAATGACGCTCATCAAAAACGCCCAGAAGATGGCATTCCAACTTTTGATGAGCTGCTGGTTAAGCGCCGCCATTTGTTAAAACACAAACCGCATGTGGGCCATGTCGCCTTCGAAAAAAATATTAACGATATCGAGAATAACCCGTTTGAAACACCATCCGGAAAAATTGAAATTTTTTCTCAGCGCCTTTATGAGCGTAATGACGTGGACATCCCTGCTTTATCTCATTATGTGCCTGCCATTGAGGGGCCGGAAGATGAACTAGCTTCCCGCTATCCATTGCAATTAATCACTTGGAAAGGTCGTAATCGTGCCAATTCAACGCAATTTGCTAACCCGTGGTTACAAGAAGTACAGCGCCAAGAGTTATGGATCAATCCTATCGATGCCAAAAGACGAAATATCACGGATGGGGAGCGGGTCAAAGTGAATAATGACCGCGGTATCACCATGGTACCGGTCAAAATCACCCAGCGCATTATGCCTGGTGTTGTTGCTTTACAGGCAGGAGCGTGGTGGCAACCTGATGAAAATGGCATTGACCAAGGCGGTTGTGCGAACGTTTTAACATCTTCCCGCAGTACAGCAATGGCACATGGAAATGCCCATCAAACCTTATTGGTGGAGGTAAGCAAAGCATGAGTAAATTTCAGGTTTATCCCGCGATTAGTGACAAACAGCTTGGCTTTTATATTGACTCTGCCCGTTGTTCCGGTTGTAAAGCCTGCCAAGTGGCGTGCAAAGATAAAAATAACCTCGACGTGGGTCGCAAATATCGTCGTGTATATGAAGTTGCTGGTGGTGAGTTTATTGAAAATGGCACAGGGGGGCTGATGAATAACGTCTTTGCCTATACGTTGTCCATTTCATGCAACCACTGTGCCGACCCAATGTGCGTGAAAAATTGCCCGACGACAGCCATGCACAAGCGTGAAGGGGATGGCATTGTGATGGTCAATACAGATAAGTGTGTGGGCTGTGGAACCTGTGCGTGGTCTTGCCCGTATGGTGCACCGCAAATGAACCCTGAAACCAAGCAAATGTCGAAATGTGATTTTTGTATTGATTTACAACTAAAAGGGGAGCAGCCCGTCTGCGTCGCCACTTGCCCACTAGGAGCCATTCAATTTGGCCCAATTGATGAATTACGACAACGTTATGGGGAGCTAGCGGATGTCCGAGGATTACCAGACTCATCGATTACCCACCCAAATTTAGTGATCCATCCACATCTTGGGGCGGGTCGTACACAAGACTCACAAGGAGAAGCCAAATGAATGAATGGCCACTGTTATTATTCACATTTTTAATGCAAACATCCATTGGGTTGAGTGTGATGTTAGCGCTTTTTGCAAACAAATTATCGGCGAATTTAACGGGCAAAACGCACGCACAGTTTTTGCTGTGGTATGTATTTGTCGCCTGCGTATTTGCGGGTATCGGTTTATTGTCCTCAATCACCCACTTAGGGGTTCCTTTAAATGCGCCTAACTCACTGCTGAATATTTTTTCATCGTGGTTAAGCCGTGAAGTGGTATTCACCGCTACCTATTTTGCTTTTCTCGGGCTGACTTTCCTATGGTTATGGCTCAAAAAGGAATTGTCATATTTGCTACTTGGCTTGGCCATTATTGCAGGGCTATGCGATGTGTATGCCATGGCTTCAATCTATCGTTATACATCAATGTTAACGTGGATGAATGATAATACGTATTTGATGTTCTACGGCACCATGTTTACTGCGGGAGCTGCTGGGTATTATTTATTAATCAATTTGTTATTGCGTTTTAACATCGGAGCCGTAGAGACTCAGATATCAACTCGTGGGTTATGGATGTTATGGGCGGTGATTGGGGTTAGTTTACTGGTTCGTTTAGCTTATCAGCCTACCTATGAAAGTTACTTGGTTCACACTAGCTATAATAATGAATCCATTACATTTCCTATCGACTCTATCCATGCTTACCAAGGGATTTGGTCACTGCGTATCACGAGTTGGGTAGTTGGAATATTGGCGGTGATGGTATTGGGATATGGGTTGTTTCGTCATATACGACAAACGGCGAATGGGGTTATGACTTCGAGCAGTAAAGGATATTTAGTGGTTGGTTGTACAGCGGCGATGGTTGCTGAGTTTATGCTGCGTTACTGTTTTTACACGATCCACATATAGATAACAGCGTATTGCTTAGGAAATTATCTTTTTTATGATCCATTTTTCACACTATGCAGCCGCGTTTAATATTTTAGGCACGTGCTATTTATTTTCACCGAATGACGATGCAAGTCATTATGCAATAAGCTTTTTCAAGTTAAATGACTTCGCATCTCAGTGGCCTTGTAAAATCAGTACTTCGCTTAGCGAACGGATCTCGGCATCGCTAAATATTGAGATTGCGGCACTGCATACTCAGTGGACGGATTTGTTTATTGGACCTGAAGCATTACCCGCCCCGCCATGGGGCTCGGTATATCTTGACCCAGAGGGTGTTTTGCAAGGTTCTTCCACGGTGGCATTGAGTGAGTTTTTAAAACGGGAGCGTTTAAAAATACAGACTCGTTATCCAGAGCCCTCTGACCATGTTGGTTTAATGTTATTTCAAGCGGCAGTTTTGGCTTCACAAGTCAGGGAAGCCGCATTAAAAGAATTGTTGAATGACCATTTGGGAAGTTGGCTACCACAATTTTCTCAGCAATTAAATCGAACAAGCTATAGCCCATTCTATAATGCATTAACTGAATTAGCTCTGGTGACTGTCAGGTCGTGCTTGTAATATTATTCAATATTTTTGATTTTTAAATGGTTAATTAAACGTAATATTTGAATAGGTGAAAGGTTAACAAATTTTAATTAAATGAAAATTGATTTAGTTATAAGAAATGCAAATTAAAATGATTCTTACTTTATCTTTCTAAGCCATAATGCATTTTTAAGCCATACTACTTAATGATGTTTTGGATATCCATAGGGGGTATAAAGTGGTCAATTTATTAAATCGTTTGTTGTCCCATGAAGATGCTGGCAGGTTGTTATTGCGTCTTTCTGTTGGTGGGCTCATGTTGTTTCATGGTATGAGCAAATTAATGACTGGTGCGAGTGGTATTAAAGCGCTGCTGGCTTCTTATGGTTTACCTGAATTTATTGCTTATGGAACAATTCTAGGTGAAGTGGTTGCGCCTATTTTCATTATTTTAGGGATTTTAACTCGTCCATCAGCTTTATTAGTGGCTTTCACCATGGTGGTTGCATGGTTAATGATTGGGCTAGATAAAACATTTGTATTGGATAAAACCGGTGCATGGGCCATCGAAAGCCTAGTGTATTTCTTCTTGAGTGGTATTGCATTGGCATTTTTAGGTGCGGGTAAATATTCCATTATTAAAAACCCGAACTGGCGATAAACCTGTTTTTCTTTTGTGTTTGACATTGCCTTTGAAAAAAGACCATCAAAAAATTTCTGATGGTCTATTTTTTTGAAAAATACCTGTTAATGATTCTCTAACACGGTTTTACGAAAAAATTCATCTAATAAACGGCTGTCACGACAAGCAGGCTCAGGAAATTGCATGCGTTCTGCATTGGCTATGACTTCCAGAACGAGCTTATCAATAGCTGGGCGCCTTGCACCATAATCACTTTCAACCGCTTGGTGCTTTATAACCAGCAATTCATCTATCTCTGCGAGCACCTTGCTATCGGTGACTGTGGCCGTGACTAATTCAGAAAATGCCATTGGTGGCATGCTCTTGCTTGTTTCTATCCAACGCAAAGCTAATACTGCGCGTAGTAAATAAAAATATTTTTTTAATTTAATACGCTCGCCTTTAAAGTCAGTATGTAAATTACGCTTACTGATTGATAAGTAATGATAACGTGATTTTAACGGTGAATAAAATTGCGCCGCCAATTGCTCCAGTTGAGCAAAAAATATCTCATCTTTAAAATACACACTCGGTGAGTGCAGCCACTCTATTAATGCAGGGTTGGAATTACGCATTAGTTTCAGAGCTTTAGATAATTCCCAACCCGATATATCCAGCTCATCATCAATTGGCTTTTCTATCACATCGCGTTTCTTATCCAGCGTTAGATACCAGTCAAGTTTATGAACATAGATAAATCGAACATCATAGTCGCTATCGCGGGAGGCAAAGCCCCAACCGCGACTGCCGGATTCACATGCAAACAGTATTTTAACGTGATGAGTTTCTTCTATTTCTTTGAGTGTTTTCTCTATCCGTTCTCTCATTAGCACGGATACACTTTCATGGTCAGTTTCCATGCTTTTTCTCCTGTAACGTTTTATCGTTAACCCTTAACACATACCACTTGGCGTAGGGTATGAACAATTTCTACCAGTGATGATTGTGCTGCCATTACCGCGTCGATGTCTTTGTAGGCCATCGGTATTTCGTCAATCACATCACTGTCTTTTCGGCACTCAACATGGGCAGTCGCCATTTTTTGGTCGCTAACTGAGAAACGCTTTTTGGCTTCAGTTCGGCTCATTACACGGCCTGCACCGTGGCTACAGGAACAGAAACTTTCTTCGTCTCCTAACCCGCGCACGATAAAGCTTTTCGCCCCCATAGACCCTGGAATGATCCCCATTTGGCCTTTTCGAGCGGATACCGCACCTTTTCGTGTCACTAAAACGTCTTCACCAAAGTGCTGCTCTTTTTGCACATAGTTATGATGGCAATTTACAGCTTCTTGCTCTGTAATAAACGGTTTTGGAATTTCACGCGATAGTGCTTCTAACACGCGGTGCATCATCACTTCACGGTTATGGCGGGCAAAGTCTTGCGCCCAACCCACTGCTTCCATATAGTCATTAAAATGTACGCTTCCTTCTTCGAAATACGCGAGGTCTCTATCAGGTAAATTAGCAATATGCTGTTGCATATCTTTTTGCGCGAGTGTGATAAACAAGTTACCAATCGCATTTCCCACTCCGCGTGACCCGCTATGTAGCATCACCCATACACGGTCTTGTTCGTCTAAACACAGCTCAATAAAGTGGTTTCCCGTTCCCAACGTCCCTAAATGGTTATAATGGTTAGTTTGGCGCAGTTTTGGGTACTTATCGCAGATACGCTTAAACTCTGCATCTAAATGTGCCCAGTGGCTATCGACAATATCCGGTGTACGATGCCAAGCCCCTTTATCACGCCCATGTCGATGGGTGGTTCGACCGTGTGGCACTGCCGCTTCAATGGCAAAACGGATATTTTGCAGGCTATCCGGCAAATCCGATGCCGTTAAGGACGTTTTTACGGCAATCATTCCACAACCAATATCCACTCCAACCGCCGCAGGAATAATGGCCCCTTTAGTTGGAATCACGCTTCCAATGGTTGAACCTTTCCCCACGTGTACATCAGGCATCACAGCAAGGTGCTTGAAAATAAACGGCATTTTGGCGGTATTTTGTAGTTGTGTAACTGCTTTCGGGTCAACAGGAACCCCATTGGTCCACATTTTTACCGGTACGCCATTTTCTTGAGTTAATTCGTTGAATTTATTATTTATCATTATTTATTCCTTAATTTTTACTAATCCGTTTAATACTTGGTCTAATCCACCGTAAACAGAAATTTGGTCGATGCGATGCGCAATATTTTCTAAGGTTTCGAGCTCTTTCAAACGCAAGGCAATGGGGTTGTTTTCCATCACTTTAGCGGTGTTTAGCAGTGAGCGAGTCGCCGCGGTTTCTTCACGTCGGCGGATCACGTTTGCTTGTGCCGATTTCTCGGCTTCGACTACTTGGGATAAAATCGTGCGCATATCTCCCGGTAAAATAATATCTTTAACACCAATGCTATCGATTTCTAGGCCAAACTCAGTGACGCATTGCGCCACTTGAGCCAACATCAGCTCATCAATTAGTTGCTTGTTTTCTAACAGTTCATCTAAGGTTCGAGTCCCCACGATTTCTCTTATTGAGAATTGTAATTCACGATATAAATGTTCTACAGGCTGACTCAATTTTGAAAATGTCAGCAAAACATCCTGATAGCGCCAATTAGCACACAGATTGACGCGCAATGTGACTTTATCTTTGGTTAAAATTTCTTGCCCGCTGACTTCAAGTGATTGCAAACGCGTATCAATGATTTCAACCTCAGGTTTGTGGTTGATTTTCCAATAGCCGTAAGTTCCTGGTTGTAATAAATCTTGTATCTCACCATCAATTTTTAGCATACCGACATGCCATGCAGGTACTTGGCTAATCAAGGCCAACTCATTGCCTTTAATGCGTTTTTTACCCATTAAGCGGGCAACTAAGGCGGAGTCAATAACACTATTTTCTAGTGATTGCAGTTCCACTTTTAAGCTATTGCCATTTTTCCAATACAACCGACGGGTTGCTGGTGGCAAGATTTCTGCCAAGCTATTGTGCAAGTAAATAAAACCAATCTCATCATCAGCTAAAATGATGTCAATACAGTGCTCATCAACCCAATCAGAGTGAAATTGGCGTAAGTGGTCGGCCAATTTTTCATCAATGGCCTCATTGTCGAGGGTGAACAATGACACTGTCAATCGATTGAACCAGTCGTTTAAATGGTGCTCACCCGCTGTTAGTAATTGTTTAAAATCCCCATTTTTAGCGGTCAATGCGATTTGTCCTTGAGCGATATTGATTTTTTTCATTATTTTTCCTTTTTTATGGTTTATCCACCACTGAAGAAAAAAGTGAAGTGGTGAGGGGAAAAGTAGAGTGCCCAGTACGGCTGTCTAAATTTCTGCTCATCACTCGGCAAGGTTCTCGAGTGGTGGTTTTAAGCTTAACTTCAACTTAGTTTTATACAGTTGGATTTGTATTTTTTTCAGGAGTCGAACCTGATAGCTAGGCTATTACCAAGGTATCTTACTGACGGCGGCATACAGACCATGTAGTGACTAACGCCACCATGTCTGCACCGGTTGAACGCGAAGTTCAGACAATTTTCGGCAGTGGATAAATAGATAATTGCCAGAAGCGTGCCAACTTTGATGAAAATATAATAAATATTTTTATGTCATTGAAAAATAACAAATAAATATTTTAATGAAATTTTACTAACATTGAATGATGAAATGAATTAGGCTATTTATTATATTTTTATCTCGTCTTTTATAAATTTATATAAACTCATTATGAATAAAAAACGCAAAGTTGTTATTGGCGTACTGGGCACGGTACTCGATAGGCGAGGTAAAAAAGCCAATCGCTGGACAAAATGGCGCCCAACGGTAGGCTTGTGCCAACAACCTGATTTGGATATCGGTCGCTTTGAACTGCTACATCAGGTCAATGACTATGGCATGGCGCATCGGGTGAAGGAGGATATTGAGCAAGCCTCTCCCAATACCGAAGTGGTGCTGCATGAGGTGGATATTGCCGACCCGTGGGATTTCGAAGAGGTGTATACCTCGTTATTGGATTTTTCTTCAAGTTATCAATTTGATACTGACGACGAAGAGTATCTGGTGCATATCACGACGGGCACCCATGTGGTACAAATCTGTTGGTTTTTATTAACCGAAGCTCATTATTTACCTGCCAAATTAATCCAAACCTCTCCCAGCCAAAAGGGGAGAGAAAAAGACCCAATCGGCATTCATACGGTGATTGACCTTGATTTAAGCCGTTATACCCACATCACCAGTCGCTTCCAAACAGAGCAGCAACAGCAGGTATCCTTCTTAAAATCCGGGATTGCCACGCGTAATGCTGCGTTTAACACCATGATTGAGCAAATCGAGCGGGTGGCTTTGCGCTCAAAAGCGCCGATTTTACTCAATGGCCCAACGGGGGCTGGGAAGTCGTTTTTGGCGCGACGCATTTACCAATTGCGGGAAAGCCGCCACCAAGTCAAGGGGCGTTTTGTGGAAGTGAACTGCGCCACTTTGCGCGGTGATAATGCCATGTCGACGCTATTTGGCCATGTCAAAGGGGCGTTTACTGGGGCACTAAATGCACGAGGCGGTTTGTTAAAAGAAGCCGATGGCGGCATTTTATTTTTAGATGAAATTGCAGAACTTGGCCTTGATGAACAAGCTATGTTACTCAAAGCCATTGAAGAAAAACGTTTTTTTCCTTTTGGCTCCGACAATGAAATCCACAGTGATTTCCAGCTGATAGCGGGAACCCACCGTAATCTTGCAAAGCAAGTGGAATCGGGTAAGTTTCGTGAAGACTTATACGCCCGTATCAATATGTGGACCTTTGCCCTACCGGGCTTGCGTGACCGTCGTGAAGATATTGAACCCAACATCGATTATGAGCTGGCGAAGTTTAGCCATGACCAACAAAACCAAATTCGCTTTGATAGTGAGGCTCGCAGCCTGTATGTGAAGTTTGCCTGTTCCCCTCAAGCCCAGTGGCGCGGCAATTTCCGTGAATTGGGTGCCTCCATTAGCCGAATGGCGACCTTTGCCGAGCGCGGGCGCATTACTAAAGTGGTTGCCGAGGAGGAAATTAGCCGTTTGCAGTCTCAATGGCAGCCAAAATCAACCAATACATTTCCAAAGCAAATTGGTGAGATTGATTTATTCGATAAGCAGCAACTGGCAACAGTACTTGAAGTTTGCCGCCGTTCATCTTCCCTTTCCGAGGCGGGGCGTGAGCTGTTTGCAGTATCACGGCAACACAAAAAACAGCCCAATGATGCGGACAGGCTGCGAAAATATCTCGCCAAATTTGAATTGGATTGGGATGGGGTGAAGGCGGGGTATTGAGGGACGCTATATTGCTAAATCGTAGAAAGAAAAATCCCCGCCGAAGCGGGGATGAGGGGGTTAATATTCGATAATACAAAGTGTTTTTAGACTATGGTCATACCATGAGGCCTGCATGGAAATAACCTTGTCGGCAGTAAGACTCGCAGAATCATTTCCTGTCCAGTACAATCCTAGAACATTATGATAAGTATCTATTTTTTTCTGAGGGTTTTGAAATAACATTGCTATTTCTGAGTTATAGGCAGGACGGCCTCCATCAATGCTGCACCCAGAATCATCCATATGACGCTCTCTCGTGTCCGTAGGGTAGAAATATGTATTTATTGTTATCGTTGCGCGTATAGCTTCAAGTTTATGGCTGTTTTTATTCGGCCTAGCGGTTAATTTGATGACATTTTTTTGACGACTTGGTTTATTCTCTATATAAGGGACCAACTTGGTACCAAAGCCTATCACACCGGGATGGCTATTCTCCCATGTATAATCAGTATAATCCTTTGTTATTGAATAGAAATGAAAATACTGTTTGTAAATCATTGCGGTGGCAGGGTAGTCAATATGTTGGAAAGAATAGAAATAGATATCAATTTCCTGTTCGGTACCCACATGACCAATTGAATTAGAGTCAAGGGTTACCATTACTTTCTCTGCTTTTAAGTTCGAGATAGATGCAGTATACACACCTGATGCTGCGGTTTCTTTCATAACAGCGTTACTTAGGACTCCACTACTTGAAGTGATCTTTGGTTTTTTACCTGAGATAAGTACTCCATTTTTATTGATAAGCTTTAAGGTTATTATCGCCTTGTCTTTGCCATTACCTTCAACTGAATCGGTATCAACAGAGAATTCACTTTTCCCGCTGTCAAAAATAGGGGCGTCTGTTTGGATATTAATCTCTTTTTTTCCTGTTATTTTGGCTGGATTATTGATAATAACCGTTAATGTATGCTTTCCTTCAGTGTCAAACTTAACATTGGTTGAATAGTTTCCAAGTTTATCATCACTCCATACTAATGAAGATAAAGGTTGCTTATTACTCGATAAAGTAATGTCACTTGGACTGATATCAATAACACCGTTACCATTTTTATCTCGTAATTGGAGTGTCACTTTAACGGTATCTCCAGTTTCTGCGGTGTCTAAAGTGTTTATGTGAATAACTTCAACACTGTTTGCGCCTTGCGGAGCCATAAATTCGATCTCGATAGGTTTTATCAAACGGTTAGTATTAACTACCACATCTAATTGATGTTTACCGACTTTCGTCGATTGCCAATTTGTGGTGTATTGCCCATTAGAGTCTTCGGTCCAAGTGATACTTTTTTCTTTGCCATTATGTGTTAATTGAATATCTTGATTAGCAACATTAATAACACCATTACCGAACCTATCTTTGAGTTGTAATGTCAGTGGAGTATCCACACCTAATTTGGCCGTTGCTGGCGTAGTTAATTCAACTTTCGCGATATTTTTAGCGCCTTTCAGTGGTTTCACATCAATGTTGATTTTTTTTATCTGACCATTTACCTCAACCGATAAAGTGTGTTGTTTAACTTTCTCTAAGGTTATCTGAGCGGTATAGACACTATCGTGTAATGGTGTTTTCACCCACGATGCTTTCGTGATAATAGTATTATCGCTATTTTCGAGTTTCATGTCTTTCGGGGCAACATCTGCCACTTCATTGCCATATTTATCAAGCATGGTGAGGGTTAATTTAGTGCTCTCACCTGCACTCATTGAAGTTACTGCAGGAGTTGATTTAATCTCATTAACATTGCTAGCCCCTTTCAAGGCTTTCACCGTGACTTCCTTAGTATTGGCATCTTGTTTATTCACCGTCGCGGTTAATGTGTGTTTACCGACTTTGGTTAATGGTAAGGTGGCTTTATACACGCCTGTCGATACCTCATGCCAAGCAATACTGCGGCTATCAATAATTTCTGCGCTATTATTATCGGTTAACACAATATCAGCCCCTGTGACGTCAGTCACCAAATTGCCATATTGGTCTTGTAGTTTTAACGTTAAGTCAACTTTTTTACCAGCATCAAGCGTGTTGGTGTTGGTGGAAAGTGCTGCGGTTTTCACCACATCTTTGCCACTTGGGTCAGTTGCTTCTACGGTTTGAATGCGGCTTGGTTGCTTATTGACAGTGGCTTTAAACTGGTAATTATCGACAGTTTTTAACTGTTGTTTAGTGGTATAGACGCCATCTTGTAGGCTATCCCATTTTACGTTAACTGGATTATCATTTTTGGTGAGCTGAATATCACTTGCATTGATACCAATAACACCATTATCAACACTGTCTGTTAGCGCTAATATTAAGGTCACCTCTTTCCCAGCTTCAAGAGTACCTACATCGGTTTCAAGAGTGGTTTTATGGACGTTATTTACACCTTTGGCTGGGGCAACGGTTAGCTCAAGTTTATCGCTGATCATGTTATCTACGGCAACTTGAATAGGCTGCGAGTGTAACTTGTTCATAGTGAGTTCTTGAGAGTAAAAACCATCTTTAAGTTCTTTCCATATGGAGGTCGATTGCAAGTCAGTTAATAACTTCAATTTCGATGATGCCCCAGTCAGCTTGTTACCAAACTTATCTTTTAGTCCGACTTTTAGGGTGATTTTATCGCCTGAATTTACTGTATTATTTTTTGCGTTGTGGGTGATAGACATGGTGTCTAATGAGCCACGCAAACAATCTTTATCATAAGAGTTAATCAAAATTTCTTTTGGTGCTTTGACGTTCCAATACACCGTTTTTGACTTGCCGTTGACGCCGATACTGATTTTATAGTTACTCGCTTTAGCCGCAGGGAGCTGAGCGATATATCTATCTATGTTGTTTTTTTCCATAAATATAATATTTTGCTCTTTATCATCAATTTTCATTTTGATATCGCTACTGCTAATATTTTTAACTGGGTTGCCATATTGGTCAGTTAAACTAATGGATAATGATGATGGTTGTCCTGCGTCACTGTCGGATATCGGTGAGATAGTGATTGTTTTTACAGCATCTTTACCAGTTGGTGAATTGACCGTGACAGTGGTTGTATCTGTAAATTTACCAATACCCGCACTGAGAGTATGCATTTTAACGTCACTGAGCATGATGGTGGTGGTATAGATACCTAAGCCATGGTTATCTTCATCCCAGACAGCGGATATTTTATTATTACTGTCAGTGAGTGTGATCGTATTATTATTGAGGTGAATAACTGGGTTGTTATCTCTATCAGTGACTTTTAAAGATAACGTAACGTTATCGCCTGCCGTTATGGTGCTCAAGTTTGTTGTTAGCTGAACCTTATTGATCTGGCTTTGGTTAGTCGATGGCTGGGCGTTAATCAATACCTTTTTACTTTGTATTAGGTTAACAGTTGCTTTTAGGGGGTGAATTCCTGCAATTGCGACCGTTGTTGACGCAGTATAGGTTCCATTCCCTTTTGATAGCCAATTTAAACCTGTGAGGTTTTTCTTAATATGCGCATCATTTATGGTGATATCTTTCGCCGTGACCCCTTCAACACCATTACCCCATTGGTCGGTTAATTGAAGTGTCAGTTCCGTTTGACTTCCTACGGTCAGTTGATTGGTGCTGGCTTTGAGCTCAACAGTTTTCACTTGTGTTGGGTCAGTTAATGCGCTGACATTAATCACCAGTGGGGCATTTGCTTGGTGGTTAACGCGACTGACAAAGGTGTTTTTCCCTTGTTTATATAATGGAAGCACGGAGGTATAAACACCTGCTCCGTTTTCTTTCCAAACTAGCTTTGAAGCAAACGTATGGTTGTGCTCCAATTGAATATCATTGGCTTGTACTTTTTCAATACCGTTTGCATGGCTGGCAGTGTGACGTCATATATCCCCGGTTTCCTTTCTTTCGCAGGCAATGTGTGCTGTTTGTTATCAATATTAACGATAATTTCAGTTTCGCTGACCACTGGGTTGCCGTTTTTGTCTGTTAATGCGACAGTCAAGGTGCTATGAGAGCCCGCATCCACTTTTTCTATTTTAGTTATTTCAACTTTGCTGACTTTATCTTTCCCTGCGGCGTTGCTAGTTTGAATTTGTTTTACGGAGGTTTTATGGCTGTTAATTGACGCAATTAAATCTTTCGAGTCAAGTTCAGTTAATGTGATAGTGGTCGTGTAAGTACCGTTGCCTTTATCTGTCCAGACTGGCTTGCCGTTAAATCCGCCAAGGGTAATTGTATTCGTATTGAGCCCAGTTAAACCGTTATTAAAGGCATCGGTGACGGTGACGGTGATCTCAAGTTGATCGCCAGACTGTAAGTTGTTGGTATTGCCCGTTGTCATGGTAATACTATTAACCACGCCTTTTTCTCCCGGCTTACCTGTGTTATTGGGTTTAATTGGCGTTGGTGGGGTAACCACTAAAGTTGTATCAGTTGAGCCCTTACCATTCACACTCGCGCTAATGTTGTGATTTCCTGCTTGTAGTGCGGGTAGTGTCACTTCGTAAATACCGGGGTTACCTTCTTTGGCAGGACGTTTATGGGTTTGCCCATCAATATTGAGGGTAATTTCTGTTGCGCCAACCACGGGGTTGCCATGTTTATCGGTTAACGCGATAGTGACGGTACTGTTTGTGCCTGCTGCCGGTTTTTCTGTTTTGATGATGTTGACTTTATCAACATGGGATGCCCCTGTGGCATTATTGACCTGAACTTCGGTGTGTGGGCTGTGGCTACCATTGACGGAGGCAGTTAAATCATTGCTACCAACGTCGGTTAAGGTCAAGGTGGTGGTGTAAGAGCCATCGCCATTATCTACCCAGTTTAAGGTATTCCCTTTGTGTTTACCGATATCGATATTATCGGTATTTAAACCCGCCAAACCGTTACCAAAGGCATCCGTTACTGTTACCGTGATTTCAAGAGGATTATCGGATTCAAAACGGTGAGTGTGATCAAGTGCGATCGTCACCTTATCAATAACACCTTTCTCACCTTGCTGGCCTGTGCCGTTTGAGTTATTCGGGAAAATCGGTTTTGGCTGCTCAACTAGTAAGCTTTCTTTGATTGATACAGTATTATTTACACTCGTATGGATATCATGTTTGCCCGCTTGCAGTGCTGGCAGCGTGATTTCATAGATACCCGGTTTCCCTTCTTTCGCGGGTAAAGTGTGTGGGTTGTTATCAATATTAACGATAATTTCAGTTTCACCGACTACTGGGTTGCCGTTGCTATCGGTTAATTGCACAGTCAGAGTGCTGTTTGAGCCTGCAGCAGGTTGCTCTGTTTTGATAATGGCAACTTTGCTGACTTTATCTTTCCCTGCGGCATTGCTAACTTGAATTTGTTTTTGTGGACTTGCAGTGCCATTGATGGAAACAGTGAGGTCATTATTACCGACTTCGGGGAGTGGCAAGGTGGTAGTGTAAGAGCCATCACCGTTGTCAACCCATGTCAATGTATCGCCTTTATGTTTACCAATATCGATATTATTGGTGTTCAAGCCTGATAAGCCGTTATTAAAGGCATCGGTGACTGTGACGGTGATCTCGAGCTTATCGCCAGATT
Source organism: Providencia sp. PROV269 (assembly GCF_028477785.1). Taxonomy (NCBI): domain Bacteria; kingdom Pseudomonadati; phylum Pseudomonadota; class Gammaproteobacteria; order Enterobacterales; family Morganellaceae; genus Providencia; species Providencia sp. PROV269. The sequence goes on along the minus strand of NZ_JAMPLV010000020.1, from coordinate 70,630 downwards.
GCAGGCCGACTGTGTTACCTGTTTTGATCTCGATTTTATCGACAACGCCTTGTTCACCTTTTTGCCCTGTACCGTTTGGATTTTGGGGTTTAACAGGTTGTGGCTGCTCAACAATTAGCAATTCATTTGGTGATTCTTTCCCGTTAACAATAGCGGAAATATCATGGTTGCCCGTGAGTTGCCCAGCAATAATAGCTTCATAAATACCCGGAGAGATTTCTGTTACTGGCAAAGTGTGTGGCTGATCATTTATATTGACAGTAACTTCAGTTTCACCAACCACTGGGTTGCCATGTTTGTCGGTTAATTCGAGGGTAATGGTGCTATCTATACCTGCCGCTGGTTTTTCTGTTTTGATGATTTTGACTTTATCAATATGAACAGTTCCGCTGGCATTATTGACGAGAACGTCAGTTTTTGAACTCGTAGTACCATTGATGGTGGCGGTCAGGTCATTGTTGCCGACTTCAGTTAATGGCAAGGTGGTGGTGTACGAGCCGTCACCATTGTCCGTCCATGTCAGCGTATCGCCTTTATGTTTACCGATATCGATATTATCGGTATTTAAGCCTGATAGCCCATTACCAAAGGTATCGGTGATGGTAACGGTAACCTCAAGAGTATCCCCTGATTGTAAACCATGGGTTTTGTTTGGGGTGGTGACGATATTATCAATAACGCCTTTTTCCCCTTTTTGGCCTGTACCGTCCGTATTGTTTGGTGAAATGGTTTTTGGTTGCTCAACAATCAGCGTCTCAGGGGGAGAGGTTTGCCCATCAACAGTGACGGTGATATTTGGTGTACCGCTATGCTGTCCTGGTAATTTCCCTGTATAAACTCCGCTACCCGGAAAGGTTTCACTAATTATTATTGGGGTAGGTTTACCATCGATATTGACCGTGACAGTACCATCAGCCCCCGAGACGGCATTGCCATGTGTATCAGTTAATGAAATTTTGATGTTGCTGTCTGTACCAGCCTCGGCTTGTGAGAGATCTAAAATGGTGACATGGGCTAGTTGGCCAAACACGAAATGCGTTTCTACCGTTACATTTTGTTCATTCAGTGTTGCTGTTACTTTAACAGGCCCTGCGACTTGGCTTGTTACCTCAACGTCAGTATTGCCTTGTTCATCGGTCGGGCTCAATTGTGTGGCATTGGCATTTATCGCATCAAGTTGCAGCATGGCACCTTGAATTGGGTGTGAGTGATTGTCGGTGATATGGAATTGAATTTTATTTTTAGATTTTCCATCGGCAACCGCATTATCACTAAGAACATTGAAATGATTAATATGTGCTTGTTGCGTATCGGCAATAAAGAAAAAAGCGGTTTCAATTGGTACGCCGCCATTTGCAACGGCTTGAACTCGGTGTTCACCCATGGTCAAAGAGGTGAATTGAACCGAAGCTTCTCCTTTTATATTGGTGATAACTTTATATTTTTGTTTATCCGTTGATTTAGCGGCCTGCATTTTTTTATACAGGTTCTTGAAAGCCATACTTGAAGATGTGGCTTTTTGTGTGACCAGCTTTAGTTCAGTCGGTAAGGTAAAGGTTACGGTTGAATCCGGTGCTATATTGCCTAAAACATCTCTGGCAGTAACTGTTAATACATTGATATCTTGTCCATTGGCGAGAGAGTTTCCTTTTTTAATGACCTCGTTATGCTTAATCGATAGTACCCCTGAGTTGGTTACTTCAACGAAGGTTGAGGCTTGTGGTGTAATGCTTCCCTTGCTATCAGATGCCGTTACCGTGAATCGGTAAAGGTTGTTTTTTTTCCTTTCCTGCTCAGTCATAGCGACTTTGTAGGAAGGGAGTTTGATTTTTGTCAGAGCGCCATCAAGGATGATTTCTCCTCCCGCCATTAAAAATTCGGGGGCATGAATGGTCAGTTTGTCTAACGGATATTTGGTATTGAGGGCATTGATTAAAGGTATCTCATCCCCAGTTTTCCCTTGGATAATCGCAGGTAGTGATAGAGTTATCAGCGTTTTCTTTTGGTATTCCAGTATGATGTTATTATTACGATTAACAAAATCATAGCGGCTACCTAATAGGCGACGAGAGTCACCAACCTTAGTCGGGTCAAGTTGCTCTGCGAGGCTCTTACCTAGTGCCCAAGTGAACTCTAATTTGGCATTAGTTTCACTTAATCCACCACTGATTTTTTGTTCTGCGCTTAAAGTTACCAGTGAGAACGGGGTCCAGTTCACCCCAATTGTGGTGGCGAGTGGGTCTTTTTGGCGCTTATCTTTACCGAATAGAGCAACATCGTCGCCAAAATACTGCTCAAATTTAAGATTTCCGCCAATATTGGGGTAAGAAGGCAACCAGCCCTCAGCCTGTAAATCCCATCCATTAGCAGGGCGGGCATTGTAGTCATTATTTAATTCAGAAGCACTACGCCATTCTGATGCACGTAAATAGGTATTGGCGCTTAGTTTTAAGAAATCTTGTGCGTACTCGGCTCCGAAACCTAGGCGAGAGTGGTAGCGAGATAAGTCATGATCAAAAAAGGCATTGACGCCCATCATGCTCTTAGGTGTAAAGCGACGAACCCCAATACCATTATTGGTCTGTAGCCTGCCATCAGTGCGATGAATATTATGTTGGGTAAACAATAATAAATCGGTACTGTCATACCAAGGCACTAACCAATCTAATTGGGTATTTTTAATGGATAATTTTTTATCTACGTCAACACTGAATTTGGCATTACCGGTTTTAGATAACCAACGATTTATTTCATCTGTTGCTGCGTTTGTGACCTTACTGCGAGCGAAGTCCTGCGCCATATCTGCAAGATCCGCTGCTTTTTTCTTATCAGAGATAAAACGCGCGGCGCTTTGGCTATATTCAGCAATAAGCTTCTCTGTTTTATCATCATTGGTTAGTACTGGGTCACTCCCCAGAGTCGGTAGGTCATCAGGTGTTAGCATTTTTGCATAACTTGGCATAACCGGCATGATGGCCGAAGACCATATTGCAGTTAAGAGGACAAAGCCATTTGAGATTTTATGTCTCAGTGTTTGCTTTATAGTTGACGTAGCGGAGTTCATTCAATTTATTCCTAGTTTTATTAACTTGGCTATTGTTGAATGCTTATACAGGTAAGAGCTTGTGAATTAGTTTGACTTAAACAGAAGCGAAAATTACAAGGTGGAAAATCGTAGTATGGGCGGTTTTTATTGATAACGCTGAAAAATAACCTCCTTGCCTATATAAAGGTGTTTTTTATCGGCTGAGAATAAATCTTACTTGAATAAAAACAATTGATTAGCTTATGAAAATACAAAATACTAACATTAGAATATGGCTTTTAAAGGTTTGTTAAAGTGCAATATTTGGTGAGTATGATAGTAAATTTAGTCGCGATTCAATAAAGCAATAAGCTAGATTAATTGAACTAAAAATGCCCCTGTTAAGGGGCAAATTTTAACACTGAAAGAGCAGCTAGATTCAGTCTATTTTATACGGAAAGTATTATCCTATTTTTTGAAATAACTGCCTTAGCAAACTTAACGGCGTGCGTGTAGGACTGTTTTGCTCATTTATTGGGGATTTGAAAAGAGTTCCTGTGCTTGGCTGAATATTTATCGCAGATCCATTCCTTTGAAAGTTAACTTGTATTGTTCTACTATCGCCATTTAGGGTTGCAATGATATCTATAGAACCTTCAACTAAGCTACTAACTTCTAATTCCGTATTGCCATGTTCATCAGTCAGCTTAGCTGGTGAGATAATGCCATTTGGCGCTTCAAAATGAACAAGCGCGCCAGCAATGCTTTGTCGGCTGTTATTCACAATATGCAGTTTAATTTTGTTTTTACTGATCCCGTCTGCCATTACATTGTTTTGAATGATATCAATGCTACCAATAAATGATTGGTTAATATCAGGTTTAAAGTTATACATCTCATTTATTTCTGTACCATGCTCAGTCTTTGCTTTTATTGCATAACTTCCTGATATAAAAGAGGTGAACTGAATAGAAGCTTCACCTTTACTATTGGTAACGATGCTATACGGCTGTTCAGAAACGGATTTCGCCGCTTGGGCTTTCCACATAAAGTGATTTAGTAGGGAATCGTATCCTGTATTTTTTTGATCAATAGATTTAAGACCTGCAGGTAATATAAAGTTTACTTTCGCATTGGGTACAGGGTGGCCAAGAGCATCTTTAATTACTACGGCGAATGTATTTGCATCTTTACCATCAGCAACGGCATTGTTTCTTTTGGCGGTATTTGCATGGCTGATGGTGAGAGTGCCTGTGTTAGTCACTTCAATTAACGTTTCCGCTTGCGGGGAAACATTTCCGTTGGTGTCATAAGCCGTCACGGTTAAACGGTAAAGGTTGAGTTGTTGATTTTTAATGGTGTCGTTGGCAATTTTATATGACGGTAGTTTGACTGAACTTTCTATGCCATTAAGGTGGATTTCTCCTCCTGCTGCAACCAATTCAGGCGCTTCTATAACAACTTTGTCTAAAGGGTATTTAGTGGTTAAGTTGCGGATAATAGAGAGCTCTTCTCCTGTTATTCCTTGAATAACTTTCGGTAATGATAATGAAATTAAGGTTTTCTTTTGGTACTCCAACACAATATTGTTATTACGATTAACGAAATCATAGCGGTTGCTAGGAATATGGCGGGTAGCTTCTATCGCTGAAGCATCAAGATGTTGCGCTAAGCTTTTCCCTAACAACCAATTGAATGCAATTTTTGCACTTGTTTCATTTGCGCCACTACTGCCCATTTTATGTTCTGCATTTAGCGCGAGGAGGGGGAATGGAGACCAATTGATGCCGACAGTCGCCGCCATAGGGTCTTTCTGGCGCTCATTTTTACCAAATAAAGCCACGTCATCGCCATAATATTGCTCCAATTTTAGGCTCGCCCCTAAATTAGAATAAGTGGGCAACCAGCCTTCAAATTGAATATCCCAGCCGTTAGCAGGGCGCGCGTTATAATCATAAGCTAATTCGGATGCACTTCGCCAAGTCGATAGCCCCAAATAGCTGTTCACACTCATTCTGGCGTAATCTTGTGCATATTCTACACCAAACCCTAATCGTGAATGGTAATGGGATAAATCATGATCAAAAAAAGCATTCACCCCGACCATGCTATTTTGCTGGAAATGACGTAATCCAATACCTGTATTGGTTTGTAACCGACCATCAGTGCGATGAATGCTGTGCTGAGAAAATAGCAATAAATCTGGTTGGTCATACCAAGGTATTAACCAATCTAATTGGGTATTTTTAATTGATAATTTTTTATCAAGGTTAAGATTGAATCTAGCATTACCTGCTTTCGATAACCAATGTGTTATTTCATCAGTCGCGATATTTGCGGCTTTATGGCGTGCATAGTCTTGCGCCATCTCTGCCAAATTTTTGCTGTTTTTTTCTGTAGCAGCAAAATTTGCGGCATTTTGCCCATATTCTGCTAAAAAACGTTCAGTAGTATCTTCTGGTTGGCTTTCTTCAAATTGAATGGCATGACTACCGAGTGTCGGCAAATCGTCCAAATGAGGGATTTGGGCATAACTTGGTGCGACAGGCACAATAGCTATTGAGCACATAGCCGTAGAGAGTACCAAACGGTTCGGTAGCTTGGGTTTCAATTTTGACGAAGGGGCATTCATCGGACATATTCCTGATATCAATATTAACGTTACAATTGTCAGGGCTGATAGCAAGATGTGCTTGTGAATTTATTGGACTTAAAAGGAAGCGAAATTTTTACGGTGGACATTTTTGGAATGGTAGGTTTATTGCTTGATGAATCCTATTTTTTTAGACTCCCTCCGAGCCGGAGGGAGTACGCTAAAGGACGTGTTTAAGGCGTGACTAAAATAGTTATTGTCTGGCTTGGATGCCCATTGATTGAAGCTATAATGTCAAGGTTACCAGTGGCCGGTAATGTTAAGTAGGTAGAATAATCTCCATCACTGTCTTCATACCAGCCAAGGATATTAGTGTTATAGCGACCAAGGTCGATATTTTTAGGGTTTATCCCCTCAAGTGTGTTACCAAAGGCATCGCTGAGTGTGACTGTGATAAGTACGTCATCGCCTATTTTCACGTTATTCGTGGTACTTGTTGTGATTTCGACTTTATCAATAACGCCAAGTTGGCCATGAGGGCCGCTGCCATCAGAGTTAATCGCATTAATTGTCAGTGGTGGATTCACCGTGAACGTATGCTGAGGTGACGTTTTTCCATGTAAAGAAGCGCTAATGGTGTAATCCCCGGACATTTGGCCTGCAAGTAACCCGCTATACTCACCTAAATTAACCGAACTCTCTTCAATCTCGACAGGAACTTGTTTATTGCCAATATTGACCATGATGATCCCATCAGCGCCAGAAACTGGATTGTTATTTTCATCGATTAGCTTGAGTACAATAGCTGTCTCTTTACCTGCATAGGTCGATTGAGTATTTAAGATCTCAATTTTTTTCAAGCTTCCACTAATAAAATAGACAGCAACGGTTTCACTGTTGCCATTTACGGTAGCGGTAATCTCACTGATACCACTTGTCATACTGGTGAGTGGCATCTCAATAATTCCTTTTTGATTTGTCACCCCTTGAGCGCTAATTTTTCCACGAGTCGCACTAAAATTGACTGTTTCTCCTGATATGGGGTTACCCTTTGAGTCAGTGATATAGGCTGAAACCATATTGGCTGTTTTACCATCAGCCAATGCTGCTGTTTGAACGACTCTCAAACTTTGTATTTGTGCTTGGCTAGTCGTTGCAGTATTCGTGCTGGTCACATCAATCAGTGTTTCACTTGTCGGTGATGCATTACCGTGAATATCATAGGCAATACCACTTAAGCGATAACGATTCAATTTCTCACGTTCTGAAGGTGTTGATGCCGTTTTATAAGTGGGTAATTTTACGGTAGCATTTTGACCCGATGAGCTAATAACACCACCGGCAGCGAGTAATTCAGGTGCATTCCAGACAATTTTTTTCAGTGGGTGTGGGGTTATCATCGATTGTACGAGCGGTAGCTCTTGTCCAGCTTTACCTTGAATTTTTGCCACGAGCTTCAATTGAATTTCAGTTTTCTTTTGATAATCAAGAACAATATTGTTATTGCGATTGACGAAATCAAGGCGGTTACCCGAAACACGTCGTGATTCACCGACTTTAGCAGGGTCAATTTGCTCAATAAAATTCTTATCAAATACCCAGTTAAATTGCACTTTGGCACTGGTATCTTGTAATCCGCTACTTATTTTGTGATCGGCGCTAAAGGTGACAAGAGTGAAAGGGGTCCAATTCATACCGATAGTCGCGGCAGCAGGGTCTTCTTGAAGTTTATTTTTCCCCATTAAAGCCACATTATGGCCGACATACTGTTCAAACTTAAGGCTACCTCCCAGTTGCGGGTAATCTGGTAGCCATCCTTGTGCTTGTACATCCCACCCACGAGCAGGACGCGCATCATAAGCGCGAGTTAGCTCAGATGAGCTGCGCCATGACGAAACGGGAAAATAGGTATTCGCGCTGAGTTTTAAGTAATCTTGCCAGTATTCAGCCCCAACGCCTAACCGGGAATGATAATGTGAAAGGTCATGATCAAAGAATGCATTGACACCCACGGTGCTCTGCTCGTTGAAATGACGCAAACCAATCCCATTATTGCTTTGCAACCGGCCATCTGTATTGTGAATACTGTGCTGGGTAAATAACAACATATTAGCTTGTTGATACCAAGGGATGAGCCAATCAAAATGACTGTTTTTAAGCGATAGTTGCTTATCAAAATTCAGGCTGACTTTCACATTACCCGCTTTTGAGAGCCAATGAGTAATTTCCTCTATTGCGGCGTTAGCTGCTTGATTACTGAGATAACTTTGTGCCATTTGTGAGATTTCATGGCTATTTTTTTGTTCTACAAGCCATGTTGCGGCTGTTTTACTGTATTGCGCTAAGTTACGTTCACCATCGTTACTTTCTAGTTTTGGGATAGGACTCCCTAAAAGCGGGAGTTCATCCGGTGTTAGCATTTTTGCATCGCTGGGCAATGTTGACATAATAGCTAATGAGCCGGTCGCCACCAATAAGGCCAAAGGGGCCGGAAATTTCTTTTTAGAGCAAAGCATTAAATATATTCCTAGATTAGATATTCACTTTTAGTATTGTGGAATATGCGGTGTAAAAAACACTTGGGAATTAATTGGACTAATACAGAAAAGGGATTTGTATATTGGAAGAAATTAGGAATAGCCGATTTTTATTTATAATTGGAACATATTGAATAATAGACGAATAAAATAAAGAAATTTTCAATTGGAAAAAATCTTACCATAATAAAAACAAAAGATTAGATGAGGTATTATGGAATTAACATTTCTAGGAACTAGTGCTGGCGTGCCGACAAAAGAGCGTAATGTCACCAGTATGATATTAAATTTAGTCGGTATCCGTAAAAGCTACTTGTTATTTGATTGTGGTGAAGGGACACAGCATCGCATTTTAAATAGCCCATTTAAAACACCAAAAATTGAAAAAATTTTTATTACTCATTTGCATGGAGACCATATTTTTGGTTTACCCGGGTTGTTATGCAGCCGCTCAATGGGGGGAGCAACAGACCCATTGATTGTTTATGGACCGAAAGGGTTAAAACAGGTTATTGAAACGGTACTCACCGTGAGCGTGTCTTATATGACATATCCACTGGAGATAGTGGAAATCGAAGCTGGCCAATTATTTGACGATGGAGAACTGATTGTGACGGCCTATGCCCTTGACCATCGTGTTGAGTGTTATGGCTATCGTATTGAAGAACATCCGAAACGTGGCGCATTAGATGCAGTGAAATTAGCTAATGACAATATTCCTCGTGGCCCTTGGATGCAAGCGCTTAAAGCGGGGGAAACGATAGTTCTTGATGATGGACGAACAGTGAATGGAGCTGATTACCTCGGTGAACCGATCCCCGGAAAGATTATTGCGATTTTTGGCGATACGCAACCGACAGAGCAAGCGCTGGAACTTGCGAGAAATGCCGATGTGATGATCCATGAAACGACCCTAGAAGCGGAGTTTGCACAAAAAGCCAATGAAAGAGGGCACTCGACTACGGTACAGGCGGCTGAGCTAGCTCGTGCGGCAGGGGTTAAACGGTTTATTGCCACTCACTTGAGTGGTCGTTATACGAGTGAGGATATCCCAAAGTTACTCGCGGAATGCCAAGCTGTGTTCCCCGCGAGCGAAATCGCAGAAGACTATTTGACAGTGAAGATCTAATGTAAGCGGGCAAGATATTGTCCGCTTAATCTATTGATGATTTTAGTAAATTACTTTCACAAAGCCATTACGACAATATGTCTCATATTCATCAGAAAGTTGCCTATTTGTGACTATCACATCAAATTGTGATAATTCCCCCATATTGGCGGTCGCGACTTCATCAAACAGGTTATAAGGGGCGAGTAAAATCTTACGGATAGATTTTTCCATCGCTTTTTTCTTCATGGGTAAATCATCGAGATTATAGCAAGTTACGCCAAAATTCCCATGCACACCAGCTGCTGAAATAAAGGCTTTTTTCGGGTTGATTGAATCAAGTAATGAGGGGAGTGATGGGTTGTAAAAAGAATCACTTTTAGGGCGATATTCCCCGCCACATAATAGCGCAGTGGCATTTTTTTTCTGGCTAAGGGCGAGGAAAACGTTATGTGAGTAACAAATACCGGTGAAATTAATTTCTTCTGGGATGAGTGAAATCAAGGTGGCCATTTCAATGCCATTATCAAAGAAGATCACATCATCTTCTGTCACCATGCTAGCGGCAAGGTTTGGGATATATAATTCTTCCGTTTGATCGGGGGTGAAAATGTCGGCTTGTGCTTCTTGGGTCAGTAAATTAGCAGGTTGAGTAACAGAAACTATGTAGCCACCGAGGAGTGACATGGGGATGGGGCCTTCCGTATCTGCGCTCAGGTCTCGACGAATAGTCATCTCTGAAACTTCGAGTATTCTAGCAGCTTCTTTAAGATGAATGCGTCCTGAGCGTTTTAAACATTCACTTAAACGGCGAAGGCGTTCTTTTTGTTTAGTTTCTATCACCCTACAATCCTTTTTCAATACACAAAATTGGCGCGGTTAGACCGCGCCCCATCACTTAATAGTCACTTGGTTTGGTGTTATTGCCTGTGACAATGGCAACGCTTGCACTTGCACCGACACGGTTTGCACCCGCTTCAATCATTTTAATTGCGGTTTCACGGTCACGCACACCACCGGAGGCTTTTACACCGACTTCATCGCCAATCACTTTACGCATCAGTGCCACGTGGTGTTCTGTTGCGCCCATTGTACTGAAACCTGTTGAAGTTTTCACAAAACCGACTTTAATTGTGCGGCAAATTTCACAAACTTGAGTAATTTCTTCATCAGTTAACAGGCAATTTTCTAAAATAACTTTTAATGTTGCTTTACCACAGGCAGCAAATACCGCTTCAATGTCTTTGCGAACAAAGTCTAAGTCGCCACTTTTGAGCATGCCAATGTTGATAACCATATCCACTTCATCAGCACCACGACGCACGGCTTCTGCTGCTTCAAACGCTTTCGCTTCCGTTAAGCAAGCGCCTAATGGAAAGCCTACCACACAGCAAACTTTAACGTCGCTGTTTTTTAAAAGCTCGCTGGCTAAAGGAACATAACCTGTGTTTACGCACACCGATGCAAAATGGTGTTCTGCCGCTTCGGCACATAATGTTTTAATATCACTAACAGTAGCATTAGCAGCAAGTAAAGTGTGATCAATATATTTTGCTAAGTCTTGCATTTTCAACTTTCCTATATAAATGTGGGATAGACAACAAAGAATGAGGAAATGTGGTAGATATAACACTTGATCATTCGTTATTCGAGATCCTAATCACAAATGATATTTTTGCAACATGATAATGTTACTATCATATCATTATGTGATTTATTTAACACGAGGGACATTATGGATATAGCAGTTATTGGTTCAAACATGGTTGATTTGATCACTTACATCGATCAAATGCCAAAAGAAGGCGAAACTTTAGAAGCGCCAGCTTTCAAAATTGGTTGCGGTGGTAAAGGTGCGAACCAAGCGGTTGCTGCTGCTAAGTTGAATTCAAAAGTGATCATGTTAACCAAAGTGGGGGATGACATTTTTGCGGATAATACGATCCGTAACTTGGAGTCTTACGGTATTAACACTCGTTATGTGGAAAAAGTGCCTTGTACCTCAAGTGGCGTCGCACCTATTTTTGTTAATCAAAATTCATCAAACAGTATTTTGATCGTCAAAGGGGCGAATAAATTTTTATCACCTGAAGATATCGATCGTGCAGCGGAAGATCTGAAAAAATGTAAGTTGATCGTTCTGCAATTAGAAGTCCAGCTTGAAACGGTTTATCACGCGATTTCATTTGGCAATAAACATGGGATCCCAGTGTTACTGAACCCAGCCCCTGCACAACGTACGCTCGATCTCGATTTTGCCTGCCGATGTGATTTCTTTGTCCCTAATGAAACGGAACTTGAAATTTTAACCAATATGCCAGTCGACACGATGGATAACATTCGTCGTGCTGCGCAGTCTTTATTGGATAAAGGGTTAAAAAACGTCATCGTAACATTAGGGGAAAAAGGGGCGTTATGGATGACTCGCGACAGCGAGTTACATATACCCGCAATTAAAGTGAATGCGATTGACACCAGTGGTGCAGGGGATGCCTTTATCGGCTGCTTCTCGCATTACTATGTCCATACGGGGAATATTGAAGAAGCACTGAAAAAAGCCGTTCTGTTTTCGGCTTTCAGTGTGACAGGGAAAGGAACTCAATCTTCTTATCCAAGTGTTGAACAATTTAATGAATTTGTGCAAATCAACACCGCTAATGAATAGCTAAATAATAATAGTCCAACGTAGCTATATACCCTTTGAATAATTAAGTGGTCATCAGAGCCACATAGCCACTCATCGGGTATAAATTATAAAAATATAAGGGTTACTATGAACATTAAGAACATCACTCAGTTACCGGATGGCTACCTGAGTAAGACACCTCTATTCCAATTTATCCTACTATCGTGCCTGTTCCCATTATGGGGATGTGCCGCAGCATTAAATGATATTTTAATCACACAGTTTAAAAGTGTCTTTGAACTCAGTAACTTCGCCTCGGCTTTAGTACAAAGCGCATTCTATGGTGGTTATTTCTTAATCGCCATTCCGGCGTCGTTAGTGATCAAAAAAACCAGTTATAAATATGCCATTATGGTGGGGCTGATCCTGTATATCGCGGGTTGCAGTATGTTCTTCCCTGCATCTCATATGGCGACCTATACCATGTTCTTGGCGGCTATTTTCGCCATTGCGATAGGTTTAAGCTTTCTCGAAACCGCCGCGAATACCTATAGTTCAATGATAGGTCCTAAACAATACGCCACATTGCGTTTAAATATTAGCCAAACCTTCTACCCAATTGGTGCCGCAGGCGGGATCTTACTGGGCAAGTATCTGGTATTTTCCGAAGGGGATAGCTTACAAAACCAAATGGCGGGAATGAATGCGGAGCAAATCCATGAATTCCGTTTAGCCATGTTGGAAAATACCCTCGAACCTTATCGTTACATGATTATGGTATTGGTTGTGGTAATGATCTTATTCCTTATTACTAAGTTTCCTAAATGTAAAGTGGCAGAAACGCAAGATCATAAGCGTCCTACTGCATTAGAAACCTTAAAATATTTAGCGAAAAATAGTCGCTTTAGAAAAGGAATTATTGCCCAGTTTTTATATGTCGGAATGCAAGTGGCAGTATGGTCATTTACTATTCGTCTCGCATTAGAAATGGGGGATATTAACGAACGTGATGCCTCGAATTTCATGGTGTATAGCTTCGCTTGTTTCTTTATTGGTAAGTTTGTTGCCAATATTTTAATGACCCGCTTTAATGCAGAAAAAGTCTTAATTATCTACTCGGTGATTGGTGCGCTGTTCCTAATTTATGTTGCATTTATTCCGAGTTTTACAGCGGTCTATGCAGCGGTGATGGTCAGTATTCTGTTTGGACCTTGCTGGGCAACTATTTATGCAGGCACTTTGGATACCGTTGATAATGAACATACTGAAATGGCCGGGGCGGTTATTGTGATGGCGATTGTCGGTGCTGCAGTTGTCCCTGCGGTTCAAGGCTATGTCGCAGACATGTTGCACTCATTACAACTTTCATTCCTTGTTTCCATGCTGTGCTTCGTGTATGTCGGTATTTACTTTGTGGGTGAACGCCGCTTTAAAGCGAAACAAGCCACGAAATAGTTCCTCAAATTGGGTAGTGTAAGCTGCCCAATTCCATTTATCTCATTAAACCGTGAGTATGAAAATGAATACATTGATACCTCTTCACAAAAGCTTATTTACGGAAAACCCGACGCTTATTTTAAAAAATGACCAATTTACTGCCACGGCATTTCGTTACCAAACAGGCGTGGAAGGGTTACGAATTGAAAATCAGCAAGGGTATTTAACGATTTTACCTTTTTTAGGGCAAATGATTTGGGATGCGGAATTTTGTGGCCAAAATCTGAAAATGGAAAATATGTTTTCAGCGCCAAAATCAGTTCCAACAGTAGTTGAAACCTACGGTTGCTTTGCATTCCATTCAGGTTTAATCAGCAATGGTTGCCCTTCTCCAGAAGATTCTCACCCATTACATGGGGAAATGCCTTGTGCATCAATGGATAGCGCTTGGCTGGAACTGACAGGCGAAAGTTTGAAAGTTGTCGGCGAATATGAGTATGTGATGGGTTTTGGTCACCATTATCGTGCGACACCGTCAGTGCAATTAAATGCGGGCAGTGCATTATTTGATATTCATATGTCAGTCACCAATTTAGCATCGGTTCCTATGCCTCTCCAATATATGTGCCATATGAATTATGCTTACGTGGAGAATGCAACGCTAACACAAAATATTCCTGAAAAAGCGATTAAATTGCGTGAATCAATACCAGGGCATGTACAGCCAACTGAAAAATGGCTGGCATTTAATGAAGCGTTGAAATCTGGCAAAGTCTCATTAAATCAGCTTAATCAGCCACAAATGTGTGACCCTGAAATTGTGTTTTTTATGGATGATCTTAGCCAATATACCGCAACGCCTGAGTTTAGGATGATTTCACCCGCAGGAGATACGTTTGTAACGCGTTTTAAATCTAACCAGCTAAATTATGCAACTCGTTGGATTTTGTACAATGGTGACCAAAAAGTTGGCGCATTTGTACTCCCTGCAACTTGTCGTCCAGAAGGCTTTTTAGCCGCGAAAAATAACCAAACACTGATTTGGTTAGAGGCGGGGCAAACTCGTGAATTTACTGTGACTACTGGTGTTGAAAAGTAGTTTTTTGCCTCAGAAAGGCAGCACATTGCTGCCTTTTACTCGTATTGTTGGCATTCTTCTGCTAAATCGGCGAGAAGCACCGCCGCATCATAAACTAATGTTTTTTTTCCATCAGGTTGCATCATCAAAGCAACCTTAATATTTGCTTCATGCATATCAGGCAAAATTTCTGTCATCAGGTGTTCAAGGGTAAATAGCATTGGCGTAAAATTCGCCCATTCACCCGTTAAACACAATTCAACATACGCTTTGGCAGGCCATAGGGGCAGAAAAAGACATTTTTCATCATTCCATGCGGTAACGAGGTTTTCCCCATCACCGAGGCTCCACACTTGCTCCCAGTCAGCAATTTTACCGACAAAGTAGTTATACTGTTGGTATGGCCTAAGCGCATGGACATTATTTATTTCTTTCTCATTTGGGGAAAATAGGTTGTTATTCATTATTGGATAATCTAAAAAGTAACTGATAATTATTGGGAAAATTATCTTTATAATTGTTATCTTAATAACAAGATAATGAGAAATAGTACACAGTAAAACAAATAAAAATAAGATCTATCAGGTAAATTTTAGGGCGGTTAGAAATGATAGAAGCATTACTTGAAAAATATGCGATTGGCATGACTTTAATTGCGGTTTTTCTCGCAATCTATTTAGCTTTTGAGATTGTACATAAACGACGTAAACATAAACATAAGCGCAAAAGTATTTTGATCCATGTGGTTCAAACTCTTGTGCTGTGTGGCGTGGTGATTGTTATTGCCCAATATGTAGACATGGCAGCAACGGATTTTGATTTAACCTTTATTTCAACTTCTCTGGTTAATTTTATTACCATCTCATTGATTGCATTGATTTTAATGCGAAAACTGTTCCAGCTAGCGAACCGACTAGAAAAAACACAGATTAAAAAAGGCAGTGATCCCACTTCGGCACGTATTGTCGCCCGCGTATTTAAAACCGCGATATTTGTCATTATGGTGCTACTGTTTGGTGAACATTTTGGGATGAGCCTTTCTGGTTTGATGGCATTTGGTGGGATTGGCGGTATTGCTATTGGTATGGCCGGTAAAGATATCTTGAGTAACTTTTTCTCTGGGTTAATGCTCTATTTTGATCGGCCCTTCAACATTGGTGATTGGGTCAGTTCACCGGATCGAAATATCGAAGGGACGGTAGTTGAAATCGGCTGGCGGATCACCAAAATTATTACGTTTGACCACCGTCCACTCTATATTCCCAACTCGGTTTTTTCTTCTATTAGTGTGGAAAACCCAGGGCGCATGACTAACCGGCGCATCAAAACTGAAATTGGTTTACGTTACGAAGATTCAGACAAAATTGGGGCGATTGTCGACGATATCCGCACAATGTTGCAACAAGATGCGAATATCGATACCAGTCAAACCTTATTAGTTTATTTCGATGCTTTTGCCGACTCTTCGTTAAATATTATGGTGTATTGCTTTACCAAAACAACAGTTTGGGCTGAATGGTTAGCGGCGCAGCAAGCGGTGTATTTGAAGATCATTGAGATAGTTAAACGCCACGATGCGGACTTTGCATTCCCATCACAGACTTTGTATGTGGAAAAAAACAACTAACGTCCCATTACGGATAAATTGACCGATTAATTGGTGGTGATCATCGGGTTAATTGGTTAATTTATCTTTTTATTATCTTTATGATGGCCTGAAGTATGGGGGCGTGGGTTGTGATGAGATAGAATTTTTATGCTATTAACCAGTGGCTTATAAAATATATTCGACTTTCTAAATCTGGTTATTTTTTCCGACCATGCTAATCATTTCAATTCCCTGATCTATCAAGTATATTGTCCGCCTCTTTTCCTCAGCTAACTAAGAGCCAGACTGCTATGAACAAAATCAATGTGGCATGTAGCCAGGGGGTCGCAATCTATTTCACTAATCAATTTCAGTGGATAGATATTCGCGATGCACAGTTAAACAATATTGCCGCTGTCGTGTTATCTGAACAAGATGCCAACCAAGGGCTGTGGGAAAGAGTCGTTGAGAGCCAGCTGAGTATTCCGCTGTTTATCATCAGTGATAAACAGCTGCCAACCGATGAAAATTTACCGCCTTATTTGACGGCGCTATTAGCACCCGCCCCCGCTGCTCGTGAAGAAAATAGTCGTCAATTACTCGATGCTGCGAATCAATATCTTGAGCAGTTATTACCGCCATTTTTTGCTCGAATGATGGATTATGCTGCGGGTCATAATGTCACTTTTGCCTGCCCAGGGCACCAAGGCGGCCAATTTTTCCGTCGTCACCCGACAGGGGAGCAATTTTATCAATTTTATGGTGAAAACCTGTTCCGTACCGATTTATGTAATGCTGATGTCGCAATGGGCGACTTATTGATTCACGAAGGCGCAGCGAAAGAGGCGCAAAAATTTGCCGCGAAAGTGTTTAATGCGGACAAAACTTATTTTGTATTAAATGGCACTTCATCATCCAATAAAGTAGTGTTAAACGCGTTGTTAACACCGGGTGATTTAGTTTTGTTCGATCGTAATAATCATAAATCAAACCACCATGGGGCGCAGATACAGGCGGGGGCAACACCGGTCTACCTCGAAACCGCGCGTAATCCTTTTGGTTTTATTGGTGGTATTGATGCGCACTGCTTTGGCGAAAGTTATTTACGTGGACTTATCCAAGAAGTGATGCCAGAAAAAGCGCAAGCCAAACGGCCATTTCGCTTAGCGGTGATCCAACTTGGAACTTATGACGGTACGGTGTATAACGCAAGGCAAGTCGTTGATAAAATAGGTCATTTATGTGATTACATTTTATTTGATTCCGCATGGGTGGGGTATGAGCAATTTATTCCCATGATGCGCCAGTGCTCGCCATTGCTACTTGAATTAAATGAGAACGACCCCGGGATCATGGTCACTCAGTCTGTTCATAAACAACTGGCTGGTTTTTCTCAAGCGTCACAAATCCATAAAAAAGATAATCATATCAAGGGGCAAGAGCGTTTTGTTTCACACAAAAAACTCAATAATGCTTTTATGATGCACGCCTCTACCAGCCCATTTTATCCTCTATTTGCTTCTTTGGATGTCAATGCACGTATTCACCAAGGTGATGCAGGCAAAATGATGTGGATGGACTGTGTGAAAGTGGGGATTGAGGTAAGAAAATCGATATTTCAGCACTGCCGCTATTTTAAGCCTTTTGTCCCTGAAATTGTCGATGGCAAGTTATGGCACGAATACCCAACAGAGCAGATCGCCGCTGAGCAACGTTTCTTTAACTTCATACCGCAAGAACGCTGGCATGCATTTGAGGGTTATGAGCAGGATCAGTACTTTGTTGACCCTTGTAAACTGATGTTAACGACACCGGGGATTGATGTTGAAAGTGGAGAATATGAATCTTTCGGTGTTCCTGCAACGATTCTGGCTCACTTTTTACGTGAACATGGTGTGATCCCTGAAAAATGTGACTTAAATTCAATTCTGTTTTTATTAACCCCAGCAGAAACACATGAAAAACTGGAACTGCTAGTATCTCATTTAGTCCGCTTCGAACAGTTATTGGATGAAGATGCGTTATTAGAGGATGTATTGCCTTCTGTTTATCTGCGTTATCAAGATCATTATCAAGGTTATACATTACGCCGTTTATGCCAAGAAATGCACCAGCTCAGCGTTAATGACAATATTAAACAGCTGCAAAAAGAGATGTTCCGTAAAGCTCACTTCCCTGAAGTGAAAATGGCACCTCAGCAGGCACATTTAGAATTTATTCGTGGTAACTGTGAATTATTGCCATTGGATGAATTAGAAGGCCGTATTGCTGTTGAAGGGGCATTACCGTACCCTCCAGGCGTATTGTGCGTTGTGCCTGGGGAAGTATGGTCAGGGCCAGTACTGCGCTATTTCAAGGCACTAGAAACTGGTATTAATGCATTACCGGGTTTTGCGCCGGAGTTACAAGGTGTTTATATTTCAAAAAATGAAGGTGAGAAAAAACGAGTCTATGCGCATGTTTTAAAATAAATTTCTGAATATTCAGATATTAAGCATAGATTTTACCTTGCTAGCTCGTTAAATTGGGGTCAGTGCCATTTCTGACTCCAATTTTAATAAGGTAAGGTATGAGCAAAAAAATAATCCTCGATTGTGATCCCGGCCATGATGACGCTATCGCGTTATTACTGGCTTACGGTAACCCTGACATTGAATTATTGGCGGTAACAACCGTTGCCGGCAATCAAACCCTCGAAAAAGTGACTCATAATGCACTGGCTATCGCTGAAATGGCGAAAATTACGGGTATTCCCTTTGCTGCTGGCTCGGTACGTCCTTTAGTTCGGGAAATTGAAGTTGCGCCTGACATTCATGGGGATTCAGGGCTTGATGGGCCTGTACTACCGACACCAACATTGCAGCTTGATGAGCGACATGCCGTTTCACTGATTATCGAAACCATTATGTCTCACCCGCCTAAAACAGTAACTTTAGTGCCTACTGGCGCATTAACCAATATTGCGCTTGCTGCTCGTCTTGAACCGCGCATTGTCGAGCGAGTTAAAGAAGTGGTGCTGATGGGTGGGGGCTATCATGTTGGGAATTGGAGTGCGGTAGCTGAATTTAATATCAAAATTGACCCAGAAGCGGCTCATATTGTTTTCAATGAGAAATGGCCGTTAACCATGGTGGGCTTAGACCTTACCCATCAAGCGTTAGCAACTCCTGATGTAGTGAATGAAATTGCTGCGATTGGCAGTGATTGTTCGCAGTTTGTCGTCGAACTACTGGATTTCTTTGGGAAAATGTACAAGCAGGCCCAAGGCTTCGATGCGCCGCCAGTACATGACCCTTGTGCGGTTGCTTATGTTATTGACCCTAGCGTAATGACCACACAAAAAGTCCCAGTGAATATTGAACTGACCGGAACGCACACGTTAGGCATGACAGTGGCTGATTTCCGCCATCCGGCTCCTGAAAATTGCCATACTCAAGTTGCCGTTAAATTAGACCATTATAAATTCTGGCAGTTAATTATCAAGGCATTAAAAAATATTGGGTAATCAATGGATAATGAAATAGAACAAATGCCTTATGAGGCATTAATTGAACGTAGCATGAATGCGTTACAGGCCAAAAACCAATTTCATTGTGATACATGGAAATTAGATGAAGCAGATTGGTCAGTAAACCAAGACGAAGGAACCATTATATTTCATGCACCTGATAATCTTATGGCAACAGCGCCGGTGCAAATTGTTGGTACATATGACCAAAGCCAAGGTAGTTGGATGTGGAGTTGGGCAAACAGTTCTATCGACAACGCTTTAACGCAAGATGCAATCGCGGTGAAAGCTTATGGCGAGCGGAAAGACAACACATTATTAACCGCCCGTATTAGCCAAATTGAAGAATATGACGCATGGCAATTAACGGCATTAGCCTGCGAACTCAATAGCCAACAAGGGGTATACCGTGGAATTGCAGGGCATACTTTAATCTTTATGACATTTGGCGAGGTTTCTCTTCAACAAATTTAGGTTGTATCGGTGCCTTATCTCTGGTCGATAAGGCATTTTAGCACCGTTATTCCATTAGCCTGTCCGTTATGCTCAGTTTCTTTTTCTATATAGAACTTGCTATCAGCTGCAACTCTAGAATTGGCTGAGCAAATGATTGAATTAATAAATAGCTAACTAAGCATCGATGGTTGGATCGATGTATTTAGCCACTTAGCCATCAATGAATCTCTTTCTTATTTCTCTTCTTTTTATCTTATTCAATTTAACTGAATAAGATGAGCGATATTATTAGCTTTAACCTAAATGTCATTACCCGTAAGATACCTTCATCGCAGACAACAAGGGTTGTCTCATCGAATACTAAGTGAAGGAATTAGACTATGAACATGTTAAAAACTTTGATGGCAGCTTCTGTATTATCTTTCGTTGCATTTGGTGCATCAGCAGTAACAATCACTGCAACAGGTGATACGCTGGCTTCAACAGAAGCAAAAATTGCAGCTAAAGCTAAAGCAGCCGGTGCAGACAGCTATACAATTACCAGCGCTCGTATGGGGAATTTTGTCACAATGAGCGCAGAAACTAAATAACGAATTGTATGAATTCATCTTGTTGAAATATTTTTGATAAAAAGTGGTGTTTTAGGCGCGATAAGCAGATTAAATACCACTTTTGTTTTATCTGAACCCACATAGAGTACTTTTCTAATCATTGAGGAGTCGTTGATATGAGTTTCAAATATAACCGACTAGATAAAGATAATGCAGCTGTATTACTTGTTGACCATCAAACGGGTTTGTTATCGCTAGTTCGTGACCAAGATCCGGACAAATTCAAAAATAGCGTGTTAGCGCTAGCCGATCTGGCAAAGTATTTTAACTTACCAACTATTTTGACGACATCTTTTGAAGATGGTCCTAATGGCCCATTAGTTCCTGAATTAAAAGAAACCTTTCCAGATGCGCCTTACATTGCCCGTCCAGGTCAAATCAACGCGTGGGATAACGAAGAGTTCGTCAAAGCGGTTAAAGCCACAGGTAAAAAACAGCTAATCATTGCCGGTGTTGTGACAGAAGTGTGTGTGGCATTTCCTGCACTATCTGCACTGGAAGAAGGCTATGAAGTTTTTGTTATTACTGATGCCTCAGGTACATTTAACCCAATAACACGTGATGCCGCATGGGATAGAATGTCAAAAGCAGGGGCTCAACTGATGAGCTGGTTTGGTGCTGCTTGTGAATTACACCGTGATTGGCGTAATGATGTGGAAGGTTTAGGAACGTTGTTCTCAAACCATATCCCTGATTACCGTAACTTAATGACTAGCTATGCACTGCTTTCTGCGAAAAAATAGTGCGTGACTGAGTATTAAAATGACATAATAGGTTTATAAATCCTCGATATGACATTGCTCATATCGGGGGTTATTTCGTTAAATTAACCAAGTCCAGCCACTCGTTTTCGTCATCATCGCACTTAGTTCGCTCTATGTTATAATAGCCTATTGTTTTTGCTTGGCTCCTTGCTTTTGGAGCTATCCATTTGATTTTAATACACAAGACCACCATGCATCAAAATACCTCAAAACAAGGCTATACCAACCTAAACCGATTTTCCGTTGCCCCTATGCTCGATTGGACAGAT
Source organism: Providencia sp. PROV269 (assembly GCF_028477785.1). Lineage (NCBI taxonomy): Bacteria > Pseudomonadati > Pseudomonadota > Gammaproteobacteria > Enterobacterales > Morganellaceae > Providencia > Providencia sp. PROV269. The sequence continues at coordinate 49,030 of NZ_JAMPLV010000020.1, read as the reverse complement.
CGCCATTGCCGTTATTTCCATCGCCTATTAAGCAAAAATACCCTGTTGTATACCGAAATGGTCACAACGGGAGCGATTATTTACGGAAAAGGGGATTACCTTGCTTTTAGTGAAGAAGAGCATCCAATCGCATTACAACTTGGTGGCAGCGATCCTGCGGCATTAGCGCAATGTGCGAAGCTGGCTCAAGAGCGTGGTTATGATGAAATTAACTTAAATGTGGGATGCCCATCAGATCGCGTACAAAATGGGCGTTTTGGCGCTTGTTTAATGGGCGATGCCCAATTGGTAGCCGATTGCGTGAAAGCCATGCAAGACGTGGTTTCTATCCCGGTAACCGTAAAAACGCGTATTGGAATTGATGAGCAAGACAGTTACGCGTTTCTATGTGATTTTATTGAAACCGTTTCTGATAAAGGCGGTTGCGAAATGTTTATTATCCATGCGCGTAAAGCATGGTTATCAGGCCTTAGTCCAAAAGAAAACCGCGAAATTCCACCATTAGATTATCCGCGGGTTTACCAACTAAAACGTGATTTTCCGCATCTGACAATGGCCATTAATGGCGGTATTAAAACCTTAGAAGAAGCCAAACAACACCTTCAATATTTAGATGGTGTGATGGTGGGGCGTGAAGCCTATCAAAATCCGTCAATTTTAACTGCAGTTGATAACCAATTGTTTGGTGAGCACTTTCCTATCACCAATGGTGTTGATGCGGTTAGGGCGATGTACCCCTATATAGAAAGCGAATTAACAAAAGGGGCTTATTTAGGTCATATGACTCGCCATATGTTAGGAATTTTTCAAGGTATCCCCGGTGCACGCCAATGGCGTCGTCATTTAAGTGAAAATGCACATAAAAAAGGCGCTGACTTAGCCGTTGTTGAGCAAGCTCTGGAGTTTGTCACTCGCGGTGAATAGTTCATCGTGGAAAGAAAGAAAAAGCGCCCATTGGCGCTTCAGACTGCCGACAAACATAATATGTTTGGCAGCAAGTCTAATAGGTTTTGAATATAAATTAGGAAAATCAATCTATTGATTTTCGGCTGATAACACAAAGCGGGAAAAACCACGCTTTTATCCCGCTTTGTCAACAACCTCAAGCGCCAATGGGCGCTTTTTGTATGTTGGGCGGCTGATTACGGAATTAATAAACTTGAGCCTTGGGTTTTTCTCGATTCGATGGTGATATGGGCTTTTTGCGCATCTTTTAGGGCAAAAATTTGTGATTGCGGCACATCTACATTCACTTTTCCGCTTAAAATCATATCAAACAAGGCATTACTAGCTTGGTCTAGCTCAGCACGGTTAGTCACATAGACACCCAGTGATGGGCGCGTCACGTATAACCCGCCTTTTTGGTTTAAAATCCCTAAATTTACACCGGTGACAGGGCCTGATGCATTACCAAAACTCACCATTAATCCGCGACGTTTGAGTGAGTCTAAAGAAGCAAGCCATGTAGATTGACCCACAGAGTCATAAACAACATTCACTTTTTCGCCATGAGTGATTTCTTTAACGCGAGCTGCGATATCTTCGGTCTGGTAGTTGATGACTTCCCATGCTCCTGCCTCTTTTGCTCTTAATGCTTTATCTGCAGAACCCACAGTACCTATCATCTTAGCGCCCAGGGCGTTTGCCCATTGGCAAGCAATTAAGCCAACGCCACCGGCTGCCGCATGGAATAGAAAGACTTCATCGCGTTTTAATTGATAGGTTTGATGGAATAAGTAATAAACCGTCATGCCTTTTAATGAGCTAGCAGCAGCTTGTTCAAAGGTGATGCCATCAGGGAGATGGGCAACCGCACTCTCAGGCACGTTATGGACTTCGCTATAAGCGCCCAGAGGACCTTGCGCATAAACGACACGGTCACCCGGTTTGAAACCTGTAACATGAGCACCTGTTTTCACAACAACACCCGCAGCTTCTGTACCTAGACCACAAGGGAGTTGAGCAACAGGATATAAACCGCTGCGAACGTAGGTATCGATAAAGTTAATCCCGATAGCCCGGTTTTCAATTTGAATTTCGTTATCTGCTGGATTTGCTGGGGAATAATCTACTAAGTTAAGTACGTCAGCGCCGCCATGTTGCGCGAACTCAATACGTTTTGCCATGACAATCTCCAATAAGGACTATTCATTTTAATTACAATAACAATCGTTTTATCATAACGCCATGTTTCAATCAGAAGAATTACAGGTTTGTGCTTTCAGTGATGTATTTATCCTGTGATTACTTTGCGTAAAGACGCAAAGAAAACCACAAAAAAATAAGATTGGCGTATACTAAGCGCAGATCGTTAATTATAGACTTGGATATTAATGTATGGCTAAAAAACCCTCATCAAATTTCAAAACGGATGCCCCACGAGACCACCAAATGGAAGGGTTAAAACTTCCACCACATTCTCTCGAAGCGGAGCAGTCTGTTTTAGGGGGGTTAATGTTAGATAACGAGCGCTGGGATACCGTTTCTGAACGTGTGACTCACGCTGATTTCTTTAGCCGACCCCATCGCACCATTTTCTCACAAATGCAATTTTTGCTTGAGCAAGGCAAACCCATTGACCTTATAACGTTATCGGAATCACTAGAACAGCAGGGTGAGTTGGATAGCGTCGGTGGTTTTGCTTATTTGGCTGAGCTATCTAAAAATACGCCAAGTGCGGCGAATATTAATGCTTATGCAGACATCGTCCGCGAACGTGCGATTGTTCGCGATATGATTTCAGTCGCTAATGAAATTGCAGATGCAGGTTATGATCCACAAGGGCGAAGCAGTGAAGATCTCCTCGATTTAGCCGAAACCAAAGTATTCCAAATCGCCGAGTCAAGAGCGAATAAAGACGAAGGGCCAAAAGGTATTGAAGCCATTTTGTCTGAAACTGTTGAAAAAATTGAGCAACTTTACCAACAACCGCACGACGGCGTTACTGGGGTTTCAACAGGTTACCAAGACCTCGATAAAAAAACCGCAGGTTTACAAGGTTCTGATTTAATTATTGTGGCCGCGCGTCCATCGATGGGGAAAACCACTTTTGCAATGAACTTGTGCGAAAACGCGGCGATGACGGAAGAAAAACCTGTTTTAATCTTCAGTTTAGAGATGCCAGGAAACCAAATTATGATGCGTATGTTGGCATCATTATCCCGTGTTGACCAAACCCGTATTCGTACTGGGCAACTTGATGATGAGGATTGGGCGCGAATTTCAAGCACGATGGGTATTTTGATGGAAAAGCGCAATATGTACATCGATGACTCTTCGGGCCTGACTCCCACAGAGGTTCGTTCACGTGCGAGGCGTATTTATCGTGAACATGGTGGTTTAAGTTTGATCATGATTGACTACCTCCAATTGATGCGAGTTCCTGCTCTTTCTGACAACCGTACGTTAGAAATTGCCGAAATTTCACGTTCACTTAAGGCGCTAGCGAAAGAATTAAATGTACCTGTGGTGGCTCTGTCGCAGTTAAACCGTAGTCTTGAGCAACGTGCCGATAAGCGCCCTGTTAACTCGGATTTACGTGAATCAGGGTCTATCGAGCAGGATGCGGACTTAATCATGTTTATCTATCGTGATGAAGTTTATCACGATAACAGCGAACTCAAAGGCGTTGCGGAAATCATTCTCGGTAAGCAACGTAACGGGCCGATTGGTACAGTACGGTTGACGTTTAATGGGCAGTGGTCGCGGTTTGATAATTACGCGGGGCCTGCGTATAACGACGAAGACTAAATACTCGTCATATTTTACACGGTCGCGGTGTTGGCTGCACTCAGCTACGCGAATCATATACTTATGTATGCTCCCCGCGATATCTTCGCTTGCCGCCTAGCGATATTGCAAACTATTTAGAGTATTAAAGCTAAACGACCAAGATCGAATGGAAATTGGTTTTTTTTAGCGTATAACAAATAGAGAACATATTGAGCTGCCAATGTGCAGCTTAATTTTTAGCGGCTTTATAGAAAAAAGAACGAGGAAACAATGAAAGCGGCAACCGCATTGATAAACCGCCGCGCTCTGCGACACAACTTGCAACGGGTGAAAGAAATTGCACCAAATAGCCGAATGATTGCAGTTGTTAAAGCAAACGCTTATGGTCATGGATTAGTAGGGGTTGGTCAGGCAGTAGAAGAGCTGGTGGATGGCTTTGGTGTGGCAAGACTCAATGAGGCGCTACTTTTACGACAGCACGGCGTGATAAAACCGATTGTTTTACTGGAAGGTTTTTTTGAGCAGTCTGACTTGCTGTTGATGGCAGAGCACCAGATTGACACCGTGATCCATTGTATTGAACAGCTTGAAATGTTAGAAGCCACCAAATTACCTTATCCTCTTAAAGTTTGGATGAAACTGGATACAGGCATGCACCGCCTTGGTGTACTGCCGAAAGATGCCGAAGACTTTTATCAACGTTTACAACGCTGCCAACAAGTTCAGCTTCCTATTAATATTGTTAGCCATTTTTGCCAAGCAGATGCCCCTCATTTACCGACAACTGAAAAACAAATTACTTGTTTTAAACAGTTTATTGCTGGTAAAGAGGGGGAAAAATCCATTGCCGCCTCCGCCGGAATTTTGCTGTGGCCAGAAGCTCACTATGACTGGGTTCGCCCAGGGATCATGATGTATGGTGCATCCCCACAAGAAGGGAAAAGCGCAAAAGATTTCGGTTTATTTCCTGTGATGACATTAAAATCAACATTAATTGCGGTTAGGGAGCATTCGGCAGGGCAATGTGTGGGTTACGGTGAAACATGGTGCAGTGATAAAGATACGCTGCTTGGTGTTGTTGCCATCGGCTATGGAGATGGTTATCCACGTAACGTTCCTTCAGGCACACCGGTGTTAATTAATGGGCGAAAAGTGCCTATTGTTGGGCGAATTTCCATGGATATGACCGTGGTGGATTTGGGACTAAATGCGGAAGATAAAGTGGGTGACGATGTTATTTTATGGGGAAATCAACTGCCAGTTGAAGAAATTGCCGCACAAACAGGCATTATAAACTATGAGTTACTGACGAAGTTAACCTCTAGAGTTGCAATGGAATATGTAGACGAATAGTCAGCAAAGGGTTATTTTCAGATAACAACGTAAAAAAATGGCGCTAAATATGGCAAATCATCGCTTGGTTTATTTAGCGTAAAACAATGATTAGGAGATGTCCTGTGTTCGAACATGTTGATGCTTATCCGGGCGACCCAATTCTGTCGTTAATGGATGAATTTAATAAAGACACTCGTGAAAATAAAATTAATTTGAGTATCGGTCTTTACTATGATGGTGAAGGAAAAACCCCTGAACTGGCAACAGTCGGTACGGCAAAAGCGGCGTTAAATAAACTGCCAGCAAGCGCATCACTGTATTTGCCTATGGAAGGTTTGAAAGATTACCGTACTGAATTACAAAAATTAGTCTTTGGTGAGGATTGCCCGCTAATTGCACAGGAACGTATCGCTACTGTCCAAACTATTGGTGGTTCTGGTGCGTTAAAAATTGGTGCCGATTTTTTACATCAATATTATCCCGATTCCGAAGTGTGGTGCAGTGACCCAACTTGGGAAAACCATGCCTCTATTTTTTCAGGCGCGGGGACAAAAGTGCATTACTACCCGTATTTTGATGAAAAAACCAAAGGCGTTAAATTTGATGAAATGCTAGCAACATTCAAAAAATTACCAGCAAATAGCATCATCCTAATGCATCCGTGTTGCCATAACCCAACAGGCTCCGACCTTACTCCTGCACAATGGGATGAAGTCACTAAGGTGGCATTAGAACACAAACTGATCCCATTCTTAGACATTGCTTATCAAGGTTTTGCCGAAGGCATTAATGAAGATGCTTATGCTATCCGAGCGATGGTCAAAGCCGGTTTACCCGTGTTTGTCAGTAATTCATTTTCTAAAATTTTTGGTATCTACGGTGAACGTGCGGGTGGCCTGTCGGTGATCTGTGAAAACCAAGATGAACGTGACCGTGTGTTAGGTCAGCTAAAAGCGGGTGTTCGCCGTTTATATTCTAGTCCACCATCTAATGGCGCAAAAATTGTTGCTGCGGTATTAACCAATAGCGCTGAAAAAGCTAAATGGTTAGCGGAAGTGGAAGAGATGCGTTTACGTATTTTAGACATGCGTACGGTACTGGTTAATGAGCTGAAAAAGGCACTACCAAACCAAAATTTCGACCACTTATTAAAGCAACGCGGTATGTTCAGCTACACGGGTTTTTCTAAAGAGCAAGTGGCTCGCCTGAAAGACGAATTTGCGGTTTACTTGGTTGGAACTGGCCGCGTTTGTATGGCAGGTGTTAATCGTCATAATGTTAAACGTATTGTGGAAGCATTTGCCGCCGTTAGCCAATAATTTTTAGCTATCGTAATAATTATCAGGGAGCAAAATGCTCCCTGATGGTCTTTCTACTTATTTTTAATGGCCTTTCGACTTAATAGCCGCGTTCTAAAATCGTTTTCAAGAACCTTGCAGTGTGCGATTTTTCACACTCAGCCACTTCTTCTGGTGTACCAGCAATTAAAATTTCACCGCCACCACTACCACCTTCTGGGCCTAAATCGACAATCCAGTCCGCTGTCTTAATGACATCAAGGTTGTGTTCAATCACCACAATGGTATTTCCTTGGTCACGAAGTTGATGTAAAACGACTAAAAGTTGTTGGATATCAGCGAAATGCAGGCCTGTTGTTGGCTCATCCAAAATATAGATAGTTTGCCCTGTTCCGCGTTTAGACAGCTCTTTGGCTAATTTCACACGCTGTGCTTCACCACCTGAGAGTGTTGTCGCTGATTGGCCGAGACGTATGTAGGATAAACCAACGTCCATCAAAGTTTGTAGCTTGCGGGCAAGTGCAGGTACGGCATCAAAGAATTCACGAGACTCTTCGATAGTCATATCCAAAACTTCATGGATATTTTTACCTTTATATTTAATCTCTAATGTTTCTCGGTTATAGCGTTTACCTTTACATTGGTCACAAGGGACATACACATCAGGTAAGAAGTGCATTTCAACCTTGATGACCCCATCACCTTGGCAAGCCTCACAACGGCCACCTTTTACGTTAAAGCTAAAACGTCCTGGGTTATAACCTCGAGTCCGAGATTCAGGTACACCAGCAAATAGCTCACGCACAGGTGTAAATACACCAGTATAGGTGGCAGGGTTCGAGCGTGGTGTCCGGCCTATTGGGCTCTGGTCAATATCAATCACTTTATCAAAGTGCTCTAAGCCCTCTACATCCAAATAAGGGGCTGGTGTGATGGTGGTTGCACCATTTAATTGACGTTGAGCAATAGGGAATAGGGTATCGTTTATCAGTGTTGATTTACCCGAGCCAGACACACCAGTGATACAGGTAAATAACCCGACTGGGATTTTTAATGTCACATTTTTCAGGTTGTTGCCTTTTGCCCCGAACACAGTCAGCATTTTATCTTTATTAATTGGAACGCGTTTTTGCGGGATGTCAATTCTGCGCTCACCACTTAAAAATTTACCTGTGAGTGAATCTGGGTTTGCGACAATATCTTCCAATGTTCCTTGGGCAACAATTTGCCCGCCATGCACCCCAGCACCAGGGCCGATATCAATCACATGGTCTGCGGCGCGGATCGCGTCTTCGTCATGTTCAACCACGATCACGGTATTTCCTAGATCGCGTAGGTGGATCAAGGTTTCAAGTAAGCGGTCATTATCACGTTGGTGTAAGCCAATTGAAGGTTCATCAAGGACATACATCACACCCACTAAACCTGCACCAATTTGGCTTGCTAAACGAATGCGTTGTGCTTCACCACCGGACAAGGTGTCGGCAGAACGTGAAAGAGTCAGATAATTAAGCCCAACATTGACGAGAAACTTCAGGCGATCGCCAATTTCTTTTAAGACTTTTTCTGCGATTTGAGCACGCTGACCAGTGAGTTTTAGGTTTTGAAAAAATTCCATTGCGTGGCCAATGCTGTAATCTGCGATTTCCGGCAACGTTGTATTTTCAACAAAGACAAAGCGCGCTTCTTTACGTAAGCGCGTTCCATGGCAAGAGACACATGGACGGTTACTGATATATTTCGCTAACTCTTCACGGACAGCTGTTGATTCCGTTTCTTTATAGCGGCGCTCCATATTATTGAGTACGCCTTCAAAAGGGTGTCGGCGTACAGTGATATCGCCACGGTCATTACGGTATTTAAACTCAATCGTTTCTTTGCCTGAACCATATAAAATAATTTTTTGGATAGCTGGGCTCAGGGTGTCGTAAGGCGCTTCCACATCAAATTTATAATGCTCAGCTAATGACATTAGCATTTGGAAATAGTAAAAGTTACGGCGATCCCAACCGCGAATTGCGCCACCGGCAAGTGAGATTTCGGTATTTTGGATGACTCTTTCGGGATCAAAAAACTGCTGAACACCTAAGCCATCACAGCTTGGGCAGGCCCCAGCAGGGTTGTTAAAAGAAAATAGGCGAGGTTCAAGTTCTACCATACTGTAGCCGCAAACGGAGCAGGCAAAATTCGCAGAAAAAACCAGTTCTTCTGCGTTTGCGTCATCCATATCAGCGACAATTGCAGTACCACCAGATAGTTCTAGCGCGGTTTCAAAAGATTCGGCTAAACGCTGAGCAATATCATCACGAATTTTGAAACGGTCAACAATGACTTCAATCGTATGTTTTTTCTGTAATTCGAGCTTTGGTGGATCGGAGAGATCGCAAACTTCCCCATCAATTCGGGCGCGGATATAGCCTTGGCTGGCCAAGTTATCGAGTAGCTTAACATGCTCCCCTTTACGTTCTTTAACGACAGGAGCAAGTAGCATCATTCGGCGATCGGTGGGTTGAGCCAAAACATTATCGACCATCTGGCTAACAGTTTGAGCTGCAAGCGGTATGTCGTGATCAGGGCAGCGAGGTTCACCAACACGGGCAAATAATAATCGCAGATAGTCATGAATTTCTGTGATGGTTCCGACCGTCGAACGAGGGTTATGTGAAGTGGATTTTTGTTCAATCGAAATAGCAGGGGATAACCCTTCAATATGATCGACATCCGGTTTTTCCATTAAAGAAAGAAACTGGCGGGCATAAGCAGATAAAGATTCAACATAACGGCGCTGACCCTCTGCATACAGGGTATCAAAAGCTAAAGATGATTTCCCTGAACCAGATAACCCAGTAATAACAATGAGTTTGTCGCGAGGGATGACGAGATTGATGTTTTTCAGATTATGCGTACGTGCGCCGCGGACTTCGATATTATCCATTTACCACTTCCCGGATGATTTGATATTGAACAATCGCAAGAGACTATTATCACATATTTATGGCTGAATGGATATACAGTATTTCCTATTCGTCATATTTCAAACCGTGGCGTTGTTGGCTTCTCTCAGCTACGCAGGTCACATACTTTTGTATGCTCCCCGCGATACCTTCGCTTGCCGCCTAGCCACAGCTTGAACTATTTAGAATAGGTTCTGCTCGTCATATTTCAAACCGTGGCGTTGTTGGCTTCTCTCAGCTACGCAGGTCACATACTTTTGTATGCTCCCTACGATATCTTCGCTTGCCGCCTAGCCACAGCTTGAACTATTTAGAGTAAGATTTTAATGGTGAAACAGAAAAACAGAAAAACAGAAAAACAGCGATCTGAATTTATCGAAAAGGAAAAGATAGATGCGGTGTGCATTATTTTGTGTCTATACTGACAAAAGCACTATGAAATTTCACTAAAAGCTGGAAAGCGTTTCGCAAATTAACAAGCTCAATTTCAAATATTGGTGCAAATCAGCTCTGTCGTGGTAAACTTCACGGCTAATCCAGAGATTAAAATTCAATGCATCAGGAGTAATAAATGGCCAGCAGAGGCGTAAACAAAGTAATTCTTATCGGTAACCTAGGACAAGATCCAGAAATCCGTTATATGCCTAACGGCGGAGCTGTGGCAAACCTGACTCTGGCAACTTCTGAAAGTTGGCGTGACAAGCAAACCGGTGAGATGCGTGAAAAAACCGAATGGCACCGAGTCGTTATTTTCGGCAAACTTGCTGAAGTAGCAGGTGAATACCTAAAAAAAGGTTCACAAGTCTATATCGAAGGTTCTCTGCAAACACGTAAATGGCAAGATCAAAGTGGTCAAGATCGTTATACGACAGAAGTTGTTGTGAATATCGGTGGCTCAATGCAAATGTTAGGTGGCCGTGGTGGTGATGCACCATCACAAGGTCAAGGCGGTCAAGGTGGTTGGGGCCAACCACAGCAGCCTCAAGCGGCACAACAATTCAGTGGTGGTGGAGCGCCAGCCGCACGCCCATCAGCACCTGCACCACAAACCAATGAACCACCAATGGATTTTGATGACGATATTCCGTTCTAATTCTTACTGATTAGAATGTATAAATAAAATAAAGGCTTCCTTGTGAAGTCTTTATTTTTTAATAAATATAAATGCTAATAATATATATCTAGAAAATATTATTTTTTATTGGAATGATAAAACAAATACAGAACCGAAACATTAAGAGTTTATTAATTCTAAATTAAGAATTTCTTAAATAAATAAAAAATCCCCAGCAATTAAATTACATGGGGATTTGTATTGGTAGTGTTATAAAAAAAAGAAATATAAATTTTATTTTCATATTAGCATATCAAGCTACTTTAGGTTCCAGTAGTAATGGGTCATTTTGGCTTTCACCGGACAGGCGGTAGATTGACGGTGACGTACCTAAATAAGCTCTAAATCGCTTTGCAAAAGATTGCTGGGAGTCAAATTGGTATTTTAATGCAATATCAATAACCTGAAGTTCAGTGGAGCATAGGTCTTTAGCAGCTTCACAGATCCTTCTTCGGCGAATATATTCACCTAAAGGCATACCAACAACTTTTCTAAATACTCTTTGTAAATGCCATTTTGTATATCCTGATTTTAGTGCAATATCATCAAGTAATAGACGACTGGTTAAGTTCATTTCAATCCAAACTAATATTTCATTAACAACTGTAGATTGAAATTCTGTGTACTTCCCATTATAGGGAACAGGGATTTCTTTATACATAATATCTTCCTATTAGTTACTTTTTAATCTTATCCCTCATTCAGTCAATAGCCAATAAATAAATAGTAAACAAAGTTGAATTCAGTTTGTTAATTGGCAAAACAGACAAAATACCGATTTTTAATTAGTTTATAGCCAGTAGAGTTTATCTTAAGGAGATATATTCATCATATCGATTAACAATAGATGAAATTATTACGCTCTCTGAATATAAAACCATCGCACAGTGATATCACTTTTCATTGGTGTTTGGGGATATATTTTTTTAGCTTCCAAAAACTCATTAAAATTGTAGCGGAAATGATTACAGATAGAATATTCATCGCTTGCCATCCGAGAGTGAAGAAAAGAACGCCTGCTCCTAAACTGCCTATTCCACCGAAAAAATAGATAAGAAAATCAGTCATGCCTTGTACTTTAGCTCGCTCATGCATTTTATATGTATGGGGCAGTAGGTTGGTGGTACTGATTAAAAGCAAATTCCAAGCAACACCCACAAATATACCCGCCAACAAATAATTGTAAAAATGGTTACCTAGCAGGTTCATAGTTGCTGATAAAATTAACAGTACGATACCGCAGGAAATAATGCGTTTTGCCCCTAAAAGATGAATTAATGTTCCAGTGAAGAATGACGGTGCAAACATACCTAATACATGGAATTGAAATACAATCGCAATAGAGGAAAAGGCGAAGTCATGTTGTTTCATAGATAACGGTATCGAGGCAAAAGTAAAAACTACAATGGCATACCCAGCGGCACTGACAATAGCGATTAATTTTAAAATAGGTTGTGAATACAATGCACTGTAGTTGCGTTTGACTAACACTTCATCCGATGGTGTTTTCACTATTTTCTTTAAAGGCACAACGAGTAATAGAATAAATGCGATCACATAAATGGCGGCTAACGTGATGAACGGCCCTGCAAACGGGTATTCTGTAAAAAAGCGCTGGGTGGTAATGGCTAATGTTGGTCCGATTAAGGCCGCAGCAATACCTCCGCTCATAACAAGGCCAATAGCTTTTGCTCGTAAAGAAATAGGTGCTTCTTCAATTGCGGCAAAACGGAATTGTTGTGCAGTACCAATAGCAATCCCAGTGAAAAACAACCCGATGGAAAAATACACTAAATGACTTTCTATCACACCAAGAATAGAGAAGCCTGCACCGATTAACCCACCGATGTTACCAATAATAAAGCCCACCCTTCTCGAATATTTTTGCATTAAAAATGCGATCGGAATAGTTGCTAAGATTAAGCCAACGTACTGACTTACCAGTGGAATAGTTGCATAAGTTGGGTTGGTAGCCAATTTTTCGCCAATAACTACTGCTACAGAAAGGACAATCGCATTTCCTGTGATAAATAATGCAAGTGTGATAGTTAACCACCAAACGGATTTTGGCATATATCCCTCTGTCTATTAATTAAAAATCAATTGGTTATATTTCTTACATTGAGGGAATAATCCCTCTGAATGCGGCAAAGGATACAACTTAAAGTTGACTTTAAGTCAAGGTCTGCGATGGTATTTTAAGTAGTGATTAATGCTATATTTTTTTATTTTAATGGATAATGTCGCTGCTGGTGCGAGATGTGATGAGTGTCGCAATTACTATTCCTTTGGGATAAAACAAGAAAAAATGATTGTCATGCTGGGAAATTTATGTTCTTTTAATAAAAGAAACTGAAAAACAATAATCAATAAATTAGACAGACTAAACAGGAAGAACCCGTGAACATGACGACTAATCACTTAAACCTACTACTAACCGCGCCACGTGCCGCGGTGGTCGTGCGTGTGGTGGTGGTCGTGGGCTTAGCGCCGTAACGGGTACAAATCAACGCAGATTTAGAAACCCCGCCGGCGCAAACCGAGCGGGGTTTTTTATCACCTCTCGCTCGGATCCGCAGGCTAGCAAAGGATAATTATGATGAGCGAATCGGGCACCACAACACCACATAAAACCCGCTTTACGGGCGCAGAATTAATCGTACATTTACTGGAAAAACACGGTATTACCATCGTTTCTGGCATTCCAGGTGGAGCGGCTTTACCTTTTTATGACGCATTAGGTCAAAGCCAGAAAATCCGTCATATATTGGCTCGCCATGAGCAAGGTGCAGGTTTTATTGCTCAGGGAATTGCACGTACCACGGGGAAAGCCGCGGTTTGTATCTCTTCAAGTGGTCCTGGGGCAACAAACTTAGTGACTGCTATCGCTGATGCAAAATTGGATTCTATCCCGCTGGTTTGTATTACGGCTCAAGTTTCTTCGTCAATGATTGGTACAGATGCCTTTCAAGAGGTTGATACCTATGGTATTTCGATTCCAGTCACCAAACATAATTATTTGGTTCGTAATATCAATGAATTGCCACGAGTGATTTGTGATGCTTTTCGTATTGCAGAGTCAGGCCGCCCTGGGCCTGTTTGGATTGATATTCCAAAAGATGTGCAAACTGCCACTATTGAACTAACTGAAATACCAGAAGTATTACCGAAAGATAAAGCACCTGCATTTGATATGGAAAAAGTTCTGCAAGCGGCTGAAATGATTAATAAGGCGAAACGTCCAGTACTGTATTTTGGTGGTGGGGTAATTAGTTCTGATTCGACAGAAACAGCGATCGCATTCGCGGAAAAGGCTTCATTACCGACAACCATGACATTAATGGCACTTGGCACTATTCCAATGCGCCATCCATTATATTTAGGAATGTTGGGTATGCACGCTGCCGCAAGTACTAATATGATCATGGAAGAATCGGATCTATTGATTGTGATTGGTGCACGGTTTGATGATAGAGCGATAGGTAAAGCAGAGAAATTTTGCCCTAACGCAAAAATCATCCATGTGGATATTGATAAAGCAGAAATCAGCAAAATTAAGCGTCCAGATATCGCTATTCATGCAGATGCAGGGCAAATATTGGAATTGTTATTGCCTTTAGTAGAACGCAATGAGCGCACAGATTGGATGGCGCAAGTGAATCAATTAAAAGAGCAATATCCATTGAATTTTAGCGAGGCTGATAACCCGCTGAATCATTATGGTTTAGTGCTGTCTACGGCACGTGCGGCTGGTGAAGAGGCGATTGTGACAACGGATGTTGGGCAACACCAAATGTGGGCGGCTCAAGCATACCCCTTGTCTCGACCACGTCAATGGCTGACATCAGGTGGGTTAGGTACCATGGGCTTTGGGCTGCCTGCTGCCATTGGTGCAGCGTTGGCAAAACCCGAAAAAACCATTGTGTGTTTTTCCGGTGATGGCAGTTTGATGATGAATATTCAAGAACTGGCAACGGCAGCGGAGCACCAACTGAATATCAAAATTATCTTAATGAATAACCAAGCATTAGGGATGGTACATCAACAACAAGATTTATTTTTTGAAAATCGCATATTTGCTGCAGCTTATCCGTATCAAACCGATTTTATTAAGATTGCTGCAGGGTTTGGTTTGCAAACTTGCGATTTAAATAATGAAGCAGACCCAGAAATGGCATTAGAAGCGATAATGAATACCAAAGGTCCATGTTTGATCCATGCCTTGATTGATGTGAATCAGAAGGTATATCCAATGGTTCCACCGGGTGCAGCTAACATTGATATGATTGGAGCGTAATTATGGTATTTGAACATCATCCGATTGCTTTAGAGCTAATTGTTCGTAATCACCCAGGTGTAATGTCACATATTTGTGGTTTATTTGCACGCAGAGCATTTAATGTTGATGGCATTCTATGTATGCCGATTAAAGATAAAGATGAAAGCCGTATATGGCTATTAGTACAAAAAGATGAGCGTTTGCCGCAAATGATTAACCAAGTTGAAAAATTAGAAGATGTTCGGGAAGTACGCTTTAGTGATGATTTGCGTCTTTTCGAAACAATGCAAAATTATTTGCAGTAATTCTGAGGTAAATTTTATGACCTAGTAGCCCATACCAACAGTATGGGCTATTTTCTTTTATGTTTAATCATAGCGATAATTAGGGTTTCCTAAACCGAACGAAAGTGGTATAAATTCAGTTACTGAATAATGATTTTTTGAACGCATTACAGGTTTGCATTTGGTAAATTGAATAATAAACAGGTATAAATTTATGCAAAATAACATCTATTTATCGAACACTTATCAATGTGAAATTGAAACAACCATACTGGCACAAGGGAATGATGATGAAGGTCATTGGGTGGCTCTAAAAGACAATATTTTCCACCCACAAGGTGGTGGGCAACCCATGGATACAGCTTGGGTGAATGATATTGCTGTTCGTATTAGGAAACAACCGAATGGTTTAATTGTAGGATACCTTCCTGAAGGCGTTACTTTTAGTCAAGAAAATAATGTGGTTGCAAGGGTAGATAAGGAAAAACGTCAGCGTTACGCTGCGCTACATACCGCAGGTCATTTGCTGAATTGGGAATTACGTCGCTTTGGCTGGCTGGCACAAAAAGGCCATCATTTTCCTGATGAATCTCGAGTGGAATTTAGCATGATGGAAGGGGATGTCACTCCTTTTGATAAACTTGATAGCCAATATATCGAAGATATTGTTAACCAAAGCATTCGCAGTGGGCGGTCCGTTGCAATAAAGCAAAAGGGTGATTTGCGGATCAGTTATATCGACCAAACTGAAGAAATGCCTTGTGGTGGAACGCATGTTTCTTCGCTAGATAATATTCAGCATTTTTCAATTAAGTCGATGAAATTTAAAAAGGGAACATTGCGCATTAGTTATGATGCACAACATGCCTTAATTTAAACACTATCACTAAGATGAGAGTAAGTCATGACGACGGTGGCTTGGAGCTCCCCTTCCATGCATAGATAACTGTGTGGGAAATCACCACTGAAAGCATAGAAATCCCCCGCCTCCAAAAGGATATTTTGGTCGTTATGCAACCGCAACATGAGTGAGCCAGAATTCACCATAATGTGCTCGTGAGTTCCACTCATATGGGCGGGGCTATTAATGATAGCGCCTCTTTTCATGGTTAATTGCCAGATTTCAGAGATATTTCCCATGCTAATGCGAAATTTAAACTGTTGTGAATACTCTTTTTCACTGGGAGTGGCTTTAAGCAAGTAGGGATAAGCTTCATGTTGCCGGGTAAACAAATCGCTGAGAGGAAAGCGTAGAGCAATGGCGATCGACTCTAATGTGTCGATGCGCGGGTTTGAATCACCAGATTCCAGTTTGGATAAAGCGGCTTTCGAAATCCCTGATAAACGAGATAGTTCGTTTAGCGAGAGATCCCTTGCTTGCCTAAGTAAACGAATTTTCTGCCCTATTTTTAAATTAATTTTTTTATCCACAATGTGTCTTTACCTGAATTTTAATTTATTGTGCTAGTTCTGTATCACTCAGAGAAGTAAATTATACACTCTTAGTTGTATATTGTATTTAAAGTGGCTATTTTGTTTTTTGATATAGATTTGAAATTTAAAATCCTACAAAAATAAAACTATTTTCTGTATTTGAAAAAATCTATAGTGAGGACGTTAAAAAACTTCTGGAGTTAAGGTCATGCCGTTTGAATTGTTATCACCAGAAATGGCGATTTGTTTCTCGACATTGTTGTTTGCTTATTTGGTTTTTGGCATGGCGGGTTTTGGTTCTGCTCTTATTGCAACCCCTGTATTAGCCATGTATTTGCCGTTAAACATGATTGTTCCAATCCTTGCATTAATAGATCTAACCGCTGCAGTTTTAAATTTACTTAAAGATGGTAAAAATGCGGATTATCAGGAAATTAAATGGATAATTCCATTAATGATAATCGGGAGTTTAGTTGGTGCTGCGATTTTATTAAAAACGCGTCCCGATATACTCGTATTATTACTTGGGTTATTTGTTGTCGGTTATGTCTTACATGCTTTTTTTTCTAAAAAATCAAAATCACCTTTTTCAAAAGCGTTGGTTGTCCCATTTAGTTTAGTGGGCGGTGTTTTTAGTGCTTTATTTGGCAGTGGTGGTTTTATCTATGCCATGTATTTATCTAGCCGAATTGAAGATAAACAGCGTTTTCGTGTCACTCAAATGACGTTAATTGGCTTTAGCACGCTGACTCGAGTGGTGATATTTTTAGTAATGGGTGTGTATCTCAATCTAGATATTTTATTGATTGCTTTAGCATTTTCCCCTGCCATGTTAATTGGTACGTGGGTTGGTCGGCATATAACATTAAAAATTTCACGTGAAAGTTTTTTAAAAGTTATTAATGCCATAATTTTATTATCAGGTATTGTGCTGCTTTATCGATATTTTTTCGTCCTTTAAGTATTTAGAATATTAAAAATAGTTTTATAAAGATAAATAGCAGAATATATGAGTCGTGTTACAATCACCACGAACATTATTAGTTTTACTAGTAATGATGCGGTTTTTTATTTTTCATAATAATCTATTTTATGGAGTTAAAATCTGTTCTTTTGCTAAAAAGAAACGGGTTAATTTCAACATGAGCTCTGATAATCAGCGTTTACAAAATTTTCGACGTTCCCCATCTTTTGCTATTTTTACCATTACAATGAGTATTGCTGTCATTGGTATCGTTATTGGGCTAAGTATTCCAATGGTGGCTCTTAGGCTAAATAATTATGGTTTCAATGAGTTGTATATTGGCATTATTTCTGCGGCTCCTGCATTAGGTATGTTTTTAATTGCCCCTATGGTTCAACGTATTGTGCGTTGGTCAGGTAAGCGAAAGGCAATGCTATTGGCAACCCTCGTTTCTGCCATTAGCCTATTGCCATTATTGAGTACGTTACCACTTTGGCTGTTATTTCCATTACGGTTAGTTACGGGTTTAGCGAGTGGCGTGATGATTTGCTTGGGAGAAACGTGGATTAATGAATTATCCCCTGAAAATAAGCGGGGTCGGATCTTAGCAATCTATACTACCGTGTTCACAGTAAGTCAGCTACTTGGGCCTTCATTTATTGCTTATTATGGTGTGGAAGATAAATCGCCTTTATTGATTTGTACGTTGATCCATTTAATCTCTGTAGTGCTATTTATTTTAATGGATCAAAAAGTTGGTGACCGTTTAGCTGAAAATGCCGCGCAATCTAATTTTTCAATTATTCAATTTGTAAAAATTGCACCGGGTATTTGTGGTGGAATTTTATTTTTTGCTTTTTTTGATGGAACCATTTTATCGATGTTCCCAATTTATGGTATGGGAATGGGGCATACAGAGGCGGTTGCTGCATTAATGATTAGCGCCATCCTTGCTGGAGATGCCATTATGCAGTTACCTTTTGGCTGGCTTGCAGACCATATGAATAGAGAAAAACTGTACCGAATTTGCGGTATTATCACACTCGCAGCTTGCTTATTATTACCCTTCCTTATTACTCAACCTTATCTGATTTGGGTTCTGTTATTTATCTTAGGAGCCACGGCAGGGGCAATTTATACGATTGCCTTGGTACAAATTGGCCAATATTTCAAAGGGAATGAATTGATCATCGCTAATGCAGCGGCGGCCATGCTATGGGGAATTGGTAATTTATCAGGGCCATTATTGGCGGGAGTGGCGACTTCAATCTCACCAGTGGGCTTACCGGTGCTATTGGTTCTGTCTGTGGCAGTATTTTTATGGTTCACACGAGAAAAATATAGCGCTCAAATGGTTGAACAAGTCAGCCCATAAAGCGCATTTGTGGTGCCCTACTTAAGCTAGAGAGCACCACAAATAGATTATTCAATAACTTTATACACAACAAGGTTTTCTCGGAATTCATCTGGCCGATGATTGTGCCAGAATAATTCCATGCCTTGCGGTGCAGGTTTGATTGTTTTCGAGAGTACAATTAACCAGCGGCATTGTTCAGGTTTTTCAAAGCGGTCTTGGCGTTGGTGTAATACGCCAGTGTAATAGTAGAGCATCGGTGCTTCAGATTCGCCAATATTATCAGAAGCCATACAATCGTTTTTTGTAAACTGGCCTGCTAAATGCTGGTTTAAATCGACAAAAACCCCTTCGAAACCTTTTGCGTAGTCTATCCAGCCCAAAAACAAGGTTAAAATTATCCCCCAAGCGGCACATAGGCCTAATAACCAATTTTTCATCATGTGAAAAGCCGGTGAGATAAAGTTTGGAATAATTTTATTGCGTAAAAACCACACTAATGTAATCAACAGACCACTGATAAATGCAATGGAAGAAAAGGGCATTTGGTAGCTCATGGGAAGCCAGCGACTAAATGGGGTTAGCCATTCGTGTTGATGGCCAATCAAGGCGATAAGATAGCAGACCCATAAAAACAGAATGAGTACAGACCATAAAATAGCCGCAAAGCGAGCGATACCATTAAGAATTTTTTCAGGGAAACTGAGTAGTGTTAGGGTTCCTAATATGGCCATGGGGGCAACAAAAGGGAGTAAATATAGCGCGCGACCAGAAGCTGAAATCTGTAAAAAAATGATACCTAATAAAGGAAATAGCGCCAGCAGAAACTCATTTGAATTAAATAAACGTTTAATCGGGTGCCTTAGAAAATAAGCGACAGCCAGTAAACCAGAAGGAAAGGCAAATAAGGAAACTGCCGCTGGAATGCGAGTTAAATTAGCTTTTGCCCCTAATTTTTCAACCGAAAAACCAAAGAAGCGGCCGATATTGTTTTCCCAAAACCACACAAGAAATAAATCGGGATGCTGAAGATACAGTTGGATAGGCCAAGGTAAAATGGCGATAAGCGCGATTAACCCCGCCGTTAAACTGTATAACCAAAACTGCTTAGTTCGGCATTGAGCAAGAAAAATAGGTGATAAAAAAAGGCAAATCCAGAGAACGCCAGGAATAAAAACGCCTTTTGACAACATGGTGACGATGGTCCCAAGAGATAACCAAAGTGCAGACATGCGCATTTTTTGTTGTTGTATCAGCCCCAATAACCCATATAAGCCAATAGTTGTTCCTGCCATTAGTGCAACATCGGTAAACATATCATGGCTATGCCTGATAATACCGGGAGCACAGGCATACAGTGCAAAAGCGACCCAAATCCGAGTATCAGTGAAGTCTGTGGCTTGGAAAAAACGACGCGCCAAAAGGATAAAAAATGAAAAATTAATAACCGAAAAAATTAAGCTTGCACTACGGGCTGCATCATAAAGTGGCATCAAGCTTGATAACCAATGAGAGGTAATCGTAGCAACCCAATAATAAAGCGGAGGTTTTTCCATAAATGGTTCACCCGCATTTGTGGGAACTAACCATTTACCAGTTTCATACATAGTTTGAATAATACCAAAACTATAATTTTCATCTTGCTTCCAAGGGCTATGGCTATATATTCCTGGTAATAAATACAGAGCAAGAAAACTAATAAAAAGCAGTAAAATACTCCGCTGTAATATGATTAATGGTGCATTCTTATTTGACATTTTAATACGTTTTATGTGTTTTTTACTTGATTAAATTGAAACTATAACTGCGGTTGATAATAATTGAGCTTATATACTTAAATATATATTTACTCAGTGAATGATATTTTTTTAATGAAAAACAATAAGAAATGTATTTTTAGCCACATTTTTAACAGACGCATATTACCACCAGTAAATAAGTTTTTAGCTATTGGTTTTGTAAGCAAATATTCTTGGATTGTATCAAAAAAATAACCTTCCACTTTAAACAGACATTATATGAAAGGTATTTAGCTATTTTTACGTAAAATAAATGTAACTAAAAAGAATCATTATTTGAAAATAATGTTCATTGCTTAAGAGCCTATATATTTGGGAGCGGGGGAAAGAACAAACGGGTAAGAAATGCTAAAAATGCTTGATCATTCCCCCTGTTTAGAATGATAATTGCTCCCCTCACGATACGTTTTATTCTATTTTAAAAACCAAACGATTGCGCAACTGTTTTTATTGGGATTTTTTCTCAGCCAGTTTGTTTTTTCTTAAAAACGTAATCGTTTACGTCAACGTATAAATTAGTCGTTAGCAGTATTTGAAAGTCGTCGTTTTCCATTAAACAGCAGAGGTATACCATGTCAGGCCAACAGGCTTCATCCAGTTGCAAATTGGATTCATTTTTCAAGATAACAGCGCGCGGCTCTTCAGTTCGCCGTGAAATCATTGCAGGATTAACCACATTCTTAGCGATGGTTTATTCTGTCATCGTTGTACCTGGCATGTTAGGGCAAGCAGGGTTCCCACCAACAGCGGTCTTTATTGCAACTTGCTTAGTGGCTGGTTTTGGTTCTTTATTGATGGGGTTATGGGCCAATCTACCGATGGCGATTGGTTGTGCTATTTCACTGACTGCATTTACCGCATTTAGTTTGGTATTAGGGCAGCAAATTAGTATTCCTGTGGCATTGGGCGCTGTCTTTTTAATGGGGTGTTTGTTCACCATCATTTCTGTGACAGGTATTCGTAGTTGGATTTTACGCAATATGCCAATGGGTATTGCTCATGGCACAGGTATTGGTATCGGCTTATTTTTACTGTTAATAGCTGCTAATGGGGTGGGTTTAGTGATCAAAAACCCAAATGCAGGCCTGCCTGTTGCTCTAGGTGAATTTACATCTTTCCCTGTATTAATGTCATTAGCTGGGTTAGCGGTCATTTTTGGTTTAGAAAAACGCCGCGTTCCGGGTGGCGTATTACTTGTTATTATTGCAATTTCAATTATTGGTTTAATTTTTGATCCTGCGGTTAAATATCAAGGCTTTTTCAAGTTGCCTTCATTGGGTGATGATGGGCTTTCATTAGTTTTCAATATGGATATCATGGGCGCATTACAGCCAATGGTATTGCCAAGCTTACTTGCATTAGTGATGACCGCTGTTTTTGATGCAACGGGGACTATTCGCGCGGTGGCGGGACAAGCCAATTTATTGGATAAAGACGGCCAAATTATTGATGGTGGTAAAGCGTTAACCGCAGACTCCGTGAGCAGTATCTTTGCGGGGGCGATTGGCGCATCTCCTGCTGCTGTGTATATTGAATCTGCAGCGGGTACCGCTGCTGGTGGTCGTACAGGCTTAACCGCAGTGGTTGTCGGCGTACTATTTTTACTCATTCTCTTTTTATCGCCACTTTCTTATTTGGTACCTGCCTATGCAACGGCGCCGGCATTGATGTATGTTGGGCTTTTAATGTTAAGTAATGTCTCTAAGCTTGATTTCGATGACTTTGTAGATTCAATGTCTGGTTTATTGTGTGCGGTATTCATTGTTCTGACTTGTAATATCGTCACGGGTATCATGTTGGGCTTTGCTGCTTTGGTTATCGGCCGTATTTGTGCAGGTGAATGGCGCAAATTGAATATTGGCACAGTCATTATTGCGGTACTTTTAGTGGCGTTTTACGCTTCAGGATTGGCAATCTAAAGTATATTATTTCAATAGGGTGGCTAATGTTGCCACCTTTTTAACTTATTGTATTAATTAATCGTAAAGTCTCAATTTTTTCCCCGAAAATGGATGGCTAAGGATAAAATAGAGAGAAGGCGGTTAATCAAGTGGATGTGCATGATTTCCACTGGTGAATGGCTGGGTTTTAATAATCATGGTCTGGACGGTGCTATCTCTTACTATGCGGCGGCAGGCAATATTTTAGGTTCTAGTCGCTAGGTTAATTCAGTAAGGGCAACATGGAAATTTTCTTTACTATTCTTATTTTGATTTTAGCTGTCTCTGTTTCAGGGGTTGCCGCTAAAATTCTTCCTATTCGTATTCCTCTTCCTCTCATTCAAATTGCTATTGGTGCGCTATTAGCATGGCCTCAATTCGGCCTACATGTCACCTTTGACCCAGAACTTTTTATGGTTCTGTTAATTCCACCTTTGTTGTTTGTTGATGGGTGGAAAACGCCAACACGCGAATTCTTTCAAAACGGTCGAGAAATTTTTATTTTAGTATTGGTTCTTGTACTGGTTACAGTGATTGGGATTGGTTATTTAATTTACTGGCTGATGCCAGGTATTCCATTGATTGCAGCATTTGCTCTAGCGGCGGTGTTATCACCAACCGATGCCGTTGCCTTATCATCCATTGTCGGAAAGGGGCGTATCCCTAAACGAATGATGAGTGTGCTAGAAGGGGAGGCATTGATGAATGATGCCTCTGGTCTGGTAGCATTAAAATTTGCAGTAGCAATTGCCATGGGGACGATGGTATTTAGTGCCTCTGGCGTCACCATTGAATTTTTCAAGGTCGCGATTGGTGGGCTACTCGCGGGTATTATCGTGACTTGGTTATACAGTAAATCATTACGTCTAATGAGCCGTTGGAGCGGTGATGACCCAGCAACCCAAATTGTGTTTATGTTATTGCTACCATTTGCTTCATACATGATAGCGGAACATATTGGTTTTTCAGGTATTTTAGCCGCTGTTGCGGCCGGTATGACTATCACAAAGTCTGGGGTTATCCGTAACGCTCCATTAGCGATGAGACTACGCGCTGATAGCGTTTGGTCTATGCTTGAATTTGTCTTTAACGGGTTGGTTTTCATCATGTTAGGGCTTCAATTGCCCGGTATTTGGGAAACGTCTGTTATCCAAGCGGATCTCGATCCAAGTGTAGAAACTTGGATGCTATTTGCGGCAGTAGCCATTATCTATTTTGCTCTACTGCTATTGCGTTTCTGTTGGCTATGGCTGATGAAAAGGTTTAGCCGTTTATTCTTAAAGAAAAAACCACTGCAATTTGCTAACTATACCGTACGTGAGCTTTGGCTAGCCTCTTTTGCAGGGGTACGCGGTGCGATTACCTTAGCGGGTGTGCTTTCTATTCCGTTATTTTTAACCGATGGTTCACCATTCCCAGCGCGTTATCAGCTAGTATTTATTGCCGCAGGGGTTATCTTATTTTCCATTTTTGCAGGTGTGGTCGCTTTACCGCTTCTGCTGCGTAATTTTACCGTGGGAGACAAAGAAGCCGATGCCAATGAAATTCGAATGGCAAAAGCCGCAATGGCAGAAGTGGCGATTGTTAGCTTAAATAAGATGCAGGAACGTTTATCTGCTGACGTTGATGAAAAACTCGATTCAGAAGATATCAGTGAAGTCGCTTCCCGTGTGACAGGTTATCTAAGACGACGTACGGCAGGGCAAGATGAAATTGATCATAATTTGCTGGTTGAAGACCTTGAACGACGTTTTCGTTTGACGGCATTACGTGCGGAGCGTGGTGAGCTTTATCACTTACGTGCAACCAAGAAAATCAGTAATGAAACGTTACAAACGCTGTTGGTTGATCTGGATTTATTAGAAGCCGTTTTGATCGAAAAAGAGCATTAAAACCAAAAAGCGAGTATTCTAGCCGACATTGTAAAGTTTGGGGCGAAATACAGCATTATGTGGTTACTTGTTATCACGACGCTGCTTTGGGCAGCGTCGTTTAGTCTTATCGGCGAATACCTTGCGGGCCAAGTAGATAGTTGGTTTTCAGTACTTGTAAGGGTGGCACTGGCTTCGCTAGTTTTTTTACCTTTCCTACGTTGGCGCCAGTTTAGCGCTAAAGTGATTGCACTTTATATGCTAGTGGGCGCTTGCCAACTTGGCATCATGTACCTATTTGTATTCCATGCTTATCAATACCTTACCGTTGCCGAATTTTTGCTTTTTACAGTATTAACACCACTATATGTCACGTTAATTTATGACTTACTAGAACGGCAAAAGTTGCGTAAAGGTTATTTGTTTAGCTCACTATTGGCGGTAATTGGCGCGGCAATTATTCGTTATGACCACTTGAGCGAATCTTTTTGGTTAGGTTTGCTTTTTGTGCAGCTAGCAAATATCTTTTTTGCGATTGGGCAGGTGGGGTATAAGCGTCTGATGGAGGTGCATCCAATCCCTCAACATCAGGCTTTCTCATGGTTTTACCTTGGTGCAACGTTAATTGCATTACTAGGGTGGTTGCTATTTGGTAATAAATCGATGATGCCGACAACAACTCTCCAGTGGGGTGTCTTACTGTGGTTGGGGATTGCAGCTTCAGGCATTGGCTACTTTATGTGGAACTATGGCGCAACCAAAGTGGATGCTGGAACCCTTGCTATTATGAATAACATGATGGTCCCAGCGGGGTTATTAGTTAATTTTGCTATCTGGCAACAACATCCGGATTGGCTGAGTTTTACCATAGGATCGAGCCTAATAGTTGCTTCTCTTTGGGTGCATAAGCGTTGGATCCTTTCGCGGCCTTCACATAAGACAAGTTCTCCACAGCGTGATCCGTCGTCGTCTCAGTAAACGCCTCAATAGCTGGCTGGCGCTGCTCTCCTTCACGGCAAGCGGCATACAGCCGGCTCCACAAACCGCTACCCAAGGTTTTGGTTTTGATCAACCCTTGTTTTTCAAATGAATCAACTGCCCAGTGAGGCAGTGCGGCAATGCCCATTTTAGCTGCGACCATTTGAATTAAAATTAATGTGTTATCAACATTTTTCACATTAGGTGACACGCCTGCAGGTTGCAGAAAATGGCGCCAAACATCGAAGCGATCCCGTTGTACCGGGTAGATAAGCAACGTTTCATCCGCCAAATCATGGGGCTCAATATGCGGTCTTTTGGCTAGCGGATGGTCATTCGCCACAATCAGCTTCACTTCATAATCAAACATTGGCGTATAGTGGATGCCTTGATCTGGCAAAATGTCAGAGGTCATCACAATATCCAATTCCCTTGAAAGTAACTCAGGCTGTGGGTCGAACGTCACCCCAGATTTAAAATCGATGCTAACTTGAGGCCAAGTTTGTCTGAATTGCTGTAATGCAGGGGTCAACCACTGAATGCAGCTATGGCATTCAATAGCGATGCGTAACGCACAAACCCCAGGCTCATTACATACTCGAATGGCATCTTTTACTAATGGCAGAACTTGTTGTGCTAATTGTAATAAGACTTCTCCTTGTGGCGTAAAGCGCAATGGTTGGCTTTTACGAACAAATAACCGGAAACCTAATCGATGCTCTAAATCACTAAATTGGTGTGATAGAGCAGATTGTGTCTGGTGCAAGTGTGTTGCTGTTGCCGCTAATGAACCGTATTGGCTGAGCGCTTGCAATGTTTTTAGATGTTTTAATTCGATCATGAGAAACCTTCACGGTGACAATGAATAATTTGCGCTTGTGCTTTATACAGTACCTGTTGATTATGGATGTGTAAACATCTAGACGGCTAAATATTTTAAGGGGTCAATATGTCTGTTATAAATCATACACTTGGATTTCCACGTGTCGGTCTAAAAAGAGAGCTCAAGCGTGCACAAGAAGATTATTGGGCAGGTAAAATTGATCAGGCCACACTAT
Organism: Providencia sp. PROV269; assembly: GCF_028477785.1. Taxonomy (NCBI): domain Bacteria; kingdom Pseudomonadati; phylum Pseudomonadota; class Gammaproteobacteria; order Enterobacterales; family Morganellaceae; genus Providencia; species Providencia sp. PROV269. The sequence continues at coordinate 22,636 of NZ_JAMPLV010000020.1, read as the reverse complement.
TAGAAACCGGTTATCAGTTACGTGTGCGCCATTGGCAGCAACAAAAAAATGCGGGCGTTGAGCTATTACCTGTTGGTGATTTCGCTTGGTATGACCAAGTGCTGACAACCAGTTTGCTATTGGGCAATGTACCGCCACGCCATCAAAATGAAGATGGTTCGATTGATTTGGATACTTTATTTCGTGTTGCTCGCGGTCGCGCACCAACGGGCAAACCTGCTCCAGCAGGCGAGATGACGAAATGGTTTAATACTAACTACCACTACATCGTGCCTGAATTTCAAAAAGGGCAACAATTTTCGCTGTCTTGGACACAACTGTTTGATGAAGTCGATGAGGCATTAGCATTAGGCCATAATGTGAAACCGGTTATCATTGGTCCTATTACTTACCTTTGGTTAGGTAAAGTGAAAGGTGAACCGTTTGACCGCTTATCATTATTGAATGAAATATTACCTGTTTATCAGGAGATCCTGTCGCGCTTAGCAGAAAAAGGTCTTGAGTGGGTGCAAATTGATGAGCCTGCATTAGTGTTAGATTTACCAGAGCAATGGCAGCAAGCTTATCAGCAGGCTTACCAAGCGCTGTCAGGCCAAATAAAATTACTGCTAACCACCTATTTCGATGGCATTAGTCACCATGTAGACTTGATTAAGCAACTCCCTGTGCAAGGTCTACATGTTGATGTGGTTGCAGGCGCTGATGATATTGAAAAATTACACCAAATACTGCCAGCAGACTGGGTATTATCACTAGGAATTATTAATGGTCGTAACGTATGGAAGGCTGACTTAGGGGAAAAATTCTTACAGGTGAAGCCGTTCTTAGGCCAGCGTGATATATGGGTAGGAACGTCATGTTCATTACTACACAGCCCAATTGACTTAAATGATGAGACACGTTTAGATGCTGAGGTGAAAAGCTGGTTTGCTTTTGCTATCCAAAAATGTGAAGAACTTGCTCTGTTAACAAAAGCGTTAAATCAGCCAACAGACAGCCATATTGCTGAATTAGATACATACAGTGCACCTATTCGAGCGCGTAGAACATCAGCTCGTGTGAATAATGCATCAGTAGCTCAGCGTTTAGCAGCAATCAGCGAAGGGGATACAGAACGTTATAGCCCCTATCCACAGCGAGCAGCACGCCAACGTCAACGCTTTAACTTACCATTATGGCCGACAACCACGATTGGCTCATTTCCTCAAACAAGTGAAATCAGAACATTACGTTTAGACTTCAAAAAAGGGAATGTGGATAAAACCTACTATCGCACCAATATTAGTGAGCATATTAAGCAAGCCATTAAAGAACAAGAAATTTTAGATATCGATGTCCTTGTGCATGGTGAAGCTGAACGTAATGACATGGTGGAATACTTCGGTGAGCACTTTGATGGTTATGTATTTACCCAAAATGGTTGGGTGCAAAGTTATGGTTCGCGTTGTGTAAAACCCCCAGTGATCATTGGTGACATTAGTCGCCCAGAAGCGATTACAGTAGAGTGGGCAAAATATGCTCAGTCCTTAACGGAAAAACCGGTCAAAGGGATGTTAACCGGCCCAGTCACTATTCTATGTTGGTCATTCCCGCGTGAAGATGTGAGCCGTGAAACGATTGCGAAACAAATTGCGCTAGCCTTGCGTGATGAAGTCGACGACTTACAAAAAGCAGGTATCGGTATTATTCAAATCGATGAGCCTGCACTGCGTGAAGGGTTGCCATTGCGTCGAGACGAGTGGGCGGCTTACCTCAAATGGGCGGTTGATGCTTTCAAACTCAGTGCTGCGATTGCGGATGACGACACACAAATTCACACCCATATGTGCTATTGCGAATTCAATGACATCATGGATTCCATTGCGGCATTGGATGCCGACGTGATCACGATTGAAACATCACGTTCAGATATGGATTTGTTAGATGCATTCGAAGATTTTGATTATCCAAATGAAATTGGTCCAGGAGTGTACGATATTCACTCACCAAATGTACCTAATGTGGAATGGATTGTTGCGCTATTAAGAAAGGCAGCGAAGCGTGTTCCGGTTGAGCGCTTATGGGTAAACCCAGATTGTGGCTTGAAAACTCGCGGCTGGCCAGAAACTCGCCAAGCATTAGCCAACATGGTTGAGGCAGCGAAACAGCTTAGAAATGAGCAGTAAAATGGCGACTAGTTAGTGTGTCAAAAAGGCAGGGAAACCTGCCTTTTTAGAAAATATTAACCAAATAATTTGGATTTCAGTAAGTTCATACCGATAGAAGCCAAATCGAGGTTTTCTGGAACTTCGCCATTTGGTGTGGCGCTGTCAACTAACTGAGGAAGATATTTAGCAATCATTTCTGAGGTTGCTTGAGGTTCTAAGCCTACCTGTTGAGCCAATTCTTGGATATTCGCATTTCCAAAAACTTGCATTAATTGGCTGGCATCGATAGGTAAATTATTCCCTTCACTGATCCACGAGGCAATAACACCACCTAAGCCTTGTTCATTAAATTTTTCGATAACACCTTGAAGGCCACCTTGATTCTCAACCCAGTTTATTACTGATTGAAACTGTTGCATTTTATCGCCTGCAACCATACCCATCATTTGCTCAAACAACCCCATGTTATCTCCTAGGCAATCTGCCAATTTATGCTCTCATTCATAGTATGGAGCATTATTCAAAAAATTGTAGTCGGCTATTTTCAGCAATTTAAGTTTTAGGTCAATAGAAATGATGCATTGAATATAGCCCAGTAAAAAAACCACGGTTTGGCATTTGTGAATTAAACGTGAATAAACATAATGTGCATCACATTTTTTATCACATTATCCTGTGAAAGTGTGTTTGAGGTGCGGTGTTTTTTATTTTGTTTTAATTCAACTAATTATGCTTTATTTGTTGGTTTTTTATATTATCTCAAATGTGATATTAGTCATGTGTTTGTGAATTTTATTGTGTGAAAATTCACAACAGTCACGAAGATTAACAACATCAGGGGTCATTATGGGAAATTTCGTTAATAAAATTGGCGTGATTGGCCTAGGTTCTATGGGGATGGGGATCGCACAATCTCTTATAAAAAATAACATTCCCACCTATGGATTTGATTTAAACCAAGATGCATGCAAAAGCCTATTTAATGCAGGAGCAATTGCAGTGGGGCAAAATGCAGCGGAATTTGCCCATGAAATTGATGCTTTGTTGCTGGTAGTGGTTAATGGTCGTCAAGTTGAAGCCATTTTGTTTTCGGGTGAACAGCCTTTAGTTGAACAATTACGCCCCGGCACAGTTATTGTGCTGCACAGTACCTTGGCTGCGGAACAAACTAAAAATATCGCTCAGCGACTTGCTGTATATCAATTACCCCTTGTAGATGCGCCTATTTCAGGTGGCTCAATTAAAGCCGCTGAAGGGAAGTTGACCATCATGGCTTCAGGTGAACCAGCTCTATTTGAGCAGCTTTCACCCGTATTTAACGCTATTTCTGAGCGCTTGTATCGAGTAGGGAATGAAGTTGGCTTAGGTTCAACCGTCAAAACGATTCACCAGTTATTAGCTGGGGTACACATTGCTGTTGCGGCAGAAAGTATGGCTTTAGCCGCCAAAGCGGGTATTGAGCTTGACGTGATGTACGACATTGTCACTCATGCAGCTGGAAATTCATGGATGTTTGAAAACCGTATGCAACATGTCTTAGACGGTGATTATACGCCAAAATCCTCAGTAGATATTTTTGTCAAAGACTTAGGGCTAGTGATGGAAACTGGAAAAGCACTAAATTTCCCATTACCACTTGCTTCAACAGCTCATCAAATGTTTATTTCAGCGAGCAATGAAGGCTTTGGTCAACAGGATGACAGCGCGGTGATTAAAACATTTAAAGGTATTACTTTACCGGAGAAAAAAGCATGACAGTGAAGTTAGGCGTAATAGCAGATGATTTTACCGGTGCGACAGATATTGCAGGCTTTATGGTGCAAAACGGTTGGAAGGTTGTTCAGTTATTGAATGAACCCAATGAGAGCACACCAGTACCACAAGATGTTGATGCGATAGTGATTAGTTTAAAAAGCCGCTCTTGTCCTGTCGATGAAGCCGTCAGTGCATCGACCAATGCAGGTAATTGGCTGAAACAAAAAGCGCATTGCCAGCAAATTTTCTTTAAATATTGTTCGACGTTTGATTCAACCGAAAAAGGCAATATTGGCCCCGTTACGGATGCATTAATGGCGCAACTGGGTACAAACTTAGCATTAGTTTGCCCCGCGCTACCCGTTAACGGTAGAACGGTGATTCATGGACATTTATTTGTGAATGGCCAGCTACTTAATGAAAGTGGCATGCAGCACCATCCTGTAACGCCAATGACCGACGCAAATTTATTGCGTGTGATGGAAAAACAATCAAAAGGTCAAGCCGGTCTAATCAAACTTGAAGATATTCAAAAAGGCAGTGAGGTTGTTAGCCAAAAACTGACCGAGTTAGCCCAACAAGGTGTGAGTTACGCGGTTGTTGATAGCTTAACAATGGATGATTTGCTCCCTATCGCACAAGCGGTTAAAGCGATGCCATTGTTGACAGGGGGTTCCGGTCTCGGTGCTGCACTGGCCAATGTGGATAGCCAATGTCCATGGGGCGGTACAACGCAACGAGGTGAAAAGCCAACAGGTAAAAACAGGAAAACAGTTGTTTTATCGGGAAGTTGCTCGGTAATGACTAACAAACAAGTTCAGGCTTATCAGCAAGTTGCTCCTGCAAAAATGTTGGATGTGGGTGAGTGTTTAAATAACCCTGAGTATGCCAAAACATTGGCAGATTGGGTGCAAGCACAGCAACTAACGGGTTTGGCGCCAATGCTTTATGCCACTCAATCACCTGAATTACTGAAAAAAACACAAGAGAAATACGGTGCTGCGGAGTCGAGTTTCGCGGTCGAGAAGGTATTTGGTGAGGTCGTCGCGCTGTTGCAAGCGAAAGGGTATGACACCTTTATTATTGCGGGTGGTGAAACCTCCGGAAAAGTGGTTCAAAGCCTTGGGACAGAACAATTAAGTATTGGCTCACCAATCGCCCCAGGTGTGCCATGGGTACAGGACTTAGCAAGCGGTAACTGGTTAGCGTTGAAATCAGGTAATTTCGGCCAAGAAAATTTCTTCCAGTTTGCACAGGAGATGTTTAATGAGTGATGAAAAGGCTCTGCGCCAAGAGTTAGTCGATTGGGCTAAATCAATGTTTAACCGTGGTTACAGCAGCGGTGGTGCAGGAAATATTAGTGCTCGGTTACCTGATGGTTCGATTATTGTGACACCGACAAATTCCAGTTTTGGTGATTTAGACCCTAGCAAACTGAGTAAACTCGATGCACAAGGAAATTGGATTGGGGGAGATAAACCGACAAAAGAAGTTTCTATGCATATGGCGATGTATTTGCAACGCCCTGATTGCCAAGCGGTTGTTCATCTTCACTCACCTTGGTTAACGGCGTTGTCTTGCTTGCCGGGGTTAGATACAAAAAATTGTTTACCTCCAATCACACCTTATTATGTGATGCGAGTGGGGAAACTGCCATTGATTGAATACTTGCCACCGGGGGATGACCGAATTGGTGAGGAAATTGCAAAATTAGCACCGACACATAATGCGGTATTGCTGTCGAATCATGGTCCGGTCGTGGGTGGCAAAACGTTAAGACAAGCGTTCTTCAATGCAGAAGAGTTAGAAGATACCGCTCGTTTATATATCACATTACGCCCACATGGCTTTACAACATTAACGCAAGAGCAAGTTGAACAGCTCGAAAGTCGTTATCCACAAAAGTAGCGAGGCGAAAATGGCTAAATTTGCTGCAAATTTAAGCATGATGTTTACCGAAGTGCCTTTTATACAGCGCTTTGAACGTGCTGCGAATGCGGGGTTTAACGGTGTTGAATATCTCTTCCCTTATGAAGAAGATGCCAATGTCATTGCGGGTGAACTGAGCAAACACCATTTAACACAGGCCCTGTTTAATATGCCTGCGGGAAATTGGGCTCAGGGAGAGCGTGGTATGGCTTCGCTCCCGGGTCGTGAGAGCCAATTTGCCGAGGGCGTACAAACTGCATTGAAATACGCAAAAGCATTAGGCTGTAAACAAGTTCATGCGATGGCGGGGAAAGTGAATGAAAATTATACACTTGAACAGCAAACTGCGTGCTATATCAAAAATATTCAATATGCGGCAGATGTGATGGCTGAGCACGGTATTCGTGTGCTTATCGAACCCATCAATACCCGCGATATGCCTGGATATTTTTTGACGACGCAAAAACAAGCGGAAGCATTACTACCTGAAATTAATCGTGAAAATGTATTTATCCAGTTGGATTTATATCACTGCCAAATTATGGAAGGTGATTTATTGAAAACAATTGAGCGTTTATGGGGTAAATTTAGTCACATTCAGATAGCGTCAGTCCCATATCGTCATGAACCGGATAGCGGTGAAGTCAATTACCCATGGATTTTTAAGCAGTTGGATGAAATGGGTTATGAGGGTTGGTTAGGATGTGAATACCATCCTGCAGGCCGCACCGAAGATGGATTAGGCTGGCTTAAACAAGCAAATTCATAATTAGGAGAACCTATGCTCCCTTCTGAGCGTCGTGATTTTATTTACCGTTACGTGCATGAACATCAAACCGTATCGATCAGTGATTTGGTTGAGCTAATGAATGTTTCTCATATGACAGTGCGACGTGATATTCGGATGTTAGAAGAAGAAGGGAAGGTACTCAGTATCAGTGGTGGCGTTAAGTTAAATGATGTGTTGCGCCAAGAGCTACCTTGGAGTGAAAAGGCGCGGTTGCATCATCGCCATAAGCGTGAAATTGGTCAGTTTGCCAGCTCATTAGTTGAAGATGGGCAAGTGGTGTATCTCGATGCAGGAACCACCACTTTTGAGATAGCGCGCGTACTCGGTGAGCGTTTTAATTTAACGATTGTCACTAATGATTTTTCGATTATGCAGTACTTAATGAATAAGTCGCAGCTAAACCTATACCACACCGGGGGATTGGTGGATAAACGTAACCATTCTAGTGTAGGAAATACGGCTGCGATGATGCTGAAAACACTCAATGTTGATATTGCTTTTATCAGCACTAGCTCATGGGATTTACAGCACGGGGTTTCTACCCCACATGAAGAAAAAGTTCAGATAAAACAAACGCTATTGGATGTTGCCCGTCGCTGTGTACTGGTTTCAGACAGTAGCAAATTCGGCAAATATGGCATGTTTCGTGTTTGCCCATTGAATCAATTGCACGACATCATTTGCGATGACCAGTTGCCAGCTGATGTGGTGCAGCGGATAACAGAACAAAACATAAAACTTCATTTAATCAAGACATAAAACATAAATAATCTTACCTAAAACTGCATAGCCAGCTAAAAGGCTATAGCAAGGAGAATTACAATGAAAGTTATTATTACTGGTGGCGCAGGCTTTCTGGGCCAGCAGCTAGCCGCTGCTTTGCTTAAAAATAGCCAGGGTTTAAAATTTGACCACCTTGTTTTAGCCGATATTCAATGCCCTACATCACCGGTTGAAGATGCCAGAGTCAGTTGCGTTGCGTTAGATTTAACGCAAGCAGGCGCGGCTGATAAACTGATCGATGCACAAACCGATGTGGTTTTCCACCTTGCCGCTATCGTAAGTAGTCACGCTGAAAGTGACTTTGACTTGGGTATGAAGGTTAACTTCGAAGCTACTCGCCAATTATTGGAAGTCGCTCGAGCCAAGAACCCAGCAATCAAATTTATGTTCACCAGTTCTCTTGCCGTGTTTGGTGGTGAGCTACCGGATGTCATCACAGACTTGTGTGTCGTTAACCCACAGTCATCCTATGGCGCTCAAAAAGCGATGTGTGAACTGATGGTCAATGACTATTCACGTAAAGGCTTTGTTGATGGCCGTGTGATGCGTTTACCCACCATTAGTATTCGTCCTGGTGTACCCAATAAAGCGGCGTCTTCATTCGCAAGTGGCATTATTCGTGAGCCATTAAATGGGGTTGAAAGTGTTTGCCCTGTCTCCCCTGACCTTGCGCTATGGTTATCTAGCCCTGAAACCGTGATTAACAACTTTATTCATGCGGTCAGTATCCCTGCTGAGAAATTCGGTAAATCTCGCACTGTGAACCTACCAGGTATTACGGTTACTGTTCAAGGCATGATTGATGCCCTGCGTGATGTTGCAGGCAAAGAAGCGGTGGATCTTATTCGTTTTGAACCAGATGAAGCTATTAACCGCATTGTGGCGAGCTGGCCGGGTAAATTTGATATTAGCCGTGCATTGGATCTCGGTTTCCGTGCAGATGGCTCGTTTGGTGATGCGATCCGTTCGTTTATCACTCACCACGGCTCGTCTAAGTAGGAGATAGCCTATGTCCTATATTCCTGTTATTGGCCTCGCAGTGGCCATATTTGTCCTGATCTTTTTAGTATTACGAACGCGTGTTCATGCGTTATTAGCTATGCTAATTGCTGCGGCAATCGCTGGTGTATCTGGTGGTTTGACTGCCGCAGAGACAGTGACAGTCATTACAAAAGGCTTTGGGTCAACACTCGGTAGCATCGGTATCGTTATCGGACTCGGGGTAATGATGGGAAGGGTGCTGGAAGTTTCAGGTGCTGCTGAACAAATCGCTTATAGCTTTATCAAATGGTTAGGTAAAAAGCGTGAAGAATGGGCGTTAGCGATTACGGGTTATATTGTTAGTATTCCTATCTTCGTTGACTCTGCTTTTGTGATTTTATACCCATTGGCAAAAGCATTAGCCAAAAATGGTAAACGTAGCATACTAACTTTAGGCGTTGCACTCGCTGGTGGGCTAGTGGTGACACACCATACCGTTCCACCAACACCAGGGCCTTTAGGCGTGGCAGGGATTTTTGGTGTCGATGTTGGCGCCATGATCCTAGCGGGTATGAGTCTGGCTATCCCTTGTGTTATCGGTATTGTGTTTTACGCAAAATGGTTAGGGACTAAGTACCCTGAATTTATGCCAGATGAAACGGGCAGTGAAGACCTGAAAGAAGTTCACGCTCGTTATATGGAAGAAAAAGCGAATAAGCCATTACCAAGCCTGTTCTTATCGCTTTTACCGATTATCACACCTATTTTGTTAATTTTTATCAATGCTATCAATGGATTAATTCTCAAAACAGAATCTTTCCAAGGTATGGAAAGTAATTGGTATTTCCAAACATTTGAATTCTTAGGCGCACCAATTATTGCATTATCAATTAGTGTGTTGATCTCTGTTTACACATTAATGCCAAAAGCAACAAAAGAAGAAGTCATCGACCGTATGGAAGAAGGCTTACAAGCAGCGGGTATTATCCTGCTAGTTACGGGAGCGGGTGGTGCATTAGGTGCGGTACTGCGTGATAGTGGCACAGGAAATATTCTTGCTGAACATGTTGCAAATCTGCCGATTACACCAGTATTGATTCCGTTTATCATCGCGACATTGGTTCGTTTGATTCAAGGTTCGGGTACGGTAGCAATGATTACCGCAGCATCTATTTCTGCGCCAATCATTAGCCAAATACCGGATATTAACTTATTGGTCGCGGCGCAAGCGGCAACCATGGGGTCTCTGTTCTTCGGTTACTTCAACGACAGCCTGTATTGGGTGGTGAACAGAATGATGGGAATTAAGGACGTTAAACAACAAATGATTGTTTGGTCTATTCCGACCACCATTGCGTGGGCGATAGGCCTAGTTGGTGTCCTCGTTCTTGATGTAATTCTCTAACATAGCGTTATCAGTTTTAGTTCTGCCAAATAATCAAAGCGCCCAGCAATTAGGGGCGCTTTTGTCGTTATGCCAAACTTTCATCTATACTGATGGCAATGGAATTCAAAGAGAAATAAAATTCATGAATTTATGTGATTCAAGTCACTAAACAATGAAATCAATCTTTTATTGTTTTCATTAAAAGTGATATTCATCACTAAAAAAATATCGTTTTCTCGCTATATTACAAATAACGATTAATCAGTATTGACTGATTTAATGATGCCATTGTGTAAAGGAGTTTGAAATGTCTGACGTTTTCCACTTAGGTTTAAAGAAAAGTGACTTACAGGGTGCGACCGTAGCGATTGTTCCTGGGGATCCTAACCGTGTTGAAAAAATTGCACGTCTGATGGATAACCCTGTACACCTTGCGTCATTACGTGAATACACCTCTTGGCGTGGTGAGCTTGACGGAAAAGCTGTCATTGTTTGTTCAACCGGTATCGGTGGTCCATCAACGTCAATTGCAGTTGAAGAACTTGCACAGCTTGGTATCCGTACTTTCTTACGTATTGGTACAACAGGTGCAATCCAAGAAGATATCAATGTCGGTGATGTTCTGGTGACAACAGGGGCAGTGCGCCTAGACGGTGCTAGCCAACACTTCGCACCATTAGAATACCCAGCTGTTGCTGATTTTGACTGTACTAATGCGCTTTATGCCGCAGCGAAAGATGCAGGTGCGACCGTTCATGTTGGTGTTACTGCATCATCTGATACCTTCTACCCAGGTCAAGAGCGTTATGATACCTATACTGGCCGTGTGATGCGTCATTTCAGAGGTTCGATGAAAGAGTGGCAAGACATGGGCGTAATGAACTATGAAATGGAATCAGCCACATTGCTGACTATGTGTTCTAGTAGTAAAGGGTTACGTGCTGGTATGGTTGCGGGTGTTATCGTGAATCGTACCCAACAAGAAATTCCAAATGAAGCGTTACTGAAGAAAACGGAAGGTAACGTATTAAGTATTGTGGTTGAAGCTGCTCGCCGCTTACTGTAGTCCCTGATTTACTGGCCCGTTTACTTGACTTTCACTCGGTTGTGGACAAAAAGTAAGCGGGCTTAGTCCCTTTATCCACTTTTCATTTCTCTTTATTTCCTCGATAGATTTGGCAATTACTAATCAATTTACAGGAAATATTCTGATCCTCTTATTTGCTAGATCTGTTATTGTCATAAAAACAATTATCAATATTATGTGCCCTTAAATTATTCAGGTTACGTTTATTTTATGGCTAACTGGAATGAAAGCTATAGGGCGAAAAGGAATTATTATGTCAACAACACCTTATCTTCATCCTTCTGTTCTGCCTTTGAAGGGCGGTATTAACTTTCGTGATCTCGGTGGTAAAAAACTTGCTAACGGTGGCAAAATTAAGCCCGGTGTCCTGTTTCGTTCCGGTGCGTTAGACCGATTAACACAGGAAGACGAAGCGGTTTTGCGTTCACAAAATCTTTTCCAAATCATTGACTATCGTGATGAAGCTGAAATCTTAGATAAGCCTGATGTCATTTGGCAAGGAGCGCATTATGTGCATGCGCCAGCAAATCCGTTAGCCAAAGAAGTCACCGCAAATTTAGATAAATTAACGCCAGAGATATTGGAACAATTTGATCCGCAAGCCTTTATGTTTCGTTTATATGAATTGTTACCACTGAACAACCCCGCTTATCATCAATTGGTCAATTTACTCAAACAACCAGAAAAAGGTGGCATAGTACAACACTGTGCTGTAGGAAAAGACCGTACGGGCGTCGGGTCCGCATTGGTGTTATTTGCTTTAGGTGCAGATTTAGACACCGTAATGGAAGATTACTTACTGACTAATGAAACACTTGCACCTTACCGCAAACACTTACTTGAAGAGCATGCAAAAACGATGGACGAAAGCATCGTGAAAAAATTTGAGTATGTCTATTCGGTACGTGAAGACTTCTTGAGAACAGCACTAAACAGTATTGAAAGCCAGTATGGCAATGTTGACCAATGGCTAGAAAAAGATTTTGGTTTAGGAAGGCAGCAACGAGAAGTACTGCAAAGCCAGTTTCTGGACTAAGTTGCTCTAATTGGAATATGAGTTGTCGGATAATCCGTTTTTCTTTATCCACAACTCGGTTTTCCCAAAGGTGTTTTTGCTTTGTTTAACTTTGATTTACCACTTTTTCGTTACAGTATTCTGATTATCCCCTAATGAAAGGAACTGACCGTGACACTCAATGAAATTGTCACCATAGTGACGGACTTTACACGCGAACATGAAGTATGGGCGCTTCCTATTATTTTCTTTCTGGCTTTTGGGGAATCTCTGGCATTTTTGTCGCTTCTGTTACCTGCAACGGTTATTTTACTTGCGCTCGGTGCTTTGATTGGTGAAAGTAATATTACTTTCTGGCCAATATGGCTAGCAGCAGCACTCGGCGCTTTCTTTGGGGACTGGCTTTCTTATTGGTTTGGTTATCATTACAAAGAAAATGTACGCCATATGTGGCCGATTTCTCGTAACCCGCAAATGATTGATAAAGGGCAGCGTTTCTTTGACCGATGGGGTATTTGGGGCATTTTCTTTGGGCGCTTCTTCGGGCCTTTGCGAGCCATTGTTCCCTTGGTTGCAGGGATTTGCGCCATGCCACAACGGCATTTCCAACTCGCTAATATCGCTTCTGCGATGATTTGGGCATTTGGTATTCTAGCGCCTGGGGCATTAGGCTTGAAATGGTTTGCGAGCTGGATAGGCTAAGCTTGCGAAGCGCTTCGCAAAATTTTCTTCCATGGCTAAATTACCTCTGGACACTTATACAGTATCCCATTACCTTACACTAGACTTTGTAAAGTAAGGATTTAACCGTGGATACCTCTCTTTTATATGCTGTTATTGGTGCGTTGAGTGGCGTTTTAGTTGGTGGCTTGGCAACGTGGTTCTCTATTGCCCAAAAAATTACGCAAAAAGATCAGGAACTGCAACAACTCAACCGCCAACTTGCGGCAAGTGACGAAAAAAATATTCACCTTGCGCAATGGAAAGAAGAATACGAAAGGCTAGATCAAGAGCTGCGTACTCAAAGGGATATTAACCGAGAACAAGAAGCAGAGCTTCGCGAGGTAATCACTCGTTTTGAACAGAACCAGCTAGCCAACGAAGAAAAACAGCGTATTTTACAAAATAGTGAACAACGGCTGACAGCACAATTCGAAAACTTAGCTAACCGTATTTTTGAACAGAATGAGCGTCGTGCATCTGAGCAACAACAAAAAAGCCTATTGGCGATGTTGTCACCTTTTCGCGAGCAATTAGAAGGTTTTCGTCAGCAAGTTCAACAAAGTTTTGGTGAGGAAGCCAAAGAGCGCCACACTTTAGCCTATGAAATTCGGCAATTACAGCAGCTCAATAATCAAATGACCAAAGAGGCCGTTAACCTGACACGAGCGCTGAAAGGGGATAACAAAATTCAAGGGAACTGGGGGGAAACCATTCTTACTCGGATCCTCGAAGTCTCAGGTTTACGTGAGGGAAGTGAATTTGAAACCCAAGTTAGTATCAATACAAGTTATAATAGCCGTTATCAACCGGATGTGATTATTCACCTTCCAGAAGGGAAAGATGTGGTTGTTGATGCAAAAATGTCGCTGGTTTCCTATGAACATTACTTCAATAGCGAAGATCCACATGAACAGCAACAAGCGTTAAAAAATCATGTGGCATCTATCCGTAATCACATGCGTATGTTGAGTCGTAAAGATTACCACCAGTTACCGGGAATTCGTTCACTGGATTACGTTTTAATGTTTATCCCTATTGAACCTGCGTATTTACTGGCTTTGAAAGAAGCTCCCGAGTTACTTGATGAAGGAATTAAACAGAATATTATGTTAGTTTGTCCTTCAACATTGCTAGTCGCAGTGAGAACGATTAATAATATTTGGCGGTATGAACGCCAAGGGCAAAATGCTCAGGAGATAGCAAATAGAGCAGCAAAAATGTATGACAAGCTGCGTTTGTTTGTAGATGATATGCAGGTTTTAGGCACCAGTCTTGATAAAGCAAATAATACTTACCTATCGGCAATGAAGCGTCTTGCTCAAGGGCGTGGAAATTTAATTAGCCAGGCGGAAAGTTTTAAAGAGCTAGGGGTCGAAATTAAGCAACCTATCCCGCCTCAATTGGTTGAGCGGTCTGAGACGCCTAATTGTGCGGAATCTTAGACTTCTGATAGGGTTTTGGCTCAAAGACTGTTACACTTCCTACAAAAGTTTGAATGATAAGCAGGCATAAGAGAAATGACTGAACCAACTAAAGAAACCATTGATTTCGGTTTCCGTACTGTCGGCAAAGAAGATAAAGCTGGCCTAGTAGCGAATGTTTTTCACTCAGTAGCATCAAAATATGACTTAATGAATGATTTGATGTCATTTGGTATTCATCGTATTTGGAAGCGTTTTACCATTGAGGCGAGCGGAGTACGTCGTAATCAGCGAGTACTTGACCTTGCGGGTGGAACGGGTGACTTAACCGCTAAATTTTCACGTTTAGTGGGCGAAAAAGGCGAAGTCATACTCGCAGACATTAATGATTCAATGCTAAAAATGGGGCGTGAGAAATTACGTGATCTTGGTATTGTCGGTAATGTTAATTACGTGCAAGCCAATGCGGAAGAGCTGCCATTCCCTGATAACTATTTTGACTGCATTACTATCTCTTTTGGTCTGCGTAATGTCACCGATAAAGACAAAGCGCTACGCTCTATGTTCCGAGTGTTGAAGCCAGGTGGGCGTTTATTGGTATTAGAGTTCTCAAAACCAGTTATTGAGCCACTGAATAAAGCTTATGATGCCTATTCATTCCATATACTCCCTCGTATTGGTCAAGCGATCGTTAATGATCCCGATAGCTATCGCTATTTAGCTGAATCAATCCGCATGCATCCAAACCAAGAAACACTAAAAGGTATGATGGAAAATGCAGGGTTTGAACAGGTTTCCTACACCAATATGACAGGTGGAATTGTCGCATTGCATAAAGGGTTTAAATTCTAAGATGGAAGCACCATCAACACATACCGAAAACCAAAATACAGTTTTGTATTCTTTGATCACAGCATTGATGGAAACCTCTCTTAACCACATGTTGTTCAAAGAAAAAGTTCTACAGCCAGCTAGGATGCGTTTGGCAGGCAAAGTTATGGCAATTGAACTTAAAGAACTGAATAAAACGTTGACGCTCGTTTTTGCTGAAAATCATGTTGATGTGTTAAGCCAGTGGGTTGAGCCTGCGGACTGTACCATTAAAACATCCATCTTCACGCTCGTTAAATTGAAAGACAAACAGCAATTATCTCAACTTATCAATCGTGGTGATATCGTGATTGAAGGGGATATGCAAATTGTACAGCACTGGTCTTCTTTGCTTGACTTAGCTATTTGGAACCCTGCTCATTATCTGTCTCCTTACATTGGTGATGTTGCAGCAGAGGGCCTTAGTAAGTTCCTGAATAAAGGTGTTTGTCTTGCATCTCATTTAGTAAAACGGCAAAAAACGTATATCAAAGACGCCATTGTTGAAGAATGGAAAATGGCACCTAGCCAGCTTGAACTCGCTCATTTTAGTGATGAGGTTGAGCAAGTGGAATATTCAATGAGTGCGCTTGAGCAACGGTTAAGCCAGTTGGAGGAGAAGCATGACACCCGGTGAAATAAAACGACTTTACTTCATTATTCGGGTTTTTCTCTCTTACGGATTAGATGAGTTAATCCCCAAAATTAAACTAACGTTACCATTAAGAATTGGTCGCTTAGGTTTCTTTTGGATCAGAAATAAGCATAAAGACAAAGCATTAGGTGAAAGGCTTCGTCTCGCCCTACAAGAACTCGGGCCGGTTTGGATCAAATTTGGCCAAATGCTATCGACTCGTCGAGATCTTTTCCCACCCGCAATCGCAGATCAACTTTCGCTATTGCAAGACAAAGTGGCGAGTTTTGATGGCAAACTGGCACGAAGCTATATTGAAGAATCCCTCGAAGGCCCTTTAGAACAATGGTTTGATGATTTTGATGAACAAGCTTTAGCTTCTGCATCTATTGCTCAGGTTCATACCGCAACGTTAAAAGAAAATGGCAAAGATGTTGTCATCAAAGTTATTCGCCCTGATATTCTGCCAATTATTAAAGCTGACATTAAATTAATGTACCGCATTGCCAATTGGGTTCCGTTGTTGCCAGATGGGCGGCGGCTAAGACCAAAAGAAGTCGTGCGTGAATACGAAAAAACGTTGATTGATGAGCTTAATTTGCTCCGTGAATCAGCAAATGCCATTCAGCTTCGTCGTAATTTTGAAAACAGCGCCATGCTGTATGTGCCAGAGGTCTATCCAGATTATTGTCGTGAAAATGTGATGGTCATGGAGCGTATCTACGGGATCCCAGTTTCTGATATTGCTGCGCTTAAAGCGCAAGGAACCAATATGAAACTGCTGGCAGAGCGTGGTGTTAAAGTCTTCTTTACACAAGTTTTTCGCGACAGTTTTTTCCATGCAGATATGCATCCAGGAAATATCTTTGTTAGCTACGATCATCCAGAAGATCCTCAATACATAGGGATAGACTGTGGAATAGTCGGTTCATTGAACAAAGAAGACAAACGTTATTTGGCAGAAAACTTTATTGCGTTTTTTAATCGTGATTACCGCAAAGTAGCAGAACTACACGTTGACTCAGGCTGGGTTCCTTCAGACACGAATGTGGAAGACTTTGAGTTTGCTATCCGTACGGTATGTGAACCTATTTTTGAAAAACCATTGGCTGAAATTTCATTTGGGCAAGTGTTATTGAATTTATTTAATACAGCACGTCGTTTCAACATGGAAGTTCAGCCACAGTTGGTATTATTACAAAAAACATTATTGTATGTTGAAGGGTTAGGTCGGCAGCTTTACCCGCAGCTTGATCTCTGGAAAACAGCAAAACCATTCCTTGAGGATTGGGTTCATAGCCAAGTAGGGATACCTGCAATTACTCAAGCATTAAAAGAAAAAGCACCGTATTGGGCAGAAAAAATGCCTGAAATTCCTGATTTAATTTATGGTGCATTACGGCAACATAAGTACTTACAATCAAACATAGACCAACTAACGCAACAACTGAAAAGTCAGCGTAATAAACAACGTAAATCTCAGTACCTTTTAGGTATAGGTGCCACATTTATTCTCTGTGGGAGTATGTTCCTTATTTCGAATCTCACCCCGTTTGGTATTGTGTTTATGGTGGCAGGAGCACTGTCTTGGTTGTTTGGTTGGTGTAAAACTGGCGGAAATTAAGTAAACTTTGTTTTGCGACAAGTTTATAAGGCTGTGAACATTTCCGTATTTTGTGTTGGTTGTATATAATAGATCTAACAACAATTGATCCCAAAACTATAGAGGTATTAACAATGGAATCAACTATTGCAATGGCTGCTTTCGGTAGTCCTTGGCAACTCATTATCATTGCTTTGCTTATTATTTTAATTTTCGGCACCAAAAAATTGCGTTCTTTAGGCTCGGATTTGGGGGAGTCACTCAAAGGCTTTAAAAAAGCAATGAATGATGACGAAAAAGCAAAAGCAGAACAAGAAAAGCAAGATGCTGACTTCGCACCTAAAAATATTACTGAACAACAGGCTGCTGAAAAGAAAGAAAGCCCAGTTGAGAGCAAAAACAAAGAGCAGGGTTAAACCGTGTTTGACATAGGTTTTAGTGAACTGTTGCTTGTTGCAGTTATTGGTCTCGTTGTATTAGGCCCTGAGCGGTTACCAGTGGCAGTGAGAACTGTCGCTGGGTGGATCCGTGCGATGCGCTCTATGGCTGCAAATGTACAAAACGAGTTATCGCAAGAATTAAAGCTGCAGGAGCTACAAGATACGCTGAAAAAGGTGGAAGAAAAAGCTAATTTAGAAGCGCTTTCTCCGGAACTTAAGCAGTCTATGGAAGAACTGCGTACAGCGGCACAATCGCTTAAAAGCGATTACCAAGCGACAACTAATGATATTGAAACAGAGTTAAACAAAGCAAAAGAGATCACTGACAGTTACGATAGTGCTGTAAAGGAAGCGAAAGATAATACTCAGCAACCTGAAGAGTCTGATCCAAACCCTGAACATGCAGCTAAAATGGCGGCAGTTGTTGAGGAGGAGCAGAAACCGGAAGATTCAGCCGCTGTGAAAACAGTAGAATCACTCGATGCTAATGTAAAAAACTCTAATCAAACTGAAAGTGAAAAATAACACATGGCTGTAAATGATACACAACCACTTATTAGCCACCTCATTGAACTTCGTAAACGGCTACTCAACTGTTTAATTACAGTTTTAATTGTTTTTGCTGCGCTTGCTTATTTTTCAAATGATATCTATCGGCTGGTTGCAGCTCCTTTGATTGATAAGCTGCCAGTAGGTTCGCAAATGAGTGCGACGGATGTGGCGTCTACATTCTTTACCCCAATTAAATTGACAATGATGGTTTCGGTTTTTGTATCGATCCCAGTTATTCTCTATCAAATATGGGCTTTCATTGCACCTGCCTTATACAAGCATGAACGTAAACTCATGTTGCCTTTGCTTGTTTCAAGTAGTTTCTTGTTTTATTTGGGAATGGCATTTGCCTACTTCGTTGTTTTTCCGCTCGCATTTGGTTTCTTTGTTAAAACAACCCCAGATAGCGTTAACTTTATCCCAGATATCAGTAAATACCTTAGTTTCGTCATGACATTATTCATGGCTTTTGGTGCTGCATTTGAAGTCCCTATTGCAATTATTTTACTGTGTTGGACAGGCGTCACTACACCTGAAGCCCTAAAACGTAAACGTCCTTATATTTTAGTCGGGGCATTTATCGTTGGGATGTTTTTAACGCCGCCTGATGTTCTCTCTCAAACTTTACTTGCTGTTCCTATGTATTTGCTCTTTGAGCTCGGTGTTTTACTATCCAATTTCTATGTTGGCAAAGGTAGAAATCGACAAGAAGGCGTAGAGGAAGAAGAAAAAGAAGAGTCCTAATTTGCGTTAACCTATCGTTATTCAATACAGAATGATGAAAAGCCCTCTAAGAAGGGCTTTTTTATTACTTCAATGCTTAATCTGTATTTTTTTTAAACTGTGTATTATCAACTACTTTGGGGACGCTTTTATTTAAAATATTCAGCAAAAGAATAGAACGGTACTCACCATTAGGTTCAGCAAAAATAGCTTGCACCCCCGCAAAAATACCTTCGGTAATAGTCACTTGGTCACCATGCTTTGGTATATCTGGCGCGACAGAATAACTAATAGGGGTTTGTTGTAGGAGTTCAATAATCTCTTCAGGGACTTCCGTCGGCAATTGGCCAAAACGAATAAAATGGCTGACCCCTCTCGTTGACTGGATTGTTGTCGTATGAATTTCATTATGATCAAATTTCACAAATAAGTAATTTGGAAACAGAGCTTCTTGCACAGTCGTTCTTTTTCCTCTAACCACTTTTTCCATTTCAGTCATGGGCGTCATACAAACAACATTCTGTCGATTTAAATGCTCCATAGCGCGTTCAATTTGGCCTCGTTTGCAATAAAGCAAATACCATTTTTCCATTTTTTTGAATTCCATCTGACGAAACTATGTTTATGATAACAAATTACGACATAACAATGTGACTAATGAATAACAGCACCATATCATTGATATTCATCAGTCTATATTAATCGAATATAGTCTTATGATAACTGTAATGCAAAAACCAAATCAGTAGGAGACATAATGGATATCTTTTTGTTGAGTAACGGCAAGCTACCAGGCAACCCTGTATGGCTAAGCTACGCTTTACCTCGAATCAAAGAAATGATTGCTCGTAAGAACATAAAGTCAGCGGTTTTGGTTCCTTATGCAGTTCTTCGTGGCTCACATGACGAAAGAGCAGAGCAGCTTTCCGAAGCGTTGGGAATAAAAGTTACATCAATTGAGCATTTTTCTAGTCCAGTGGACGCGATTGAGCAGGCAGAATGCATTCTTGTAAGTGGCGGCAATACTTGGTGGTTGAATAAATGCCTACATGAGAATGGGTTGATCGTTGCGATTCAACGCGCAGTTCGTGAACGTGGCGTGCCATATATCGGCTGGAGCGCAGGATGTAATGTAGCGACACCAAGTATTCGTACTACGAATGATATGCCTGTGAGTAACGCAGCAATTATGCCATCTTTAGGGCTATTCCCATTACAAATTAATCCTCATTATATTGATGCTCACATCTCTGGTCATATGGGAGAAACTCGTGATGAGCGATTACAAGAATTTTGTGTGATTAATCCTCATGAAGTTGTTGTTGCGCTCAGGGAAGGAAGTGGGTTACAAATTAAAGGTAATGAACTTCATTATTTCAGTGGAAAAGATGAAGGTTTTAAACTATTTCAGCATAATAAAACATTCTCAGAGCAATTTAATACATTACTATTAGAAAAATTAGTCCCTTTTGATTGCCAGTAAAATGGTATACTAAACCAGAAAAAGATTGATTTTTAAGTGCTTTAGACAGTAACTTGTAACCTTGGCCGGACGTCTTATAATGGGACTCCCTCTGTAACAGTAAAAGAAGATAATGAAATACCGTGACCTTAGAGATTTCATCTCGCAACTTGAAAAACAAGGCGAGCTAAAACGCATTACAATGGAAGTCGACCCCTATTTGGAAATGACAGAAATTGCAGATCGTACACTAAGAGCAGGGGGACCGGCCCTATTATTTGAAAATCCCAAAGGCTATAACATGCCTGTCTTGTGTAACCTGTTTGGAACAACTAAACGTGTTGCGATGGGGATGGGGCAAGAAGATATAAAAGCTTTACATGAAGTAGGCAAATTACTGGCGTTTCTGAAAGAGCCTGATCCACCGAAAGGTTTCCGTGACCTTTTTGATAAGCTTCCAAAATTTAAACAAGTGTTGAATATGCCAGCTAAACGGTTAAGCTCAGCGGCTTGTCAGGAACAAATTTGGGCAGGTGAAGACGTTGATCTCACAAAAATACCTGTTATGCATTGTTGGCCAGAAGATGCTGCCCCTCTAATTACATGGGGTCTGACGGTGACTAAAGGCCCACATAAAGAAAGGCAAAACTTAGGTATTTATCGTCAGCAAGTTCTTGGAAAAAATAAAGTTATTATGCGTTGGCTATCTCATCGCGGTGGTGCTTTGGATTTTCAAGAATGGTGCCAAGCACATCCCGGTGAAAAATTTCCTGTTGCAGTTGCCCTTGGTGCAGATCCTGCGACCATTTTAGGTGCGGTAACACCAGTTCCTGACACATTATCAGAGTACGCTTTTGCGGGGTTGTTGCGTGGTAATAAAACCGAGGTTGTTAAATGCATATCGAATGACCTCGAAGTTCCTGCTGGCGCTGAAATTATTTTAGAAGGGTATATTGAACCGGGTGAAATGGCCCCTGAAGGCCCTTATGGTGACCATACTGGTTATTATAATGAAATAGATAATTTCCCAGTATTTACTGTAACTCATGTGACTCAGCGTCGTGATGCAATTTATCATTCAACTTATACGGGAAGGCCACCAGATGAGCCCGCAGTATTAGGGGAAGCCTTAAACGAAGTCCTTGTTCCCATTCTTCAAAAACAATTCCCTGAAATTGTTGATTTTTATCTTCCTCCTGAAGGGTGCTCGTATCGTCTTGCCGTTGTGACAATGAAAAAACAATATGCAGGACATGCTAAAAGAGTCATGATGGGAGTCTGGTCATACCTGCGCCAATTCATGTACACTAAGTTTGTTATTGTTTGTGATGATGATATTAATGCACGAGACTGGAAAGATGTCATCTGGGCAATTACAACCCGTATGGATCCAGCTCGTGACACAGTAATGATGGAAAATACGCCCATAGATTATCTCGACTTCGCTTCTCCTGTATCAGGATTAGGCTCAAAAATGGGGCTTGATGCCACCAACAAATGGCCGGGTGAGACAGATCGTGAGTGGGGGCGTCCTATTGTAATGACAGAGAGCGTTAAATCTCGCATTGATGATATTTGGGAACAGTTAAATATTTTTGACACAAAATAAGAGGGAAACCATGGCAACTTTAAGCTGTAAAGTAACATCTGTTGAATCTATCACGGATACGGTTTATCGGGTGATTTTGTTGCCAGATGGTCCTTTTCATTTTAAAGCAGGTCAATATTTAATGGTCGTGATGGATGAGAGAGATAAGCGACCATTTTCAATGGCTTCTACACCGAATAATAAAGAAACTATTGAATTACATATTGGTGCTTCTGAGATTAATTTATACGCAATGGCTGTCATGGATAGAATTTTAGACCAGAAACGTATAAATATTGACATTCCTCACGGTAAAGCTTGGTTTCGGGAAAATAGCAGTAACGCAATGATCTTAATTGCAGGTGGGACCGGTTTTTCCTATACCCACTCTGTATTACTTGCAGCTTTAGCTGAAAACTCGGATCGTGATATCACTTTCTATTGGGGTGGTCGCCAATTGGAACACTTATATGACCTTGGTGAATTGCAGGCCCTCAGTGAAAATTACCCTAATTTGAAGATCACTCCAGTTGTAGAGCAACCAGACGAACTATGGCGTGGTAGAACAGGAACAGTCCTGAGCGCAGTATTAGAAGATTTTGGTGATTTGTCCAGTCATGATATCTATATCGCAGGCCGCTTTGAAATGGCTAAAATAGCGAGAGAGCGGTTTTGTAGTGAGCGAGGAGCTAAGGCAGAACAACTCTTTGGAGATGCTTACGAATTCATTTAACCCGTCCTACTTC
>NZ_JAMPLV010000019.1:0-7984 GCF_028477785.1 Providencia sp. PROV269 | reverse complement strand
AAATTGTAGGGGTGTTGGTTTCGCTCATTCGCCCTAGTCACATACTTTTGTATGCTCCTAGGGTCTCATTCACTTACCGCCTATCGATAATCTTTAAATTTTTCGTGGCTATTTGGCCAGAAAAAGGCAAAAAAAACCCGCCCCTGACTAGGCGGGAACATCGACAAAATACAATGTTTGCGAAAACTAAAACTAAATTGTTAAACACGCTCAATAATTGTAGCAATACCTTGGCCGAACCCGATGCACATGGTGGCTAAACCAAATTGTTTATCGTTTTGTTCTAATTGATTAAGCAATGCTGTTGAAATTCTTGCTCCTGAGCATCCCAAAGGGTGGCCTAGCGCAATGGCCCCACCACTGAGATTTACTTTATCATCTAGTTGATTTTCTGATAGCTTTAAGCCTTTTAAGCATGCAATAGATTGCGCTGCAAAAGCTTCATTTAATTCAATAATATCAATATCATTTAAAGTTAGTCCTGCGCGCTTTAAAGCGAGTTCACTTGCTGGCACCGGGCCAAATCCCATGATCGATGGATCGCAGCCAACAACTGCCATTGAGCGTATTTTAGCTCGAGGCTTAATGCCTTGCTGTGTGGCATAACTTTCGCTGGCTAGCAGCATCGCAGATGCACCATCAGATAGAGCAGATGAATTACCTGCGGTCACTGTACCACTAGCAGGATCGAAGGCGGGGCGAAGAGCAGCCAAACCTTGAAGGCTTGCATCAAAGCGAATCACTTCATCATAATTTACCGAAATGAGGTTACCAGTGGCATCATGGCCACTAATTGGAACGATCTCGTTATTGAACTTCCCTTTTTCCGTTGCTAGAGCTGCAAGTTGGTGAGACCTTAATGCAAATGCATCTTGCTCTTCTCGGCTAATTTTATACATTTTGGCAAGCATTTCAGCAGTTAATCCCATCGCTCCAGCGGCTTTAGCAACACGTAAAGTCAGTTTAGGGTTGAAATCTATACCATGAGTCATTGGGACGTGGCCCATATGCTCAACTCCACCAATGAGTACTGATTTTGCATCACCTGTCATAATTAACCGGCTCGCATCATGTATCGCTTGCATTGATGAACCACAAAGGCGATTTACTGTAACGGCAGGAACCGTATGAGGTATATCTGTGAGTAATGCTGCATTTTTAGCAACATTAAACCCTTGCTCTAGTGTTTGCTGAACACAACCCCAGATGATGTCATCCAATTCTTTTTTACTTGAGTTTGGATTACGTTCAAAAATCGCATTCATGAGGTGCGCAGAAAGGTCTTCAGCTCTAACATGGCGAAATACCCCACCTTTTGAACGGCCCATTGGTGTACGTATTCCATCAATAATGACGACATTTTCCATAGAATTAACCTCTCGCAACTTTTTTGACATCAATCGCCACTACTGGTGGCTGTGGGTAATATCTTGCATTGGTAGCCGCTTTTTCTTTTAAGCCGCTAGGCGCGTGATATAGAGGACTCAAGTGCTGCAAAGATTCCGTTGTTTTTAAGTAAGATTGACTACCTAAGGTATCTAAATAGCAGAATACTCCCCCTCTAAATGGTGGAAAGCCTAAACCGTAAACTAAAGCAATATCTGCATCCGAAGGGCTTTGGATAATGCCTTCCTCTAAGCAACGAACAACTTCGTTGATCATTGGAGCCATCATTCGAGCAATAATTTCTTCTTTGGTGAATGAGCGTCTTGTTGAGCAAATAGTAGCAAGTAGTTCATCCGTCCGCGGATCATCAACTTTTTTCGGTTTCCCTTTTTTATCTTTTTCATATTGATAAAACCCGTGGCCATTTTTTTGGCCAAAACGTTGTTGTTCATACATCACATCAATGGCATTTTTGCCTTTTTTTCCCATTCGTTCAGGAAAACCTTGAGCCATAACTTGTTCTGCATGAAAAGCAGTATCAATACCAACCACATCAAGAAGATAAGCGGGCCCCATTGGCCAGCCAAACTCTTTTTCCATGACTTTATCTATTTCTCTAAAGTCAGCCCCATCTTGTAACAGTAAGTTAAAGCCAGCAAAGTAAGGAAAAAGTACTCGGTTAACAAAGAAGCCAGGGCAGTCATTGACAACAATAGGGGTTTTCCCCATTTTATTGGCGTAGGCAACAACCTTAGCAACAGTGTTATCAGAAGTTTGTTCTCCGCGAATAATTTCGACTAATGGCATTCGATGCACAGGGTTAAAAAAGTGCATTCCGCAGAAATTTTCTGGGCGCTTTAGTGATTTAGCGAGGGTTGAAATTGGAATAGTTGATGTATTTGAAGCCAGTATAGTTTCACTTGTTACTAAGGACTCAACTTCAGATAATACAGCAGCTTTGACTTTAGGGTTCTCAACAACGGCTTCAACGACGATTTGGCTATCTTCTATGCCATTGTAAGATAATGAAGGATGAATAGATGATAAGGTCGCCGCCATTTTTACAGCTGTAATTTTTCCACGCTCAAATTGGTTATTTAATAGCTTTTGTGCCTCTTCAATCCCTAATTCTAATGACTTAACATTAATATCTTTCATTAAAACAGGTACGCCTTTGCTGGCAGACTGATAAGCAATGCCTCCGCCCATAATTCCTGCACCTAATACGGTGGCATGTGTTGGAATCTCAATACGTTGTGCGATCTTTTTACTATTTGACTTAACTTGTTGGTCATTTAGAAAAATACTCACTAACGCACGTGCAACATCACTATGCGCTAGAGGAACAAATGCGGCTGTTTCATGCTTCAGGGCCTCATCGCGGGTACAATTTGCTGCCTTTTCTATTGTATTCACAGCCGCCATAGGAGCTGGATAGTGTTTGCCTGCAACCTTATACACCATTCCCTTAGCGACATTGAAACTCATCGTTTGCTCAATAGGTTTCAATTGCAGAGGGCTAAGTTTAGGTTGGCGTTTTTGCTGCCAATTGAAGGCTCCGGTGATTGCAGATTCAATGAGTTGTAGCGCTGATTGTGCGAGAGCTTCTGTATTAACAACGGCATCAATAAGGCCAAGTTTTAAAGCTTGAGAGGCATCGATATCTTTACCCGCAGTAATAATTTCTAATGCGCTATCCAAACCAATTAATCGAGGTAGCCGAACAGACCCACCAAAGCCAGGCATGATCCCAAGTTTCGTTTCAGGAAGCCCAATTCGGGCATCAGGGGAGGCGATACGAAAATCAGTGGATAAAACACATTCACAACCACCACCTAGTGCATAGCCATTAATGGCGCAAATCGTTGGAACAGGCAGGTCTTCAATACGATTAAATATACTGTTAGCGTAGTGTAACCAATCACTTAGTGTTTCTTTTGATGCTTCAAAGAGTGACAGAAACTCTTTGATATCAGCGCCAACAATAAAAGCGGGTTTATCAGAACGGAAAATTACACCTTGCAGCTCGGTTTGTTGCTCAAGAACAGACACGGCTTCATCAAGTGAAGCAACGGTGTGGGTGTCCAATTTATTAATTGGCCCTGGTGAGTTAAAAACCAGTTCTGCAATCCCTTGTTTCAACCATTGAATATAGATAGTGTCACTTTGATAAAGCATTCTGCTCTCCTCTACGTGGTAGTGTTATCTGGTACGACCAGATGAAAAGAGTGTGACTAGAATGTTAATTAATTGCAAATGATTAATGACAAAAATGGAAGGTTGGTCACAGCAATTAAGTGAAATAATTAATGATTTAAATGATAAATGTATTATATATCAATTAATTAATTAGGGTTTGCAACAGAGTGCATATCCGTTAATAACAGAACGTGGTAAGCTTAATTTTTCTAATTAATGCTGAAAGGTTGAAGGAAATGGAAAAACTGACTGCACTCTACGCTGAACACATTAAAACGTTACAAAACAGAACTCAGCAAGTTTTACAGCGCAGCAAATTAGATGCCATATTGATTCATTCAGGTGAACCCCTACGCATCTTTCTTGATGATAGCGACTATCCGTTTAAAGTTAACCCTCATTTCAAAGCGTGGGTACCTGTTACCGAAGTTCCACATTCATGGTTATTAGTTGATGGCATAAATAAGCCTAAGCTATGGTTTTATTCCCCCGTTGACTATTGGCATAGTGTTGAGCCACTACCGAACAGTTTTTGGACCAAAGATATTGAGCTAATCCACTTAAAAAATGCGGATGACATCAAAACGCTTCTCGCAAGCTTATCAAAAGAAAATGTTGCCTATATAGGCTCAGCAACGGCACGAGCAGAATCTTTAGGGATTTCTTTGCATAATATCAATCCCAAATCGGTTTTAGATTACTATCATTATCATCGTTCTTATAAGACAGATTATGAGCTTTACTGTATGCGAGAAGCTCAAAAAATGGCTGTAAATGGGCACCTCGCTGCTCTCGAAGCATTCCGTGCAGGTATGAGCGAATTTGATATTAATGTCAGTTACTTACAATCTACCGGTCATCGAGATACCAATGTGCCTTATGGTAATATTGTTGCGCTGAATGAAAATGCGGCGGTATTACATTACACGAAACTACAGCAAACTGTGCCGAACGAATTACGCAGTTTTCTTATTGATGCAGGCGCTGAATATAATGGCTATGCTGCTGATATTACGAGAACTTATGCGGCGAAAGGTAAAGACGAATTTGCTGAATTGGTTGCAGATGTCAACACAGAGCAGCTTGCTTTAATTGATACGATTAAGGCAGGTGTCCGCTATACTGATTATCACGTGGATATGCATCATAGGATTGCTAAGATACTGATTAAACATGATATTGTTAAAGATATTAGCGAAGAGTCGATGGTGGAAAGTGGCTTAACAACGCCATTTTTACCTCATGGTTTAGGCCATCCACTTGGGTTACAAGTTCATGATGCTGCAGGTTTTATGCAAGATGATAGTGGTACTCATCTCGCAGCTCCTAAAATGTATCCATTCTTGCGTTGTACTCGTGTTTTAGAACCTAAAATGGTGTTAACTATTGAGCCTGGGCTCTACTTTATTGAATCTCTGTTATCTGAATGGAGAAATGGGGAGTTCAGCCAACACTTTAATTGGGATAAAATCGAGTTCTTCAAACCTTACGGTGGAATCCGCATTGAAGATAATATCGTGATCCATGCAAATCGTATTGAGAATATGACTCGAGACTTACATTTACGTTAATGAAACCTTATTTAATACCGGCTGAAACCATTTCTTTTACAGAAGAAATCAAAAAAAGCCAATTTATTACGTATTTAGCTCATACAGATGGTATTGAAGCGGCAAAAGATTACATTCAATCGATTAAAGCTCAATACCCAGATGCCCGGCACCATTGCTGGGCATTTGTTGCTGGTCGGCCTGATGATTCACAAAAATTGGGGTTCTCTGATGACGGAGAGCCGACAGGAACAGCAGGAAAACCCATCATGGCGCAACTATTAGGTAGCAATCTAGGGGAGGTTACCTGTGTTGTTGTACGTTATTTTGGTGGGATAAAACTAGGCACTGGTGGGCTAGTTAAAGCTTATGGAAATGGTGCCCAGCAAGCATTAAAAATATTACCAACAAAGACAAAAGTACCACAAAAAATCTTTAATTTAGTGTGCGACTATTCATTGATTAATGCGATTGAACAACTGCTTGTCCAAGTGAATGGCACAGTTTTACACAGTGATTATAATGAAACTGTCTCTTTACAAATTGCAATTCCTGCCACTCTTGAGCAGGAAGTCAATGATAAATTACGCGATATAAGCCGTGGAGCCTTAACGCTCACGTCAGAATCACAATAGTAAACAGTTTTATCAAGGAACCTGCCGAATGCATTTTCGTGCAATAACCCGTATAGTCGGGCTGCTTGTCATCATCTTTTCTTTTACCATGGTTATTCCTGGTATTGTCGCGCTAATTTATCGTGATGGTGCAGGGCGAGCTTTTAGCCAGACTTTTATTACTGCTTTGCTAATTGGCCTTTTTTTGTGGCTACCAACCCGTAATAGCCGGCACGAACTGAAAGCAAAAGAAGGCTTTCTTATCGTTGTTTTATTTTGGACGGTACTGGGAAGCGTAGGGGCATTACCTTTTATTTTTTCTGAAAGACCTAATCTTTCGGTAACTGATGCTTTTTTTGAATCGTTCTCAGGATTGACGACGACAGGTGCGACAACGTTAACAGGGCTTGATTCCCTACCCAAAGCTATTTTATTTTATCGGCAGATGCTTCAATGGCTTGGGGGGATGGGGATTATTGTACTTGCCGTTGCAATTTTACCACTTTTGGGTGTCGGGGGAATGCAGCTATATCGTGCAGAAATGCCGGGTCCTTTGAAAGACAATAAAATGCGGCCTCGTATTGCAGAAACAGCAAAAACATTATGGCTTATCTATGTACTGCTAACTATTGCCTGTGCGGTTGCTCTATGGATAGCCGGTATGGATGTTTTTGATGCTATTTCTCACAGCTTTTCGACTATCGCTATTGGTGGGTTTTCAACTCATGATGCTAGTATTGGTTATTTCAATAGTCCTCCGATTAACACTATCATTGGTATTTTCCTGATTATCTCTGGTTGTAACTTCGGTTTGCACTTTGCAGTATTAACTGGACGTAGTTTAGGGATTTATTGGCGCGATCCTGAATTTAGAATGTTTATTAGCTTCCAGTTTGTCTTGGTGGTTATTTGTACCTTAGTACTTATGTTCCATTCTGTTTATAGTAGCTTTGGTCAAACACTTGATCAGGCATTCTTCCAAGTCGTGTCCATGGCGACAACGGCTGGATTTACGACAGATAGCTTTTCTGGTTGGCCTCTTTTTTTACCTATGCTGCTATTGTGCGCCGCATTCGTTGGTGGATGTGCAGGCTCGACAGGTGGTGGGTTAAAAGTTATTCGTATATTGTTACTTTTCTTACAAGGCTCGCGTGAGTTAAAGCGCCTAGTTCACCCAAATGCAGTCTACACAATCAAATTAGGACAACGCGCATTACCTGAAAGGATCATCGAAGCTGTTTGGGGCTTCTTTTCTGCATATGCACTGGTCTTTGTCGTCAGCTTATTATTACTGATTGCTACAGGAGTTGATGAATTCTCTGCTTTTTCAGCAATTGCAACGACACTGAATAACTTAGGGCCAGGGTTAGGGACTGTGGCTGATAATTTCACAACGATGAACCCTACAGGCAAATGGATATTAGTTGTCACGATGTTATTTGGGCGTTTGGAAGTTTTCACTTTATTAGTGCTACTGACTCCCACTTTTTGGCGTGAATAGTTGGGTACAATTAATAAATAATATTACCTATATAGAAATGATATTAATTTAGGAACAATAATGAGCTACTTACTTTTACACTCCAGTACGGATGGGCAAACTAAAAAAATTATTCTAAAAATGGCGGAGCAACTGAGAAACTCAGGTCGTGAATGTGATATTCGTGATTTAAATACTGACCAACAGCTTAATTTATCAGGCTACGATAAAGTATTAGTAGGGGCATCCATTCGTTATGGGCATTTCAATAAAAAACTACAACGCTTCGTGCTTTCTCATCAAAATCAATTGAACTCAATGAAGACGGGTTTTTTTGCTGTAAATTTGACGGCAAGAAAAGAAGGCAAGAATACGGTAGAAACCAACGCATATACGCGAAAATTTTTAGAAGCATGTCCTTGGAAGCCTACATTGAAGTCTGTTTTTGCCGGAGCGCTGTTTTATCCACGTTATACATGGTTTGATAGAATGATGATTCGTCTAATAATGAAAATGACAGATGGCCCAACCGATCCAAAAACAGAGATTGAATATACTAACTGGGAAAAGGTTGCTGAATTCACAGTTGAATTTGATGATTTGTAGTTCACAATTTCAACAAAACGTAGTTATTTTGTGTGATTTGTTTAATAAATCATCGCTTGATGAAATAAATCAAAAAAACACTTGCGAGAATTTTTCGACTCCCTATAATGCGCATCCGTTGTCACGACAAACCGGTTCGAAGAAAACGT
>NZ_JAMPLV010000018.1:0-154871 GCF_028477785.1 Providencia sp. PROV269 | reverse complement strand
GCAAGTTGTCGTTCTTCTTGCCTACCTAGCTCTATACCTTGCTGTAATCCTTCTTGACGACCTTTATCTTGTAAGCGTTGTGCAATATTCACAATAACCTCCTGATGTTTATCTGCCTGTTCACTCAATTGCTGGACAATATGTTCAAAGTTGGGGGAGTCCAGTGCAATGAACAGGTAATTGAGGATAGTGACGATGTCGTTATCATCATTATACTGTTGATTGAGTGCTTGTGCCAATAAGGGGATAATCGTGTCAAATTCATCCCGCAAATATTTGTGCTTCATCGCCAGCTCCATCACAGCCACCTTGCGATGATTAACTAGTTCGTTATCATCAATCACCGTCACATCAACCAACGGGAACGGCTGGGTATATAATTCATTAGCCATATCCGGTAATGGAAAACAATCGGTCCACAATTGAGAATAGGGGTAGGGTGAACGACCACCGTGATAAAACAGTACCGGCACGACTAACGGTAACGTTTTATGCCCTTGCTGAAGATGTTGGTTCATGGCTAAGAAAGCATAGTGCATGAGTCTCCAGGCCATGAGTTTATCGGGCGTGGACTGGTGCTCGACGAGAAGGTAGATATACCCTTCACCTTCCGTTGTTTGCACCGAATAAAGCACATCGGATAATCGAGAGCGTAGCTGTTTATCGATAAACGAGGAATTTGTCAGTGCCAATGTGCTGAAATCACACAACGCTTTGATGTGCTCAGGCAGGTGAATGTCAAAAAAGTCCTTTGCGCTATCAATCTGCGTCATAAACCCTTTAAAAGCCGCATCATGTGCCGTCGGCGTATGCTTAGGTTTCATTATTCGGTTACTCACTCCTCACTAAAGAATGTGCATCATAACGCAGAATTAATTTTCTGTCTGTTTTTCGGATTTCAATGTTCACGTGAAGTCTAATTTGCATTTTCGTCCACACTCTCCGTGCATTTAGTGACTTTATTTCAATGAATTAGCGAAATCATGGACGATAAATAAAAAATTAAATGCGTTTTAGCCCAAGTCATTGTCTTTCCTCTTATCGATAAAAACAGGAAAACGAGGGACGCCAACTACAACGGTAATAAATGATAGCGCGGTAAAGAGTCATCAAATTCGCCCTGAAGATGGTGTTGTTTGATGACTTCACTAAATTGTGCTTTATCACCCAGCACCCAAAAATCCACCGAGCTAACCTGTATCCCCTCATCACTAAACCCCACGGTTAAAGCCGATTGCGTGACATAGAAGGAGGGGATCGCGGTGACTATCGGCTTTTTCTTTATCAATTTTTGCCAACGCTCATCACTGATAACCACACTATCCCATCCCAAATCTTTGAGTATCTCAGTCGCGTAAGTTAAGCGAAAAAAATCACTTTGGCTGGCTATATCACAACAACACGAACGCCATAAATATTCTAACCGTGATTTTAATTTTGAGGTCATTAACCGTTGTTAGCCAAGGTGGATGAGCCATTCAAAATCAGGGACGATGCAGCGGTGAAACCGTTTTTGTTTCAGGGCCGTTTGTAACCAGCGAAGCAGGAAAAGATTTTCGGACTGGGCATTTCGGGCGGTTTTTCCATTCCACTCCGCCAGTTTGAGCGCGACTAAAGCGGCAAACGCTAACTTACCTAACCAAAGATTTTTTTCTTCAACAGAAATCGGGGAATGAATTGTTTTTGTCATGCGGATCGTGATTGTTGTTTAGCGAGTCTTTGTATGCGTTTTAACGTATCAGCGACATCCGATTCCGTGACAGTCCCGTTCGGTTGACCGTCTTTATCATAGCGTACCGCACCAGGCATAATCGTCGTGCGGTATTTGACACTATGGCTAATGGCCGCAAGGCTGCGTTTTAGCTTTTTGTACGAAATCGGCAATTCACGCACCTTTTTATCCGCCAACAAGGCTTCACGTGTACCTACCGCCATCGGCCGAAGTTGTCCATTGGGAAAGAGTTGTGGCCAATATTCTGCGAGATTCGCGATAGCTTCCTCTAAGGGGAGATGTTTTTTTGGCGGCGTGGACGGAATAACTTTTTTTTCTAACGGGATGACAACTGCTTTCTGTTTTTTCGCAGGCGGAGTTGTCATTTTTTTAGGAGGCTGGGTTGCCGCTGTTTTGGCGGGTTTATGGAGTTTACGCGGTGTATTGACCACCACCTGTTTACGGCGACGCTGAATAACCAGTTCGGTACTTTCCGACTCTTTTTCTATCGTCGGACGTTTTAACGTCAGTGTTTTGCGTTCCATTCCAACCTCACACCGAAATCGTGTTTATCATCAATGCATTAATAGCAGATTATCATGAAATTTCACTAAAATCACCCGCCCGAAGGGCTGTAGACGGCAAAAAGTGTTTCAGAAAACAGTATGAGGTCAGGGCCGTCGAGACCCGCGTCAGCGGTTACGTGCTGTTTAATGCCCAATCCGGCCCCTGTCCTGGATGAGCCGACTGAAATTAACACCTCTATTTTGTTTATTTGACTCTTTAAAAAACGCAGTGAGACGGACGAGAGGCAACGCCTCGATGAACGGCTGTAGCTGCGCGTTAAGGTGGCCGTAGGCCAGCTTTACGGGGGCAATGGCACGATGCTGACACCGTATTCTGAGCGACAGCCATTTATGGCTTGTAAGCGAAGGCTTTATTGGGTTTATCTCTTTAGAGTGTGCGGCTTGAAAAAACAGAGCCGCAACTCCTTTTATTAAAAAGGACGTTTAGTTCAGAACCTAAAAACGAATTTAATCTTAAAACCCCAAACGGATTCGAAGTTAATTGCAGAGAATAAACCCATTCGAAGTTAATGGGGCAAATATCCAACGAAAATAGTCAAGGTGTCATCGTCGAGATGAATAGAGAGGTTGGATCACCGAATTTTCTGTTTAAAAAATACGCTATCCAGATTTAGAGCGAACGAAACCACCGCCAGTCAAGGCGGTAAATTTAGGGGGGATGAATTAGGAGTCGGGTAAGTGTTCCAGATAATGCAGGTAAATAGCCTGCCCTTGAACACTCGGATACAAGGCTTTCATTTTCTGCTCAAAGGCCATGACGGCCGCAATAGGCTGTGTCACCTTCCAGGCTTCAAAGCGACGCCAAGCGGCATGTTCAGCGCTTTCTGGCGCTTCCAAACTTTTGGCTAACGCTTTCTTTTCCTTCAATACCTTGGCTAAATGTTTTTTCTCTTGTTTCAGGGCTTCATCTTCACCAATCACCAACGTTTTGAGTTTGTTGAGTAAATTGCGAAGCTTGTGTTTGTTATCGAGGGAGGCAACATTCGCACGCGCGAGGCGCAATACATGCTGCACGTACCGTTTTTGATAACTCTCTTTTAGCCCTTGCTTTTCCATCCAACGACTGAAACTGGCCACCACGTCACGCAATTCCTGTTTCGAAAAGCCAAGGCCGTGAAAAAACTCTGGACGTATCCAAATCCGCATCGCTTTGTATTGCTTCGCCTCAATATCAAAATCGCGATCAATGATAATCAGGTTGGCTTGTTCCCAATCGCGCAAAGCATGGAGGATGGGGTCATAACTTTTACGACCACTGTCATAGCGATACAGTTGGCCACACAACTCCGCCAACTTCTCGACTGAACACATCACTTCAAACAACGTGTCACTTTCGGGGTTGTAATCCGCATAGGCGATCATGGCCATCGCTAACGCATCAAAGGTTTCCCGGCGCTCAGAACGCACCGATATCCGCTGCTTTCGGCTGTAGCGCAGTTGGTAAATATGGGGATTGCGGTTCCAATCGTGACGCTTTAATGCGGCCGCAAAGCGACGCACAGGCACTAATTTCGGTAATTGCCCTAAAAATTTTGGCGCATAATGCCGATGAATTTTACCGATGGAACAAGGAACTGCAGGAATTGAGATCCCATTAGACATGTCTCTCCGCACTTATGTTGTACGGAAGGAGTTGAATTTTTTTGCGCATAATTCTATACTCCCCGCTAGGAGTTCAACATTCCACCTAGCGGAATTGCTCTGATGACCCCTGATAATCTTTCCTCGACCCGCCAAGATTGAAGAAGATTACAGGGGTTTTCTATTTAGGTTCACAGCACATGTTTGTGTGTTACATCCCATCTTTTGCCACCTTTCGGCGTGGCTACCACAAAATTCACATCAATTGTCGGCTAATTTAGCACTCTATACGCATTCAAGCAACGTCTTCACGATATAGACGCGATTTATTCACAAAATTTGTAATAAAACTTGAGGTTCGACGCGAGAGAAAACTAAAAGAAACTGGCGGAAATCGCCGACAATGCGGGTTAAAACTAAAATAACAGGGCGCTAGTCACCAAATTCACGGTCTCGGGATTTTTCCATCACCATTTCACGTTCTTGTTGGCGCAAAACGTCTCGTTGTTGTTGCTGATGTTCACGCTCAAGCTGAACGGCCTTTTCAATGACTCGCTCTTTCGCCTCCATTAAGTCATGTTCCCCTTTCAGCAAGCTATCACGCTCTTGCGCCATCACATGCCGCAGTTCGTCCTCACTCAGTTCTGGCACTTTAGGCTCGCTGTTTGCTTGCTGACGTAGGGCAGCTTCAGCCTCTTTTAAGGCTTTATCAATCGCCTGTTCCTCGGGGGTTTGCAGGTTTTTCGGGTCACCGTCCGCTTTATCGGTTTGCGTGGCATTTGGGTTTGCATAGGCGTTATCCACTTCCCCTTGCGTGATTTTCTCAATCATGGCCGTGTGTAAACGTTCATCGGGATTGAGCTGCACCACCACACCCTGCTCGGGTTGCTGTGCCATCGTCTCAAAAGCGGATTCTAGACTGTTCACAATCACGGTTTGCCCGTTTTGACTGGGTTTCACAACAATAAATTGTGCCTGCTCGCTCCCCAGTAAACGCCCTTCAGCGCGAAGCCCCTGCAATTTATCCCCGTCGAGTTCAATGGCTTGTAATACCGTACCTTGGGCTTTGCCGTGTTCATTAAAAGCAGGCCACGCGACATGCGGTTCGGGGTGCTTGGTGGACGGGTAAACAAATTTTCCTTCGTGTGACTCCCCCAACCCCATTTGGCGGCTTAATGCGCGACCAATCGCCGTATCATTAAGGGGTTTCGCATGGTCAAACAGTTGATTACCCACTTTAGCGACGCGGTCTTGTTCAGCCAACAACACATCGTGGGCGGTCTTCCGATCCCCTGGATTCTCAATGGCTTTTGTCCATTTATCCAAGTCATCACTGTAGGTTTGCACGTGCGCTTTAGTCCGAGATAAAGCCACATACGCATCCCGCAAGGTGGCCAGCATACGTCGTCCTGACTCGACACCCCCAAGGACAATCACATACAGGCTACTTGCCCCTTGCGCTTTGTGTGCTGTGCCCGCATAACCGTAATCCAGATGTTGGTCTGTTAATTCGCTATTCGGGTCAAGCACGCGAGATTCATCGCCCTTGGTAATGGTAATGTGCCCGTGGTCATTCACTTCGCTAACCGTCCAGTCACTGTTCATCACGCGTCCGCGCTCTTTGTCTGTGCGAGTAAAGTTGATTTTTTCACCTGCGGCGATATGACGGGTTTCTTGGCGGTAAATACCGATATCTCGCAAGCTACTTTCAAAAGCCGAGAGTAAATGCCCTTTGCCGTGTTCATCAACCAGGGTCACAACTCCATCACTGACGCCCTCTCGGGTCACTTCAATCCGATAGTACTGCTCTTGGATGAGCGCTATTTTGCCAGCATGTTTTGCCAGTCCTGCCGTTGATAGCAAAGATTCTGTGCGCGTACTTTCACGCACCAATATCGGGACGTCTTTTCCCCCTTGTAATTGTCCTTGCTCGACTAAGATTTGATGAATACCGCGATTAAGCTCATCTTTATCGCGGTTGGTTTGCACCACAATCAGTGTCTCTTTTTGGGCTTCAGCCGTTCGCCCGCGATAGTCATCGAAAATATGTGTGATGACCTTGTCGCCTGAATTTATCACTGACTGTTCGGGTAATTCTGTCCCTGCTCGACGGGGAACCACACCCGGTGTTACGCTGTTCATCGTATCCATCGCTGTTTGAATATTACCGGCTATGATGGCTTCAATGGCAGGACGAAGCTCGGGTCTTTGTCGCACAATTTCGTTCACAACCGCAGTCGTCAGCGTTGAACGGTCTTGCGCGAGGGAAAACGGTGTACCACTGTCCACCGACAATAGCTGCGCCCTATCCCCTGAAATAGGCGCTCGCCCGCCACCTCGGCCAATCACGTCTAATACCTCAGTCATAATTTTGTTACCGACCATCGAACCTTCGTCGACTAAAAAGAGGGTGTTTTTAAAATCCAGTACCTCCCCTTGCTGTTGGCGTTGGTTCGCATCCATCAAAAAGGCATGCAAGGTTTGCGCTTTTACGTCGACTGCCGCCATTTCGCCGACAGCTCTGTGCGTGGGTGCAAGGCCTATCACTTCCGGTCGCTGCGCCGCAGGGAGTGTGTCCAGAGCCTTAAGAACGGCTTTCAGCTGGGTCGTTTTCCCCACCCCGGCATAGCCTTGTATACCAACAAATTGGTCACGCGTGGTTAAAATCAATGTGGTCGCTGCCTTTTGCCCCTCAGTTAACCCCGCTAGTACGACATCGGGTACAGATTCCATTAGCGGGTTTTGCGTCCCTTTACCCGCTAAAATGGTGGTCAGGATTTGCTTTTCCATCTCCCACGTACTGGCGGTCACGTAATGTTGTTGGGCTGCCCCTTTACCACTGGTCACGGGGATGATGGCTTTTTGGGCGACTAAACGGTCAAAGGCTTTCCCCAGCGATTGACTGTCCAGCGAGTTGTGTAATGGTAACGCTTTGGCAATCGCATCGATGCGCGAGAAAAAAACCTGACTCTCTTGCGCTAACGCCATGCCTTGTTGCAGGGCTTTTTCGGGCTTAGACAATAACGCTTCCGTGGCTTTATCGGCCGCTTGTTCAATGGCTTTGCCGTCTAATCCTTCAACCCCCGCTAACTGTCGCGCTTGCTGATAGACAGGCGAACGCGATAAACGACGTTCAGTTTCCATCTTATCCAGTGGCGTATACACGGTAATATGTTCACCACTGCGTGCAGCCGTATTAAGTAAAGTGGGCTGTGTATCACGTGCAGACGCGGCCAATAACACCGTGCCCGTATCATTAACCTGTTGCCCTGGCGCGGTAACATAACCGTAGTCCGCTTTTACGCCATCCCGCACATCAATACGGTGCGTCTTTCCGTTGAAATTGACCATAATGGCGTTTGACATAAATCCCGATACCGTGATCCTGTCACGTGCGGAGAGTTTGTTCTGCTTCGCCAATATCGTTAACTGCTCACCTTGAGCAATGTCCATCGTTTGACGCTGATACGCACTCCACTGACCATCAAACTGTTGAGGTTTCATCACCTGTTTTTGCCCTTGGCTGTCAAGCAAGGTGACGGAACGGGTTTCAGGTGTCACTCGGTCAATAGTGTAGCGTTCAACCTCTTTTCTATCCGCATTCCAACGCTCCATCACCATGCCTTCACGGTAACTGTCGATTTGCTTGCGCGAATGGCTATCGAGCCACACGGGTTTAAGCTGGGTCACCGTCACCTTTTTTTCACTGAGCATGCCGCGCTCGGTGAGCGTTTGGCGAATGGTGTCAGTAACGATTTTTTGCTCCCGAACGCCACTGACCTGCGCAACCACGGGTTTCATGTCGCTGTGCAGCTGTGCATACTCCGCCGCCAGTGCCGCATAACGATGATTTTTATCGGGAATGTGTGCCGTTTTCACCGTCAAGACAGCGGAAGACTCGCCCTGAAAGCGTGGCACCCCCGCATCTTGCAAGGTGGCTAACACGTTCCCCGTGCCTTTACGCCCGCCACTGTCCATCATGAGCACTTGCACATTGGCAGATTGGGCGCTTTCAAGTAAGGATAAGGCCGATTTCAATGACAGTTTTTCGGCATTGGCAACTACTAAGGTACTGTTGGGTTTAAGCAGTTGACCATCACCTAGGGTCATTTTTGGCACAGTGGCAAAACGATTATCATTGGCAAACGCTTTACCACTGGTCGCATCGAGCGTCATTACCGCCACGTCACGCCCTTGTGATTGCGCCATCGTGACACCGTCTAATACCCCGTCTCGCTGCGCTTTACCGAGTCCTTGACTGGCGATAATCGCAATATTGGGTAAGGTGTCCGCCACTTTTTCCATCACTGGGCTGAGGGTTTCTGTCCGCGCCTGAAAACTGACCGTGCGGTTATGTTGCTTCATGTCAGTGGCAATTTGTTGCAGCTTAAGCTCGTCCATTAAATGAATAGACGAGGTAAACAGCCCTTTTTTCTCATCCAGTGGGATAAGTTGACGCTGTTCAATCGCCACATCAATCGCTTCACGCACCTGCGCTACCATGCCTGCACGGGCTTCCAATCCCCCAAGCGTTTTAGCCAATACTTGGCTGTAGGTCATACTAAGCTGCTTATCACTGAGTAACGCAATCGCATCAGTGACAGCACGGGTAATATCGGGCTGTATCTCCCGAGAGGTATCCCCCATCTCCCCTTTAGCAAGGCGCTGCTCCGCTTCGGCATAAAATGCTTTACGTTCTTCAGAGCCAAAACCATTTTTCTCCAAACGGTCAAACCAGTCGGTCAACAACTCACTTTTTTCAGGGGTAGTTTTCGCTTGACGGGTATCAAGGGCTGCCACATCACGGGATTTCAGTGAGGCTTCATGCCCGACGGCATCCATGATTTGGTAATGTCGCTGCGAAAAAGGCACAACCGGCACACCCACAATCTCCCATAATCCATTCTTGCCTGTTTCATGGGTTTGCATGCCAAAGCTTTCTACACGCTCACGTAAAGCATGGCGGTAAATTTGCCCTAATGACACTTGTAAGGCATAAACCGCTTCACTGAAGCCGCTTTTTTGTTGTGTATCACTGGATAAGGTGCGCCACTCGCCATTGTGTTCGGTCACGTTCATCACCAGCGCATGGGTATGGACTAAGGGGTCGTGCTCGCGAGACGTATCATGGTTAAATGCCGCAACAACCAGACTTTTGGTCATTTCAAGTGAGGTTTTGCCGTCAACCATCACTCGCGTTGACGCGAGGCTCTCCACCTCTTTCAGGGCGACCTCGACCGCATGATTATGCGCGTCAATCATGCGCTTATCACCCAGCACTAGCCCTAATACAGAAACACTCTTAGGCGCGGAAAAGGTTAAATCATGCCCTTCACGGTGCACATTTTTACCGTTTTCCATGCGTTCAAGACTTTGCCCATTGGGTAAACGCCCCTCCAGGATTTCACCAAGTTGCTCTTTGGTGACCTCCCCCTCTAATCCCAGTGATTTAGCCCCTTCCCCCATCCAGCGAGCTTCAAGGTTGCCGAGAAAATAATAATTGTCTTCATGGGTATAATAATTTGCCGCATTATTGGCAATCGGTGCAACAGTCAGCATCACCATTTCTCCCAATTAGGATCATCATGTTCAAACTCTTGTGAAGAACTCGAATGATTTGCATGAGGATCACCCAAAATTTCCTTTTCTTCTTGCCGCATGCGTGTATAGCTGTCATACAGGTCTTGTGGGTTTTCTTCGTGCTCTGAGGTCGCCCCCAACACTTCACCCGTATCGGTGTTGACGCGCAAATTATCAACAACCACTTCTCGCCCCCCTTGGCTTTCCGTTAGGTTTTCGGATGATGCGGTTCCCGTTGCTATCTGACTGTTTTTGGACGTCGTTGAATTCGGTGTTGGTTGAACGATAGGTTGAGGTTGAGCAACGTCTGTAACGGTATTATTAGGTGTGGTCTCAACA
Organism: Providencia sp. PROV269; assembly: GCF_028477785.1. Classification (NCBI taxonomy): domain Bacteria; kingdom Pseudomonadati; phylum Pseudomonadota; class Gammaproteobacteria; order Enterobacterales; family Morganellaceae; genus Providencia; species Providencia sp. PROV269. The sequence goes on along the minus strand of NZ_JAMPLV010000018.1, from coordinate 145,073 downwards.
GGCAATTCAATCGGCTGACCGCTTATCAAGCTATCAATGACCTGGTTGACACCGTCAGGGATAGCACCCATTTTTAATCGCTCGTTAATTTCAGCTTCAATCTCTTGGTCTAAGCTGTCATTAATCGCACGAGCCGTGAATTCGGCCGCAACGGGTTTGATTTTTTCGTAGCGCATTGCATGTTTAACAACAGGATATTGGCCGGGTAAGGTGATATAACACGTCAAATCCGGTAGCGATTGCACATCGGAGTAGTTAACTAAATCGCTGTCTTCTTGCTGTTTATTAAACGAAACCCCATCACGTACTGTCTCTTTACCGTAACTGTATTGCTCACTGAACCGTTTGATCCGTTCTTGCCCGAGCTGGTCACGTACCCACTTCGCCACATTTTCATCCGGTGAACGAAAGAAAAAACGGGTATTGAGTAAATCCATCATCGCATCGGCATAATCTCGGCCGTAGGTATAGTCCAGCTGCGGTTTATTTTGAAAACCAAGCGTGAAACATCCGCCAAACTTACGGGCTTCAGACAATACTTGCGGTAATTCAGGGAGTTTATGCAGTGAGGCTAATTCATCGTAGATAAACCACACACGACGCTCCGGATTTTCCCCCATCTCCAGCAAACAGTTGGCGGCCTGTGCTAACCACATGGAAATTAACGGTTTTAAGGATTCATGTTGACGGGCATTACTGGTGATCCACAACCAGCCGTGACGCGCCTTTTTCTCATTGACAGTTTTCATCCATTCACGGATCGCAAATGGCGCTTTACCGTTGCGCTCAATCCCCTGCAAGTAGCGTAATGCTTTGACGTAGTTAGTCAGAACACCGCGGATTGAAATCGCGGTTTTTTCAACTTTCTCTTCTATCAAGTTACTGGCTTCCGTCCCCGCCACATAAGCACGTAACGTTTTGAGGTCAATGGCCAATAAAGTCCGTAATAACTTGTTATAACTGCGTTTATCATCAGAGCCGAGTTTAGCCGACACGGCGGTAAAGATAGTGCGCGCCGAGCCTGTCCAAAACGGGTCTTCTGACGTACTTTGGGGAATAAGCGTATTCGCCATGCTGTCAAAATCGGGTGTTGTGAGACACTCTCGCCACAAATCCCAATTTTCACAACGTTCGTCTAATGGATTGAGCAATTTATCGATGTTTTCGTTATAGTGCTTTTTGACCAAAGAACAGCCCTTATCGAATACAATCACCATATCGCCTCGCTGCCGTAATTGAATAAGCAGCTTATTCATCGCATTGGATTTTCCTGACCCTGGTGTACCGTGCATCAACATGTTTTGCACTTCACTGTTGAGTTTTAACGGGAGCCCATCAAAGGTAATCGGGGAGGCTTCACGGCGAGCATGAAGCATATTACGGACAAGCTTAATATCTTCAGTTAATGTCCGTCCTCCAATCACATCGTCTTTGGCTTGACGCTGACCTAAACGATGCAAAAAACGGTAAATAACAAAGGCGAGAATGCCGACAAACACGGAGGCCCACACAAAAGAGAGCCAGAGTTCTTGTAGAAAGATATCGCCTGCATACATCATGTAGGGATCATTTAAAATATTGGCCGACGTAAATCGAAAGAGTTGGCCATCAAAATGCACATCATAAAGAGGCGGAACTCGATATAAGGCTTTCTCGCCCGCTGATGTGAAATACAGCCACCAATACAGACCGCCATTTTTAATTTCTTGTAGAGGGACTTTTAAATAAAAAATTAAGGGTAATAGAATTAAATAAAAATTAACGAGCCAAAACGAAATCCGTTTATTTACCTGCATGAACATGCCGAGCATATAGCTAAAGACTTGTCCACCCTGTGTAATATGCTTGGTTGAACTCATAATAAGATCACTCTGTCAAATAAAGAGAATATAGGGAAGCTAGCACCCTAAATATGAGATATAAGAAAGGGGTTATTTTTTAATACTGAGTGATTTTTCTAACGATTTTATTTTATCATGTGTCACAACCGCACAAAATGTAATCGCATATTCACGATCACGACCATTCAGAAAAGCGGGTAAATTCAATTTTGGTAAAAAACGTTTTAATTTCATCAGTTCTTCTGTTATTTGACGACCCGTCGACTCCGAGATTTGGTGGTAACTTAAATAAATGGGTAGGTTTTGTTCCGTTGTATTATTGGGGTGTTTATCACCGACAATATAATCACTGCACTCTAAAATAAAATCAGTGTATTTTGGAATATATGTATCATTATTATTTAATGCCGATAAACAAGAAGCATAAGAAAGTAAAAATAATGACAAAGCGATCCCCACTTTATTCAGTGTTGATTTATTCATGACAACCTCAAATTAGTATTCGATATAAAACGTAGGTAGGGTTTTAAAAAACGTCGTTATCTTAAGCGAGAGCACTCTTGGCGCTCGATACAATTAACACAATGCCCCACACGGGGTAAGGCGATTCTGCGTGCAAGCAGAATATTCTCGCCGCACTCAACACAAACTTTTGCACTTTTTCCTTGATACGAGACAGACTATTCCCCTTAAAAATTACTATTTATTGGAATAGACCTCTCATAAATTATGCGTGTTAGGATTAAAAAATAAATATATAACTAGTCATTTACTATCATAAGTATCCATAGCTGATCGATATCTGAGCTATCTTTATCTATTGCAACAGGTATAATGGATAAAGACCATTGTTCCTGGCCTTCTACATTGCATATAAATTCATTATAAAAGTAATTCTTTTTAATATATGAGTGTAATGTCTCACTTTGATATCTATATGTAGTGCCTTGCTTTTGATAGTTAATATATGAATCATTGAAATACTTAAATTCATTAAAAACAGCATATAACGCCATATTATTAACTTCTTTGTTAGCCTTCATCTCTGACTCAAAAACAGTGCTACCATTATATTTTATCATTGTCCATTCCCCCCCATTTTCTTTACATAATCTCTGCACGTTTATAGAAGGTGCTTTTACCTGTTCCTCAACATAAAGAGCAGGACTATAAAGAAAATATTTTCGAGATGCCCCTCTCCCCGTAAATATATTATATTTTTTATCATGGATATTATAGAATCGTTGATCAGATAAAAAATCACTTACATGCTTACCCTTATACTTAGCCATGTCTGATTCTGAGACTTCTGTTGTTATACATCCTTGCAAAATTATACAAAATAAAAATAACATCATTTTTTTTACATGCGTCACTAGCTTCCCTCTACTATCGATGATAAGAACCATAAGCATTCCCGCCAACGTCAAAACCACTATTCGCCATAGGTAAACCCGAGGATGGATTATATCCATTTGAATCAGAATAGTTACTTTTTAATCTATAGTGATGAAAATTAAATGAAAAATTATTAAACTTAATATCTTTCTTCAATTCTTTTATTATTTCATCTGTTTTCTGGTGATTAATTTTTTTACACAGGAAATTGTAAGTAAAGAAATATAGTAAAAAAGCAATATCATTTAATGTTAGTAATATGATTAATGTTCCAACATCATTACTTTTCTCCTCATAATATATACTAACAAATATACCCCCTATTATTAAAAATAAAGAAGATGCACCGAAATACCGTTTCAAGAACAATAGAAAACTACTGTTTTTATATAAAAAACAAATAGTAAAAAACAAAATAATATTCGTAACAAGGCTACTTATCAAAATGAGATTTCCATCATTATGGTATTTTAATAGAAATAAAATATTTATAGCAAAAACCATAAAAATCTTTATTAAAAGATATTTTTTCATACTTACACCACACTTAATCACTGTTCTTTTTATAATAATCATCTTGACTTATAAATCCATTAGAGTCTGGTGTTTTTTCTACTCGTCTAGTATCAGTAATTAATCCTGCATCCATTTGTTTTTCCCTTTCTTTTTCTATTTTAACTTCATGCTCTTGTATTTTTTCTTGATGATTTAATTTGAGTTCATCATGACGTTGTTGAATTTCCGATGATTCTTGGTATATTATTCCTTTTACTGTACCAATTTTACTTTGATATTCCTTTTCTTTTTCGGTGACTTTATGAGCAGTGTCATGTTTTATTCCCGCATTCTGACTGAGCGTATTAACATTCTGCACATGACCATCATATTCAGCCACTAAACTTCCTCCTGATGGGTTATTTTCTCCTGATGCCGTTTTATCCATTGCAACCACACCAGCCCTATTTTGCACATAATCATTTTTAACATTTGGAAGCAATCTGTCATTAATAAAATCTTTTGCTAATGCTTCACGTTCTCGTGCAATCGACAAATCACTCGTATTACTTAAAATTGCATCAACGCGACTTGGTGCGGCTTTCCGTACATAATTAGCAAACTCTTGGTCTAAGTTACTGTCAATCTGCGCGCTGTTATTCGTCACATAACTGGCCATATCACTGTACTCTTGGCTCTCCGTCGTACTACGAGAATATTGCTCATATTGGTTTTTGGCCGCGTTCAGCGTTGCACTGAGTTGACTAATTTCCGAGCTGGCTTCATTATCGTGACGATTTGTGCCGTCTGACAATTTACTGTTTTTCAGTAATTCAAGCCCTTCATGAAATTCCCGTGTCCGTTGAGCACTTTCTTCACTGCCCGCATCTTGATGACGTGAATCACGTTCTTGAGTACCACTATTTTTACTATCGGTATCTTTAGTATTTCCATCGATATATGCATTAGTTCCACCAAATGGGCCAAAACTAAATCCAGCCTCACCTTTACCTCCAATAGTTTTCGATTTATCGAAACTATTACTAATTAGCTTAGTGAGAGCATCTTCAGTCGTACTGTTATCCGCTTTTCGCTGAGAATCTACCGCGTTTTTAATTTTTCTGTAACCTTCGCTTTCATTACTACTGATGCCTGTATCCGTCATGGATGACACCGTTGCACTGTTACCAAAGTTTTTACTAAATTGTGCCATTTGATTGGTTGCCACATTGACCGAACTTTGGAAAGCACTCATTGATTGTGCTGCTGTTGCCTGTGCATTTTTCGCACTTTGCTGTAACGAACTCACCATCGCCTCACTGCCTTTAATGGAAACAGGTAAGCGAGACATGGCACCACTCGTATCCATAATTTCTTGACCACCACTGGTCACCGTATTCATGGCACCGCTGGCGAGTTGTCGTGTCATTTGGCCATCACGGAAACTCGAGTTGGTATCCCACTTATTGCCTGCCGCATTGTCGGTCTGCATATTATTAAACGCCCACGTTCCATCTGCCGCTTGCGATGAACTTGCTGAAGCTGAACTGTTAATGGACGTACCGAGATAGTTCCCAGCCTGTGCCACTGCTGGCCCTAAACCTTTCACTATCGCCATGGCTATAAACGGAATAGACAAGGTTAACCACCCCGCAATTAACCCGATATCACTGTGGATTTGCTGAATATGAGCCTGGTTCGCTAGGTTAAAGTCCAATCCATTGGTTTGCCCCCGCAAATAAAAACTCGTTGCATGGTTGAGTATGGCGAACATCGGTGCCCAGGATTGCAGATAAATAATCGACATGATGTAGTTAAATAACATGCGAGTCGTCAGTGCATGGACCGTCATCAGTAGAATAAAAATGGGGAACAATGCGACAATTAATGAAAACAAAATGGTATACAACAATGGGGTAAATGAGGTTCCTACCGTTGTTGATGTGGCCCATGAGAGCCGCATTTTGTTATACGATGATGTGGACGCTAAGTTGACTAAACTGGCCGTATCACCACTTTGCGCACTGTACCCGCCTATGCCTTGTTTAAGCGCATTCATCACTACGGAGTTTCGCATTAACTGACTGGCCGTTTCACTGCCTGAGTAGTAGTAATTGTAACTGTCCCCAAGCATGCCACTAAATAATACGTTCGCATCAGAGCGCCCACCAAAGATACGCCTGACCGTATAAGCCCACGTTTCGCCCCCCGTTTGAGTATCGGCCCCAATCGCAGGCATTAACACGCGTTTGGCCAAGTCTTCACATGTCCAAAATCCGGCGGGTTGTGCTTTTTTATTTCCCTCGGGAACCATGACGCCTCGTAAAGGGCTCGGCTTCTGGAAAATAAGAAGATACGGGTCTCGGGTATTCATCAGCTCTTGAAAGGAGTATTTGTGATTAATTAAGATATCGCCAATAACACAATTTTTAGTGTATAGGCTCATTAATTCAGCAATATCCCCATCTGTCGACATAACATCACTGACATTTCCCACCAAATTTGCCCCAAATAACATGCCTGTTTTACTGTAACTTAAAGAGTCTGGCATATGGAAAATGGACTCATACAGCTCCGTTAAACTCGTACCAATCGAGCTAATCATATGCGCAGGTGCAGCTAACCCGAGCGGGACATTATCGACAAGATAAACCCCCGTGGGGTCGGTTCGGTCTATTATCTGAACAGAACGCTTAGGCCCAAGGAGTACACTGGAAACCAAAATAATGTAAGCGGCAAACTTGATAACCTCCTTCGGGTCATGCCCTCGCAGGTACACCACAAAGAAGGAAGCAGCAGAAATCAGCAACGCAATGCGGAACATGGATTCCCACGATGAAGAGCCCACAATCGCCGCGACGCCATTGAAAACCTGCATCATGTATTCACCACCGCCCAAGACATAGACCGTATCGATAGACGCCATCTTCATCACCCTCCCTGATTTGATTTTTGTTCTGGAGTAAACATATTGAAATGATAATTACGCTGGTAACGCTCTTGGAGTTGACTGGACGTCTGCTGACGCAAGTAACTCATCTGCCGTTCCATTTCCATCAACACATTGGCTTTTACTTCAACCTGACGTTGTAAGTCTTCCAATTGACGGCTGGCCTCGGCGACATTTTTACGCAACACATCCAACGGCTGTTCGGGAAAGTTACGGTTTCCCAAGGCAATTTTGGCTTGGTCAATCAGCTCAAGCAGGTACTGAAGTAAAATGTCATACGCAATATAATCGGACAGTGCGGGCAAGATGGACACATTGATATTGAGTTGCATCGGGTCAACCAAATATTTCAAAATAGGCACCGACGTACTTTGGATAAATCCTTTCTCACCCAGGGTTAAGGCGATGTCATCTTTCAATTTGCCTTGAATTTGCTGAATGATTTTTTTAACCAATGAATTCAATCCATTGTCTTTACTGATAGTAATAGTTTTTTTCTTCAGCTGGAGACAACCGTTCACGGAGACACACCCTTCGATACTGATAGTGCCGCCGTACATTAATGCTTTAATTAATTCCTGGCGGTTCACTTTGGGAACAGTCGTGGTCACATCGCCATTGTCTTTGCCAAAAATCAACGTGCCAGTGAGGTTCATAATCAGCTCTTTGAGCTCGTTATCGCCATCCAACATTTTGTTGCTGTTAAGCACTTCCCACATCAGGTTTTTATTTTGGATGATTTGGTCTTTCATATTTTCAGGGGCACGATTAAACGCATCATTCATTTTCCCCCCGACGGTACAACCTTGACGGGACGCAGCCCAGTCCGCAAACATATTGGTTTGCCCTGCGATATCTTGGCAGATTTTTTGCGACTGGACGGTATTGGTTGGCCATAAACCGCCCACAATACCTTGTGCAGCTTGGCAGGAAGAAATATTCATACTGTTAATACCGGATATCATGTTTTGTAAGAAGTCTTTGGCAGATTTCAATTCGGGCACCGTGGTTTGCAACGCCAAATCAAAGAAATAACCGGTGGAGTTTTGCATTAACTGTTTTACAAACTGCTGAAGCTGCTCACCGTTGATATAAGAGAACGACCCCAAATACGCATCGATTCCCCCACACCCCGCATTGATATTTGGCGGGGTAAATGAGGCGATTTGCAGCTGTTTGACTTGATTGCGAATAAATAAGTTGCCGCCCGTGGCATAGCCTGCGGCCTGACCTTCCCATGCGCGGGCTTCGGTCGCATTCCCTTCAAACCCCAGTTTATTGAAAAAGTTATTCATGTCACCATTCACATTGGCAACCGCTACCGTGTGACTGAATAATGCCGAACACAGCGCGGCGATGAGTCTTTTACGCATGGAGTCCTCCTGATTGAATAGCAACATACCTACACGCTGAACAGACAGGGTTTATCCCACTATTCCGGTAAGGAATAGGGTTAATTAAATTATTCATTATGGGTAAACCTTATTGAGAGCCATCACCCGCAAGCTATTGCGTGTCGGCATTAAAAAGTAAAGTGAGATTAAAGGGAGATAACGAACGCAATAGCGTTATTCAATTGAAGAATGAGAACCAAACTCACTGATGAGCATTTTCTCGATAACCGCAAAGTCATGATTGATAGAAGGCCGCCAATAGCGATAATACCCTCGACGATGCCCACAAAGCCTCAGTGAAAAACACAATTGATAGGTATCATTAAATCTTCCCTCAATCATCCAGCCCCATTTAAGCTTGGGTAATAGAGATTCCATATCCTCCCGCAAAAGTCGTTCAAGACGCCCTGCGTGCTCCGTTGTAGACACAAACGCAATATAGGGTTTCCGATAATCAACGGGGTAACCATGCCCTTGGCATGAGGCATAGGTGCTAAAACCACATTGGTTGAAGGTTTTCACCAATAGCTCAATCCGCGTGTCTATGGTCTGATAATCCCGCTTTTTCATTTGGTTCGCTTCCTTTTCAAGAGATACAACTGAAACTCTGAATAACAGATATTCAATGTTGTGATGACTAGAATCGAAACGTTTTTGATTGCCATCCCCCAAAAACAATAGGGAACAACGTACATGACCACATTCCAAAGATCTTTAAACCTTAAGTGTTCATCCAGAACATCGGCATTATTAGGAAATACAAACACAAACTGCCATTGCATCAATATCCATAACGCAGTTCCCGCCGAGAGATAACCGATAAAATTAAGTAGACTGTTATGAAAACTTTGGTCTGTTAATTTTTGATGTCGCGTTTTCGATTCACTGGTTATTTCTGTTTTCATCCCTATACCTTTTTATTGTGTGGCTAACATTAAGTTGCTGTTAACACGGTTCATCACATCTTGCATATCGGTCAGCCCTTGCAAAAGGGGATAGGTTCTTAAGGTATTCACGTCCACCAAAAAAACGGTGGGCGTAATGACTTGTAACCCAGCCCCAAAAAAAGACTGCACAACCTCAGGAGGTGCAGGAATGGCATTCGGAAATGCCATATCCCCTTTCCCATCGAGGGTATACGGGAATACACTTAATCCCGTTTGTGCAGATAACAACGCAAGTTGTGGGTCAAATTGATGACAATACGGGCAACTCGACTGCATAAAGAGCACCAACGTATAATCATTCAAATTCACCACTTTGCCATTGGGTAACGAATACGGTTTGACTGGCGGTTTGGCAGGAACAATCGTTTCTGGCTTGAAAGTTTCAGTGCTCATGTTGGACTGGGCGTTCCCTCCCGTTTTATGAGATTCTAGCGCGGCAATTTCATCCATCACACTCGCCTGAGCCGCACTGAAACTAAACAGCAAAAAGGAAAAAAGTAACGCTCTCATGGGTGTTTCTCCTTATTTCCTCCGCCCTGAAAGGCTTGCCAGGCACGAACAGCCGCATACAAAAAGCCGGCCACACCCACCGCAGCCCCGACGGCAAAGATAAAGACCGTGCCCATATCTTGTACCCATTGAAGAGTTAACAGTAAATCGTCAGTGATACTGGCTTTACGCACCTTCAGTAACACTTCAATTAAGCCCCAAAACACCACGGCCGCTACCATGAGCGCAATGCCGACATACAATAACGCATTCTCAATTAATCGAGCTTTTAAGGTTCTTTCCATCATTTTATTCTCAATAGTTCGGGGTAAAATCGGTCGCAATATCTAAAAAGCGACGTTCTAGCGCATCTTGCGTCATAAAACCGTAGGCTAACGGCTGGTAAGATTCGTTTTTCGGGTCAACCAAAAACAGGGCAGGAAAATGGGTGATTTGCATTTTCGCCACTTGCCCGTTGTCTGGCTTAGTATTTGGTAATTGCTGGCTGCGCTGACCATCCACCGATATCGGGATAAGCACAACCCCGTGTTGTTCAGCAAACTGCGCCACCACACTGGCTAACTGGTTATCTAACGGCTCACCGCCCCGATAGAATAAAAACAATCCGTACTGAGATGCTAACTGCGAAATAGCCTGTTTTTCTTTATTGCGTAATGTAGAAAGCTGCTGAGGCACCGTGCTGTTATAAAAGGAATGCTCCAAGTTGTAATCAAGTGCAGGATGTAGCAGCAGGGCTTTTTGCACAGAGCGTTCAAACTTTCCAGATTGATTGAGCCAATACCGCTGAAGTGCCACGAATTTCGCGGCATTCTCAGGAGTTGGTTGCATAATCGCAGTGTCTAACGCTTCTGCGGTTAGCTTTTGCATGACCTTTTTTTGTAAGGTCGGTGATAACGTCGAAAGCGGGATTTGCTCTGGCTCTGGCGGCTCTTTCTCTTCTTCGGGTTGCGGCTCGTTATACCAATGCCAACCGACAATAGGTTCATCCACATACGTTCGTGTTTCCGCCTGCTCGCCGTTATTAGCCAATACGCCTCCCGATATCACCAGACTGACGAGCGATATCAATACAATGCGTTTCATCCTTGTCCTCCTTGGCCTTGCAAGCCATTGGCGATTTGATTTTTCACACGGTCAATCAACTCTTGGTCAGCCGGAATATCGGTGCCCGATTCCAAATCGGAATAGAAATCCGCAAAGTTCAGTCGGTCAAAATTAATGGCCTGCAACTCATCGACGGTAATACCGCGACAATCACTGTTTTTGGCGCTACCAAAACCAATGCGCAACTGCCCGCCACGTCCTTGCTCTTGCACAATTTTGGCGAGCTTACTGTCAAACACGCAGTAGGCTTCTTTCTTCTGAAGACACACTCCGAGCACTTTGTTAGAGCAATAGGAACCAACATAAATAGTCAGATTGCGGCTTTTGGCTTTACCGAGGGCTTTTTCTTCACTGTCACAGTGCGCCAGTCCCACATCACTCCCCCAACCGCCACTTTTACAGCAGTTATTAAACCCCGCAGCCGCTTTACGACAGGTATAACGCTGGCCTGTAAAAGCCCTGACATTCACGTCATTGAGCTCTGCCACATCTTCCCCTGCAGCCGCCACCGCTGCTAATGCCGATACGGCTTTTTGGAAACTGTTCGCCTTGTCATTCTTGATTTGGTCACACTCCCCGCTGGCACAAATCAGTTCAACACCGCACATTTTCCCACCTCCCGTCAGCCCTTTTTCACAGGAAAACACCGCTTGCTCACGTAAACACGTACTGCCAACGGATTCAATACAGGTGGTTTTCACAATGGTACACGCAGGATTTTTCATGTAGTCACCGCAGCTGCCACTATCCGCCGACTGCTTGGCGTAATAATCGGTGTACTGCCAACACTCACTGTAAACATCGTACTTTTTACCACCCACCGTGACCGTTTTGATGCCCCCTTTTTCCGTACATTGGGTTTCTACTTTCACTTCTTCGGATTTATCAAACGGGCAATGTTCAACCCATTCAATTTTGGGCTTAACGGTTTTAATTTTGACCAGAACTCGCATAGTCAAAGTCAGCGTGGCTAATTTATCGGTGGTAAATGTCCGTACAATCGTATCTTCAATCGCAGCATTACACCCCGACCCTGAGCAAATGATATTACTCGCGACATTATTGCCTTCTTTCAACTCAATCCCGTTTGCATTCAACGTTTGTGTTGCGCTGTTTGTTAACCGCCATGACGTTTTCATAAATGTAACCGGACTATTCCAGAGGTAACGGCCACTACTCACCCATATCGCTAATGAGGCGCTTTGAACCGTTCCTGTTACGGGTGAAACAAAATGAAACGACCACCCCGCTCCGTTGCGGTAGTACTTAAACCCTGTTGGTGGAATAGTGATATTTTGGGTATCCCATCCGTCAATTTCTTCCCATGTAATTTTTGCAGTACGTGTACAGGCTAAACTGGCTGCAGGGATACGCTCACATTGGTGTGATGTGATTTCAGTTTTATCCAGCGTCACATCCTGACATGGGACGGTAATTTGCCCGCTTTCTGACCCCGCCTTTTCTCGCATATCAATGCCCGCTTTTAAGAACGGGGCGTCCAAATCCAACTTATCCGGCGGGCGATTTTTCATCACCTTCATCGTGGTTTGCCCCGCCTCCGTCTCATTCATCGCTTTCATGCCCGCATTTTCCAGCCCCGAGGCTGCGCCTGATGTCACCCCACCGTAATAGCCGCTCTCTGACGGATTGGCGGTATAGTTCGGAATGATATTGGCGGGGTTGGTGTTTTTTATCGTGTCTGTCCCTTTGTTTTTTAGGCCACTGGCAAATTCCGACCCCGCTTTGTAATCATTGGCCGCAAACCCCAGTGACAGAGCCCCCATACCACATAATGCAATCAATAACCGTTTCATTATCGTGCCCTCGATACCAGCCAATCCTGAGCAACCTGACGACAATCGCCACTGCTAGCAATCCGTTCAATGGCCGATATCAAACGGATATTGCCGTACATCACATCAAAGCCTTGTTCACAGCGCACGACCAGTGCAGGCACTTGTGTAACGTCATATTGGGCAAAGGTTTTCGGGTCGATTTGTACGCCACCCTCCCCACTGTCTTTGGTCAGTTCAAACACGGCACTGGCCGTTTTGCGAAAGTCATTGTCAATCAAGCCATTAATCAAGGTGGGGATACCAAGCTGCGTGGCTTCAGGCACCATCTGTTTGAGCCCTGCTTCGGGAATAGAAAACGATACAAAGTAGATAAAGGGGCTTTCCTGCTCAGTTTGTGCTTTAGCCGCATCGGCGGCGTGTTGCTGCGCTTGCTGCTGTTTGGCTAACAAGTTATCAATCCAGGCTTTATCCTTGGCCGAGATTTCCGGTGGCTTAAAGCCATCCGGCGGCAAAGACTGTTCAAGTAACGCCGCACTTTGGTCGCGCAGCTGTTCTAAAAACTGTTGGTCATCCGTTAAGGCATAACCAACTGGCGCAAGCAGCACGCTTGCGAATAAAAAGAAAACGGATTTCATGAAAAGGACCTCGTATTAGAGGAAAACGCAGTTACGTTTACGCCAGATGAGATAACCGAAGTTTTTACGACTGTTGGGTGAGGCATGCCCGGTTTGCCAGCGCATCACGGAACGACCAAAAGGGTGACATTGCGCGGTATCAGGGTACATATTCACCATTTGATAGCGATAACGGTCTTTCGGGATAATCGGCGACGGATAGGTGTAGCACACCTCCTGATTTTTCCCGACGCTGTTCATCACCAACCCTTGCCGATGTAACTTAAACGCCATGCGCTCAGACAGCAGAACCGAGGAAGCCTGCGGACTAAATTCATTCCCCGTATACCCCGTAAACGGATACATACTGCCTTGTGAACCGGCACACCAAAAGAGCGCATTTAAGGGCTTGCTGCCAATACTAGCAATCGCATCGGCAGCACACGCCCCTTGCGCGATAGGATTGGCAAACACAAACGCTTCAGGGGCAATAATTGACGACAACGAACTGTCATTCCACAGGGGGTCTAGCTCCGACAAATAGGCGATATCCATATCCCCGCGCTCTAAACAGCCTGCCGAGGTAATGATATTGAGCCAATAGGTCAGTGGGTATTTGTACCAATGCACATGGTAGAACGCCCCTTGAGTGGCAGGGTCATTTTGCGTACCTTTACCCCCGCCCATTTTACCGACATTGATGTTAAAGCCGCCCAAATTCACCATGCAATACGGTGAGCGGGTCACATCGGTCAGGGCAAATGGCTCCCAATAGCCAATCGCTAAACCAATGCGGTATAAAATCCCCATCGGGCAAATTTGTATCGGCATCGAGGGGTTTTCTGTATCCGGTGCCACACCTGGAAATACAGGCACATTGCCAATGGTCATCGGGAACAAACAATCCCAGCAAATATCGGTGATCGGGTTAACGAAATTCCCCTCACATAACGCATCGGCTTTAGCTGGCGTTGTCACTGTTACATAACCCAGTACACACACACTCAATAGCCAACGGGTAAATTTATTCATCGCCCCTCCTGCATCGCGGCTGAAACGATTTTGAGTTTGTCGCCCTCTTGCGTCACCACCGCCGGAATGTACTGAAGCCCGAGCTGACGACTTAAACTGCCCCCTTGGTCAAAGTACACGCGGGTATTGAGTGCCTGCGTCGCCTCTTTGATATTGCCGTTGGTTAAAATAACTTTATAATGCAAGGTCGCGGGCTGCTGTGTATTCATCCACGCGATTTGGCGCGGATCATCTGCATCTAAAAAGTACAGGGTTTGCCCGAGTGCCACGTGACTCAGCGGGTTTATTTTGTCGCCTTGACGGGCAAACATCACACCATTGTGGTCAGCATAATCCCCTTGAACCGTAAACGTCGGGTCGTACCACAGCGTATGTGCTTCCGTATCGGTACTGAGCCAATCCACAGGCGGTGGACGCAGGGTATTTTCAATCACACGATCTTTAAAATCTTGCTGCATCTGCGCAATTTCCCCTGTACCCTCCATTTGTTTTAACCGCCCCTGGATAAAGTCCAACATGCTTTGCTCTTGAACGGGATAGACATCCCCCCATACACCGAGATCTTTGGCAGTAACAAGGCAGGGTAAACAGAACAATACCGCTAACGTAGACTGTCGAATTCGCTTCATCTGCCCTCCCTTATTGCGCCAGTTTGTCGGCGATCGTGGCTTGAATATCGACCGTGATATCTTCTGCGCCCATCACCACCGCAGGCGTGACTAAAATCAGGGCCTGATGCGTCTGTTGGTACTCCGATAAACTGTCACTGAGCGCCATTTGAAAACGGTGAGTGGCATCGGCGATTTGTTGCTCACTCAGCGGATTTTCGGCGTTAAACTGCATGGCCATTTGTTGCTGATATTGGTTGACCGTGCCCGCCATGTCGAAAGTGACGGTAACGGGGGCAAGCCAGCGCACCACGAACACCGAAATACTGAAACTCAGGATCACCGCAATCACCATAAAAAAACTCATGGCCTTCAAGCAGGCTTTACGCCGACGGCTCGTGCCCCGTGCGGGCGTTTTTTGCGTGTTATCGACTAATGTCGTGTTTGACTCTGCCATTGGGATAAGGCCTCCATTTCTCTTGGGAATTTTTGTTGGGCTAAGGCTAATAAGGTGGCTTGCTGGGAAAGTCCCTGTGCTGCGGCATTTTCACGGAACTGGTAGTCTTTCCCATCGGTGGAAAACAAGGTGCGACTGATAGGATCAATCAACAAGCGGTGATAAGACACTTGTCCCGCCACTCGTAACATAAAGGCACTGAAGTGCGCCTCTTTTGCCGAAGGGAACCCTTCCACCACGGTACGTTCAAGCACATTGAACTGGTCAGGATTTTTCTGGTTATATTTACGGAAGGACTCCAAGTTTTGACGCAAGATAATTTTGTACGACGAGTTACTCCATGCGGCTTTCGCGGCCACACTCGCATCCTCACCATCGAAATCTTCAATCCCTTGAGAAATGGTAATGTAAGCACCACGATGTTTACGGGCGGTACGATAGCCCCCTTCAATAAAGTTACCGACAAAACTGTTTTCACTGTCGAGCAGTTTCCAACCTTCATCGATAATGGCGGCTTTTTTAATGTCCCGTGGGGATAAGTACATGCGCTGTTCAATAAAGATCATCATGGAAAACATGACGGCGGCTAACAAGTCAGGTTTATTTTGCAGACCGCCCATTTCCAGTACGGTAAACCGCACATTGTCATTAAGAGCAGGATTAGGGCTATTGAAATACTCCCCGTACAGCCCCTTAGTCGTGTATTTTTGTAATGAAACAACAATCTCGTGCATCTTATTACGCACAGAGTCAGCGTCTTCAAAAACACCGTGCTCTAATTGCCACGTTAAGTACTCTGAAATATCATCGATAAGCACCGCATTACCCTGACGTTTACTCGGTGCCGCCCCCTCCCAAACATCTTGAACCGCGTTCAACAAGATAGATTTAGAGGTGTCATCCATGTCCCCTGACGGATTGGCCAGCACCAATAGCAAGTCGCGAATGCTCTCCGCCGCCTCTTTGATATTGACGACCCCCGCAAACGGGTTGAATTTAAGGTCACGAGCATCCACGTAAACGCCCCCAACACTTTCACACAATCCTTTGTAGGATGCGCCCATATCCAAGACATAGGCCCAACCGCCACTGTCGAGAATTTGGCGAATAATGGCTTGCACTAAGAAGGACTTACCGCCCCCCGAGGTGCCACACACACCCATGTTGTAGTTATCGTTCCCAAGCCCCGAATCATCATCAAAGATATCGAGATAAGACAACTGGTTACGATACGAGGGAATAGGTAACCCACTGCGACAAATGCGGTTATCAGCAACCACAGGCAACAAGTTGGCTACATTGAAAGACTCTGCTCGCAGTGTGCCACTTGAGCGTTTCATGTCTCCCCATAAGCCCTCTTGCATGACAAACGGGAACAAGGCCATGTAGTTGCGCAACTGCATAAAACTGGGAGGAGTGAGCGTCAATCCATTACTGTTAAAGGTATTCATTAGGGCCATTTCAGCGTTTAGCGCTTTATCGTCATCGTCTTCACAAAACAACGTAATGCCATAACTGTAACGCGTGAGTGCTGATTGCCCTTTACTTAACCGTTCACGGATATCGGTCCACTCTTTCGCTTGTTGCTTCACACCTGGCACCCAACTGGAGAACTTGGATTCTGCACGTTTGTTAAAGGTTGCTGATTTGGTCATCGATTCATTTTGGGTTCGGACTAAATCTTCTACTTCCAACGTCAACGTAATAGCAAACGGGCATGACACGGAAGCCGCAGGGTCAAGTAAATTGCTGAGATTATCGCCCCCTTGCCAGAGTGCAAACCGCTGCGGATTTTTGGCTAGGCTGTAGTTAAGTATCCGCGTATGTGATTTTTTCCCCTTTTCATCCATTAAGCTCTGATACATGGCTTCGGGTTTCAGCTCCATCACGAACGAACGGTCAACACACTGCGCATTGAGTTCTTCATACGGTTCGATTTCATCGGAGGGCTCGGCAATATTGTGATGGCGAAAATTCACCATTTCCCGCACCAACTTGATTAAGCCTTTATCATCCAGTCGCTCCGAGCCGATACTGGCGCCGAGGAGAGATTGCTGCACCACACTCAAGGTTTGATTCAAATTTTGCAGCGTCAACGCATCCGCCCGTTTAACCGGTTCGGCATAGATGACAAACAGGCGATAGTTCCGCAGTGTTAATGGCAAGCCTTGCTTGTTGGCTAAACCATTCATCGCCCCGTTTTCATAATAAGCACGGGTAATGGCATTGAATTTTGATGCCAACCCCCCATCCCAGCTAAAGTCCTTGAGGCCATAATCCAACATGCCGCTGATGCATTTACTGCCGAGCAACAAAAAAGTGAGTGGGGTTTTGCGCGGCAATTTATTTCGCAAAAAATAATCCAGTGCATCGACAATTTTATCGTTCGCACCAATCAAGGGCGCACATTCCAACACAAAACCTGCCGTCTCTTTGTTAATAAAAAGCCCCGAGTCGGCATCATAATAGCGATAGGGTAAGATACTGCTAAAGGACGGATAGTCCATCTCTTCCAGCGCTTCATGGGCTTTTCGTGAGCCGTCGGGTTGTTTCCAGTTAGAGAGGAGTCCTTTGAATAAACTCTCCATAAAGGGGGATTCACCCGCATCCTTTGCATGGGGGTTGCCGAGTTGCTTCAACTTTTGCAAGAAGCCACGTTTTTGGGTCATTGTAACTGCTCCATCCACTGGCCCTCTTTCACGACAAAAGAGACGACAGCCGGTTGATAAAAGTTTTGCTCTTCATCAATCCACGGGGCTATCCACAACCGCGCGGTACTTGCGGGTAATCGCACTGGAGGCGCCATCCCAATATCGGCCCAACCCGACCATGTTTGGGTTGGCTGCGAAATCGGTGGCAGTGAATTGGCGGGGATCGACTTTTTTATTGGCACGGATGTCGATTCAAATGCCCCCAACGCGTTCACTGTCTGTGAGGAATCTCGATTATCCTGCATCGCAGTACGAACAGACTGTGCAGAAGACGCGGTTGTCACAACGGGTATGGTAGGCGTTGCCAACGGGGCTAACCGCTGCAGCTCGGCTCGCTTTTGGGATGTGCCCTCCTCATTAGAAGGATGCGCCCACGACACATTTTGCTGTGCCGCTTTTTGATTGGCTTCTTCCATCGTCATACAGCTGTCTTGCGCGGTGGCATTGCAATCAAAGGAATCTTTCATACCCGCAGTACAACCCGCGAGCAGGGTTAATACGCCTAAAATTAGGAGTTTTTTCATAAAATGAACCTTATAAATGAATGACAAAAAGAGGTGTTTTGTGGAGAAATAACGATGAATTTGTGTCGCCGCTTATTCAGTGACGAAAAAAATATTTTTATTCATAACCATTTAATTAAATACGGTTAATTAACGGATAATCATGTACTTTTTGAGACAAATGTGTTTGTAGGAATTTGAATTTAAACGAAAGACGTTACTTGATGATTTTATACCAAAGCCTAAACCCGTGAAATTTAACACCACCAAGGCTTCCAATAGTTGGAGGGATCTCATATTCCAAGGATTCGATATTAATGATATCGGTTATATTATTTTCATTTAGCCATTGGTTCATTTCATCATTCATTAGCCGTCGGTCACGCCTAACACTTTTTAAATTAGAAATAATAACCCCATCTATCGTAAAATCTTTAAACTGTATATCCATTATTAATCCTGTTGATAATTTGAGAAAACGACCCCGAAGGTTGAAATAAATTTAATCCCTCTCTTCGCTTTGTGTAGAAGTGCTAAGCGCCTCTACAGAATGCCAAATTGCATAGGCAACGTCATTTTCAACTATTACAAGGCCTTGATGAGCACAGCCTGAGCAGGTAATTTTATCTTTTTCAAATAGGAAATCTTCTGAGCCAAACTCGGTTTCGACAATACTGTTCTCACTGCCGCATACCACGCAGCGCCCTAGCCAGTTAATCTTTACCTTTCGTTTCATATTAACTTTTAATTTAGCTTATTCATCTGAACATTGCTGTTCTGGTAGGCTTCAATGGCTTCTTTGTAATCACTAACCGTCACATTTTCAATCACATCACCACACTTGAGTTTATTGGTGTTTGACTGAAATATCCCATTATCAATGTTGGTTTCAATGAGTTGGCATTGTGTTGAGTAATATTCGCCTAGTTCCAAGTATTTTCTCTGTACTCGCTCATCAGAAATTGCCCCTCCTCCGAATAATATTAAGACCACACAAAATATCGTCCAAAAATAACTAAACTGATGATACCCCTTACGAGAACACACCATCGCCATCACAAAACAAAAACCTGCCGCGATAAAAAGCCCGATTGTAAAACTAGACATATCAATGCACCTCTACTCACTCTATTATTTTATGGTTTCAAAGTTACGATTTTCGACAACACGAGGCACTTCTTTGTTGAGGATTTTAAGAAGCAGCACCGAACGCGCTTCGCCATCAGGTTCACTGTAAATCGCGCGCACACCTTGAAAGATACCGTCATAAATGACCACTTCATCTCCTTTTTGCGGTAGCTGCTCACTCACCTCTTTCATAAAATTTGGCACCATCAGAGTCGCAATGATTTCATCGGGCACCACCACAGGCAGTTTGCCAAAGCGTACAAAGTAGCTCACACCCCGTGTTGAGTTAATGGTCGAAAAATGGATGACTTTATAATCGAACTTCACAAATAAATAATTGGGGAATAAGGGCTCCATCACTTTGCGTCTCCGATTTCGCACCATTTTCTCCGCCTCATAACGCGGGGAAAAACTATTCACACCTTGGCGTTCAAGATGTTCAATCGCTCGTAAATCTTGCCCTGTTTTGCAATACAATAAATACCATTTATCCATCTGTTCATTCACTTTTGTTGAGAGTCGTTATTTAAGATTTGAGTCACCCAAGCACTCAAACCGGTATAGATAGCGAGAAAAAGCAATCCATCCCAACTGATGTCGGTACACACCAATATCACCGCAGGTGAAATGATGAGCCCCATAAGAAGGACCGCTTTTAATCGCGTTTTAGGGTTGTTTTTTGTGGGTAGTGTTAACATGATTGCTCCTTAAGATTGCCCTGGTGTTGGCGATAAGGAGGCGTGAAAGACGTTATTGTTGTGTTGGGTATTGCGGGTAATTTGTCGATGGCACCGCATCCCCGAGTAAAATTTCTTGCAACGCTTGTTTCGTCACCGTAATGCCTTGATTAAGCGTTTGCTGAACAGGCTCAGCTACAGCATCTTTGCTTATCTTTTTGCGCATCTGTTCAATAAATTCCAACTGGAAGCCTTCTTGGAAAACGACCGTGATTTCAATTCCAGCACCAATCGGGATCACCGGATGATATTGCTCAGCACGTTTAATGAAGTATTCCGACAACATTTTTCCGGATTGTTGAACACCGCCCCCGACTCCGCCTCGCATCACATCTGCCATCGTGGTCGTACTACTAGCCCCGATACCAACGGTTTCGCTCCCCACTTTGGAAAAGCCTGAGCCGACTGCTTCGATAAATCCGCCACCAAAGGCATAACCGACTAGCTCACCATTTCGGATAACCGGTTCCCCCTTAATCCCATTTTTCCCCATAAAGGAAACATGACCTTTAAAGGGCATATCAATCGTATGGCCAAACAGCTTACAAGACAGACGGTCAGTACGAACAAGCCCGCGCTCACTGGAAATATCGCCATACACCCCCGCCGTCACCGCACACCCACTTAAATCATACTCTTCGTTATTTGGCATAATCAGCTTGCCTGTTAACCTAAACTGCATGGGCGAGGGATTACTGTTCCCCGTCACGGACGCATTGGCATCTGCGCCTTCAATCACCATCGCTTTGGCAAAACTCCCTGACGGGATATAGGGTAAAGCAGGTAAGTTGTTATCCACCTTGTCCTCTTCATACTCGATAGTCATCGAATGCAAGCCTTGCTTTAATGCTGGATTTACATTGATTTGAGGCTGACCGACGGGGTATTGCCCGCCTTGATAAAATGCTGTTGGCGGTGGGATAATCGGCTGACTGGCTTGGCCATTGGGTATCGGTATCGTGCCAACAGGCAGCGTTTGAGGTTGAGGTAAGGTATTGTCGCCATGGATCAACCCATTACTCACCTCATTCAGCTGGTCTTGCAACGTCGTTAAGTCTTTATCTTGTTGCTCAATTTTGTCGCGATACGCTTTATTTTCCTGCTCTAAACGTTCGATTCGGGCGTTCACGCTTTTCATTTGCTTGTCCACTTGTGATGCGGTGGATTGCAAATCCGCCATAGCCGCTTGCCCGACTTTACGGTCAAAGGTGGAAGAGACAACCCCTGTCATATTGGGGACAGGCTTTTGTACCGTTTGTTTGGTTTTAGGTTTTGAGGGTTTGCTGAACCACCATGCAACCCCACCAATGGCACTGGCTCCTAACGCGACCATTAAAAAAACCACGAGTTGTTTACGACGCGTTTTCACATTTAAATTAGCCATGTGTCACCTCATTACTCACCGTTAACCACACGGTTGCGGTCGCACCCGGTAACACCTGTTCGCTATAAGGCGAAATCAATACCGCCCTTACCCCCTGCGCATTAAACAATCGCTCAGTGATCGGTTTAGCGTTGGCCGTGGTATTATGTACCGCCAGTTTGTATACCCGAACTTCGCCGCCATTCCACATTTCATCCGCAGACACCACATACCCCGACGGTAATGACAAGGTTGGCGTAACGGTGACGGGTGCTTTAGCAAAACCTTGCGGGACTTCGCCGTTGAGTAATGCTTTATGCAGTCCAATCAGCATTTGGGGATAAGGCAGAGAACGCTCCCATTGCTTGGCGGCTGGCCGCTTCGCTGGGACTGACGACACCAACTGCAACACGCGACCATCCCGTTTTTGCGGAACCGCCACTACTGACACGGTCAAACCGCCTGCGGTACGGACATAAAAGGTAAACGGTTTAGTTTGCGTGGTCATCAACACTACCCCGCCACTGAGCTTCCCTGTTGCCCCTTTTTGGTTGCCATTAATAAACATGCCTTGCGCGCTATCAATCGCGACAATCCGGTCGCCTGGCACCACCAACATATTCGGTTCACTGTTACTAAAGGCCACACGCACTTGCGAATCAGGCGAGACAGGAATTTGCACAGGTAAAGTTGCAGCGGGCTCCGCTAAACTGAAGGCAGAAAAGAGGCCCAAACTCAGGGCCAATAACGCCAGTTGACTTAACTTACTTTTTCTTCTTTTCATCGACTTGTACCTCAAAGCCCCCTATTGTCGTGAGCCCATTTGCGTACTTCAGAGTTAATCGTAATGTCACCCGTTCAGGTAGCGATTTACGGTTGCCAATCCACGTTTGGATATCCCCGTGAATATCGACAATGCCAGAATTGGGATACACATCCATTCCGGACAAATAAAAGGCACTGGTGACATTGTTTTCAATGATTTGTTTCGCTTCTTCAGCCAAAATCTCTTGCATCTGCGGTCGCTGACTATTATCAAAAAATCGTAATAAGGCTTTGTGATTAGCTTTAACCGATTCTGGTGATACGTTGTAACGCAAGAAAATCAGCGACTGTGCGGTTTGTTCGAGGTAGTTGGCATCCGCATGCGAACGACTTAAGGTAAACGGGGTTTCAAAGAACTGCGGGATATAGGTCATTTCACGGCTATCAATTAAAGTGGCAATATTCGACCACGCCAGAATATTCCCTGTAATGCTTCCTCCTAATAAGCAAACTAATATAATGAAAATGAGTGATGTGAATTTGTGGGCAGATTTGGCTGCGCTCAGTTTCACCGTGACCTCCTGTTATTTTAACCAGAGCCTGAACGCGGAGTCGGGAAGTCGTTTGTACATTCCCTGAAAACAGAAGGAAGGCAAATACCAGTAACACGCATTAATCAGCCAATCTGTTCCCCTCCCTTTTTTGAAATACCTCAGTGCAAACCAGAGCAAAACGCCAATGACAACCCCTGCAATATATTGCTTGTCCATAACCCCCCAACATAACGGGAGGGCAATGGCACAGGTTTCATCGAGAGGTAAACCTATTGGACGACTTTGCTCTGTCAGCGTCTGAGGAAAGATGAATCGCTTAGCGCGCTCTTCTTCCATTACGCTGTTCCTTCAATACCTAATTACGTATCTTATGGTGTCACGCCGGGAGCACGAGCTTTAATAATGGCAAAGATAATACCGGTGATCACAAAGAACACAGGGATCAACACGAATGTCGCTGGGTTGTGATTACGCAGATACATTAAGAATACCAGCACCACTTCCGCTAACATAAAGTAGTAAATCAGTGTCGAATCCGCACCAAAACTGGCTTCTGCATCTTCACGACCCGCCGCCATTAAGTCATCAGCAGCCATTGCCCCTTTAGAGACTAAAAATGCCATCATCGGTACACCAATAAAACGGAATAAAGTTTTCCCCATTTTAAAGTTCACCGCATCAATAGTACGTTTAATTAATCCCTTCTTACGGGCTGGCGTATTTTCGATAGTCAGTTGTGACATAGCAATTTCCTTGTTAATAGTTGTTTCATTATTTTTCAAAATAAACTCTTAAAGAGTATTTAATAACAATTGAGCCTTTAGCTCGCTTTATTTCCGACTTAATTAATAAGTAAATAACACTTAATCTAAGTAAGAAATAAAGCGTGATATTGTCTCAATCTTTGGGCAAAGCTACCGCCATCGGAGTACAATGCCAATTTTTAGGCAAAGCAACCCCGTTGCTGTGTGTAATCAACAAAACGAAAAATTAAATAAAGAAGTAAATTAGTATTTATTTAATAGCTCTTGATAATTCCCTTCTAAAATTTTAATTAATCTTAAGTGGTCAGACAATCGCAATACAGCTTCGATTTTTTTAGAACGTCTTGCACGCTTAGCAGACTCTGTTAATAAACGATTAGTTTCAGCACTTATCGGTACACTTATTGTGACAGATTTATATTTTTTTTCTTTCATAGGAACCTCATTCTTTGTAATCATGAAACTATCATATATAAAAAAATTCATCTGTAAATTACCCGACTCGGGGGGTATCCTAGTGATATTTTTCTACAATAGACAATGGAACAAAACAATCCCAATTAAGTCGGAAGGCAATATCTGATAATAAGTATCGATTAAAAACACTCAATCTACTCGCACCGAGTATCCTACTAACATGTGCTTTTATAGTATCATGGCTTCTTTCCATTATTTTAGCCACTTCTGGATTGGTTAACCCATGAATAACAAGCCATGCGACAATCCATTCTGTACTTGTTAATAATTCTAAGGGATTTATATCTTTTAACCTTTTTATTGATGAATCCAAATCTAATTGATTATAAAAGCTATCTCGTCTTATAGATAATTCAGAATTAAAAACTCTAAACTTAATATTTGTATTCTCCATAACATTATATATTTTTAATCTTACAATTTCATTATTACTAGAAAAAATAAATTCAGTAACCTCCATTGCAATTGCAATCGGATATAACTGATGCTTTACTAACTCGATAGATGAAATACTAAAATTCTTTTCTTTATTAGTTACTTTTAACGAATTAAGAATTGAGTGAATTTTTTCAGGAGAGCTGCACGATAAAACTTGACTATCATGGTCAAGAATCATCCAAAAGTATACATTGTTTAAAAAATCAGGTAGGTTTTCTCGAAAAACAGCTTGTTTTATTGCGTCGAGATCAATAGGATCATGAGTAGACATGTAACCGTTTCCTTAAGACATGGGTTATGTGTTTAGCTCAATAAGGGAGTTACAGCTCCTTTATTGGGCGATTCTTAAATTTTTAACTCGCTAATTATTTAGCTTAGGTTAAGATTAACTTTATTTTCATTTCAAATCAATTATAAATTTAAATTAATGTGACATATATTTATAATTTCAAATCTCAATCACTAAAACCTACTTAATAAGTAAAACCTTACTTTTACTCCCCCAAGAAACATCCTTTTAATTCTCTGGGAAAAACTGATTTATTAGCATTTCAGTCTCCCGCTTCATTTCAGAGATCCCCTCTCTAAAGTCATAACGGCTATCTTCTTTTATTTCAGTTAAATTAAATAGCATCTGAAAAATCATTTGAATGCACTGACGTGTTTTTGCTGAATCTTCTAACATTTGTTTTTTATAGAGCTCTTCCCATGTCATACCATTATCATCAGATTCATCTGACTTCTTTTTTAAATTCATTGTTACCCGAACACCAATATCAAGCATTTCAGAACAGACGCTCGACATATTTGCATCCGCATGGTTTGCACCATCAGCTCGCCGTTCATCAACAATCGCTCTAATTGCATCATAAACTTTTTGTGACATATATACGTTTTGTCTTGCCATTTATTTAACCTATAAATTAAAGTGCTAATTAAGTGCCTAGTTTAATTTATAGTATCACAGAAACAGGGCTTTAAAAGTGCTAAATACTAGATTAATAAGCACTATTAAAGTGCTAACAACTAAGCACCCATAAAGCACTGCTCATTATAACTAACTGTTTTAATAGACTTAGCCACAAGATAGCCACAATGCAGCACTAATCCAGCCATATTTCAGCACTCTTTTAGCACTTAAAATGAATAATTTTAAATTTTCCACCCATTTATTTTTTAGTTAACACCATGATTTACCGATAAATTCTTGCAAAATAAAATTTTGCGTAGGGTGTGATGTCTTTCTTTCAGAGGAGCGTATTTATTGCTCCTCGTTTCTTTTGGCTAGCATTAAAATAGTGCTTTATTTTTTAATTAAAATGGGTGATTCTGAGTTAAGAGTATTTATTATTTTATGGGGTTTTATATGCGAATGATCTTTATTCTCATTGCGTTAATTTTCTCACCTTTTTCATTTTCGTTTGATTGCTATGATAAAGCAGGAAAAGATTATAAAATTGACCCTGATTTATTACGCGCGGTTGCATTTCGTGAAAGTTCATTCCAACCGAATGCAATTAATTAAGCATCATCGACACGATACGCGATTGGATTAATGCAAATTCATTCGCAAAACTTTAATGAATTAGCCCAGTATGGCATTACAGAAAATCATTTAAGGAAAGACCCCTGCATGAATATTTATACGGGTGCATTTTATTTCGCGAAATTTATTCGCATACAAGGGGATATTTGGAAAGGCGTAGGTGCATATAATGCGGGGTTAAAAAAATCCGAGGCTCAAGAACAAAAAAGAAATCAATACGCGCTTGAGGTCTATCACATTTATCTTAACATTAAAAAAAATAACTAAACTTATTCCTTTTACTTTCTATTTTTAACGCTATAATCCCATTTGATATTAAGTAATGCATGTGGCTTAGTATTAAAACGAGAAACGCGCCTTTATGGCGCGCTTTCTTTAATAACTTGTTTTTCTTAATACACGGTTGATTTCTCCACCTACCCCATCATTTCCAATAATTTGTTCGCGTCCAATTTTGTATAACATTCCTTGATGATAATTTTCAACCGTCATTAGCGTGGTATCAAACTCATAAGACTCGCCCTGTTTTTCAATCAATGATTTGATTGCCAATGCGATTGTTTCATCACTGTAATGTCGATTTGTAAAAACATAATCAGCACCGCCATAAACTATATTAAATGGCGAGCTTTCATTGTAAGAGTAATCAGTATAGCAATCGAACCGTGACGTTTTATATTTTTTGACAATCGAGTCAACTTCATCCACTGTCGGCCCATCAGTCCATGACACATAATAAGAACTGTAATATTGTTTACGTACCGAAAATTTAGTTTTTGGGAAATGTTTTTTTAATTCAGCACGGATATTTTTACCGACTATTTTTACTTCATTGTCTAAATTAGAAGTTATCTGAGTTAAGTGCGAATATTGATTATTGTTTTTTTGAAATTCGACACCTTGATTAAATTCGATTTACTCTTTTTCTTCCTCGGCTTTTTCCATTTGTTCGAATTCTCCTGACTGTTTAATTAGTGATTCAATTGTTTCATTATCAACAAATTCATTTTTCACTTCCCACTGAATTCCTCCCCTTAAAATAGATTCTGGTAAGCGATTCGATTTATCACCATTGTAAAATACAATATCAAATTCTGCATTGCCTCCGCTCACAATGATATTACATAGATTCGTCACTGTATCTGGTTTTTGCTCACCATGAATATTAACAATAACCCCCTTGCCGAGATTATATAAATTAGTGTAAACCACTTGTCCAACTGATAATAATGTTTGCTGTTCCATATTCATTTACCTTTTTCTGATTTATTGATTGATGGTGTTCAATTAAGCGCAAGCCTAAGACTTGCGCGGGATAGACTTAATCAATGGCGTTTAATATTTTGGTTTGTGATTCAGGGGGTAATGTGAAAATAAAATCCCGTAATTGATGAAAATAAGCAGAAATACGCTCACAATCTTCGTGATGCCCTTTTTCATAGGTCACAAATGAAAAATGGCTTAACATCATTAAGGTGACAATAATGCCTGCTTCTTGAGCACTTACATCGTCCATAAATCCATTCGGTGAAGTGAGCATATAGCCTTTTGTCGGTTGCAGATAAAAACCGCCATTCGACAATTGATAAAAATCCCAATAGCCGCCGTTATAGGCTACGGCGTTCCGAGTCATCCAGTTATAGATTGCATTTTCAAAGGCAATACAGTAACGACCTAGTTTTGAAGGTAAAAACGTTAAACGAGCTTGAGCATTCTTCACCTCAATAGCCGTGATTAGGATTTCGTCTTTTCCATTTCTTTCGTTAGATTCTCTCGCTGCAAGGTTTTGTTGTTGTGTCATTTTAGTGCCTCCTTTGGGTTAATGATTTCTTTCGTCGAGTTCCTGCGCTGCAAAGGGCGTGCATAGACGAAATGAGGAAGCAAGCAAGGGCGGAGGCAAAATTGTTGGTAAGCGCAGCGGCAAGAATTTTGGTGGAGTTCACTTTACCCTTGCTGGATGACGAGTTGAGACTATGTTTAAGCCCGAGCGGAGGGGCTTGGCGAAAGATTAACAACACAGTGGCTGAAAATGACGCAACCCGACTTGCGGCGAGAGAAACGAACCGCAAGGCGTCCTTTGAGCTTAACAACATTAAGCGGTTTCAGGGGCAGCTCCCACAGGGAGCTTGCATCCCTGTCCTTTGCGCTACGCGTTAACGTAAAAAGGCGCAGGGTTTGGCGTTGTCGGATTGAGCCTGGCTCGATGCCAGGATT
Organism: Providencia sp. PROV269; assembly: GCF_028477785.1. Taxonomy (NCBI): domain Bacteria; kingdom Pseudomonadati; phylum Pseudomonadota; class Gammaproteobacteria; order Enterobacterales; family Morganellaceae; genus Providencia; species Providencia sp. PROV269. The sequence goes on along the minus strand of NZ_JAMPLV010000018.1, from coordinate 116,727 downwards.
AAGCCGATGCGCAAAAAAGGGGAATAAATCCCCTTGAAATAACGTGAATTAGGCGGTTAAAAAGGATTTAAAGCGAAGTGAATTTAACATTAACATCGGGGTATACAACGTTTGACGAACGTCCAGCGTTAAACTGTTACCAATATTCACAATGGCAGGTATCCCCAATAATGCCAGTTGGACGTAACACATACGGGCAGCAACTTCATCAATATCGGTACACACCGCAATCATTTGCATTTGCGGATTAAAACCTTGTTGTAACACAGAATTGGCACAAGCAATCACCATTCCGCCCGCCCCGCACGTTGGCTCGGACACACTGATATAGCCATTTTGTTCAATTATCGCCCCACAATCCCCGATTATGAGATCACTCATGAGCTGGCTAACGTGAAATGGGGTAAAAAATTGCCCCCATGCCCCTTCGCCTAACTCAAGGGACATAAACACCGCCCCTAAAAAATCGGTCGCTTGTTGGTCTAAGGCGTTAACACAAAGGGCTAATAGTTTCGCGAACGCATCCAAATCAGCTCTTTCATAACGCGCAATCACCTTAAAATAGGTTTGTTCCAATTCAGGGCACTGTTTCACACTGTTTTCTAATGAAATCGCAGCAACATGAATAAAATCCCGAAACACGTCTAAGCGACTGTGATAACGTGCCGTTTGATTAAATAATTGAATAAACTCGGTGTGAAAATCACGCTTTGACTTGGTGTGAGCCATTGTTAGGGTTGCTTTTTCGGCTGTTTTGTCTGTCTTTGTGTCTATCTTATTGGATGAGCCTGAAATGATAGGACTGGGGGTTTTTACGGGTTGGCTTAAATCTACATCAAAAAAACTCAATTGTGACATATCGACGCTCCAGAACTGCCCCTGAAACAAAAAGCAGGGGCAGTGAGTTAACTTAAATCCACGATTTACACAGTTCTAAACAGCGCAAAAGTTGCCCCAAACAATGGTTATTCATTGCAGGGATGCGAACGGGCTGTTTGCGTTTAAGTTGTTTGTCGATATGTCGCGCCATTGCCCGATAACACGGTTCAATTTCGCTGATTATCATATCCTGACGCACGACTCGACGTTTTGACGCGACGGGTATTTGGGGCTTTACAGGGGTGGCAGCGTATGCCATGATGGTTGAGTTCATAGGAGCTACTCCTTTGAGTGAGTTGATGCCTTGATTTTTTCTCGCAGAATCTATCTCAAGGCTCGGATTAAGCAGGCGCAAGCCTGCTTTTTTCATTGTTGCGCCAGCAATCCAGCACAACGCACACGCGAAATAATTTGCGCGTGAGATAACGTTGATACATCCCTAAACGTGAAATACCGTCCGTCCACTTTGACAAAAATGTCAGTCACGTTCCCCAAAAACATCTCTTGCAATTTAAAGGACTCAGTATTGTTATTGCCTTGCCAATCCAACGGGGGCATAACGGATAATGCATCCATAAATTGCATTAAGGTGATTTCTGTCGGGGCAGTTTTAGCCGCTTGTTCACGTCCTATCCAATACATCATTTCCGCGCTTTGGGTTTCTTGGTGACTGTCTGTTTCGTACTGCTCTAATGCGTGATACATACTTTTTCTCCTTTTATGATTTAGTAGTTGGCTCAATATCGAACTGGCTCGATATTGAATAGCGCGTTAATGTTTCGCGCTATTCAATAGGTCGCTTTAACGGTATTGGCGAACCTGTTTTTTAAACTGTTTAAGGTGATTGGCGCTTTCAATTTCGCGGTAAGTTAAATCGGTGTTTTTTGTCCCATCCGTTAAGGCATAGTGGTAATTCATGTTCATTTTTTCCGCGAATTTCGTTTTTTTCAGAAAAGTGAAGAATTCGGCAATGGAATTGAAGTGATAAACGTCATCCGCTTGCCCTGTCACATTTTGCTTATGGGTTTCTGCAATAAAAACGTGGTAATTCATGTTGATACTCCTTGTTTTTGGCTTTTAACTCATCTTTCTGGAGGTTTTGGCGTGGCGGTGTTGACGTTCACCGATGGCCTCGTAGTTCTCTTTGAAAGTGTTAATTCATCTTACTGTCAGTTCAGTCGCGGCAAGGGCGTGCATAGCTGAGACGAGGAAGGAAGCAAGGGCGGAAGCAAAATTGTTGGAAAGCGCAGCGACAAGAATTTTGCTGGAGTGCACTTTACGCTTGCTAGATGACGAGTTGAGGCTATGTTTAAGCCCTAGCGAATGGGCTGATAGTAAGAAAATAACCGTCGGGTGAGGAGGCAATCGGCCGACACGCAACGCGTGGCGTCTTTAACGGCCGTGCGAAGCACGAAATGCCGTGCAGTTAGGTTTCGCTTGCTATCCGAAGGACAGAGACGCTTGCGGCTCTGCGGAAACCCATTCGTAAAACGAATGGCGTTGGAGTGTAGGCGACAGCTCGAAGAAGTCGAGCTGCCGTAGGAACCCATTAGGGGTTATTGTATTTTTTTGATAAATGAATTTTGATTTAAACTTTTTCTCAAAAAGCATCATCTCATTGTTTTTACAAATAAAAACAACTATACGTAATCGCAATCTCAGTAAAATATCATCTTTTTTTAACAAAACCACGGCTCTCAAACGCAAAGACTAGCGGGTTATCCCCATTTTTAGAAAGATAAAGGGCTGTTCGGGTTTACCCGAACAGCCCTTTATTGCTTTCGTTCTTCAACGGTTCATAAAGGTCGATGACACTCCCCACAATAGACGGTTTTCAGAGGGGTTAATCGCACACCACCCAACGGTGTACTGTTATCCGTCATCTCGCCATTAAAGGCATCATTAACACCCACCTTACCCGAAGTGATATGTAGCAGATAAAAAGGTGCCATTGTAATAACAATGAACACATTGTGTTTGTTTGCTTTTTAATTGCATCACCAACTCACTAATTAGCTCTCAACCTTAAAATAGCACAAGACTGGTTGCCAAAAATGCCCCTTTAACATCCTGACTGACAGGATAATAATAGGTGGCATACCCTTCTCTAGGCACCGCCTTGTAATACCCCACGTTGATATCTTCACAGGCTAACCACGTTTCGCGGTCACTCTGTGAAATTTCATTCGCGGCAATTGCTGAATTAATGACCGTTTCTTTTGTGTGCTCACCGCGCATCATTAGCACCAAACTGTCTTCAGTTTCGAGTAAAACCACATTCCATTCATTCATCGTCAACGCCCTTTTAACCGATTAATTTATTGGGAATGGTATAATTATCCAGTAATTGCTCACCGTATGATCGGGTATCGATATCTTCATTGAAATCCAAGAGAGCCGACCACAACGGGGCAAAATCAAGGTGTTTTCGCAAGTTTAAATTGTTAAATCGCGTCGTCCAGTTTACAAGCAATTCAATCAAATCATACTCTTCAATCCCATCATGATTAAACCGGTTGTACCACGATTTAAACTCACTGGGGGTAATGAAGGCTAACTCAATTTCGGCTTGCGCTAATCGGTTTTGGTACTGCTGCTGTGCTTTAATTTGGGCTTTTTGTCGGGCACGGCTCACAACTTGTACTTGAGACTGAATTTTTCGCTCCTGCCGTTCACGGTCGCGGTAATCCAGCTCAGGAAAAAAATCACGCACATGATGATCACACAACGGCAACGGACAAATATAACCTCGGGACTGAATAAACGTATCAAGGGCGGCAAGATAGCGATTTTTTGACGGCATTTCACGTTTATCATCAAAAGATAACACCAATGTATAGTGCAAATCTTTAGCGGTTATTGCCCCTTTATTCCCCGTGAAAAATCGAATTAACGCACACGCATAGGGAAATCGTTTTGGGTATTGCACTTTTTGCATTTTATCTTCGACAAAAAGGATGGCTTTAGCAGCGGCATATTGACGGTCATTAAAGGGAACAAGCGCTAAATGGTTTGGAATGATTGCCATGATTATTCACACTGCCCTTTTCAGGGCAGTGTCTCCATGTTGATTATTCAGCGTTATCGGTGTGGTGAGTGTCAGCGTTTACATCCAGAAAACAGCTCGGCAACCAATGGGTATCTTTAAGGGTATTTTCAGCTAACTCAGCGGCATCCCCTTTTTTCATTTTGACCACTTCAAGGGCTTTACCTTTTACCCCTGCATCGTCCAGACAATCAACAATTTGGTCTTTACTTATGCGCCCAAAGAAATTGGCTTTAGTCGGTTGCCACCATTGGCGAAAATCAAAGGCAATCGCCTGTTCAATTCGGAGTAGAGCTTTGGCTAACGTGTTATCGTGCGGAGCATGATGATTCACTTCACTTAAAGTTTGCGCGGAACAAAATACCAGTAGTGCAACTAAATCCGTTTGCTCCCATGACAACAACCATGAAAAATCCGCTTGCCATGCGTCGGGTAAACGCGCTGACCATGACTCAAATTGCGTTTCCAACATGATTAAGGCTTCACTGTCTTGGGCGGTCGGGGCATTTTTGAGTAACTCGTCCTGAGCGCGTGAAAATTTAATGTTAAACGCGGTTTTGGTATACAGTGAACCAAACACCTGAATACATGCATCATGAACCAAAATCGCCAGTGCCACGTTCGGATGCTGAGTGAGTGCCGCTTGAACCGCTAATGTGCGCTCTGAGGACAAACTTTTGCACAAGGCTGCGCTGTAGGCAGAAACAGTTTCTACCGTAGTTGTTGGCTGCTCACTCACACTTTCAGTTTCGCTTTCTGCTTCACTGCACTGTGGCTCTTGCTGTGCTAAGTCAATGACGCCACGGATGACACACGGTTCTCCATCACGGTCAAGGTAGACCACTACGCCTTTTGTTGCTTTTCCATCGGCTGTCCACGCCTGATTTTTGGTACGATCTTTAATGTCTTCGATTTGCTTTTCGCAGTCTGCCACGGCTTGGCAAAGCTCAGCTTGTTCATTTTCATCATCCGTTTCCCATGATTGCTGACGTAAATCTGTTTCACGAGCACGCAATTCAGCCAGTAAATCCTCAAATTCAGGGGGAATGACCGACTCGGGCGCATGACTAAGAGACAAGGTTTCCCCGTCATTACCGTAAAAGCTCGGACGCTCTAAACGGGCAATACCGAACTGCCAACCCTCAAACTCAGCTAACAGTTCCGCACACACAGTGAGTTTATCGAGTGCCAATTTTTCTAATAGTGGGGCATTTTCAATGAAGCCCGCTTCGGTAAAGAGGTCAATTTCAAGGGTTCCCCCTGCTTGCTCGTAGGTATCCAACCCAACAAACTTCACCAGTCGATTATTTTCGACGGGGGTTTTGGTTTCTTCGACCGCTTCACGTAAGTAACGTGGCTCTTTTTTCCACCCAATGGCATTGTTCCATACCATGACTTGGCGGTCATGGTCAGGGGTGCCAGTTAAGGCTTGCAGCTGGTCAAGGGTGATATTATCCGCATCCAATTCAGCTAATAGCTCGGGCGCCATATTTGCTAAACGCAGACATTTTTTCACGTGGTGAGTGCTAAACCCTAATAAGTCACCGATTTCAGACGCATTTTTCCCTGTTTTTTGTAGCTCGATAAAAGCATGAAGTTGGTCGGCGGGATGCATGGCTTCACGTTGGCTGTTCTCCGTCAGGGAAATAATCAGCGCATCGGACTCTGAAACCACTTTGACGGGCACAGGGAAACTCGACGCTAAACGCCCTTTTGTCACCAATTGTTGTAACGCCAGCAAACGACGTTGACCCGCTGCAACCCCGTAGACGTCATTGTCCATCGGGTAAACCACCAAGTTTTGTAATACCCCGACCGCTTGAATACTGTCAGCCAGTTCTGACAAGGCTTTTTCATCCATCGGGCGTTTACGCACATTGAGTTCACTCTGTACTAATGCCGATAACGGCAATACATGTGCTTCCAGACTGTCTAATGCCTGATAAATTGCGTCGGCCTGTGCGGATTTTGTGCCTTTTTTTGCTTTACGTTGTTTTGGGTTAATGATAGTTTCTAATGTAGACATATTAATCACCTATGTAGTTTATTGTGTCTAAGCTAAGGGAGGGTGAACAACTCCCTTAGCACCTAAGATGCCTGAATCAGTTCAGGACGCAGATAGAACATGTTGTTTAAATTGTCACTAAAGCCAATCGGATAGCCGTCTTTCATTAAAATACTGTTGGAATCGAACGCATCACTGTGCAGCGTGATTTCTTCGTCGTATAACTCCGGTGAAATACCCCCCTCGAATAAATCCAATAACCGTGTTAATGGTGCGATGTAATGCAATAAATCGGCTTTCTGCTCATGCGTCAGTGGGGTTGTAACCCTTCTTTCGTTAGATTCTGGAGCTGCAAGGTTTTGATGTGATGACATTTTTGAATCCTCCACCGTATTAATGATTTCTTTCGTTGAGTTCCTCCGCTGCAAAGGCCGCACAGAGCTGAGACAAGGAAGGAAGCAAGGGCGGAGACAAAATTGTTGGAAAGCGCCGCGACAAGAATTTTGGTGGCGTTCACTTAACCCTTGCTGTACGACGCGGTGAGGCTATGTTTTGTTTTAGGCCAAGCGGAGGGGCACAACGAACGATTAACTACACAGGCGATCAAAATGGCAGCACCCGACTTGGCAGCGAGAGAAGCGAACGGCAAGTCGCCATAAACGCTTAGCAAAGCTAAGCAGTGAATCAGGGACGCTCCCGCAGGGAGCTACACCCCTGCCCTTTGCGCCACGTTGAAAACGTTAAAAGGCGCAGTGGTTGACGTTAAGCCCGTTATCCACATTGTCCACATGAGATGAACCAGTGAGGACAGCCTTCAAAAGCTGGCCCCACGAAAGTGTACGGGGAACCTGCACCGATTGTGTGTCAAAGTGGGTAACGGGTGTTCGAATTAAGTTTGGCTCAATGCCTGACTTAATTCGTAAGGGATTCGTGAAAGAAAGGTAGCTGAAGGAACATTACGCGCATGGCACTTCGAGCAACGGTCGACCAACACAATAAGCGATATACACGGTTCCTTGCTCATCTGTCGATCTTCCGCACTCATAACCAAGTTTATGCGCTAGAATTCCTTGATATTGTTGAATAGTCTAGGATACTTCATCATCATAAGAATGGCTGTAATTAAAATCATTGTCCCACACGCTAATAGACTCATCTAATAATTGTGCTATCACATCATCATCAACGTCTAATAGTCCTAAGTCTTTTCTCAATTGTTTAAAGACTTCTTGCACTGCCTTTTCATCAAAGTCGTGCCGATAAAAAAATGACTTAGTATCAATGATATTCTCGACTTCGATATTGTATTGTTGACATCCTCCCCGCCCTAAAGGACGGGGAGGATGTCAAAGTCGTTGAAGTAAATGGCAATATTTGATAACTCCAATGTAATAATTTTTGTTAAAGTGTAAGTTTTGAAAATCAGGTGTAATAGAGTGAAATATAACAATAAAATATTTCTATCCGCTATGGTTTTTAGTAAATACGAAGTTGGTGGTTTTTATCTATTATTTATATGAAACAAAGAGTTAATTTAATGAGTAACGTTGATATAGCAAGTATTTCCGAAAAAAGATACACAACAAAACACTACGATAGTTCAAAAGAAGTTTCAAAAAGTGACTTAATAAAACTATTGACTGTATTAAGAAACAGCCCATCATCAGTGAATTCTCAGCCTTGGCATTTTTTTGTTATAAACAATAAAAATAATCCCAATCTGCTATTGTCGGGAGTACTAGACTTCAACCATAGTCGAATAGCCGATTCTACTTATACCATTGTTTTTTGTATAAGAAAGTCAATGGATAATGAATATTTAGAGCATTTAACCAATACCGAAATTAAAGATAATAGATTTGAAAATATAGATATTGCTCAAGAGATGGATAAAGGGCGCCGTTACTTTGTCGAATTAAATAATAGTAACCCAGAAAAGCTTCAAAACTGGGAAAGCAAACAACTATACCTTGCACTAGGTCAATTTATGTTTGCGGCTGCCGCAGTAGGAATAGATACAACTGCGATAGAGGGTTTTAACAAGGAAGAAGTTGATAACATTCTAGATTTGAAAGAAAAGAATCTAGAGAGTGTAGTTATGGCTACGATTGGTTATCGTTCTGATAGTGATTCGAATGCCAAAAGGCCAAAATCACGGCTTAATGATGATGAGATATTTACTTTCATTTAACGCTTTAACGATAAATGAGCGATTGATACATTGGGAGTCGCCCGTTTAGCTATTAATGATACCAAGTTATTAAATAGACAATAATGCGGATAACTCTCCTTAAAACGATCTATTTTGACAGAGCCATCATCTTTTAAGAGACGTTGAAAAATGAGGGTAATAAAGGGCTGTTTGGGTAAATCCGAACAGCCTTTTATCTCTCGAAAAACGGTAATAATAAGCTAATTTTTCAGTGTGAAAATTGTGGTTTTTGTTAGAAAAGTATAGGATTCACTGAGGTAGCGATTAATTAATGTCGACTTTTAGTCAAAAAATAAAGAGATGATATTCTCTAACCAAAAATTTGAATCAAAATTAGTTAACCATAAAAATAAAATGCCCCTTATGGAGTACTACGATAGCTCGGTATCCTCGAGCGGTCGCCTACACTCCAATGCCATTCGTAAATCGAACAAGGTCCCACAAAGCCGCAATCGTATCTGTCCTTCGGATAGCAAGCGAGACCTAACAGCACGGCATTTCGTGCTTTGATCGGCCGATTATCTCCTCAGCTGACGATTACTTTCTTACTATCGTGATTTTATTCAAACGGTAGCTATTTCATTAGAAAACAGTGTAAAACAGTGCGCTGACTTAAAAATACTTATTTTAAGGCGATTGAGCATTATGAAAAAGTTGATTTGGATTTGTTTGCGAAATTGTTAGCTCTTTGTGTTCAAACTTTTAGATAGCCTTTTTAGGAGAGGTGTTTATGGCTCTTTAGTTAAGTGAAGGGACATGGGGCAATTTTTCACCCTATTTCACATTAGCCAGCTCATGAGTAATATTGTTGGTGATTGTAGTGCAATAATAGAAAAAACGGCTATACAGGGGTTGTGAGCATATCAGTAGCAAACGTTATATTTTAAATTTACATATCTATGTGATAGCAATTGAATGAGTCCGTTCTAAGAATAGTTATCTTTTATAATAAAATCGACTATCGAAAAGGATAATTTCATGGCCAGCCTTAAGCAAGTCAATGACTGGCCACAATAGAGCTGAAGTTAAAAGTGTTTATAGACATCTTTTCGATGACCAATAGACAATGCGAGTATGACTAATCGTTCATCTTCAATGGTTGCGATTAAACGGTAATCACCTATGCGATAACGGATAAATTCAGCCTTATCTCCCTTCAATATTTTACCGATTAATCGAGGGTTAATACTGTTATCTATATTTTTTTCAATATAACTCTGTATGATTTTCTGATGGCATCGATCTATTTTCTTTAGTTCTTTCTGAAACCGTTTTGTATATTCAATTCTATAATGAGGCATAGTTACCTCAAAGCGGGTCAAAGATAGCTTTATGGCTTAATGTCTCACTATCGTTTAGGTATTCTTCGTAAGCTTCTTCTGCTAGTTTTAAATCAATTTCATCTTCAATTTTTTCAATAATTGCACTTTTGCAAAGTTCACTAAAGGTCAAACCTTTGGCATTTGCATATGACTCAAATAAAGATAGCTCTTCATTATTAAGTCTTATAGCTTTTGTTAAATTTTTTCTCATTGTTCCCTCCTTATTTAGTTATACATTGTATAACGACAATTTATTTTGTCAACCTATATTAAATGAGGTCTTGCTTGATTTAATCTCGTGCTACATGGAAAAAATATGAGCTTAGATTAAGAGGAGTCCAGTTGACATCCTCCCCGCCCTAAAGGACGGGGTTTTACGGCGCACCTGATAAAAATACTGCTTGAATCGAAAGTATCACTGTGCAGTGTGATTTCTTCATAATATAACTCCGATGAAATATCCCCCTTGAACAAATCCAATAGTCGAGTTAATGGCGCAATGTAATGTAACAAATCGACTTTCTGATCATTCGTCAGTAGGATTTCCCCCTCTTTCGTTGGATTCTAGAGCTACAAAGACCGTACAGAGCCAAGACTAGGAAGAAGGCAAGGACGGAGGCTAAATTGTTGGAAAGCGTAGCGGTAAGAATTTTGGTGGAGTTCACTTCATCCTTGCGGTATGACGAGGTGAGGCTATGTTTTAGGACAAGGATATGGCACAACGAGCGATTAATAGCATAAATGATGAAAATGGCAGCATCCGACTTGCAACGAGGTAAGCGAACAGCAAGTCGGCTTTAGAACTAAACAACGTTAAGCTGTCAATCAGGAACTACTCCCAAAGGGAACTTTCCCCCTGCCCTTTGCGCCACCCGTTAACGTAAAAAGGCGTAGCGGTTGACCTTTCGAGCCGGTTATCCCCATTTTTCACATTTGGCGAGCCAGTGAACGCGCTACAAAAAAGCGCGCGAGTGAAAGTGTACGGGAAACCTGCGTCAACTGTGTTTAAATGGTGTTAATCCGGTGTTCGGCTTGATCCTGGTTCAATGCCAGAATTAAGCCGCTGCCTCAAAACTCAAAAAAGGCGTATCCACAAAATCAGTGGATAACTTTCTAATCGGATGTGAATAGTTGGAACAAGTGAATGATATCGGTAGAAAATAGTCCATTGATTAATAGTTAATCAATGGACTGTATTAGTTCAGATTTAACCTGACACAGGTACTATATAGTTCTGAAACTAATCTGATAGGCAGCTCAGTGCCAATAGCAGACGTTATTAAGCTCAGCCAGTATGGATTCACGAAAAACATAAGTTATATTTTGTCCTGATTTACACGGGATGAAAGCTCCTGATGGCTCTCCTTTCGCTCGCTGTAACGATCTGCAAGATAATCGGTTTGTCCCTTAAGCAGCAGCGTGACTTTAAACAGCTCCTCGGCTACATCGACGATGCGGTCATACCATGAAGAAGGTTTCATTCGTCCGTTATCGTCGAACTCTTGCCTTGGCTACAGAGGACTGGTTGGGGATCGTAAACATCCGCATCCAGCGACCCAGAATACGCATCTGGTTCACAGCATTGAAGGACTGTGAACCGCCGCAGACCTGCATTACCGCAAGTGTTTTGCCCTGCGAAGGACGAACCGCGCCTTCACTTAAGGGTATCCAGTCAATCTGCCCCTTCATAACTGCGCTCATAGCACCGTGCCGTTCCGGAGAACTCCACACCATCCCGTCACACCATCTGACCAGACCGCGCAGCTCGGTGACTTTAGGATGCGTATCTGGCGCATCATCCGGCAGGGGTAAACCTGAGGGGTTAAAGAGTTTTACCTTTGCGCCCATCGCTGTCAGCAGACGACCAGCTTCTTCCGCAGCAAAGCGGCTGCAGGAGCGCTCTCTAACTGAGCCATATAGGATCAGAATCCGCGGCGGCTCGTGCATGTGCAGGCGCTCGGCGATGTGTTGATCAAAGTATTCACTATTTAGAGCTGGAAAATGTTCCATTTTTCTACTCCGGAGATATCAGATGATTTCAAATTTAACACATATGATTTACCATATGTATATTCTAAAGGAAACGGAGTGAAAAATGCTACAACCTGTTCAGCTTTTCAAAATCCTGTCGGATGAAACCCGGCTCGCCATCGTCATGATTCTCCAGGAGTCGGGAGAACTATGCGTCTGTGATATCTGCGCAACCATTTCCGAATCGCAGCCCAAAGTCTCGCGACATATGGCTATTCTTCGCGAGGCTGGGTTGGTTCTAGATCGTCGTGAAGGCAAATGGATCCACTATCGTCTGTCACCCCACATACCGGCATGGGCCGCTGAGACAATCACAACGTCCTGGCAGTGTATGCGAGAGGATGTGCGTGAATGGCTGGATAAATCAGCCTGCACCTCCTGTTAAGAAAAGAAAACACATGTACATAATCATATATAAAGGAGTCTGAGATGCTTTTGGCAGGGAGTATATTTTTACTGACGCTGATACTAGTGATCTGGCAACCCAGAGGCTTGAGCATTGGCTGGAGTGCGAGTATCGGGGCTATGCTGGCGCTGGTAACTGGTGTCATCCATATCACTGATATTCCCGTTGTCTGGAATATTGTCTGGAACGCGACAGCGGCATTTATTGCGGTCATTATCATCAGCCTGCTGCTCGATGAGGCCGGCTTCTTTGAGTGGACCGCACTGCACGTCTCCCGCTTGGGTAACGGGCGTGGTCGCCTGCTGTTTACCTGGATAGTGTTGCTCGGTGCCGCTGTCGCTGCTTTGTTCGCCAATGACGGCGCCGCGCTGATCCTGACACCAATTGTGATTGCAATACTGCTTGCAATGGGATTCAGCAAGAGCACAACACTAGCCTTTGTGATGGCCGCAGGATTTATAGCAGATACGGCCAGCCTACCGCTCATTGTTTCTAACCTGGTGAATATCGTCTCGGCGGACTTTTTCGATCTGGGCTTTACTCAGTATGCCTCCGTTATGATCCCCGTAGATGTGGCAGCGATTGCGGCCACGCTGGTCATGCTGCATCTCTTTTTCCGCAGGGACATTCCGGCGACGTATGACGTTTCGCTACTGAAGACTCCTGCCAGTGTGATAAAAGATCCGGCAACGTTCAGGGTGGGCTGGATTGTCCTGTTATTGCTGCTTGTAGGTTTCTTTGTTTTGGAGCCTATGGGGATCCCGGTCAGCGCGATAGCGACTACTGGCGCAGCAGTACTGTTTATAGTGGCGAAAAGAGGTCATGCCATCAACACCGGAAAAGTCCTGCGCGGTGCGCCATGGCAGATCGTTATTTTTTCGCTGGGCATGTACCTGGTGGTTTATGGGCTCCGCAATGCAGGGTTAACGGAGTATCTGTCTGGTGTATTAAACCTGCTGGCAGAAAAGGGATTATGGGCAGCAACGTTTGGCACCGGTTTCCTGACCGCGCTCCTGTCGTCGATGATGAACAATATGCCGACAGTGCTGATTGGCGCGCTGTCGATTGATGGTAGTACGGCGACTGGCGTCGTCAAAGAGGCGATGATTTATGCCAACGTGATCGGCTGCGACTTAGGCCCGAAAATCACCCCGATTGGCAGTTTGGCAACCCTACTTTGGCTACATGTGCTTGCCCAGAAAAATATAACGATTACCTGGGGATATTACTTCCGCACCGGCATTATCATGACTCTTCCGGTGCTGTTGGTCACTTTGGCCGCGCTGGCGTTGCGGCTCTCCATCACTTTGTAATGAGATACAGATATGAGCAACATTACCATCTATCACAACCCTGCCTGCGGTACTTCTCGCAACACGCTAGAGATGATCCGTAACAGCGGCAACGAACCAACGATAATTTATTATCTCGATACGCCACCGACCCGTGATGAGCTGATTAAACTTATTTCAGATATGGGAATTACGGTGCGTGAATTACTGCGTAAGAATATTGCCCCTTATGAACATCTGGGTCTTGATGAAGAGAAATTTAGTGATGAGCAGTTGATTGATTTTATGCTTCAACATCCGATCCTGATTAATCGGCCGGTAGTCGTTACGCCGCTTGGCACTCGTCTTTGCCGCCCTTCAGAAATAGTGTTGGATATTCTACCGGAAGGTCAGAAAGGAGCGTTAACCAAAGAGGATGGCGAGAAGGTCATTGACGAAACGGGGAAGCGGGTTAAGTAATCTACCCACTTCAAAATATCGGACGCCTGTTCCGCTATGTGGGCGTCCGCTTTTCGCTCAAAGCAGGCTGTCAAAATTGATTGTGTGCTGCAAGTAAAAACAGTTAGCTCAAGTCGGAGCTAATACAACGGAATAATTAGCAGCGAACGCGGGGAATATCAGATATCCGATTTATCCAGCAAGGTGAGAGAAATTGCTTGTTCATTTTCCACAAAACGGATTGCGATTGAATACCCTGCCCTGCAAACCATATAGCACCTTTTCCGCGACTAATTTGGTCAATCGTCTGCATCTATTCACCAGTTTTACTAAAACTATGGCCACTCTCAAATAAATTCAGTTGCACTTGCCCTGAAGGGAAAAATTCACTGAGTAATATGTCACTTTTAATATATTTCGCATTCGGAAGCCAAAGTCGGTCAAACAAAGTGACTGCGCCTGAATAATATTGCGCGTATCTTATGTGGGATAAATGAGTGCTTGGGCTTCTTGCAGATAATAGTGAGAATCATGATGAGAAAAAAGATACTCTGCACCCACAATGTCACTAATCGACAATACTGTTTTTTTTCACACAGTTTTTCTGCTGCACGTTCAGCAAACACACACCAATTGGCGAACTAACTCGTAATCCACCACTTTACGGTCAAGCGAACGTGAGCAAATAATTTGAGCATGTAACATCTTAGCGATAGGATATGCCCTGCTTACCTGTGGAGGGAGGATGCAATCAAGCCACCTGTTGAAGCAGGAAACCAGCGAGGTGAGTCAGACTGAAGTCTGAATTTTGTAAGAATCTACGTCCTATAGGGTGTGGAGCACATCAAAAAAAATTATACCGTATCCCTTGTTATGACAGGCTTTACAAAAAAACTTTTCTACTCCCCGTAAAAACAACCCCCTTGTTCGCCAAGATATCACTGTCAAATAACCAAGCGTAAATTTTAATTTTGTGCACTGAAATGCAATATTTACTTGTTATGCGCTCAATTTACATCAATAATGTAAAAAAATAATCAAGGGATAATCAATGTCAATTTTAGATCAAATACTAATAATTGGTCAGCGAATGAAAGCTGAACAAATTTCACTAAAAGAATCTATCGCTGAAGTAAATACAATTAAAGTTACTGATGAACAAGTAGATGGTCTGGACAGGCTTATATATAACCACTGCTTAAACAAAACAGCTCTGGCTGATTTTTTTGGAAAATCTCGCAATACATTCTCAAAGATTGTAACTGAAATGCAGGCTAAGAAAATCATTGGCGAACCTATTTTTCAAAATAAAAACCATCTTTATACTCGATTCGACATTCAAGTGATCATGGAAGAACTAGGTGCTCATCGTTACTCAGATATGTATAAACCAAGAGTGATCGTCATAGAAAACCATAAAGGTGGAACAGGCAAAAGTACAACTACAGCAACAATTGCAACAGCGGCTGCATTAGATCTAAACCTAAACGCCCGCTGCTGCATCGTAGACTTAGACCCTCAAGGATCAATCGGAAATAATCTTATCCGATCCACTAATGATGACGATATTTATCTGACAATTACTGATGTTTTGCTGGCTAAATACGAACCTGATGGTGATTATTCTCAATATATATCAGCAGGTTATTCTGAGGCGGATATCATCGCTAATATTCCATTCAGTACACATCTCCCTAATATGGATGTTATTACAGCATTTCCCACAGATGATAGATTTACTGACCTATACTGGCGCTTAAGCAAAGATGAGCGGAATAAGCTTCTCACTCGTTTTAGAGATATTGTCATTCCTGTTCTAAAAGAGCATTATGACCTTATCTTTATAGACACCCCACCACAAGACTCGCCAATCATATGGTCAACAAATGAAGCTGCTGACGCACTACTCGTCCCAATAACACCGCGTGAGTATGACTTTGCTTCCACAACAAATTATATGCTAACGATTGGTGCTCGTTTACAGCAGCTGCCATCTAAGGGAGAAAATATCAAATGGATGAAAGTACTAGCTGTTAATGTCGATGACAAAAGCCAACATGAAGTTAGAACATTAAACAAGCTTGTACGTACCGTACAAGACAAATTCATGACAACTAATATAAAACATTCAGAGGCTTTTGTTGCTGCAGCAGAAAGGGGCAGGACAGTCCTAGATATCAAAAAATCAGAGGATTTATGTCCTGCAAAACAGTTCGATATAGCCGAAATGTCAGTAAATTCGGTGTATCAACAATTCATAAATGAAATCAAAAGTTTCTCTGCAAAAAGTGAGTAATCCGGATGACTGATGTAGAAAGAGGCACAAACAAAGATATGTATTTAGGAAATTCGAAGAAAACACGTTTTGAGCAGAGAAATGGACTCCCCTCTTTAAAAGGAGGGAATATCACCAAAAGAACCTTTACACTGAAAGACGGGCGAAAAGTTGATGCTGAACACATCATAGTCTCAGGGGATAAAGTCTCTGAACAAACTGTTGTTCATTCTCTTAATCCACGTAACCAGGAAGCATTGGATGAGAACTCCATGGGCGATATTCTGGAACAAATAAAACAACGGGGAGTGGATACTGAAGGTATTGCTATCAGAAAGAATGGTATTTACCACTTAATTGAAGGAAGTCGACGTCGCTATTGCTGCATAAAATTATCTATCGACCTGCCATTATGGGTTTTACCAAACGACATATCCAATGAAGACATTTTTTCTATCATTAGTGCTGCGCAAAGCTCTCGAAAGCTATCTTACCGCGAGGTAGGCTTACAGTATCAAAAGCTAATGGAGGATAATAACTTCACAACTAATGAACAGTTAGCTCAATATATTGGTATAAGTACTGAATCAGTTCGTAAACGTATTCAGGCAGCATTAATTGATGTACGTTTAGTTAATTTATTTCCTGACTGCGAAGGAATACCTAATACATTTTATGCACGTCTTTCTAAAATCCAAAGTAATACAAATAAAGAGGGTATAGATTTAGCAGTACTCTGCAAAGAGGTCAGAGATAGTCGTAAAGGCCTAGTAATCGAAAATATCCAAGAAACACAAAAAAATATATTAAACGATTTATCAACTATTTTAGAGTTGATGACAGACAAAACTAAGTCCGCTTCAGCATGGAAAACCACTGATATTGTCGAATTCAATAATAAGGATCAATATGCCCGTATTAGCTACAGTGGAAACGGTAGAAAAGTACGTTTTGAATTTAATAGGCTTAATCAAACCGTTATTCAAGAGATTGAACGCTTGATAAAGCTAAAGCTATCTAAAATGGTTCAAGAAAAAAGTAAAGAATAAATAGAACAATGTGGCTACGCCTTGCCGTAAATGTCGAGGCGTTCCATTTACCCAGCCAACATACTGCGAAATAGCATATCGAAACCAACCGTATTTCGCCAATAATAATATGAAAATTAAATCAATATAAACAATGAATTATAATTTTACAGTCATTTATTCGTAATAAAACAACCCCCTTGTTCGCCAAACAATCACGAAGTATTTACTTTATCCAACATGCTATTAAGCTTTGCATTCAGATAGAAAATATTAGACATTATAGTCAAGCTGGCTAGTGATAAGTCACTCTTGCCAGAAGAAGTCGGGGGAGGGGAAGATATCGATTGATATCCTCCATACCCGATATGGCCTACAGAGGACTATTTGATGAGTTTTTAACAGCTCCTGGAATTGCAAAAAAGGGATTATTGTTAGACAACCTGATGTTTTAACGGGCTTGTTATAAAAATGACCTAAGTGAGAAACACTCACGGTATTGATCATCGCATTAGGATAAACTCATGCCACTAAACGAGTTTAAATGGAAACATTTTGGGTCAACCATAGTCCTTTGATGCTTACGTTGGTATAGCTCCACACCGTTAAGTTATGCCAACGTCAATGATATTCTGGCTGAACGAGGGATCCCAGTTCACCATTCAACGATTTATCGTTGGTTTATTGAATATACCCCATTTTCCGTAAAAAACTCAAAAAATATCAATTTATTCGTGCTGTTTCCTCTTGGTAGCTCGATGAAACCTACGTCAAAGTGAACGGAAAATGGTTTTTCCTTTACCGTGCAATGATAAATACGGAGAAACACTGGATGTTTATTTTTCACCTAAACGTTATCGGTATGTCGCCTATGAATTTCTCAAACGCGAATTAAAACCTTACACCGCTGAGCGGCAACCAAAAACCTTAAACACTGATAAGCATACTGCTTACGGTTACGCCATGGCTCGCTTAATTAAAGAAGAGAAACTCCGGGCTGTCGTAAAACAACGCCAAATTAAAACTCTCAACAATCAGATCACACCCCGATTTAAAAATTGATTGTGGCGACTGGTGATTTCAAATCAGCAAAGCGTGCGTAGTCAACCCTCCAAGAGATTGAAACGTTGCGAAAACTGAATAAAGGTCAATTTGATCAATGACTACGTCGTGGGGAACCTCAATTTCGGGTGGGGGAGCGATCTACCTTTATGAATCGATTATTCAATGTAGAGACCGTTTTATCTTAAAGTACTCAATAACACTGAGTAAAAAACTCGCAAATATATAATTTGCAACAAGCCCGAATATTTAGTACATCTATCAGAGCATCAGAAATAATATATCAACCTTAGATAAACTGCTTGCGAAACAATCCCCCGGAGCACTGGCAAAAATTAGAGGGGAACTTAACCTTTCTCAAACAGAGCTAGCTCAATCGCTGGGCGTTTCACAACCTTCTATTACTAAGCTTGAGAATGTTGATAACGACCCTAAGCTTTTGACGCTGAAGCACGATATTAAAGCTTTAAGTGGTGAACTTTCTATCGATGTCACGTTACCAAATGGCAAAAGAATTGGAATGTATCTTTAACTATACTGGGACCATCACTGATCATCGCATATAGCCATACGAAGAGCATAGTTATAATTCGCTTATAGTTATGACCAGATGAAAGCATTAATCACAAGCGGTTTCTGGTCATTATACCGACTCGACACTCGTCGTGAAGGGACTGATAAAGTGCCATTAGTACTTGATTCTCGCTCGCCAACACAATCCTTAGCTGATGTAATGAACCAAGAGCACGTTTTAATCGTTTAAATAAAAGTGATCCTAAAAGAGCGCTTACATTAGTAGAGTTAGCAACTCACCAGGCAGAGAAAGGTTTTGCGCTACAGGAATTGCTGGCGTCACAAAAGTAGCTAATTCACAAGAATATATAGTAAATGTGATTTTCAACGTAAAAATTAATGAGGCATAAACATAACTGTTGCATAGAAAATAGGGCTTAGCTCTCTTTACATTGAGTTTTATAAAAATGAAGCACTTTTACTTTGGTGATTTCAGCATGAAATCAACACATCACACTAAAATAATTTTTATTTTATCAATGAGTTACATTCATTCCTTATTTGGTGATGGTTAGATAAATATATAACTGATATCAAATCAATATATAGTTAATTTATCATTTTGTTTGACACAATGAATATCCCAAAGCCTATCAAATTCATCTTGTGATAACATATCGTCAATTTTTTCAGCCATTGGGATTGATATATCTATATCACCATCAGGATGTTTTAATGTCCTAACAAAAAAACGTTTGAATCCATAAGGCAATTCATTTTTGAATCCAAAGACTTCTCCGCAATAAAAACCCATTTCACGACCATGACTATCATTTCTAAAGTTATAGTAACTCATATTTCTGAAGCTAGCTGCTGCAGGATATGATAATAAATCAAGAACAGATTCTTTAACTCGAGCTTCAGGCTCCAATTTACTGTGAGATGAAACGGGTGTTAATAATCCCCCTATATATGAAACTAAAGCGACTAAAAAAATGACTAAATAAGAATAAATCTGATTCATATGATGTATCTCTTACTGCTTGTTACCTAAGTTATTGTTCAATTTAACAACTAACATTAATTAGATATTATTAGTTGTTATCAGGAGAACACAATGAATAAAGACTATTAAAACCACTACAACGCATTTTCATACTGGACTGAGGGCTGTTGGTTTAACTCTGCATAATAGTGATTACACTATCTTTCTATAGCTATAAAAGCCAGTTGCTCCTATCTAGAATCATTTAATAAGTCTGAGAAGTAAGGAGCTATACATAATAGCAGCTAAGGTGAACGCAAAAAAATTGAAAGAATGACGAATTGGCTCAGTATGTGGCTGATTCTAGTAAAGACGTACTTTAGTTGAAAGTAAATTATTACATTGTTGCATTAGCCTGCTCTTCGATAACTCTTTATAATTGCTTTTCTAGTTAAGAAGTTTTGTCTCTTTCGATGAATGATATTTAATCTAGTAAAGTGCTGGTATATATTATTTAATATATTCAATTACTTATATCATTTCGAACCCAAAATGCTTATTCTATTAATTACTGTTTAGTGATTATGATAGAAGCACCTTATGTTAAGGTGCTTCTATATAAAATTTAATAATTAATATCTGCAAGTAGACTAACGAATTTATCTTTTTCTTTATATATGCAAAAGTGGTTTTGAGCTTTCTCTTCTTCATATTCCAAAGATAGAGATTGCATGAAATCGCACACATTTGCATTTAAGGCTTTTAGGTACAAAAACAGTGTTCCTAGGTCAATTTTGGTTATACCTGATTCATAACGTACAAGTTGTTGTTCGCTTCTTTGAATTTGTATTGCAAATTCAGATACTTTATAACCAGCCTCTATTCTAAGTTTTTTTAACTTCACTCCTGCAGTTACTGATATGAGGTCAGCTTTTTTCATACTCCCTCCCATTGTTACATTTTGAATCATTATTTTACACTTTGTATTTATTCATTACATTTACTCCTTTTTATATCGCTGCGCAATAAAATTCTGCGTAAAGATTTTTTTCAAATCAAATTGTTATTTTTATATCGTGGAATTAATGTTTTTCAAAATAATATTTCACTATTTTGTTTGTGAACATACATTTTATATTGAGTATGATAATGCATGGAGTTGTTATCTATTGAAAATGATCGAATTGATTAGCTACCGATTTAATAAACACCTTTGAGGTAGATAACATAGCAAAAGAAAGGACTTTATAGGCAGTAAATGATATCTGAAGAATTTAAAATAGAAGCTGTAAAAAAGTTAACTGAAGATAGGTACTTCGTAGCCAGTGTTGCTAACTGAATAGAGACAACAACACATGATCTTTATATATGGATTAAATGTTATGGCTCAGACTTGTCGCAATATCAAACTATATCTTATCATCCGCCAACTAAAAAAATAGTTACAGAGAGTCACTAATAAGCGAGATATATAAGAGAAAGTCGCAGTGTACTTCCCAATCCAGTTCGACTGAAGTACACCTTTATTAAAGTCAATCAACATGTTATCCGGTTCTAAGCATGTGTAAAATATTTAGTGTTCATTTGATAGGATATCTTGCTTCTTAGACGCACGGTTGGTTAATCAAAAGCAGAATGATGAAAGACCACGTTTTAGATGCAGTATTTATGGGGATATGGCTGTGTTCACCTATAAAGAATGTACTTGTATACTCGGATGAAGAAAGCCTATATACCAGTGATTATTATATGAACTGATAACAAGCATGAGTCGTAGAGTTATTTGCTATGACAACGCTGTTGCAGAGATTTTTTTTCATTATAAAAACTGGAAAGAATCAAGCAAAAGGTCAACTAAGCACAAGAATAAGTGCAAATGGGTGTTTTTGAGTATATAGAATGCTCTACAACGTGAACACAGGCACGGCTCCAATAATCAGATGTCGTTTGTAGAGTATGTAAAATACTACAAATAAAGATTTATTGCTGTTTATTGAATCGGTAGCCACTCATTTTCTATGATTTGTACATCACTATTTTAGTGAAAATCTAAATTATGTTAATGAGCCCAATTAATATCTCATTCTATATTTTATTTCAACAGTCAATTAGTAGCTTTTATCTTATATTTAATCTTGTTGCTAATTCCTTGTTAAAAAATGAAGATTACTAGTTACATTGATTTTTGTTAATTAATTTAATAATTAGTGGGGTATTTATATTGTTTAATAAAATTTGACTTTACTTTTTTATATATAAAGTTAAGATTTTTCTTATTTTCTAGCGCTATTTTGTCTAGATACGTAAATTGTTCTCTAATTGAGATTTCAATTCTTCATTTTTTACTTTAACTTGAACTCGTTTAATGTGTTAAAATACAAGTTAAAAATATTATTTTTTGTTTTAATTGTAATAAAATGTAATATTATATTTAATTTCATGTTTATGTATAGCGATTATAAGCATACAAATATTATAAGTAATAATTTTTCACCTAAAAAATACAAAAAAAATCGAAATATCTAATTTAATTTACTAATCATGCGCTTATAAAACCTAAAAACACTCCAATTACGCGTAAAACTGGTATTTACTTTCGCATTTCTGCTTTTCTATCGTCGATTGATTGTTTTTGCCTATCATTTTTTTACTTTTGATTGCAAATAACGCTTTTACTCTTATTTTAATATATTTATTATTAACGAGAGTTAAATATGCGGGAATTAAGTTTTTATAGTTAGGTGTTATATGAAAAATAATATAATAAGTAGTAGGGTTGGATGTTTTTTAAGAAAAGCTCGCAAAGATAAAAACTTATCAGGTAAAGAGATAGCTAAATTAATAAATGTCAGTCAACAGCAGGTATCTCGTTACGAAACAGGAATTACATCACTAACATTAGATCAGTTAGATCAGTACTTGTTTGTATTGGACAAAAAATGGATTGAACTATTTAAGTATATAGAGTTTGAGTCAATCAGAAATAACACGCACATTTCTTAAATTTATATATTTTGAATTATTTTTTTAAAACACATTGATTATATTTTATAAAAAGCACGGTTAAAAGTGTTTTTTATACTATGTAATTAATTTTTGTTATTCATTTAAATTAGAGAGAATAATATGTTAAATAAAAAATTGGGAACTGTTTTATTATCAACAGTTATTGCTGCTTCTTTTGCTACCGTTGCTAATGCTGAAACTCGTACTGCTCAAGCAACTGCGACATGGCAAGCTACTGCAATCAAAGATACAACCAGTATGTTAGTTGTAACGCCATTGAAAAGTCTTACATTTAATTATGCAGAAGGTCAAAAAAGCTTCAATCAGCAAAATGGTGCATTTGATATTGCTATCCAAGGCCAGTCTGGTGCTACAGACTTTAAATTAGCATCTAAAATTATCGCTAATACATTAGCAAGAACAACTGATGACTCTAAATTAACAGTTGGCGTTAAATGGAACGGGGAAGATTTAACTAAAGATACCGATACTGTATTAATTGATACATCTAAAGGACTAACTTCTGGTTTAGATAATTTAGCTGCTGATGGTGTCTATAATAGCTCTGACCGTGCAACAGACCGTGGTGAATTTACTTTTGTAATTGCAAATGCAGAATCTGCAGGTGCAGCTACAGACTTTAACTCTCTCACAGACGGTACATGGGATGGTGATGTTAAAGTTCAATTTACTGCAACTTGGGATGGTACTTTTACTCCAGCTCCAGCTCCTTAATTATCCCTATATTATATAATTGACAATAAGATAAAGATATTATAGGGAAATAATATCTTTATCTTCTATAAATAGAAGTTTTTGATTATGAAAAAAATAATATTTGCATTAATTTTATTAGCAATTATTCCATTGAAAAACAGCTTTGCTGTTAATGTAGGTAATATTACTGAAATAATATCATCCGATGAAGATACACTAGCAAAAGAAATTGAAAATACGGTTGATACGGCAAGACTAGTTAATTTAACAATCGAAAAAATTGACTCTCCTCTTGAAGATGGAAAAGTTATTTCTGTAAAGGACCCTAATGAAATTTTATCAACACCGGCTAACTTAATCCTTCCTGGTAAGGCGAAGGATGTATTTAAGATTATTTATCAAGGCCCAAGGGATGATAAAGAACGTTATTATCGATTAAATTGGAAAGATGATCCTATTGGTGAGAGTGGGGTGACACAAAGTTCAAAGTCAGCGTCAGCAACAACATCAGCTACTATTAGTACAATTCTTGTTGTTGCACCACGAATTGAAAATTTTAATTATAAATTTAACAGTTCACAAGTATCCAATATTGGCAATAGTTCATTCCGTGTAGTAGCTTCGGGTCCTTGTTTAACAGAAAAACAAAAGTACGGAGTAGACGGTATTTGTCGCGAACGTTATTACCTCATGCCACATTTAGCCGTTAAATTACAGTTTGTGGATATCAAAAATAAAAAATCAAGCGTTGGTATTTGGCACAAAGGAGAGTTCATTGTTGTCAAATAATTAAGAATGGACTTAAATTATGCGTAAGAGTGCTATTGCTTTATCAATATTGAGTATTATTTTTTCGAATTCAATTAATGCTAACGGAATTAAAAGTATAAAAATTGGTGGCTATATTATTCCTCCTGCATTTGTAAGCGCACTAGAGGAAGGAATGTCCGTACCTGTTTTTTTACGATTAAGTGATGATACTAAAAAAAATCAAAGTGAAAGCAAAATTGCTGATGCTGTCATTGTTATTGAAAAAGATAAAATAAAATTAGCTAGCATTCACCTTATCGAAAATGAACAAGGCGCAAAGCTTAATACTTTACTAACAGAGAAACTTGAAAATCAGCAAAACGTAATTTTCAATGATAAGAATAATATAGTAGTTGAAAATAATGCTATTCTTCAATTAAATATTTCTACCTTTAATTTATCATTAGATGTTGACAAAGCGGCTTTTGCACCCAAAGTACGCGATAGGCAATCAGTATTAGGTGATTCTTCCGTTAATTCATTATCAGCAGTTGCTAATTATGATTTAGGTGTATTCCAAAGCCGAGTTAAAGATTCGAAAGATTCATCTAGCAGTTATTTTAACTTAGATACCATATTTGCAGCAGCAGAGCATCATTTTAATGTCAATGCTTCAGCCTACAGTATCGGAAAATCTAATTCGAGCGTTGAACTTTATCGTGCAATGTATGAGCGTGATTTTAATGGATTTCGTTTTGCGTTAGGCCTAATGAGTACATGGAATTTACAATCAATTGCTAGTTTAACTGCATTAAGTAGCAGTAAAATATATGCAGCATCTATTGGGAATAACTCATCTAGCTTAGTTAATAATAAACAGCAATCCTTAACTCCAATTTATGCATTTTTAAATAGTCCTGGTGAAGTACGTATTTATCGCCAAGGTAAGCTCTTAAACATTCAAAATTTTCCAATGGGTAATTTTGAAATTGATACTAGTGTACTACCTTATGGGATATATGAAGTAACAATTGAAACAGTTGTTGATGGTAAGGTTGTGACAACTCAACACCAAACCATTAACAAGTCATTCGGTGCAATAACCGGTAATTTTGATAAATTAAATTGGGAAATTTATGGTGGATATGTTGACTTTGATAAGCGAAATTATGTAAGAGGGGAGGGCACTCATAGTCAGTCACCTGAAAAAAGCTATTTAGCCGGCGCTTCATTTGGTTACAACTTTCCTGTCTTATCTGGAATTCGTTTTCAGATGTCAAACTATGGATTCGATAAGTTTGTTGTTCAAGAAACAAGTGTGAATGCATCTTTAAATAATTATATTTCAGTATCTTGGCAGGGCATGCTAGAAAATCACGGTAGTCATCGAAATATTGCGACTATATCCATTAATATCCCTGAGGGGTATGGATCTTTATGGGCGTCGAAAGAAAAAACGACAATTAAAGGTGATTTACCTCTATATGATGCTGATAGTTATTCCTATGGCGGGACAATTAATTTCGACAAAATTATTGATAGAACCGGCTCATTTACTATTAGTAATACTAAAGATCGCCGCATAGGAAGTGATTCAATTAACTATGAATACGCTAATACTTTATTTTCTGGCCGCTATGGGACTGTTGGATTAAGGGCAGGGGTTCAACGCTATCATTATGATAATCAGAATAGTACGAATGAAAAATATATTAATCTTGACTTTTCATTACCTCTTTCTACGTGGCTAAGTACAGGGGTATCATCCACAAATGGAAATATTAAAGCAAATATATATGCTAATAAGAACTTTGAAGATTCTATTATTACGAATGCAGGGCTTTCTGTTTCTAAATTAGTCCGTGATAAAGATAACGGCGAATCTGATTTTTCAACATTAGGTTATGCATCCTATGATATGAAATATAATTCAGGTACAGTTACAATTAACCGACCTGATAATAATCGTATTAATGGGAATTTAACATCACGTGGATCTTTGGCATATAGTGATGGGGTAATAACACCAAGTGGACAACAAGGTAAATCAGGGGTCATTATTAACTCAGATATAAAAGGTAATGGAAGTATGATGGCTAAAGTCAATGGACAAAACTATCCTATCAGTGGAAAAAATACTTTCATTCCATTATCTCCTTATTCGGATTATGACATACAACTAATGAATGACGGTAAATCCAAAGATAGCTTTGATATTGTATCTGGTAGAAGTAAATTTGTAACATTATATCCAGGCAATATTGCTCTTTATCAACCAGAAGTTAGGCAGCTTATAACTGTTTTTGGACGCCTAAAATCGCCTGATGGCGAATATATTAAATTTGCTTCAATTAGAAATCATATAGGTCACACAAAAACTGATGGAAATGGTGAATTTTCTATGGATGTTGATGTTAGATATCCTGTTATATCGTTATTGCAAGATGACCAGCAAACTATTTGTGAAGCAGATTTGAATCTTCAGGGAGCTCGGGGAGCATTATGGGTCGGAGAGGTAACTTGTGAACCTCAGTCTAGCTTAGCAAAAAGGTAATAGGGCTTTTTCATGAGAATAATTCTTAAATTAACATTAACTACATGCGTTATTGTTAATTATTTTATGATGTTTAGTGCTCACGGAGCAAATGTAACTAATAGCTATGTTTTTGTTGAAAATAATGTAGATAACGAATATTTTATTACTCCAAGAACAACGGACCCTCGTTTTTCAGGATCGAATAAATATACTAAATATGCGGGAACTTCTCAGCTTAGTCTCGGTTACATGGGATATGTTAATACATCAATTCAAGCTAATAGAAATGTTGATATTTGGTTAGAAAACTCACAGATAGATAAGCCATTTACTGGAAATCGATGCATGAGAGGCTATTGTTCAGATAACAGTGGTTACTGGCCTGCTCAATACATTGGAAAAAATGGAGCTTATAAAATAGTACAAAGTAATATAAATGGTGAATCTTACTATGCACGAGGTATATTTAGCGATTCAGCCTATCAGTACTTTCTTCAATTACCTGTAGGTTCAGTTGAAAACTATAGCTACAGAGCTTGTATGACTAATAATGATTATGATCCAAGTAAGGGGGAGTCTTGTCAAAGTGTTGGTGGTAATATTATAGCCTCACATGAATTTAATATAACAAAGTCTGGGCATATAAAGTTAACATCGACTGGCGCGCTACAAGAAATTTTTATTGATAGTAATGGTAATCCTAATATAGGTCTTGGATCACAGTTTTGTCGTATAGGTATTATATCAAATCAAAATGGTATTATCTGTAGAGTAATTGATCACGAAACAACAGGTGATATATTTGCAAATATTAGACTAGCTTTGACTATAAATAGAACACTTATACCTTTTGCTCCAGGTGCAAATACTATATTAATTGGGCCTGATGATGGAACTAATAGTTGGTATTACTATAATACGACATACCCCGCAAACTATTATTTTAAAAGTAACAATAAAAATGTATCAATATTTTTATCTAATACTTTTTTAAAACAATTAATTACATCAGGTGTTGACTTCACTAATAGTCAAGAGTTTTTTACTTTTTCATTTACAAATACTGCTGTTCCGCAATCTGGTTACTATGAATTTACACCATCAAATACATTGATTATAAAGCCGAGAGATTATGGTATTAGTATTATTCCTGCTGATTTTAACCCTAATCAGTCTAAAACTGGAAAAGTAGGTAACGATGAGCCACCTATTGAATTTAATTATATTGTTACCACGAGTGGACCTCGGCAAGCGGATGCTATAACGGCTAAAGTAGAAGGGCCGATGACAACCCTTAAAGGCCAGCCATATTGTTTATTTAGTTCAAATGATGATAAGCTTAAAGTCCCTTTTTCTGCTTACCTTTCGTTTAAAAATAGTGATGGTACTAATGCAAAATTTAGGGCTAGTTGTGATAGTAATGAAATCTCTCTAAAAAATGCGTTATGGGCTGAGACACCGTGGGATAAGCCGAATCAAGATTTAGGTTCCTTTTATAGAACAAATTTAGATTTGTCCTTCCCAATGAATGAATCAAATTCTTTTTTCACTTTAGATGGAATTGATTGGTTAGGAACAGTCTCTGCTACTGGGAACGTAACTGTTAAGGCTATTTGGACAGGTCCTGACATTCAATAATCTCTATCTTGGGCTACATAACGTTTAAGTAGCCTACTTTTTTATATAGGTTCAGACCATTAGCTATGAAAAAAAAATTATATTATAAAATTACAATAATATCTTTGATTTTGCTTTTTAGTAAAAGTGTGTATGCATTATATATAAATTCAGATATATCCTCTATGGATTCAGGAGAGGAGTTTTTTTCTAAGCCATATATAAATGATACAAAAAAAACAAACTTATATGCATTTTCTGCATATAAAATAGATAAGCCTGGTAGTAGTGAACATGGGCAGCCAATTCAAAATGGTGAAATAATATTTACACCCCTTAAAAAAATTTTACTACCGGGAGAACAAGAGTTCTTTAAAATTTTTTATAGGGGAAATAAAGATGATACTGAACGATATTATAAAATCACTATTAGTGAAACATCTTTAGAAATTACAGATGATGATAATAAGAATAAAAAACCATTATTTTATCCAACAGTCAGTTTAGAAACATACTTTGTAGTCCGGCCATTAAACCCGAAATTTACATATGAGTTTGAAAAACAGAGTGGTAGCATCAGAAACACAGGTAATACCTACTTTCGAGTTCTTATCCATAAAAGTTGCGAGGTTGATGAAAATGAAGTGCCTTTAGTTCTTTATCTACTACCTAAACAAGAATTCCGAAATGAGCTTCTAAAGAATAAAAGTCGTAAGTATATAGTTATTTTCAATAAGTATTACTCTATAGACAATTGCGATTAATTGCGTAAGTACATCTTAAAAACTAACAAGATATCGCTTTCTTAATTGTCAATTTAACATAAGATAGATTGTGCGAATCAATATTGTAATATCCGCTCTTCACTAAGTTAAGATATTCGTCGTTGGTCATGAGAACATTTCTATATATTCAAAAATATCGACACTGCTGCAAAAAAGCAATCAAGTTGAAACTTTCGGTTCAAAATGAATTACAGACAAAAACTCTGTTCACTTCACGCACCTCTCTTAAGGAATACTCGTAATAAAATTGCTTACCCAGATCTTTTCGTAGTGCACGCATCACTTCAATTTCCTTAATCGTTAAATACGCAGTTTTTAGGGATTTAAGCCCTAATGTGGGATTTATTATAAGTATTCCACTTACTATCATTATCCCTTATTCAGGGCATTGTTCTGATACATTATCTAGACCTTGTTGTGTGCGTTCAAAAGTGATAATTTTTGAACTGTTATCGTGATTAATTCGTAACACATAGATACTATCAAAATCATTACTTTGCCATTTTGGGATCTCGCCAGGATTTCCACCTTCATTTTTCATTATATCTCTAGCAGCTTTGACTAAGTTGTCATGCTCCCATGCGATAAAAATGACTGAGTTTTCGTATTCGCGACTCAATAAAGTGTCTTGTAACTTTTTAGTTTCCTTAGCGTGGTAATTCAGACTAATTGGTAATGATAATTTTATCGCCATTGGAGTAATTGTTTGAACCGCCCGTAATGAGCTACCTAACTTATTCTGTTTCGGTGCAGAGGCAAATAGTGCATCTGGTTTACCAAACTGAGAAATAAGCACATCAGGCAGGGCTAATGCGCGATTTAACCCCTTACAAGTTAACTGTCCACTATCATTATTTGGCTTCTCAGCATGTCGAATAAATACAATTGTTTGCGTTGAATGTGCTATAGAGCTAAATACAAAAAATAGCACACTTAAAAATACCAATTTGTGATGCATAAATTACACCTTTATTTAAAATAATCGAGATAATTTTCTAATTATCTCGGGATTAAGTCTACTATTATCTCTTTATAAAATCGAGATAAATCGTGGAGAGGAGCACCGAATGCTGCGATCGGTGATATTGGTATAGCTCGATGGTGTCGAACCATACCAACGTAAGTACCAAAGGATGAAAGTGGGAATAATCAGGTAAAAAGGTGACGTAGATAATCCCTAATAAACCCGAGTCTGGAAGATGAATTTGGGTATAACTATCGCTAAGTAATTGAATGACCGCACTGCGCTAGATCTTTTCGACAGAGAGTAGTTACCTATAATGGAGCTGCTTTGCCGTGATGCTCAGGACAACGGCGTGCTTATGTTCTCCCCTACTCTACCTATGATCCTCTTTAGGAAATCGACCAGGACGCTATCGAGCACAACAAGCGGCTTGGGCTCACATTCTAATTTATTAAGATACAATTCAAGCACAGCATATGTAATATATCTGTGCTCGAATTTCAATCAGTGTAAATTAAATCTAATATATAATACGATAAGCTATTAATTAATCCCATGATACATTAACAGTGGCTTGCGCATTACCCTCACCAAATAAGCCCGTGCTATTATTACATAGTGACCAAGATATTGGTACTTTAGTTTGCCCTACTCCAATATTATTTAATACTTTACTATTTGTATTGTTAAAATAAATATCTTTTGATGGATTAGAAACGCAATTAGTTTTTTCAGTAGAGTATTGCCCCCGAATATATCCCATGACAGCATTGGTTGAGTTTAAAATTCCAAGTTGAGTTGGACTATTATTCACATAATTTCCTGAAAATGAAGTTGTTATATTCGCAGTAATTGTCTGAGAATCAGCAGAATTACAATTAATTATAAGTTCAGTTGAACTGGTAGCAAGTTGCTCGTTA
Source organism: Providencia sp. PROV269 (assembly GCF_028477785.1). Classification (NCBI taxonomy): domain Bacteria; kingdom Pseudomonadati; phylum Pseudomonadota; class Gammaproteobacteria; order Enterobacterales; family Morganellaceae; genus Providencia; species Providencia sp. PROV269. Next base: position 85,938 of record NZ_JAMPLV010000018.1, on the reverse strand, counting down.
TTTGATTTTCCTGTTACATTTACTATACCAAAGTCAACTTCAGCTATAGGTAATATAGAACAAGTCATTGGGCTAACAATGGTAACATTTGGTAAATTAGCTGTGTTAAATCCACTTGTAGCATCACGCACATAGTAACGTAAATTTGATAATGTAGGGTTATAGGTCGCCCCTTTGACGGCTTTTGGTCCAACATGGACTGTTGCAACTAAATTCGCAGTTGAACTTCCACTTCCTCTATTACTTCCACTAGTGAATGTAGGGGTCAAGTTCCATGGATATGAAGTTAGACATTCTGAGTAGTTAGATGATGCAGATGGCTTTCCATTAGTCCAGTTAACTTGATAATTTGAGACAATACCAGCTCCAGTTGCAGAAGTGGTTCTATTCGTTGTTGTTGTTCCATTTAATGTCACTACGGTATCGCTTGCAGGCCAAGGTTTATACACGAGCCCGAATACGCCATCGGAAGTTGTTCCATAGCTACTAGAAGGATAAGGGGAATTGGAAGTGCTCACTATTCCTGCTGTATACGGTTGACTGCACACCCAGTTTCCTTGAGCGCTAACTTGAATATTAATAGAGCCTGATAAAGGTGTATTGAATACATCTCCTTTACCAGGATATGTTGTGATATCGGCATATGAGTTAAAATTTATAAAAATTATAAATGGTAAAAAATGAATAAAGCTTTTCATATAATAAACCTATCTATGTATAGTCAATTTTATTTATCACAGTGAAATTATTTCTTATTCTCACATACGCTATTAATTTGATGTATTAAGTTGAATTTGTTTACTATGGAATCATTAATATTAAAGTTAGCGATACATTGTTCATCAGGAGAATTTCCCCAATGTAAATGCAGACTACCTTTTTCTGGAAGTCCTGATAAATAAACTTGCCCTTGATCTCCGACAATACCAGTAATACTTTCATTATTAGTGCGTTGTAAGCTTGCTATGGTACCAAATGGTATCACGGTTTGATTTTTATTAATTATCGTTATTAGAGCTTGATAGCCAATTCGGGTTTTTAAATTAGCTTTGACTACCGCTCCTTTAGTAGGATAAATATTGACATTAGAATGTATTAGGTCAACATTATCTGGTAAAGTTGTTGGATCAATTCCTATACTATTTTTTGTATAATCGGTTAAATATGGAGCAACTGCATATCCTTGTTGGTCAATAATAGTTGCACCATTATTTAAACTGGCACCGTAAGCGCCTGGTGCACTAATCAATGCAACAGAATCTCCCATTGAAGTTGAAAGTGTAATTCCGTCACTATGAATTAATATTCCTCCATTTGTATTCATATTTATTGAACGAGAATCATTACTATAGCTATATCCAGAGCTAATGCTACCTTTGCTTCCTTGATAAGCAACATTCGCATTACTAGTAGCAACTTGTCCTTGATTTCCCCAGTTTTGAGAAAGGCTGTAAGAAATTGAACTATCTAGCATACTACCACTAACACCAACTTGGTTTTGGGTCTTTCCGTGATTATCTTGCATATACATCGATGTTGCATAGATAGAAGTATTCTGTGAGAAAGAAAAATTTCTAAATGGGATACTGATGTTTGCACTAACCTGTCTATTTTCTGGCCAATGCCCATTTGTATCTTTGACTCTATCAATACTATAATTTAAACCAAAACTAACCCCTTTTGCCGTTCCACTGTAGCCTAATGATAGCCCCGTTAATGTTTTATTGCTTCCCCAAAAGTCATCTTTACTTGCCCTAAATCGTAATGATCCATATTCAGCTAATTGTTGGCTAAGTTGAGTTTGAAAACTACTACGGCGATGTTGCAAAATCCAAGGGTTGACGCCATTTCCTAACTGATAACCTTGACTATTAAATTCATTAAAATTATAAAAATTTTCAGTTGAGTACCGCAGTGCAGTTAAATCTACTGAAGTACCAGTAGTGTCTAAACTTTTTGAATATCGTACTCTATAAGATTGGCCAACCTTTGAATTAGACTCTGAGTTATTGTTTATCAACTTAGTAGAAGAATGAGTTATATCGCCAGATAGTGCTCCTACCTGTCCTAAAGAAACTCCAGTACCTAAATTATAAGACTGATAATTTTTTGAGAGGATTGTTCCCCCATAGACAGTAATTCCGCTAGGTAATCCATAAGCCGCAGTACCTAAAATAAAATCAGATTCTCGAGAGCCTTGAGTTAATGAACCATTATAACGGCCCATAGTTAATTCATATTTCGATCCCTTTGGACGTAACATCATGGGTAAAGCGGAATAAGGAATAATGAAACGACGTTCAGAGCCATCAGATTCTGTGACTGTTACGTCGTAATCACCAGATAAGCCAGCTTGTTGGATATCATTAATATTAAATGGACCAGGTGCAACATAGGTTTCATATACTACATTGCCATTTTGGCGAACAGTTATTCTCGCATTAGTATTTGCAATCCCAGTAATTGATGGCGCGTATCCTCTTAATTGACTAGGTAGCATTTGTTCATTAGAAGCTAATTTAATACCTTTAAATGGTATACTATCAAAAACATCACTACCTGTAGTTGATTCACCAACTAGTAATGACGAACGAATATTATTAATATCTCTTGCTATATACGTATCAGAAAACTGAGTTTGCTGTTGCAAGCTATTTAGCTGGTTATTAGACTCACTTGTTTTCGAGCGAGTATAAGTCATTGTGCTACGTAATCTCCACGCAGAAATGTTTACACCAGAACGAATAGATGCATATAAATTATCATTTTTTACAGAGTTATCGTTATCTGAATGCCCTGCACTTATATTATAATTCATCAATATTGCAGGTATACCATTGTCCCACAAGTTAGGGTCTGAATTTTTATCAAAACTCGGGTCCATAGCTACTTGAGGAATACTTATATCTAAGCGTAATCTTGCCAAATCCAGTTTGATTGTTGCATGTGGAATATAACTATCTAATTCATTAATAGCTTTATCATTAGGTAAAGAACTTAAAGAAGATATATTATTTACATCAACCCCCCAACTTTTTAGTAGTTTAGTTGTAAGCTCTGGAGTGACTATGTCTTTCCTGTTTTTTAAGAAAGTAAGAGAATATTGACCTACATCTTGATTATTTAAAAATACTGTTAGAGTATATTCACCTTCAGCAACTGAATTTTTATTAGAAAAAATAGATAAGTCAATATTATTACTTTCACCACTTAAAGTTAAAAAGCTAGGATCAAAATAATCTTCTGCACTAACAAAACTAGATATAACGAACAAATAAGAAAATGTTAATCTATAAATAATTTTTGGTTGTTTTTTTATAATCGTTGTTAGAAATATCATAGTTAATTCTCAATTTAACATGTCAATTTTTATAGTCGATTTAGTTATTTTTTTAATTAGTTAATAATTCTTTCAGCAATTCTTGACATCCGACCATCATCATCTAAAATTTGCCAGTGAATAATATTATTTAACTCTTTATCTGATAAATAATTAACTTCGCCAAAAGGAGCTATCATGTTATCTCCATTACTCAATAAATTTATCTTATTTGAACTTAATTTGCTTAAAGTTAAGTAATAAGGTGTTGTATTTTTTACTATTAATTTTTTCTCACTAATATGAAATTGAATGCTATCTAACTTTGAATTTAAATCCATTTCTATTAAATTAGCTGGGCGATAAAATAGTTTTATATTGTTTTGCAGTGCAATTATCAGTTTATTTTTTTTATCTAATTTTTCTTGATTAGGGATCGTCTTTAATGATAAAGAAAAAATAGACTCACGATCTTTTGGTAAAGTATCCTTAATCATTTGTATGTGAAGTGTCATTTTTTGTTCCGGTTCAAAACGAGAAAGAGGAGGAACAACGATGAATGGCAATTCATGTATATTATTCTTTTTTGAAATATTACCTTTTACTTCATCAGTGGATTTAATTTTATCCCACTCTGATATTCTTGATTGTAATAAAAATATTTTATCCGTATTGTTTGTTATATTAAAAGTAACGCCATTCTTTGCATTTTCAGAATAAATTACACGAGTTCCTTCTAAAAGAAAGCCACTATCCATAGAGTAAGAAAAATAGCTCATTAAAAATAAGCAATAAAAAAAATATTTTTTCTTATAAAAATTAGTCATTATTGTATTCTTTTTTATATGTTTTAGTTAAACCTCCATGTTCATTTATGGCTGACCACGAAACTTTGTTGATCTTTTCGCTATAAACGTAATTATTGCTTGAGAATGGAGCAATCATTGCCCCCTGATCTCTGATGTTTATTGGTTTGTCATTTATGTTTAGCATAGCAATTGTTATATAGTAAGATGTTGGGTTTTTAATTATCAACTTATTATTTTCATTTGAAAATAATAAGTTCTCAGATTCATTATTAAGTGATGATTTTAAGTTGTCTGGACGATAAAATAATTTAATCCACATACGTATTCCAACAGAAACTTTACTTGATAATAAATTTTCTTGTTGTTCATCAGACTTTTTTGCAGATGGTATAGCTAAAATACTTATATAAAAAACTGATTCTCTATCTAAAGGTAATGCAGATAAATCATTTGGTGTTATCATTAATGTATTTTGAGCATTATTTTCTAGTCTAAATATTGGTGGAGTAATCAAAAAACTATCCGTAATATTATTTTTTTTATTATCTTCTAAGCTATTATTATCGTAAATTCTACTATTTATCAAATAAACTCGCTCACTTTGATTATTTATTGATAACTTTGCACTTTTCATATTTGAGTCGAAAACTACCCTAGTTTGACTTAAACTAATACCCCCACTTGAGTAGGACATACTTGAGAATAATGTAGATAGAAATAATATTAAAATTTTAAATATATTATCTGGTTTTATCATGCTATTGACTCTACTTATTCATATAAAAAATTAAAGGTAATAGTTGCATTAAAATCCCCACCACGTTGTGTTTTTGAATTACAATCTCCACAAGTTAATACAGCTTTTATGGGGAGTATTTTATCAATTGAACTTAATAAGTTATTAGAATTCCAATCTTTAGAATGAATTATATTCTCTACAGCTAAATTATTATTGGCAGCAAAAGAATTATTACCTATAGTACTTAATAAGATACCATATCCATCTGCATCTGTTTGGCTAGGGATATTACGAAAAACAGCAATACCCAAGTCAGTTGTCGACTCTCCACTAACTGTTATTGTTGGTATTAAACCTAAACCGGAACAATTAGATAGGATTAAATTAAAATTTTCAATAGTTTTTGATAATTTTTGTCTAATCTCTGTAGGCATTATCATTTCTCCGCCATTAAATTGAATGACGGATGGTGCTGTTATTTCACAAGCCCCACCAACAAATGTTGCTTTGAAATAAATATTACTATTTGCACTTCCCGCAACTGCAAAAGCTAAATTATTATTAATTACAGTAAAAAAAAATATACCAATCACTTTAGATAAAAAATTTATGAAATAATATTTCATGTTATTTATACCTTATAGTTATTGAAAAGCTACATTGACAGTTAATGTGGCACTAAAATTACCAGGAGTCACTACAGTGCGTAATGGACCGACCAAACCAACCCATAACAATGTTTCAGATTGATAGGCATTAATTGAATTTAATTTACTTAACTGTTTAGGGGTACCATTATTTTGTATTGCTTCCGTTGGTTTATAGAAATCATTTAGTGAAATTTGTTGATTATCAATTGATTGGCGAATCATAAATCCAACACCATTAGTGTTTCCATCTAAAAAAATAGATTTAGTTGTATCATCTTGATAAGGTGTTACTCCACTTATAGTTAGTAAAGGTAATAATTCTTCCGTTTCATCAACACATGACAATCTTATAACTAATGGGTTTATTTGAAATGTTTTAATATTACCTACCACTATATTAGATTTTAATGGCGTAAATGATAATACATTATTAGGTATAATAACTTTGCATCCTAATCCTACGCTATTTGAAATTAATGCTTTAAAAGAAACTGTTGAGCCAAAAGATTTAGATAACAATAAAAAATTAATTGTAACAAATACTGAAAACATTATTAAATTCGTTCTAAACGATGTTTTTAAGGTCATTATATTTTCTCTAAAATTATTTTTTAATGTTGTTATTTTATTTCTTTATTAAATTTCTCTAATCCACCATAGTCATTGATAGTTTGCCATGATATTTTTTTACTGTCGAAATTTACATTGTTATAAATCATTTCTCCAAATGGTAAAATCGTAGTGTTTTGTTTTATGACACTAATAGGTATATTTTTATTGCCAACAGATAGTGATGCTAATGTAATAAAATATGGACTTGGGTTTTTTATTTTTAGAGTATTTCCTATTTTAGTTATCTGTAATCCCCCCATTGACTCCGTTAAGGATGGTTTTAATCCATCAGGTCTGTATATTAATTTTATTATACTACCTGTAGATATTTTTATATTACCTCCTAATTCAGCGTTTCTCTGAGAGTCATTACTCTTTCCGGCAGGTATAGCAATTACTCTTAAATAGAAAATTGATTCTTTGTTTTGGTCTAATATTTTATTTCCTGTTTTTAATATTCTTAATTGATTTGTACTACCTGGCTCTAATCGGAAAATTGAAGGTGTTACTGTAAATGGAGTTTCTAAATTATTTCCAGAAATATCTTCTAATATTTGAGCCTTTACTAAATATGGTTCATTAGAATTTGAACTACTAGTTACACCAATAGATTGCCCACGTTGTTCATTGGAGCTTGTAAAGATAATTCGTGTATTGTCTAATGATATTCCAGCAAATGTATAAGTAGATATTGTTAATAAGCTAGCTATAAGAATACCTAATAAACGATAAACGTACATATAAATTCCTTTAATTAAATTGGTTCAGTATACCTTCTTTACTGAACCAATTTTACAACTAACGACTAATTAACTACATATGCAACTAAAATAGGAGCGCTGTAAGCACCGGCTTTTGGGCTTAGTGAGGTAGATGCCATACCTACTTTAAAAGTATATGATGCACTAGTTTCATCTTCAGCAATTGTAACTTGTGCGCCTTGACCATTTTTTAAAATAGTGGTGTTATCTGCTTGTGCGACCATAAAACCTACTGTGTCTGCATCATTCCCTACAAAAATATTTTGATCATTATTGGCAACTGTAGTTAAACCTTGAACAATTAATTCTCCAGTTTCTTCAGGAGTACAATTTGTTAATGTAACCGGCATATCTACTGAACCAACTTTATTATTTGCAGTAAATTCACTTGATTTAAATACGCCAACATTTAAAACAGATTTACCACCATTGATAGTTACATCACATGTTGTGTTAGTAATAATTCCTTGTAAGGTAACTTCAGCAGAAGCATCGGCATTAGCATTTACACTAATAATCGAAGCTGCAGAAAATAACGCTAAACCTAATAATTTTTTTTTAAATGACATTAAATAATTCCTATTGATGTATAAATATAAATTTTATTGAGTATTCACTTTATATCATTAAAAAATATAAAGCTTACAAAGAAATTATTTTTCCTTTGTAAGATTTATTTTTAATAATTTTAATTACGATTTTTTATTTGTTTAGCTTGGTTACAATTATAAAGAGTTATTTTATTTTAATGCAAATTTTAAAAAATGTAGTTAATTATCAAAAGCGCAATTGTTACAATTGTTACACTGAATTAATATCATTAAAAAACAACATCCTACATAAAAACACCGCTAGTGTGTATTTTATCCCCTTCAATAATTGATATTCATGTTTGAACTTATGCTCTGCATTAATAGTAAAAAACAAAAGATATAACTATAATTAATAATAATTCATATATATACGCATTATGTAACAAAGATAGTCAGAAATACTCTATAAAACTCCTTTTTGGAGTTTGATTGATATGTGAAACTTGTCTTTTTCATTCGATAGGTTGTGATTAACCGTATGATATTTAATGAAGTTTTAACTTTTCTGGTCTGTTATATATCGAAGAACGTCTGTTTGTATAAATAGTCATTCTATTTATACAAATTTGTTTCCTTAGTTATTATTTAGCATGGAACTATTAGTGTTGTAAAATTAGTAACAGCTTTAGATATCCGATAGGGAGACATTAGCCTGTTATTCGCTAAAAAGTATAACGTTTCTAATTGATAGTAATATTCAATGGAGATAAGCGTAAGTATTCATCGCGCATTAAGATTTAGGTATGAGGATTGACTAAAGTACAAATTAGAGTGCGTGCCTGTTACTAAGAGAGTAAATAATAAATTAAATATTTGAATTTTTTAATAAAATATGTATGTTAATGTTATAAATAATGCATAGAACCTCAAAAATTTAACATCATATAATACCCATTAACGAGAAAACGTCAGAGTATCGTTAAAATATTCAGGTATCAGCGATTAGAAGATTCATTTTAGTATCTGTAGGTTGTTATAATGTTTTAATTTCTAATGGGGAGTTTTAATGAAAAATATTCTCAAATTTTTTTATAAATATGGGCTATTAATAATAATGGTTATGATTGCTTTTATTACTGGATGGGCATTGCAATATGTCGAAGACCCTATAGTTTGGTTCAATATTTTTAATGATGAGTAATGATAAGGTTTGTATTATCTTATGCTGTTAATAACAGACAATGGTTATATTGATTAGCTTCGAGAGTGTTTGCATGAAAAGCTAAAACTATAGATTCAGCATCACTTCGATACCTGAACTATTTCTACCTTTTGCCTGTAGAAGAGCTTACTGAAAAGCCGACGATAAGGAATCTTCTTACTCCGACGGAGTAACAAATTCTCTTTGCTATAAGCTTATAATTTTCATTAGCTCTATTTTCATTGGTATTTTATGTAAGATTATTCAAGAATTGATTTAGTAAGAAAAAGTAACGTGAGTAATTAATTTACAGCCCCCTATCAAGCATTAGAAAAATTATTTGTTAATTATCTTAATTTGATACTCTAATTATAGTATTACAGATAGTCTTTATTAGTTGGATAAAGTTAATGAAGTTAAACTGATTTATTCTAAAATTAGTGAAAATTAAAAATATGTAACAATTATTATTAATTGGATGCTCTTTAATGGATTGATTTTAAATTAAATTTAGAATTTAATAATTAACTTTTGACAAACCAATTCATAGTGCTATTTTAAAAATAAGTATTAAACATTAGTTATTATCTTAATTTGATTATCACAACTAATAGACTAAAAGAGCTAATTATAATTATGTCTTTGAATAAGTCAGAAAAAAAACAAAAATTAGGTTTGTTAGCTTTAGTTGCTATTGTTGTTAGCTCAATGATAGGAAGCGGTGTTGATGGATTGCCACAGAATATGGCTGAAAGTTCGGCTGTCGGACCTGTTATTATAGCATGGTTAATTTGTGGTTTTGGTATGTTTTTTATTTCACGAACATTTATCGTATTGTCTGATATTCGTCCTGATCTCCAAGCTGGTATTTATATGTATGCTCGTGAAGGTTTTGGTGCTTTTATTGCATTTATTGTTGCTTGGGGATACTGGTTAATGACCATTTTTAGCAATGTTGCTTTTGCTATCATGATCATGGATACCTTAAACTATTTTGTTCCTGGTGATTTCAGAGGTGGCAATAATATTCCTTCAATTATAGGTGCTTCCATTCTAGTCTGGGGATTTAACTTTCTTGTATTATCTGGAACACGCTTAGTGGGTGTGGTTAATATTATTGGTACTTTTGCTAAAATGATCCCATTGGTTGTTTTTGTTTTTGTTGTTATTTACTTTTTGAATTATGAACAACTCTTGAGTAACTTTTGGGGAATTAGCCCACTATCTCCTAAACAAGATCTAGGTTCTATAGCTAGTCAGACACTTGCACCTTTAGATATTGCATTATGGTGCTTTATCGGTGTGGAAGGAGCAATTGCATTATCAGGGAGAGCAAAAAATAAAAAGGATGTCGGTAAAGCCACATTTTTGGGATTTATTATTTCCTTATGTATTTGTATTTTGGTATCGATATTACCTTTTGGTGTTTTATCTCAAGAAAAGCTCAGTGTTATACCAACTCCATCAACATCAGGAATATTAAAGATTCTTACAGGAGATTGGGGAGAATACGTAATAAATATTGGTGTTCTGGTCTCTGTATTGACCAGTTGGCTAGCCTGGACCATGATTTGTGCAGAAATTCCAATGGTAGCTGCTGAAAATAAAACTTTTCCTCAAGAATTTGCTAAAAAGAATAGAAATGGTGCTGCATCTGTCTCTCTATGGGTTAGTAGTGGTTTTATGCAGCTGATTATATTATTAGTCTATTTTTCAAACCATGCATGGCTAGCAATGCTAGCGATTTCTGCACTAACAGTTTTACCTGCATATTTAATGTCAACGGGATACCTATTAAAACTATGCATTACAGGTGAATATAATAAATATACAAGAAATCATCCTGCACCAGCATTGATTACTGCATTAATTGGTGTCGCTTTTTGTTTATTTATGTTTTATGCAAGTGAAATTAAATATTTAGTAATGGTCCCTATCTTGTTAACAATTGGCTTGCCATTGTTTATTCTATCTCGAGCTCAAGATAAAACAAGTGATATAATTTTTTTAAATTATGAAAAGAAAATTTTTATAGTTTTAATAATGTTAGATATTTTTATTGTATTTTTACTTTTAAATGGGGTAATAAGTTTTTAATTTTGATAATGAGTTATATCTAATATTAATAGTATTACTCTATTTTAACTAGCCTTCAGTGGAGAATAATTATGAAATTTAATCATAATATTTTATTTATTTCCTCTCATAAGTTAAATGATGATAGTCCTGCGAAAGCATCTTTGTTTAATTTAGAGCGAGAATTAATAAAGCGTGGATTTCAAGTTCATATTGCAAAGAATATTGATGATGGTTCAACTCTAGTAAATGAAACACCTAAATACAGTTCTATAGGTATTTATTGGGATGAGAGCAATCCTAATATGAATGATGAGTGTATTGATTTTATTCATGTCTTTCGCCAAAGAAATAACTCAACTCCTCTTATTCTATTAACTGAAAATAATATATCAGATAATATCCCATTAACAATTTTAAAGGAGGTTACTGAATATATTTATTTATTTTCTGAAACTCCTGAGTTTACAGCAAACCGTATTTATACTCTGGTCCATCGTTACGCTAAAAATTTGTTACCGCCTTATTTTAAAACATTGAAAAATTTTACTGAAGATGGTGATTATTACTGGGATTGTCCTGGGCATATGGGGGGAATGGCTTATTTAAAACATCCAGTTGGGATTGAGTTCATCAATTTCTTTGGTGAAAATATGATGCGAGCTGATATTGGTGTCGCTACCTCTGAAATGGGAGACTATTTAATTCATGCAGGGCCGTCAAAAAAATCAGAAGAAATTGCTGCGGAATTATTTGGTTCAGATTGGACATTCTATGGCGTTTCTGGTTCATCAGGTTCCAATCGAATCGTTGCACAAGGTGCTTGTGCCGCAGATGAAATTGCGATTGTGGACCGAAATTGCCATAAATCACTAAATCATGGATTAACATTAGCTCAAGCACGTCCTGTTTACTTGAAACCAACGCGCAATGGTTATGGATTGATAGGGCCGATACCTACAAAACGACTAAAAAGGGCGAGTATTGAATCTTTAATTTCCAAGAGTACTCTAGCTCAAAAAGCAGTGGAGAAAAATGCGTCTTATGCAGTGATTACTAACTGTACTTATGATGGTTTTTGTTACAACGTAAGTGATGTTGCTAAACATCTTGCCCAAAGTGCTCCGAGACTGCATTTCGATGAAGCTTGGTATGCATATGCGCGCTTTCATCCTCTCTATAAAAACCGCTTTGCGATGGATATTGAGAATATACCTGAGCAGCCAACTATTTTTGCAGTTCAATCAACGCATAAAATGTTGCCTTCACTATCAATGGCATCGATGATCCATGTGAAAAAAAGTGATAGAGCACCGTTAGATTTTGATGATTTTAATGATGCTTTTATGATGCATGGTACGACATCTCCTTACTACCCTATTATTGCTTCGATTGATGTTGCAGTCAGTATGATGCAAGGAAAATCAGGCACCTCCCTTGTTCAAGAATCTATTGAAGAGGCGATAGCATTTCGTAAGTCTGTCATTTCAGTTAAAAGACAATTAAAAGAGCAAGAAAATACATGGTTCTTTGATGTATTACAGCCATTAACAGTTAAAAACCCAGAAACAGGGGAATGTTATGAATTTGAATATGCCCCAATGGAGTTACTGAGCCAGAACCCGAATTGCTGGATGTTAAAAGCGGGCGATGCTTGGCACGGCTTTAGTGATGAGGATTTAGCAGAAACGGATAGTATGCTTGATCCTGTAAAAGTTACAATTACTTGTCCTGGAATTTCTGCAGATGGTAAATACCAAAAAATGGGTATACCGGGTTATATCATGACGAAGTTTTTGGATGATAGACGTATTGAAATTGCTCGCACAGGGGATTATACATTGTTGATCCTATTTTCTGTTGGGATCACAAAAGGTAAATGGGGAACATTAATAGAAAGCCTACTTACATTTAAAAAACTTTATGATTCAGATGCGTTGGCAGTAGATGTAATTCCATCACTCAAGCAGCATTCTCCTTATTACGATAAATTGACATTAAAACAATTATGTCAGCAAATGCATGAAACAATGAATAACCTTGGATTAATGCAACATATCAATGATGCTGTAAATACAGATCCCGAGCCTGTCTTAACACCTGCAGAGACATATCAAAAGGTTTTACGCTATAAAGCTGAACATGTTCGATTGGATGATTTTTCCGGACGGATAGCTGCGAGTATGTTAGTCCCTTATCCCCCAGGGATCCCTGTTTTAATGCCGGGTGAGCGTTTACCTAAAGGTAATCAAGGTATTATGGGTTATTTGAGGGCATTACAGTCATTTGATAAGCAATATCCTGGTTTTGAGCATGAAATCCAAGGTATCAATGTTGATGGTAATGGTGATTTCTGGGTTAGAACGATTATCGAAGATGAGCGTAAAGCAGTGGAACTACCAGAACACGTAACTTTTAAGCGCAAAGTGTCTGCAACAGCCAAGAAAGGTCGCCAATAATTCTTTAATGGTGTTTAGTGATAGTGCCTAGTTTTATTAGGCACTATCTTTTGATTTAAAAGGGTATTTTATGGCAAATCAATCATCCAATTCAACGGATAGTAGTACATCAGCGTCGACAACAGAAAGTAAATTAGGATTGATCGCCCTTACTGCGATTGTTGTTGGTTCTATGCTTGGTGGCGGGGTATTTAGTCTTCCGCAAAATACTGCAGAGATGTCGGCTGTAGGACCGATTATTATCGCATGGATTATTGCAGGTATAGGTATTTATTTTATTGCTAATTCGTTTCGAATATTGTCTGATTTAAGGCCGGACCTTCAAGCTGGTGTCTATATGTATGCACAAGAAGGTTTTGGTTCCTTTATTGGCTTTAACGTTGCCTGGGGATATTGGTTAATGACAGCATTTGGTAACGTTGCCTTCGCTGTTATTTTAATGGATGCGTTTGACCAATTTTTTCCAGGTGTATTTACTGATGGTAATAACCTTAATTCGATTATCTGTGGTTCAGTTTTAATATGGGGATATAATTTCCTTGTATTATCGGGAACTAAAGTTGCAGGTTTCATTAATACCATCGGAACCATTGCAAAATTAGTTCCTCTGGTTTTGTTTGTTATTATTTTAGGTGTTCTGATTGATTATTCTCAGTTATTTCATAATTTTTGGGGTACATCGCCGCAGATAGTCACTGAAGTTAATCAACAGAAAGAACCTGTATCATTGATTGCGCAGATTTTTGCACCTATGACAGTCACTTTATGGGCATTTATTGGTGTCGAAGGAGCTGTTGTATTATCAGGCCGTGCAAAAAATAAAAAGGATGTGGGTAAAGCGACATTACTTGGATTCCTGATTGCATTGATTACCTATATGTTGTTGTCAATTTTACCTTTTGGAGCGCTGGACCAGTCTCAACTATCTCAATTGAGTAATCCATCTACCGCGGGAGTATTAGGCAAAATTGTCGGTTCTTGGGGAGATTGGATGATGAACGTCGGGTTAATTATTTCTGTACTTGCAGGATGGTTAGCTTGGACTATGTTATGTGCAGAAATTCCGATGGTTGCAGGACAAAAAGGTGCATTTCCTCGAGCATTTGCAAGAACGAATAATAAGCAAGCCGCTTCCGTATCTTTGTGGGTGAGCAGTGGAGTTATGCAAGCGGCGATGTTACTTGTATATTTTTCAAGTAATGCTTGGAATACGATGTATAATATTAGTGCATTGATGGTCATACCTGCATATATTACGACAACACTGTATATGGTAAAGATTTGTTTAAATAAACAGTATTATCAATATTCGAACAAAGGATTCAAACTAGCGATTACAAGTGGCGTAATAGGTGCACTATTTTGTTTATTTATACTGTATGCAAGTCAAATACAATATGTTGCACTTATTCCTATTCTATTAACTTGCGGATTACCTATTTTTATTTGGTCTCGTAAAGAGAAAAAAGATATCCTACCTATTTTTAATAAATTTGAATTACTGGTTTTAGCGGTATTATTAGTTTTAGATTTTTTAGTTTTGTTATTACTTTATAAAGGTATTATCTCTATTTAAATTTAAAACCATTTAAAAGGTTACTCTATATTAAGAGTGACCTTTTTTTTAAATAAAGTCTTTTAATAAATTAAAATTATTTATTAATGATTTTAATTAACTTCTATTTAGTTAATAAGGTAAAAATAATGAAGATATTAATTCAATCGACAGGAATGGCTTTAGTTATGGTAGCATTTTTTACTCAAGCTGAAGAGTTTATACCTAGTGGTTCTATTGGATTAACTCAAACATTTTATGGTAATGCGGGTAGCTATCAAACAGCAACATCCCATCCATCTTTATTTTTTAACTACAATTTTTATCCTAAGTGGAGTATGGCGTTACAGTGGGATAGAACATGGAATATGTATCATTATAATGGAAGCAAAAAACAACAAGATAATCGGTTTAGTGGTCCTAAAGGTACATTAACCTATAATTATGGGCTAATAGATAATACCAAAGTTAAATTAAACTCTTCATTAATGATTGAGAATGAAGACAATTTCGATGGAACCAACCAAACTTACGGATTGATACAAACCGCATTTGATTTTTCAGGGTATGTACCTAAAAGTAATTATATACAAGCAACTCAGTTTGCCTTTTCACCCATGTATATTTACGGCTGGAGTACTCAAGGACCTTCTGGACATGTTAATACAGGGATTTTAAGTCTATTAACGAATTGGCAGCTTCCAGCAAATTTCTCGATTACGTTAAATGCTTATGCATTTAGAGAATGGTATGACGGGAATATGTCTATAACGAATGAAACACAATCATATAGTAATGCAAATTACTATATGTTTTTAGCATGGCTGAATTACTCTAATTCACTATATAAATTTAGTGATAATACAGATCTATCATTTAATTTTATTGGAGGATTAGACCCTTATATAGCTTCAAATAAAAAAGCGTCGTGGGACCCTTTTCTTGCAGGAAATCAAATTTCTGAATGGTTATCCCCAACAGTTATGGAGGGTAACTACAAAAGTACCTACACTTTATTTGCATTGCCTCAGCTTAGTTTAAATTATCAGTATAACAAGGCATTAAATTTATCAATATTTGTACAAGCAAAGTACTCAAATCAAGTCTGGGGCTCAACTGAAAAAGACTGGGAATTACAACCGCAAGGTGGTGTAGGAATTCATTATGCTTTCTAGTAAAACCATTCCTTGATATCCTCCCCGGCCTAAAGGACGGGGATCCCTACAGCGCTCAGACCGAAGCCTGACTCGCCTCGGTGAGTTCCTGATTCAACGGGCGGCCTGACTGCACCATCCCTCCACGGGCAGGCACGGCATGTCCTTCCGCTAATATGCTACGTGCACCGTTTACATCGGTGTTCTCCGTGTAGCCTCATACCTGACACACGAATTTACTTTGCGTCTGACGATTTTTTTTCGCCGTATGACCACAACAGGCACACCTCTGGCTGGTGTATGCCGGAGGTATCGCCGGCACCTGACCTCCTCGTCAGAACTGCTTGTATTCAAGCTGATGACGCATATCATACCAGCCCTGATCCAGTATCGGAGTTTCTACGCCGGAATCCCATATTTTCCAACAATCCAAATTATCCTTTCTTAAGTAACTTTATTCCATCAGCTATTAAATTGTCCGTCAGGGGATAAGTGCCTTGATCTCCAACTCTAGACATAATGCTCTCAATTTTGTCTCTGGTCGCCATTGATACCATGGCAAGCCGCAACTTTTAAAACTTCTGGCGGGCTGATATATCGTTCCATCTGAAATCGTGGCGAATTTCGTTAATTTTTTACTGCTTTCTTCCATCGCTTGCGCATAGAGATACCCTACTTTAACGGCAATATCTATCTTACCTTTAGCAAGACATATTAAGAATATTTATCAACTTATTGGGGCACGATTGCAAATCAGTCGTGAGCTTTGTTGAATTAGGAATAGCAAGCTCGCTCCCTCGTTTAGCTAGAAGAGAACGTGATTTGACCTGAATGTGGTATAACATAGCGGATAAGCTTTATTGCTATTACAGCCGCTAAATGCTTACAACGAGCGTGATGCATCACATTAATTAATAACAGATTAACCTTCTATTATTTTTAAAGACCAACGACTTCCGCCATCAGTGTTGAGCCAATGATTTCTTCCTATATATTGTGTTCGGTGAGTAAGTGTTTAATCGATTGGAATTCGATATATGTTAAAACGCCTTCTTCTTCCCCATTTTGTGATAGCTAAAGATAACCTTGAGGTATGTGAACCGAGGATTGAAAGGCGGCCTTTGCAGATAAACAATAAAATGTGGAGATTGCATATCTTCTACGTAATAATCCGAGGAGTTGTTCTGTTGATATCGTCATACGTTTTTCCTCTCTTAATAGAGTACGGATTATTTTTGTTGATAACGTAGTTGAATTTGACAGGTTTGTGAACAACTATAGCTTGTAGCATCGCCGGTTTCACGAATGCTGAGCTCTTTCGTTTTTCGGTAGTAAATCACTTTATCATGACCCTCTTTATCCGCCTGCTTTCTTTTGTATCACGGCGACTGATCCAATCGTTGTGTGATATGGCCACCATCAAATCAACCGGGGTTGTTGCAATGCCCGAAGGGCGGTAGACGGCAAAAAGTGTTTCAGAGAACAGTATGAGGTCAGGGCCGTCGAGACCCGCGTAAGCGGTATCTGGCTGTTTAAATCCCCCTATCCATCCCCTGCCCTGGTTAAACCTAATGAAATTAAAACCATAAATTGATTTCCTTGCCCCTTTGAAAAACGCAGTGAGACGAGCGAGAGGCGTAGCCTCGATGAACGGCTGTAGCTGCGCGTTAAGGTGGCCTGAGGCCAGCTTTACGGGGGCAATGGCACTATGCTGACACCGTATTCTGAGCGACAGCCATTTATGGCTTGTAAGCGAAGGCTTTATTGGTTTTATCTCTTTAGAGTGTGCGGCTTGAAAAAGCAGAGCCGCAACTCCTTATTTATAAGGTCGTTTAGTTCAGAACCTAAAAACGAATTTAACTATAAAAGACCAATGCCCTTCGAAGGTAATTGGAGAAAAAAACACCATTCTAAGTTAATGGGATAAATAAAGAACGAATGTGTTGGTGCCTTCATTATCGGGATGAATGAGAAGCATAAAGTGACAAGAATTTCGCTTAAAAAATAAGAGAACCAAATTTAGGATGAACAGAACCCCCGCCAATCAAGACGGTAATTTAAAAAGAAGGATTAGGCGTCAGGTAAATGCGCTAGATAGTAAAGATAAATCGCCTGGCCTTGAATACTCGGGTATAACGCTTTCATTTCACGCTCAAATGCCATAACCGCGGCTATCGGTTGTGTCACTCGCCACGCTTCAAAACGCCGCCATGCCGCATGCTCCGGACTTTCTGGCGCGCGGGTACTTTGCGCTAAAGCTTTCTTTTCCTTCAACGCCTTCGCTAAATGTTTTTTCTCTTGTTTGAGTGCATTATCTTCCCCAATCACAAGTGTTTTGAGCTTGTTAAGTAAGTTGCGAAGCTTGTGCTTATTATCGAGGGATGCCACATTTGCACGGGCGAGCCGTAACACATGCTGCGCATACCGTTTTTGGTAGCTCTCTTTTAATCCCTTCTTTTCCATCCAGCGACTAAAGCTGGATACCACACCCCGCAGCTCCAACGGTGAAAAACCGAGTCCATGAAAAAACTCCGGACGTATCCAAATCCGCATCGCTTTGTATTGCTTGGCTTCGATATCAAAATCGCGGTCAATCACAATGAGTTTGGCTTGCTCCCAATCACGCAGTGCATGCAATATCGGGTCGTAACTTTTACGCCCACTATCATAGCGATACAGTTGACCACACAACTCTGCCAACTTCTCCACTGAGCACATCACTTCGAATAATGCATCACTTTCTGGGTTGTAATCCGCATAGGCAATCATTGCCATCGCTAACGCACCAAAGGTTTCTCTACGCTCTGAGCGCACCGATATCCGCTGCTTTCGGCTATAACGCAGTTGGTAAATATGCGGGTTGCGATTCCAGTCATGCCGTTTTAACGCCGCGGCAAAACGACGTACGGGCACCAGTTTAGGTAATTCGCCTAAAAATTTTGGTGTGTAATGTCGATGAATTTTACCGACAGAACAAGGAATTACAGAAATTGAGGTCTCATTAGACATGCATCTCCGCACTTATGTTGTACGGAAGGAGTTGAATTTTTTTGCGCATAATTCTATACTCCCCATTAGGAGTTCAACATTACCCCTAACAGAATTGTTCTGATGACCCCTGATAATCTTTCAGTCCGCCAAGATAGAGAAGATTACAGGGGTTTTCTATTTGTGGGTTCCCAGCACATTTCGTGTGTTACATCCCATGTCTTGCCACCTTATAGCGTGGTCACTTTAGGCTTAATTTCTTTTATTCTTTATTTATATTATCAAAATACGTCTGCATTACAGTTTGAATTGTTTCATCTAGTTTTTCCTGTAATTGTTTTGGCATCCGATTAAATTCGTAACTAAATCCTCGATCCTTTACTCGTTTTCTGGCATAAGTATTCTTATCTTCAAAACCCCAAAGTTGTTTTACTGTCACTTCATTTTTTTTATTTTTAGAGACTAACTGATCTGTAATATTTTTTAATGTAGTTAAAATTGTTTTCTTTAACTCATCAGGTGCTATTTTGTTTATGTCTATTAGTCTTTCAATTCTTTCATTAACGTCATTAATGATGTCTTTCTTAATAAGCTTTTTTGAATCAATGAGTTGGTCTATAGTAAGCAGTAATTTATAATCGCTATAAGCCAATTCAGATTGAACAGGGAATAATGCAATAATGTCATCTGTTACCGAAGCTGCTTGAATTGCTCGCGTAACCTTTGCCGCTGATAAATTCTCAAAAAGAGCAATCTCTTTTTGTGACATCCCCTTCTCTCGTAACTTTAAAAGCCGCAGTCCAACTTCTCTTAAGTTATGTTCTTTTGAAGTTTGAATATCGAGAGCCAATTGCCTAGCATCATCATTACTGATTTCTGAATCAGTGACTAAAACAGATAATCCAACATGACATAATAAAGCAGCGGCACGTCGTCTTGAGCCATCTAAAATTTCGATTTTTCCATTTATTTTGTGACCAATAGCAGGAAAAAATTGTTGTAACTTAATGGTTCTTGTAATATCCGCAAGTGACTCTGGCGTTAATGCGTTTTGATCTCGACCATTAACTAAGAACCTTACAAAAGTTTTCTCTGCTAATTCATCGGCAGGAATGTCAGTCAAATAAAAAATAGCTGACTTACCTGATTTAAGCATAAAACGTTGTGAGTGCTTTTGATCTGTTGCTAAATGCGTTAACGTTGAGGCACTCAACGTTCTTCCGATAGTTTTTCTTTTAGTTTGCATAATAACCTCTATTCATGCGAAGAAATTCCACCCGATCAAAAACAGCTTTAGAGAAGTCTTCCGCAGCAATTTTTGCACTTTTTAACGCTTCAGCACTGCCAATGTATGTGGCTGGATTAGCAGAAACAACCGTGTCAAATGATTCGCCGCAACGTTCAAACCCATCGAGTCTTGGCAAGGCAACATCTAACATATCTCCACCAAAAATTTCCTTTGCTAAACTATGGCATAATTTATGATCTGTTTTATTGACTAATTTAGACATAAACCCAATGTTACTGATCAAGTTAACGCTTACCCCCGTTGATTCTATCAAGTCAATGAGCTCGGGTAAGCGAGTTAAATATTTTAATGTTGAGTGAAAATCAACTTGTGCAGGTGGTACCGGCGTCATTAAGATATCTGCTGCTGCGATTGCATTAGATAAAAAAGCATCAAGATGAGGACCACTATCAATAAAAATAAAATCATAATCTTGCTTAATTTTATTGATAATATTCTCACGTAAAACAGTATAAATATTATGCCCAGGTAAATGTTCCGCACACAACAACTCCCATTGAGATGCAATAAATGCATCTTCAATAGACGCTGGGATAACATCTACGCCTTGTACAACAGAAGGTAAAATAAACTCGTTAAATAATTCCTCACGGCTAACATTCTGTAACATTGCCTGAGCGGCTGTTGTATCAACAGTTCCAATAGATTGCATATGATCCAAAAACATCGTTGCAGATGCCTGAGGGTCAAGATCTATCACTAAGATCCTAAGATCCTCATATATAAGATGAGGGTGCGTACGTAATGCATGCGCTAATGATACTGTACTGACGGTTTTTGATACCCCTCCCTTTAAATTACCAACAAAAAAAGTAAACGCTTCAGAATAACGATCACGGTATTTTGGTACACCACGGTGATGATAAATATCGATAATATTTTGGATCGTCATCGCATATTTTGATGCTGTCCCGGCTTGTCTTTTCTCAAACAAGTATCCATCATTCTCCATTTCATTGACGGCATAATCGACACTAGCTCGAGTAAGTTTAGGCAATTTAGCGACCGCAGCTTTAGAGTAAACTTGATAATAAGTCGTTTCATTGAGTTCTTCTTTTTGCGATTGAACTTGAGATGTCAATGACTGTAATAATCTTACAGAACGGCTTGCAATTTTGTTGAACTGATTATTTACCCTAACCATGCTAGATAATCTCCGTATGCAGCATTCTTAACTAGAAAGAATAATCCTACATAAGTTAGACATTGTAAACAACCTTTTCAGAATTATTTTACCCACATCAAGAAGTAAATGATAACGCTTTGATAAATATGCAATTAATTATAAAAACGGGAATATATTTCAGTCTGAAATCGCCAATATTAATAGATCTTAGGATAATTAAAATTAAGAAGATATTTTATATTTAGTAAAAAAGATTACTAATATTAAAATTAAATAAGTAAATATTTATTATTTTAATAATTAATTTACGTATCAATAATATTTTTTAAAAATTATTCTCCCATCATTTGATTTGTTGTAATAAATTGATTTTTAATGAAATTGTTAAATTTCAACTGAATATTTCACTCTGAAATCACCATGATATTGAAAATATAATTTCCAATATAGTTATCTAAAAGAAATATCAAAATGCAACATCGTATCTAGAGTGAAGATTTTCGTATATATATCTGTAGAACTTGACTTTTTATGTCCTAAATATGCTTGGATGACCTTCATCGGGACACCATTAAAAATGAGGTGCATCGCAAAACTGTGCCGAAATGTTTTGCAGGTGATCGGATTAACAACATATGAAGCACCATTCACTTCCGCTTGTTCAACCGCAGAACGTAGCCAATTTCGGACCGTGTTATCACTTTGGATTGGCCAAATCTGGCTTTGATTCTTCAATCGCATCGTCGCAAAGTAACTTTTCATCAATTGCACATATTGAGGATCAAAGAGTGCAACAATCCGTTTAGGCCGAGATTTAACCTTGGTTTGACCAACGCTTGTTTGCCTTTCCCGCTGCTTGAGTGTCCTTAACACCACAAAAGGAGTTTCTTCATCTAAGTAAAAATCCCCTTTCGTTAATGCCAACGCTTCATGGATACGAGCGCCCGTATTCCATAACGTATCAATCAACGTACGCTGATGCAGATCGGGAATAAATTGTAAAAGTTGATTCACTTCTGGGGCCAATAAATATTTTGGACAATCTAACTCTGCTGCAATGGCCAAATTTCGTAATTGTCGCGCACGCTCTAGATAACCATTTTGTAAAAGGGCTTGAGATTGTCGCTGTAAAATTGATTTACCACTTTCAGGTTTGACCGGAAAAAAAGCAGACATAATACATTACCTTAATAATCACTATGCTTATAGTTACCTTTAATATTATCGTCTATTGAAATTAAAAGTGACGCGGTAACAGAAAAATCGCGCACACGCGCATGACGATCATCGGATCCTTTCACCTTTTAGAGCCGATTTTTAACTCTGCTGAATTTAGGTATTATTGCGTTTTTTCCCTTAAACCGCAATAAGTTACATAACACGGATAATATTAATCATTCAAAAAAACAAGATATAGTGAAGATCCTCATAACGATCACACTAAATAAGGGAAAATAAGCGAAATACATCATTTGCGGAGAATGACGATAAAGCGCAATAATAAAAAATAAGAAGGATTGGTCAAAAAATAGGCTTCACAAAACCTATTAGGAGAGGATTTCAAACCACTTCTAATGTGATTCATTAAATAATGATAAAAATGGCTTAAAATTGATTATAGAGAGATTTAGCTATATTAAGGCTTTTTGACGAAAAATAAGGTAGGATTTACAACCAACAAGGATTTAAGTTAATAACAAGCTTTTTAAGACACCACGGTGTGAAGATAAATAATAATTACTATCTAGGCTGTACAGCTGATGTAAAAATGGCAATTAGTGGTTCAAGATCTAGATAAACACCAGCAATATTCGCATCTATCCAATCATTCTGAGAGATTGCGGGCCACGTTATTTCATAGCCTAGTACAAAAAGCATCTCTTCAAAAAAGAATCGTAATGTACGTCCATTTCCTTCTCTAAAAGGATGGAGTAGATTAAGTTCACAGAATAAATTTGCCAAATATTTAACTAAATCAGTAAGATGAGTATGATCTGCAAGTTGTGGGATGTTATTAAAAAGCTTTATTGCTTCAGGTTCGATCCTTGAAAAAGTACAAAAGCGGGTATTACCTTTTGAAATATCCACTTTCCTAATCTTACCTGCCCACTCATAAACATCTTGAAAAAGATAAAGATGTAAAAATTTTAAATGAGAAAAATTAAATTGAGAAATATCAGATTTATCACTTTGATATGAAAGATATCTCTCTGTTGTAAAGGCTATTTCGGCCTCTTCAAGAACTTCTATATCGCGTATGTTAAGCAAATTAATAAGAACGTCAGTGCCTGAATAACAGTATATATCCTGATTGATACCATATTTATCGCGCATATTTACGTTTTAGCTCTGGAATAGACAGTTTTTTTTCTTTATTTTTCAAAGACAAACCTTCATAAGAAAGACTTGTTTTGTAGTTATCCAAAGATGTAACAAATTTTTCTTTAGTCACTAATACAGGTGTTCTCATAGTTTCCCTCTTCAAAATAACATTTAAATGTTCTGGTATAGTACCAAGTATAACACAAGATAGAAAATTTTTTAATTGTAAATATTATTAATAGTTATAGCTTTATTTAGCCTTAATTTTAATATTTTTAAGAATGAACAAATAAAAACTAAAAAAACATACACTGATATTTAGAAAAAACATTCTTGCTTTCTATTAAGTAACTAATGTAATTTAATCAATTTTATTCTCAATGAATCATAAATTATGGTTTATATGAAAATATTACTGTATAATTATTTTTATAACACTATTTTTAGTAATGAGCTAATCATTGACATTACCTTTCATAAAATAATATTCTACCGCCTCTTTGCTATTAAGCCCTCCTCCCCTCTTTATCAATCCATCGAGTTATATCACTATTGAAACTGTAGTAGATAAGCAAATGTGATTGTGATTAATAAAATAAGCATACTTAAAAAATATCCTATTTGTTTTTCCATTTAATATTGCATGCATACTGTATGCCATAACTTATTTTATTAATTAATATCAATTAATAATTCATTTTTAGTTTCACTATTATGTTTAGTTTAGAATATAAATAATTTATCTGTTATCGAAGAATCAGTTCTTACAATACATGTAAAACTGCTAGTAATAATAACTTAAATACACTGTATTTTATTATAACTAGAAAGTTAAATAAATAGTTAAGTGATTTTTGATGTTAGAAGATAGAAATCTAATAATTTTAAGTTAATGACGTATTTTCCTTACGCTATCAACATCAAGTAATCTACGTTGCTTCATTACAATGTAATAAAGAAGCTAAGAATATTCTGTATTGTTGATATCTCGATGATATTTTATTTTAATTAAAACACGTTACTACCTTAATTCAATCTTTTATTTTTCATTATTCCTTTATTTATAATAAGAAAATCTTTATTTTCATACCACTAATAAGGGCAAAAATGTAACCAAATGTAATTTAATATTTCAGTATTAATATCGTTTTAATTAAATACCATCAAACTGATGTTAAAAAGTGTAATAATAATATAACAAACACATATTTATTAAAAAACCAACAATACCAATAACCATTATAAATCAACATGTTAAATGAAAATAGCCAACCGTTAAGATCGGACATATCGATCAATATTAAATTTATGATAGTCAAAACCTATTATAATTGAATTATTGATCGATATAAACGTTTTTACTCCGATACATTGTGATTATATATTTCTCACCATCCTATTTATATCAGACATTTTAATTTAATAATCTAAGAGGGTTATAAACGTGAAAGATTACCATTCTGATCTTATTAAACTGGATGTTTTTAATAAAAAAATAGGATGTTTTATTAAAAACAAAAGAAAGAAATTAGATATAACCGGTAAAGATTTAGGGATAATGCTAAATGTCAGTCAACAGCAAATTTCCCGGTATGAAAATGGTATTACAAAGATTACTGTTACATTGCTTAATGACATATTAATCATATTAGAAACATCGTGGGATGAATTCTTATTATACAATGAATTAAGTGATAGATATTAATCCTTCATATCTTATAGCGTGATTAAATCAATATTTTTCATGTTCAATTATATTAAAGTGGAGATCTATTCAATGAAAAAACTATTATTGCCAGCAATCATCGGTGTCACATTATTAGGAGGATATGCTTCCGCAAATACGGGGGAGGTTCAATTTATTGGTGCAGTGACGTCAGAAACTTGTGATATAGATACTGAAATTGGGGGTTTAGTTAAGTCTACGATTGATTTAGGCAAAATGACGACGGCAGATACGCATGGTGACTATGTGGATTTTGAGTTAGTCCCACGTACAGATGAATGCTTGAAAAAAACCAGCGGGCAAGTGGGTTGGCAGAGTGCTGGCTTCACAAATACAGGTTTGGCAAATATGAAAGGAACCGCTAACGGTGTTTCCATTCAATTAACCGCTGTTAATTCAACAATCCCTAACCAAGACGTAACTTATAACAGCCAAAGTGTTGATTTCGGTAACGGCACGGATGCTATTGGTAATATGAAATTTAAAGCCAGAATGGCGGCAACCACAGGACAAACCTTAAAAGAGGGTACTGTTATTTCAAGTGCAACCTATGCGGTAGCCTATAAATAATATTTATTCTTCAGTGCTTAGTCTTTATTTCCAATATTTGTTTATTTATTTTTTATTCTAATAAAATAAAAAAATAAATATCAGTCGGATTTTTTAATATCTAATAAGCACCCTAGGAATAATTCAAATATAAAAACTGAATATTTAAAGGGTCTATGACCCTTATTTTTAATCACCGATAGGGATGAATAATATCAATGCGTTTAAAACCAATTAATGCCTTTATGTTATCCCTGTTAGCCACGCCATTTTATGTCTGTGCCGATTTAAATATGGACTTCTTGCATGGAGGCGTTCAACCACAAGCTGAAAGTGTCTTTGATGATAATATAAAATACCCCTCCGGGCATTATATTGTTGAGGTGATTTTCAATCGTCGCTCGATGAATAAAAAAGAGCTAATTATTTTACCTGAAGATAAAGAAACGTTATGCCTAAATAAAGACTGGATAACGGAATTATCCTTACCGATCAATTTAAATTTATTTTCGGCTTATTTTAATCCCGAAAGACAATGCTATGACATTAGCCGTTATCCTGGCGCCCAAGTGACTTTTGATAATACCAAACAAACATTATCTTTGAGCATTCCTCAAATCGCATTGGATGAATCTACAAATCAACAGGATTGGGATTATGGTATTACTGGCGTTAAAATTAACTATTCTGGCTATGTATCTAAAACCAGTTCGTCAAAAACACAAATGTACGGCGATTTTGACTTATATTCTAATATGGGTCGCTGGGTTGCTTTTGTTCGAAGCAGTTACCTAAAAGATTCCGGCACAGAAACATCAGAAGCTACAATATCAACAGCAATAAAACCAATACAAGGAAGTTTTATTGCCGGTAAAACATTAACCGCTTTATCAATATTACCCAATTTTGTTTTTTATGGCATGGCATTACGCTCCGAGCGGGATATGCGCCCCTGGGAAATGCGTGGCTATGCCCCAGTGATTTCTGGCGTCGTGAATTCCAATGCCAAAATTACGATATCTCAAAATGGCTATATTTTAAGCTCTCAAGTGGTACCTGCAGGGGCTTACCAATTAAAAAACATTGCTCCCGTCAGTAACGGAAATATCACCGTCACCGTGGAAGAAAATGATGGAACGAAAACTGTTCGTTACTATCCTGTCGCGACACTTTCATCTTTATTGCGAGCGAATGAAATTAATTACAATGTCGCCATTGGTGAGCGAGAGATCGCAGGAAAAAGAGAAAATCGCCTGTTCTTTTTGGGTGCATTTGACTATGGGTTAACCCATTTTACGTTTCATACTGCCGGTATCTTACATAACGATTATAAAAGTGCTGCCTTAGGGGCAAGTAAAGATTTGGGACAATTTGGGGCAATCTCGTTTAACGTCAATACGGCTGTGAGTACGTTTCAAAAGCAAACACCAACGATGCCAGAAGCTCGACAATCTGGTATCAGCTATATGCTTCAATACGCAAATTCATTAACAGACAATACGAACCTACAATTATTGGCTTACCGATACACCGGCAAAGATTACGTTGATTTTAATGATTTTAACCCGAATGCCTTATACCACCGAAGCAATCGTAAAGAACGCTATGAAACTATCCTATCGCAAAATTTTGATGGAAGCTTTTTGAGCGTATCTGGCTGGATCCAAACCTATCGCAATGCTATCAGCAACGAGGTGGGTGCCAACATTACTTATAATACCGCGTTAAAAGGTATCGATTTATCGTTTTCGGCAGATTATCAAAAATTAAATGATTATAACCACGATAATTATGTTTTTTCTGTCGGTGTAAATATCCCTTTTAGTGTCTTTGATAAAAATCACTTTTGGACGAATTCCGTCAACTATGACCGACGGAACAAAGCCAGTTTTAACTCTGGTATTTCTGGCAGTATTAACGAAAAAGTTAACTACAGTATAAATACCAATAAAGATCGGGATAGCTGGTCAAATTCCGCTTATTTTGGTGTTGACCAGCGCCTGATAAATACCGGTTTTGCGGTATCTCAAAATGCGCACCAAACAACTGGGTCAGTTAATGCATCGGGAAGCTTATTGGCAACCCAAGAAACCGGATTGTTATTCAGTAATGTGAGACGTGATACCGTCGCAATTGCAAAAATTAGAGACATTCAAAATGTTACATTTAATGATTCCCCACCTACTGATGGAAAGGGAAATACGGTTATTGGTATCTCCCCCTATATTGAGAATAATTTAAAAATTAACACCGAAGAAGTTCCTAATAATATTGAATTACTGGACTCTGTTCAACAATTTGTTCCGACAGATAAAGCCATTATTTATCGTGAATTTAAATATTCAACAATTCATCGCTATATTTTGCGACTGAAAAAGAAAAATGGCGAGTTTATTTCTGCGGGGAGCTCGGTGAGAACAGAAAATAATGAATACGTGGGATACGTTTCGAACAGTGGTGTCCTATTATTAAATTTATTAAATAAGCCTAAGACAATCTTTGTCTTATCCCCAAAAGGGGAACAGTGCACCTTGAATTTAGAAAAACTTGAATCAAATGATAATAAAATCACGGAGATTGAATGCAATGAGTAAACTGGTATCCATTTTTATTTTAATGATATCGTCATTAACCTGCTTTAATGCATACTCTGCATTTACACTTAATGGCACCCGTTTTATTTATGATGAAGGCCGAAAGAATATCGCCATTGAAATCAAAAATAACAGCGATAAAACATACGGGGGTCAAGTTTGGGTTGATAATCTTAAGGGTAATGATGTGTTTTTTGTCCCTGCTCCGAATTTATTTAAAATCAGGGGCGAAGAAAAACAATTAATCCGTTTATTGTATGTGAATGATATTTTACCCAAAGACCGAGAATCCTTATTTTGGCTTAATGTGCAGGAAATTCCCCCCGTTGCCTCTGCTGATGAAGGTAATGTCCTAGCTGTTGCATTAAATACCCAAGTTAAACTGATTTATCGGCCTAAAGTTTTGGCAGAGAGCAGAGAAGATGCCGAAAAAGGCCTAACGTACAACGGTTCAATTTTAAAGAACCCCACCCCGTATTATTTTGCCTTAACCCAGGTGTCGGTGAATAACACTCCATTGCCTTTATCCAAAGAGATTGAACAATCCATTAGCTTATTTCCTCCTTTCAGTGAGGTCAATTTACAGCGCTCGTTATCGGGTAAAGTGACCGTTGAAGCCATTGATGATTATGGTGCCCGACGTATTATTGAGCTGCCGTGAGGACATTGAAATGCCAAAGAGCGCCTTTTACTTTATGACATTATGGATACTGCTGATGTCTTTCGATGCATCATCAGCCAGATGTAGGAATTTATCATTGAAATATAATTTTCCGGCTCAAATCGATATTACAAATAAAAAAGTAGGTGACCAACTCTATACATTTGGACAACCAGGAGTTCCCCTTGTTATTGCAGGGCAATGTATGCGAGCAACGAGCGGAGCAGGAAATACTAACGGAAACTATATCTATATTATTGATAAATTTGGAGCTGGTCCCAGTGTTTGCCCAAATGGTGGAACGATCGACAAAACCTCATCGGATGGTATTTTAAGATATCGTTCAACAGGAAGTTGTAACAATTCGTCTTGGTTATTAGTGCTCGATTATAAAATCGCTGGGTCAGGTTATACTAATTTAGTAGGAGCAGGAGGAGGCACCGATTCTGGAATTGTTTACTTACAAAAAAAACCACCGGCAGGCAAAACAGTAGTAAATCCAACTTATATGCTAACGAGAAATTTCTATTCACGCATAGGCCAATACAGCACTACAGAGCAAAAAGAAACAGTTTCATTTAGTGCCCCAACATCGATGACATTAGTCAATAATGCCTCTTGTGCGGTTTCTGTTAATGATGTCGCGTTTGGTGACCAAACAGCAACAAATGTGCAATCAAACACCATCGCAAGTAAAACAATTAATATTAATTTTACCTGTAATACTGTATTACCAGCTTACACAATTAGTTTTAGCGGTCGGGATGGTGGTTCTCCAAATAGTGGCATTATTTCTGTAAAAGATAATAGCTCAGTAGGTTACCAATTGACCTGGGGAAATGGCACCATTAAGCCAGCGAATAGTGCTGTTGTCACAAATGGCATAGCCATCACTCCCAATACAAAACCAACAACCAATAACTTTACGGTTCCAGTGATTGTTAAGCCAGTTGCATTGTCGGCACAAGCCATTCCTGGACTCGCGAATACCGCATTAACGATAAATGTGAAATTAAATTAAATGGAGCTAACTATGATAACGAAACTACTGTTCATTCTCGCCGGAATTTCATTTCCCTTTTATGCTGGCGCCACTAGCTTTGCCTCAAATGTTACTGGGGGTACCGTGACCTCAAATATAAGCATGACGGTCAAGGCATCTTGCAGTGCTTCCGTAGCAGATGTTGCCTTTGGTGACCAAGCGGCCGGAGACATTAAAAAAGGAATAGTCGCCGATAAAGTAATGTCACTGGCGATTGCTTGCGATACAAAAATGACTAATTACACTCTCACATTTACGGCTGCTGATGGTGTTAAAGATCTGGCGAACGGCATTATTAATACCAAGCTCAATTCGACTGTGGGTTATCAACTGCGATGGGGAGATTCGACGGTAAAGCCCCTGGATACCGCTATCACTGTTAACGGTACCGCCGTGACACCAACTAATAAACCCTCTGCGGCAAGTTTTACGATCCCAATTAAAGTTAAACCTGTTGCGCTCGGTGAAGTTGTATCTCCAGGTGCAGCCAATACCGCATTAAACATTAAACTGACATTCAATTAATTGGGGACCTATGTTCAAATCTATGTTGCTTATCAGCCTGTTAATATTCAGTACAACGAGAGGCTATGGCTCTGAGCTAAAACCGGCATCCATCGTTGGCGGTGCTGTTCAATCGCAATTTAGTATGAATGTCAAAATTGCCACTTGTTTACCAGCCACGGTAGATAATGTGTCTTTTGGCCCTGTAGATACAGCCACTATTGTATCGGGTGAAATTGAAGGACACTCAACCCTCTCATTGGATTGCTCTGGTGCCATTCAACCCCAGCGGATTTCAATACGCTTTGAACCTGCTAATCCCCACTTAACCATGGGAACATCCGGTTATATTGGCTCTAAAAATACTACTCTGGGCTATTTGGTGTCTTGGGAGGATGAGCAAATAGGTTCAATTAACGAAGGTGTCCCCATGGGAAAAGAGCTGTTTTTAAAAAAACCGGAAGCATCACTGATGAAAGTTAAATTGCAAATAAAGCCAGTTGTGCTTCCCTTGGGCAGTCAGTCCATTAGCTTAGGCAGTGGGAACACTCATATCACCATTAAAATAAAATATATCTGATGCGAGTCTTTGTATGAAAAAAAAAATATATGCCTATTTTATAGCCTCTTGCTTAAATTTTTATTCACCACTCTCGCTGTCAGATGAAGCTCTCCCTGAGATTGTATTGGCAATCTCTCTGGATGTAGTTACGGTCACTTGTAATATTAATGATGGAAAGGGATTTAATAAAATAGTGGATTTTGACGTTATTAATGAAAATGATTTACTGTCCGGAAAGCAACCCGCGGTAAAAACACAATTTATTATAGACTGTCAGAAAAGTGGATTTAAACCTAATTATATTGATATCAAGGTGACTCCCGGTAGCCAAGGCGCATTGCATAATGGTCTTGGAGGCGAACTTAAAACAAATTTATCAGGTGTCGGCATACATTTATTTTGGTTAGATGCTACTCCAATCGACTTATCGGGCGTAAATAAACGTTTTAATGCCAATCAGAATAGTCAATTTGATGTTAGTTTTTGGGCTAGACCTTATGCACAAGGACAAACCGTTGAAAAGGGTTCAATGAAAAGCAGTGTAATTATCAATATATTATATAAATAATAAGACTTACTGCATGCATCGGTATTTATGCGAAAAATTTTAGGCTTCAGCATTCGATTTTAAATAACTTAAATATTTAATAAACAATAACCCAACACATTAAAATCGAAATGATAATCTATTATAAATTTATATTTCATATTATATTTTAACAGTTGGCGTATAATATTTCCATTTAAACTCATTCTGTAGTATGAATTTACCTAAATAGATAATCAACAATGTGAATTTTTCTCACTTAGATATTTTCTGTATGTACAGCAGAAAAAAATCCAACGTATAAATAAGTACCACTAATTTTTTCTATTATAGTTAGATTATTCTGAAGAATTTTATGAAGCTAAGAAAGTCAGTAAAGCGCCGGTAGTAAGCGTTTTACTGACTAATACATGGGGTTATTTGATTTGGTCAATAAGTGATTTTGATACAAACCAGCGTGAGCCATTATAGACATTGACGCCATCTGAGATAACTTCGTTATCGTTTAACCAAGCAATGCTTTTGTTACGAGGGATCCGCAGAGTTTGATCACCTTTTATCACTACTAATACAGGGTTTTCTGCATCAGACAAGTCTTCACTGACTTCGGCACCTTTAGCACTGAACTCCGTTTTTGCATCAAGAAACAATTGCTCAGTTACCTTTTGCAAATTGACATTGAGTGCTGATGCTATGAAATGAGCGACCTCAGTGTTATCCATTAGCCCTCCGAGCAAACGACCTCGAGGGTCATAGCTATACAACACTACATCTTCACCTGTGTGACCATTTGTCGTGAAACCAATTTTAGCTCTTTGGGCAAGAATAGGGCCAATAACATAATTAAGTGCGCCAGTTTTAGCCCCCATGATGCTATTAACTTCTTCATTAGTTAAATCATCAATACCCAACCATTGCTTTGCTAATGAACGGATTTTTAAGGTATCTTGTTTGGCTGACTGTCTTTCGAGAATAGCTTCAAAACCTTCCCCTGTGACTTTTGCCTTCTTCAGTGGATTAATGAAACGGCTCCAATGAGTTTTATCGTAGTTCTCCGAGGTAGAACGGTCACCAATTGAAATGCCTGAGTTACCGTGATCGGTCATTGCAACTATTAAGGTATTCCCATCTTTTCTAGCAAAATCTACCGCTTTAGCAACAGCATTATCAAAGGCCAATACGTCACTAATAATACCAACGGGGTCATTGGCATGAGCAGCCCAGTCAACTTTAGAGCCTTCAACCATAAGGAAGAATCCATCTGGGTTTTGAGATAGCACGTCAATGGCTTTCTGAGTCATTTGTGCCAGCGAAGGTTCAAGCTCGGCATCACGATCTAAATCATAGGAAAGTGCGGTATGTTTATCGGTTTTACCGAATACACCGACTAGTTTCTTACCTGAAAACGTATCTAAGTGCTTAGGTGTATAGACAATGCTGTACCCTCGGGATAAAAGTATTTTTGCCATATCTTCTTTATCTGCACGGTTTTCGGGTTTGAGATATTTAGCGCCACCACCTAAAATAACATCCAGATTATTGTAGACAATTTGCTCAGTTAAATTATCATAGTTTTTGCGTGAAGGGTCGTGAGCACTAAAGTCAGCAGGGGTTGCATGCATAAATTCGCTTGTGCTGATTATTCCCACGGCACGGCCACTCAGACGAGATGCTTCTAATAATGTAGCCACTGGGCGAAGCTCCTCT
Source organism: Providencia sp. PROV269 (assembly GCF_028477785.1). Lineage (NCBI taxonomy): Bacteria > Pseudomonadati > Pseudomonadota > Gammaproteobacteria > Enterobacterales > Morganellaceae > Providencia > Providencia sp. PROV269. The sequence continues at coordinate 52,433 of NZ_JAMPLV010000018.1, read as the reverse complement.
CCTTGACTTGGTGTTTTGGCACCAGGCCAATCATATTTCTTACCTGTACTTGCAATATTGCCGCTTTGGGATTTCCAGCCTGAAGAAATTGCAGAGCCTGCGGGAGCGGAATCTGCTATCGTCCCATCGCCATTCCAAGTTGTCATTAAGCCACTCGCTAACGGATCAAGAGCAAGGGGCTCCCCTTTATATAATCGAGCAAGTGTCGTGCCAGTGACACTCATTCCATCAGGGATCATGACAATCACATTCTTGACGATTTGTGGTTTTTCATTGGCATCCGCAGCGGCGGATACTAGTGGAAAAATCAGTGAAATCGAAATAGCACTATAAGTAAGTGACTTTAGAAAACGCATAAATAATTTATTCCCCGTCGAAATAATAAATTTTGTGAGCTTGGAGAATAGAGAATAGATATTTCAGTATTATTAAGATGACTAAAAAAATGAAGAACAATATTATTCCCATAATGAGAGTAAAACATTAATATATTTCTTAAGGTATATAACCGCTATTTACTGATACTTTGCGTAACAATCAATAGCAAGTTATTACCTTAATCACGTCTATTTATATGGTTCTGTTACGCTTATTTAGCTGGCCATACTTCTTTGGCTATCTCACACACTAAAGCTATTTTATCCCACTGCTGTTGTTCTGATAATGCATTTCCTTCTTCTGTGGATGCAAAACCGCATTGTGTACTTAAACACAATTGCTCTAATGGGAGATATTTGGCAGCTTCATAAATACGAGCGATAACTTTTTCTTTATTCTCCAGTTCCCCTGTTTTTGATGAAATTAGCCCTAGAACAACTTTTTTTCCTTGAGTCACGAGTGCTAAAGGTGAAAAATCACCGGCGCGATCAGTATCAAATTCTAGGTAGTAAGCGGAGACATTTTCTCGCCCAAAAAGAACTTCAGCAATGGGCTCATAGCCTCCACTCGCCGCCCATGTTGAACGATAATTTCCACGGCAGACATGTGTTGTCAGGACAAGATCACTTGGTGCATCGAATACAGCTTGGTTATTCAATGTGAGCAATGTTTCCGCTAATGCTTTTACATTGTCGCTAATGACAGTTTGGTTCGGATGGCAATCACAGCTTGAATGTTGGTGTTTTTCTGCAATACCGGAATTGTGGTAGCGAGAATCAACCATCATTCCCCACGTACAATCATCCAGTTGAAGATTACGGCAGCCAGCTTGATATAATTCAATAATAAAAGTCTGGTATGCCTTAGCAATATCATTCATCAATGCTTCTTGTTCAGGATAAAATTGCTGTGTGCTCTCTCTGTTTTCAGGGCGATACAGTTCTTTAAAGAATTGGGCTGGCGCTGGAATAGTTAGACGAGGGACAATATTGTCTTCCGCAAAAGGTAGTAAAAATTTAAAATGCTGAATAAAAGGATGGTTTTCACCACTAATTTTACCTGTTAGACGCGCTGTTTCAGGTCGTGTTTCAATTCCATCAAAGGTATACCCTTTTGACAAAATCGATTTTTCAACTCCATTTAGACCCCACATGAAATCTAAATGCCACCAACTGCGACGAAATTCACCATCAGTAATAACAGAAAGTCCAGCGGATTTTTGTTTTTCAATTAATTCAATAATGGCTTTATTTTCAATTAACTCAAATTCATCTTTAGAGATATTACCTTTAGCAAAATCACGGCGAGCTGAATGCAAATATTCAGGGCGCAGGTAGCTTCCAACCACATCAGCTCTAAATGGGGGTTTGAAAGTTGACATATTATTATCTTCCCTCTCTATTTCAATTAAGTTACCTAAGATATCATTAACATAGTCGTGACATGAGGAATAAAATTCATTCAAAAATGAAAATAATTCAATTCGTTAATAAAATTATTAATTAATAAAATAGTGTGACAGTAACAATACCTTACCTAATGGTATCGACTCTTCTGGGGACGCTGTAACATAAAAGCACTCCATCCGTAGCTATTTTCTCTATCGTATTATCTAAATATAATTGCCGGCTATCTTTCAATATGAGAGAAAAGCGGTTTCAGCTGGGCGGATTGTTGAGATGTTAGCTGCCGTATTTGCAAATAACTTGTGTCCATTCATGGGAGAGAACGAGCTAAAATTCATATGCCTAATATTAGCCATTTAACATCCTTATTATTATAGTTTGTCTAAAATATTGAGCACTGTGTGTGATTGGCTAAAAATAATATTTACAGGTAGAAATTTGACAAACAGCATCATAAATGATGCTGTTTGTCGGTTTTAATTTACGATTATTTTTTTTTCTCTTTTTCTTCCTTTAACACTTCGCGATACCAACGAGGATGGTGTTTCCTTGCCCATCCTCGTGTCACCCACCCTTCAACCATGCTACGAATAGAACCTTTTACCCAAAAGGCCGCATAAGCATGAACAACAACCGTAATAATCAAGACTATTGCAGACAGTGAATGCGCCAGTAATGCCGCGCGGATTATTGAAATCGAGAAATAATCCGAGAAATAAGGACGCCAAATAATAATCCCACTGATTGTGAGGACGATAAGGCATAGGCTGAGAACCCAATAAATCCCTTTTTGACCAAGGTTATAATGGCCGATATCGCCAGCCTCCTCATTACGTAATACCTTGTGGATATTTTTAGCCCAAATGAGGTCTTGTTTATCCACAAAATTATATTTTAAGTATCTAAAAAACATAAAGATAAATAAAAATGCCATGAGGCTACCGACAAAGGGATGCAATATTCGAGATAACTGGGGCGTCCCTAAAATACTCATAAACCAGTTTAATGAGGGAAAAAAGAAACCTAACCCACTGAATGCCGTAAAGACAAAGGCAATGACAACTAACCAGTGATTAATACGCTCAGATGCATTATGGCGTAAAATTGTGTCGCTGTTTTTTTTCATCAGTGTTGCTCCTCGTTATGCTCTGATTGTGCAGTTTGAGAAGCTGCTTCTTTATCTTTTCGCGCTTCTTCCTCATCTTCTTCTGTGGTGTGGTTTGGCCCGATGCCAAAATAGTGGAACATTGCGCCAGCAAAAGTTGCCGCAAAGCCGACAGCAGCAAGCGGTTTCCAAATTCCTTTCCAGAATTTTACCGTTTCACTGATTTCTGGGTTGTCAGGGAGTCCGTGATAAAGATTGGGTTTATCTGCATGATGAAGAACGTACATCACGTGGGTTCCGCCGACGCCTTGGGGGTCATAAAGCCCTGCATTTTGATAGCCACGGGTATTCAGTTCAGAAACTCGCTCTTGAGCAAGATTTTTCATGTCTTCTTTGCTACCAAAATGAATAGCACCTGTTGGACAGGTTTTTACACATGCAGGTTCTTGACCCACTTCGACACGATCGACACACAATGTACATTTATAAGCACGGTTATCCTCTTTATTAATACGAGGGACATCAAATGGACAACCTGCGATACAGTAACCACAGCCGATACAGTGCTCAGATTGGAAATCAACAATACCGTTAGCATATTGAACAATAGCACCTTCCGCTGGGCAGGCTTTTAAGCAGCCTGGGTCAGCGCAGTGCATACAACCATCTTTACGGATTAGCCATTCCAATTTGCCATTTTCTTCAACTTCAGAAAAGCGCATAACCGTCCAAGATTTTGCTGTTAAGTCGATAGGATTATCATAAACACCAACATTGGTGCTCACTTGATCACGAATATCGTTCCACTCTGAACAGGCCACTTGGCAGGCTTTGCAGCCAATACAGATCGTAACGTCAATCAGTTTCGCAACTTCTTCTTGATGGTTGCGCACTTGTGGTGTTGGTGTAAGACTATTGGTTGCCGAACGGCGAATAATATTTTGAGATTGTAGTGACATAATTTCTCCTTACGCCTTTTCAACATTGACTAAAAATGCTTTATATTCAGGCGTAAATGCATTTGCATCACCAACTGATGGAGTCAATGTATTGGCAAGGAAACCTTTTTGTGTTGCTCCCTCAAAGCCCCAGTGACAAGGGATCCCAATGGTTTCGACCACATTACCATTGATGGTTAATGGGCGAATGCGTTTGGTGACCACTGCTTTGGCTTTAATAAAGCCTCGTTTTGCACTGACTTTGACTTCATCACCTTGTTTTATGCCTTTTTGTGTGGCTAATTGTTCACCAATTTCGATAAATTGGTCAGGCTGTGCAATGGCATTTAATAGTGAATGCTTCGTCCAATGACGGAATAGCTCAGTAATGGAATAGGTAGTTGCCACATAAGGGAAATCTTTTGCATTTCCTAAGTGATCCTTATCATAGCTATATAAACGGGCTACGGGATTACGCGACACTTTTGGATGCAAAATATTATGTTCTACAGGGGATTCAAACGGTTCGTAGAATTCGGGGAATGGGCCGTCAGCCATTTTATCCACGGCGAATAAGCGACCGACACCCTCAGGCTGCATAATAAAGGGTCCGACACCGCTGTTTGGCGGGGCATTACCAAAATCTGGTACATCAAAACCGCCCCATTGAGTACCATCCCACTTAATGAGTTGACGCTTTTCATCCCAAGGTTTTCCACTTGGATCTACTGATGCTCGGTTATAGAGAACGCGGCGATTTTGTGGCCATGCGAATGCCCAACCTGGCGTACAGCCTAAGCCAGATGGATCGGCATTATCGCGGTTCGCCATCTGGTTACCTTTTTCTGTCCAGCAACCAGAATAGACCCAGCAAAAACTGGCCGTTGAGCCATCAGATTTTAATTGATGGAACCCATCCAGTTGTTGTCCTTTCTTGAATAATAGCTTGCCTGCTTCATCATAAATATCCTGCATGGCTTGGCCATTCGCTTCCCTTGCCACTTCTTCAGGTTGTGGGTCATATGGGTCAGCATAATTCCAAGAGAGATTCATTAATGGCTCAGAGCATACACCGCCTTCTTCTTGGTATAACTGACGGAGGCGCATCAATAAATGGCCCAGAATTTTACCGTCATGCCATGCTTGAGCGGGTGGTCGAGCGCCAGCCCAATGCCATTGTAACCAACGACCAGAGTTTGCAATCGAACCATTTTCTTCAGCAAAACAAGAGGATGGAAGCCGAAAGACTTCGGTTTGTATATCTGCTGTATTGACATCATTCATATCACCATGGTTTTGCCAGAAATTTGATGATTCGGTAACCAATGGATCAATAATGACCAGATATTTGAGCTTCGAGAGTGCTACGCTACATTTGTTTTTATCGGGGAATGCGGCTAATGGGTTAAAGCCTTGAACGATATAGCCATTCATTTTGCCATCAACCATCATTTGGGTTTGTGCCATGATGTCATAGCTCTTATCCCATTTAGGTAGCCAGTGATAGCCCCACTCATTGGCTGCGGTGGCATTATCACCCCAAAAGCTTTTCATTAAGCTAATGAAAAAATCGGGCGTTCTTTTCCAGTAGTTCACTTGGTCAGGCACAATTGAGCTTGGTGTGATTTGCGATAGATAGGTTTGCAGCGAAGTCTGTTTCTCGTTGGGTAACGGCATATAACCCGGTAGATTTAAAGAGAGTAGCCCTAAATCGCTATAGCCTTGAATATTGGAATGACCACGTAGCGCATTGACACCGCCACCCGGCATACCAACGTTACCCAGCAATAGCTGGATCATACCTGCGGTACGAATCGTTTGTGCCCCGCCTGTGTGGTGCGTCCACCCTAAAGCATACAAAATGGTCGACGTTCTGTCTTTGCCAGAAGTAGAAGCAAGTTGTTCACAAATATAAATAAAATCTTCCAGAGGTGTACCACATAAGGTCGTAACGACTACAGGTGTATAGCGGGAAACGTGTTGCTTTAAGAGATTCCAAACACAACGAGGATGTTGAAGTGTTTCATCCTTGAGCGCATGGCCATTTGCATCGGTTTCATAATGCCAAGAGCTGCGGTCATATTGCTGTTTATTATCATCAAAGCCGCTAAAAAGTCCATCATCAAAATGATAATCTTCACGAACGATTAATGGCGCATTAGTATAGGCTTTGACATACTCATATTGAATTTTATCATTCTCAATAAGATAGCGGATAACACCGAGTAAAAATGCAGTGTCTGAACCCGCACGAATTGGTGAATACATGTCTGCTACGGATGCGCTGCGGTTAAAGCGTGGGTCAATAACAATGACTTTGGCATTATTTTTGATCTTCGCTTCGATAACCCATTTGAAACCAACGGGATGCGCTTCTGCTGGGTTTCCCCCCATAATTAAAATGACGTTGGCATTTTTAATATCAACCCAGTTGTTGGTCATTGCGCCGCGACCAAATGTTGGGGCAAGAGCGGAAACGGTTGGGGCATGGCAGAGTCGAGCTTGGCAGTCGATAGCGAGCATACCTAATGAGCGGGAGAATTTATTATCGAGAATCCCTGTTTCATTGCTCGCAGCAGATGAACATAACATGCCCGTTGTCAGCCAGCGGTTAACTTCTTGGCCTTTTTCATTGTGCGTAACGAAATTTTCATCGCGGTCTTTTTTCATTAAACGCGCAATTTTGTCTATCGCTTCATCCCATGAAATTCGTTCCCATTTATCGGAGCCTGGTTTACGATATTCTGGGTATTTTAGCCGATTTTCACTGTGGATATAGTCAATAAGCCCCGCCCCTTTTGGGCATAATGAGCCTCGGCTAACGGGGTGGTCAGGGTCACCTTCGATGTGATAGATATTTTTTTCTGCGTTTTTTGCGCCATCACCTAGGCTGTACATCAAAATACCGCAACCGACGGAACAATAGGTACAGTTATTACGTGTTTCGACAGAACGTAAGAGCTTATATTGGCGAGAGTTTGCGAAAGATACATTTGGGGCAAAACCTAGTAGTGCAGCGGAAGTTCCTGCCATACCACCGGCACAGATCTTGAAAAAAGACCGTCGACTGACTTGCATCAGCGTCTCCTTGTTAATTGATAAAAAAGCTCAAGGATAGGTCGTTAAAAACAACCTATCCGCAGCGAATTTCATTTTTCAATCATTCAAGACAGACCTGAGCATCATATTCGAACTCAATGTAATGAACTACTACATAAAATGATGGGGGCTAATTATAGTTGTAAAAAATTATAATTCCATAGTAATAACAATGTTATTTTATATGAATAATAGCATTATTATAATTTGACCACTTAGCGTAAATTTTTACTATTATAAAATAAAGAAAGTCAATTTATAGCAATTAAATCTATTAAAGTTAATTGTTAAAATACAACTCGTTACTAACAGTAGATATAGGAGGTAATCATAATAAACATAAGTCGAACAAAGAGAATATTTACAATATAAAATTGAACATCAACAACGGATTGTTGTTCGCTCCATGCAAAGCCGATGTATTGAACAAACCGATGACAGGCTTCATCCATTTAGTTCATCATTATGTAGCGCAGGGGAAAGGATCGTACATATCCAACAAAAAGGTGGCCGTAAATCGAGATATGCCATCTGTGATATTCGGTTTGCACCTGTTCCGATAAAAATACTTTCAAATAATACAGGTGTTCCTATTTCACTTTTTTATGTTGTCTGTCAGGAACAAGGTGATAACAAAGGATTATGTTCGCACCTTTTAACTAGTGAGTCTGTCACGACAGCTAAGCAAGCTCAAAAAATCCTTGAGTATTATAAAAATCGTTGATTAATTGAACATTTTATAAATCATGGAAAACAGGCGGAATTCAAGTCTAAGAACTTCGTATGCAAAGTAAAGACAAACTATAACGAATCTACGTTGTGTTGACTTTTATTGCTGCTCGTATCCAACAGTTGAGGTATCTTAGTTTACAAACAGAACAAGCCAAAAAGCTGATATGTGAAATCCTACTGAGCCCAATAGCATGGAAATTATTATGGCTGAAGACGGAAACAAAGACACTCCCTGCAAAAGGGCCCAGCTTACATTGGGCCTATTTAAAATTAGGGAACCTTGGTGGTTGGAATGACAGTAAAGGCACAGGGATAATCGGTTGGCAAAGGCTATGGGAAGGTTGGATCAAACTTCAAGTCCTTCTTGAGGGCTACCATCTTGCTCAGTCCATTTAAATTGGCATAATAATAAATAGGTTAAACATGCGAATATCTGATGACCACATTGTGTTTAAAACTCAATATTGGATAGTTAATCACCGAAAAGATTCTAAAATTTCTGGTTATTTAATTATGCAGCCTGTTAACAGCTCAATAAATTTTAGTAGTTTATCAATTGAAGCTTTAAATGAAATGGGCAGTGTCATGGCACATACTGAAAGTATAATAAAAAATTTATTTAATCCTCAATATATCTATATTAGCAAATACGGACATACACCAAACACCCCTTTTCATTTTCATTTTATTCCTGTCTATCAATGGATTGTTGATTTATTTTGGAACGATAATAGATATAGAGAGCTAAGTAATTTTGGAGATCCGCAGCTGAAACACTTAACTGACGGTGCTGAGCTTACCTTTTTTATATGGAGAGAGTTTTGTGAAAAAGAGCATCCTCCAATAACTCAAAGCATTCCAGTAAAAGAAGCAATTGAAAAAATTAAAGCCGAATTTTTAATTATCTAGTACAAAACCCAGTAAATAATTTACGGAAACACATTTTTTTTCAAGATGCCGTCATAGCCTTCCTCTTGAATAAAACTTATCAGATGCGCCGTAAAACCGCGTCCTTCAGGGCGGGGATATAAGACGCGGTTTTCCGACTAACTTGGTTTTTGCTGCTGCTCGATGTATTGTCAAATGATCGATATTGGCGCTCTGCCGCAACTGCTGGCAAAGTGGCTGCGTAGCTTTTCGATAGCATCCAGATCAAATATCTTTCGTCGATATTTTGTGACAAACACCAAGTGAACATGCATCAGGGAAACGGCTACCGCAATAGCCGTAAAGTCATTGGCGAAATGAAAAACGTCAGACGCAAAGCAAATTCGTGTATCAAGTATGCGGCTACACGGAGAACGCCGATGTAAACGGCGCACGTAGCATATTAGCGGCAGGACATGCAGTGCTTACCTGTGGAGGGATGGTGCAGTCAGGTCGCCCGCTAAATCAGGAACCCATCTAGGCAAGTCAGGCTTCGACCTGAACGCTGTAGGGATCCTCGTTCTTTAGGGCGGAGAGGATGTCAATTCTTTAGAGAGTGCGGTTTAAAAAACCTGAGTTGCATCTTTCTTCTTATTTGTAAGGCCTTTTAGTTAGGAACCGAAAACGAATTTAATGCTAATTAATTGATTTTATTTTAAATAAACCAATTATTCATATAAATACTTTCAACACCAATCAATTTACTATTAAGCCGAACTAATCTAAGCCGTTGATTGGTCATTTGTGGTTGATCTGCAATAATCGAGATAAACTATAAATTGTATTGGTTCCCAACTCTATCTTTTGTCTATTTTGAATTAGCTAGTTCGTTCTAACTCTATAGAATCAGGATTAATTGAGCAAAGAGTACTTATGACTTCACATTTTAAAATAACCTTGCCATAACCTTTCTCAGCTAAACAAACTACTGGTTTCAGCATTCCAGTGATTAGGGTTTAAATTAATAATTATAATTCAATGAATGACTATCTGTTTGATTTTAAAAATTTCTCTTCATTTTTTCTCATGCGTGTACTAACTTTTTTAAAAAATTCTTCGGATGTACAACCAAAGGTATTTAAAATAATTGCTAATGTTCCGACATTGATGTTGCTAATACCTGATTCATATCTCGATATTTGCTGCTGTGAAACCCCAACATACTCAGCTAACTCCTTACCAGTAAATCCATTTTTCTTCCTTAAATGCACAATTTCAGAAGCAACAGCTTTTTCAAATTGGTTTTTTAACGAAATGTTAACGTTACCATCTAAAGTTACCATAATAACCTCAATTAAATATAGCTCATAAAACTCATACTTCAGAGTTGTTCAATTTGTTACTCGGTAATGTAGTAATTTAAAAAATAAAATCAAATCGTATTCAAAAAATGTGTACGTAGAAATAATTTAACATCTTAAATTATTTGCCTTTAATTTTTTTTAAAAAAAACAACTATTTACCCATCACACAAAAGAAATAAACTACTAATTAATAAGTATAGTTGCAAATAAAAACCCAAAAGATAAATAAAAAACAACCGAATAAACTAAAATTAATATAATTTAATAAATTGAATTACTTAATTACACAATCAATACTCACTTTCTGAAAAATTTAATTTATTTTAAAAAATCAATATATTATCAACTTTTGAAATTAAATAAATTTAAATATTAGAAATACATTATTACATTTAACCTATAACAAACATATTATTTACATTTTAATTCATTCATAAAACATTAATTCAACCTAATAGATTGTTTTATATAGATACATTATTTTTATAAATAAGATTCTCATAAAAAGATAATAAAAAAGACAAATATCAATATTAACATTTCATTAACATGCAATTTGACACTTCTACAAGCTAAAAGAGAAATTTTCATTTTTCATGCGAGGGAAAACGTTCTTTCAAACAAGCAATATAATGCTCTGAATATCGCCCAATTTGCGCTATATCACTTTAAAGATGAAATATAATTAATTTGACTTTGATTTGTTCATTAATCTGATATACAACACGCATGTTTACTTATTGTAACAATTTACATTGCTAAAACCTGAATTAACACTTCATTGGAGTAATTACATGTAGTATATTTCTAAATGTTATAAATTATGTTTTTTTTTAAATTAGCGAAGGTATTTATATATGAGAATAATTCCTGTTTTAGTTGGAATGAGTATTGGCATATCCAGCTTATCCATTGCTGCGCCACAAGTAACATTTATGGGAGAAGTAACCGCTCAGACTTGTCAACCACAAATTAATGGTGAAACTGACAGTGTAGTTTTATTACCAACAGTTCGTAGTAGTGAACTGACAGCCGTTGGCGCTCAGGCAGGTTTAACCCCTTTTACAATTAGCTTAACAAATTGTACTGCTCCTACCGATTCAGATCTTAATATCAACACAGTATTTTTAGGTCATAATGTGACCACAAAAGGAAATTTAGGAAACATAGCGGAAACCACTCCAGCGACGAAAGTCGGACTACAACTGTTAAATTCCGAAGCGGGCACAACACCTGTTGTTTTAAGTGGTCCAACATCAGTTCCTGGCCTAGTTTTAAAGCAAGGAGCGACTTCTACTGATTATAAATTTGCAGTGCAATATATTTCCGAAGAAGGTGGTGCAACACCTGGGAAAGTGAAAGGAATTGTTGAATATACTGTTAGCTATTTATAGTTTTTTTGAGCCTTAACCTACTATTAAGGCTCTTCCTATTTAATTAAGGTTGCTGCATGTTTTCCAAGGTATTATCATTTAGCAAGTCACTTCTTTTACTTTGTATATTTATTCCTTTCATGGGTCATTCGGCTGTAGTCATGACAGGAACAAGAGTTATCTATAATGAGAGCAATAAGGAAAAAACCGTCCAGTTCACTAACGTAGGTGATAAACCCTATGTTGTTGATATTTCAATTTCAGAAGAGAAAAACTCTAAAATTGAGCAGAATAAAAATGAAAAATTTATCGCTATTCCCCCTATTTTTAAAATAGATCCTCAAGCAGGACAGATAATAAAACTGGTAAAAATGACAGATAATCTACCTAAAGATGTAGAATCTGTTTTTTATTTCAACTTCAGTCAGATCCCAGGTACAACCGAAGAACAGTCTTCTCAAAATCAATTAACATTATTATTTAACTCTCAAGTTAAAATTTTCTATAGACCAAAATCAATTGAGAATCAGACTTTTTCACTCAATGAATTAATTCTTTCTAAAGAGAACAATAAAATTAAGGTTGAGAATCAAAGTCCATTTCATATCGTTATAAAAGAGGCTAATTTAGTTTCGGGTAGTAATAAAACAACTCTCGTTAAATCAGTAATGATCCCCCCAAAATCCATTCAGCTTTGGGATAATAAATCAAAAATAACAAATAATTCAGAAGAAAAAATCGAGCTTGATGTAATAAACGACTATGGCTCGAGTCAACTTTATACAAAAAAAATTAATTAAAGGGATTAGTCATGCGAATAAAAATCAAACTGACTTTAGCAGTGATGCTAATTGAAGCTACATTTATTTCGCAGATTGTTTATGCAGATAATAGTCAGAAAATTTACTTCGACCCTCAATTATTTAAAGATAAGAATATCAGTAATGAACTAATTGATAAGCTGAACAATGGAGACACTATTATCTCGGGAGACTATAAGCTAGATATTTATTTAAACAACCAATTCATTACGAATAGACTTATCAATTTTAAGGATCAAAAAGGCTCAGTACAGCCTTGTTTTACTCTTGACTTCATCAGTGAACTTAAAATAAAGTCGACTAATCTGTCATCAGGACATACTCAAAGCTGTTATTTTCTGAATGAGTTAATAACATCAGCCTATACTAAAGTTAATTTAAGTAGTCTCCGACTTGATATCACTATACCTCAAGCAGATTTAGTCAATACCCCTGCCGGCTATATTCCGCTAAAAGACTTGGATTCAGGCAGCTCAATTGCATTTATTAATTATCTAGCAAATTATTATCATGTAGACAATAGTAGGTCTAACAATCAGGATAGTACGTATGTTTTTTTAAATGGCGGGGTAAATCTAGGCACTTGGCAATATAGACAACAGTCAACAATAAATTACGCAAATAGTAATGGAACGGATTGGCAAAATATTCGAAGTTATATACAAAAACCACTTCCAGAGTTTCATGGTATTACAAAGTTGGGCCAGTTGATCACATCTGGGCAGTTTTTTTCTGGACTCAATTATACCGGCTTAAGCTTTGATACAGATGAAAGAACCTATCCCCTCTCACAAAGAGGCTATGCACCTACAATCACCGGAGTTGCAGAAACAACAGCAACCGTAACTGTAACGCAGAATGGGTATCAAATTTACCAAGTAACAGTTCCATCCGGACAATTTGTTATTGATGATCTAAATCCTACAAGTTACAACGGTGACTTAGACGTTGAAGTCAAAGAAGCAAATGGCACGATAAAGCGCTTTACAGTCCCATTTTCGGCTGTATCACAGTCATTGCGCCAAGGCCAATCAAAATATAATGTTGCCATTGGTAAAACAAGAGATACTGCAAGTAAATCTATTTTTTCTGACTTAATTTATCAGGTTGGTGTGTCAAATAGCATTACATTAAACTTAGGAACTCGAGTCGCTGATGACTATATTGCTATAGGCTCAGGGGGAGTTCTAACAAACTCATTAGGGGCTTTTGGTGTCCAAACCATTTACACAAATACTCGCATTAGTAATTATGATTCAGATAGACTTACAGGGCTAAGGACATCTCTTTCATACAGTAAAACCATACAATCAACAGATACCACGATTTCATTGGCCAGCTATCACTACGCAACATCTGGTTATAGAGACCTTCCTGACGTTCTCTCCCTACGAGATAAAAATGAAAAAGAATCTGTGCAAAATTCGAGTTCCTATCTTCAAAAAAATCGCTTTGATATCACATTAAGCCAAAAAATTAATAATTTTGGTAATCTTTTCGTTACAGCGTCACGACAAGATTATCGAGATAATCGCCCTGTAAATAACCAACTTCAAATGGGTTATAGCAAAGTTTTTGATAACAATATGAGTTTAAATATTTCTGTAGCTAAACAAAGGGTTAGTAATTCTCACAACAGTAAAGGTACCAATGAGACTGTTACATCCGTATCACTATCCATGCCTATAGGATCCTTAAGTGACTATAATGCATCATTGGGTATGAACTATAGCTACAGTAAGGACATGGGGAGCCAAACTCAAGCCTCCCTAACAGGTCAACAAAATAATATAAACTATGCTTTGGGCCTCAATAATCTTAATGATAGTGATACACGTGCAGTTAGTGGAAGCTTACAAAAAAACTTTTCAAAAGCAAATGTCGGTGTAAATGCATCTAAGGGTAATCAATACTGGCAGGCTGGCGCGAATATTCAAGGTGCTGTCGCATTACATTCTGAAGGTATCACACTGGGTCCTTATTTAAGTGATACATTCGCGCTGGTAGAGGCTAAAGGTGCTGAAGGAGCTCATATTTTAAATGCTCAGGATACAACAATTGACAGTAATGGATTTGCGTTAGTTCCGACATTAACGCCTTATCAATATAATAGTATCTTGATTGATCCTAAAGATACAAATAATACAATTGAGCTGCTAGAAAATGAAAAAAGAGTTGCACCATATGCAGGTTCAGCTGTTAAAGTTTCCTTTTCAACCAGATTTGGGTATCCCTTATTAATCAAAATCAATATGCCTAACCATATAACGATCCCATTAGGCACTGAAGTAAAAAACAGTAATGATGTTGTTGTTGGAATGATTGGCCAGAACAACCAAATATACCTTCGAGCTGAAAAGCTAAAAGATAAAATACATTTATCTTGGGGAACTACACCTTCTGATAGCTGTACTTTCAACTATGATGCTACTCCCTTTTATAATATATCAAATGTCATTACTCAAATAACAGTAAGTTGCCAGTAAGGTGGAGTTAATATGTTTATAAACAAAGTGATAATGCCACTTTTTTTAAGTCTATTATGCATACTTGCATTTCCATATTCAGCTCATGCTCGTTGTACCTCAACAGGAGCATCTCAAACTGAAGATGATCGTGCTGCATTGTTATCATTTGGTCGTGTTAATATGACCGATACTTATTTTCAACCTGTTGGGTCGATATTATCTAGCATTGTAGTTCCTTCAACTGCATATAAATACGGAGGAGCAACCGCATCTACCGTTTTATGGGAGTGTGACAAATCTGATCTTTCTAGCATTTATTTTTTAGTGGCAACAAATGGTGATGACCGAGTTGGCGGTTTTTTTCAAATAGGTCAGAATGATGGATTACAAGATGTTTATGCGACTAAATTTGCTTACGTCGGATTGAGACAAACAATGTCGGGGACTGTATTAAGCCGTTATTGGCAAAAAGTTCCCGTTCAAACATATACAGAAACATCAAATGGAAAGATACAGATAAAACTTTCCGATGTTCCTCCGTTACAAGCTGAATTAATTCGGGTAAGTTCGTTAACCCCCTCGTCTGGCGCTGCAAGTAACTATTGCGGGGGAGGCTTATTTGAGGCTAGTTCATCAGGAACTGTTTATAGCTGTAATCAACCTAATGCTTATATTCAACTAGTCGGACCTAATTTAACTCATGACAATATTGGGGATGACAGTGCTTATAAATTTGCTTTTTGGGGTGTAGATAACGGATTTGGCTATCGAATGCAATATACCGTATTAAGTAACAATGCGACTTGCGTTGCGAGAAATGCCACTCCTTATGTTCTTTTCCCAACTATTACAGTTCAAGCACTTAATGATGGTCAGACACGAGAAGCTTCTTTTTCAGTTCAAATTGAATGTAGTGATTCTGTTCAATCGGGATTATCTGGGGGACAAACTGCTATAGGTATACAAGTTTCCCCCGGGGCATATAAAGCTGCAGGGACACTTGGGCTAATAAACACGAATGGCGGTGTAAATATGCTAGTCTCTGACAATTATGGAACAGATTCAAATTTGGCTAAAGGTGTTGGAATTACTTTATACAATACGACCACGCAGACAAAGCTTGTCTTCTTAGGACAACCGGATTACTCCTCTTCGACTCCTTGGGCGAGTGGTACAAACAGTGGTTGGTACCCTGTTTTACAAGGAGCTCAACCTATGGGGGCTTCTATCGCTGGCTATAGTTATTATCAGCAACAATATACTGCTGCTTTAGGTAAAATTCCTGGGGTGACAGTTACGCCAGGGAAAGTATATGCAACTGCCTATGTCATGGTGAAAGTACAATGAAATCTATTTATTTAAGTATTTTTCTTCTAATTACATCCAATTCATATGCAGGAGTATTAGCAAATCAGAGTCGTATCATTTTCGATTCAACAAATAATGTTCAAACACTACTCATCGCAAACACAAATAATTACCCTATTGTTGTACAAACATGGGTCGATAATGGTAATGGCAATCCTTTAAGTGTTGTACCTGTAGTTGTTACTCCATCTACATTTAGATTAGAGCCAAAACAAGTACAAGCATTGAAAATATTTAATATTAACGAACTAAAAGGGAATTCAGAATTAGTGTATTGGCTAAACCTTTATGAAATTCCACCAAAAGATACAAAAATGGCTAGTAGTAATATCCCTAGAGTCGATCTGACTATGAACACTCAGCACAAAATATTCATTCGCCCCTCTCAGCTAGGTTCATTTCCAGCCCAAATAGAACAATATCTTACATTTACAGTTATAGATAAAAATAATCAATCTTTACTTCGTGTAACAAATACATCTAACTTTCACGTTTCATTTACACAATTGTGTCTATCTAATAAAAATGATAAAAACTGCGCTATACCCGAAATGGATATGATGTTAAAACCCAGTAGCTCCAAAGAGTATCAATTAGAAGAAACCACGACACCATCTTATAACATCCTTATTTATCAATACATTAATGACGGCGGTAGTGTTGTGGAAAAAACAGCTGACTTACATTAATGTATTCTTTAAAGCATTACTTTTTTGTTAGTAATGCTTTTATTTTCAAAACAACTAAATTAGTTGCGTCGCATGTTTAATACTTTTTATTATTCAGTATGCAGCCACAAAACTAAAACTTATCACTATTTATAGGTATTCTATAATTTCAGATGCAAAAACAAAAAAGTGTCAATCTAATTCAAATATACATACTTATCTTATGTACCATATACGATGCAATGACATATAGTGAACCCACTTCAATCTCTTTTTAGCGTATCTCTTTTTGATAACCCCATCTTATGTAACGTTAACTATCTCCGTGACATAAGACCCCCTCATAACTTTCGGTCTTGTTTAAGAATACGTTACTGCTCATCCCCTCTCTGATACGACAAAATCAGGTATATATTGATAATATAAATATCCCATCCCATTGTTTTTCATGATATTAATACATACTAATTTGGCCTAACAAAAGTTATTGTTAAGATTAATATCCCCTGTATATTAATTTTAACCATTGATTTAAGAAATTGTTAAGAATTTTTCTGTAGTATTAATTTCAATTTACTAGGGATGATAAAATAAACGAGGAAGATTTGATGAGATATATTCAAACAATGTTAGCTGGCCTTCTGGTACTTGCTCCTGTTTTTCCAGCACTAGCTACCTCTGAGGTTGCAACGGGCTGTGAAGCCAAACGCCAAGATATTGAACAAGAAATAGATTATGCTCGAACACAAGGTAATAACCATCGCTTATCTGGTCTAGAAAAAGCGCTTTCTGAACTTAATGCTAATTGTACTAATGAAGGCTTACTTGCTGAACGGAAATCGGATGTGAGAAAAAAAGAACTAAAAGTTGAAAAGAGCCGCCAAGAGCTAGCTGAGGCTCAAATTGATGGTCGTGCGGATAAAATCCAGAAAAAACAACGAAAACTTGAAGATGCTCAAGATGAACTTAATGAAGCTAAGAGCATGTTAAATAAATAATATTTTTTAATTGCCCTCAATGTAATGAGGGCATAAACCGCATGATAGATGGCAGATCTCCGTCAATTTTTAACACTTACCTTCGTAGATTAATCTAGTTAATTTCACTTCGTATTCATGCAGCGCTAATACCACATATCTAATGGTGAATAGCTAAAATACTCAATCAATAATTAAGTTATCTGAGCTAACTTAAATTGAAACCTTCCAATATTTAGCGTAAACCACTGTAACCAGATTATATAATTAGGTTATCCTGACGTGTACTCCGTGATAACATTCTTCCTAAATCAAAATAGCAACTTATATCTATTTATATGATTAGTATTAGATTGCAAGCGAAATCCTTTTCTCACTTTAATCAGCTATTTTTTGACGCATTAAATTACGCATAGCGTCATTGTTTAAAGCTATTTAACGTTTATTTAATTTATAATCCATAACGAAGTCTTAATGATTGTGGATATGGATAAAAATATTTTTGCTTTTTAAGATAGTTATCTGGATATTCCGATAAATAGTGATTTAACAGCGTTAATGGCGCTAATAACGGCTGAAATCCATGTCTATAATCTAAAATTAGCTGACTCAATGCTTTACGCTGTTTAGAGTTCAAGCTATTTTTAAAGTAGCCTTGTATGTGCATTAAGACATTTGTATGATTACGCCTCGTTGCTTGTTGCTGTAATATAGCCATAAATCTATTACGATACTCACTAAAAAGCATGTCTAATGAAGTCCAGTCTCTATTTGTGGCCACAAAACGTCCTAACTCTCGGAATAATGACTGTGAATGAGCTAATAAAACTAACTTATATCTAGTATGAAAATCTATTAATGATTGACGGGTAAAATTTTTTACTTTTAACTGATTAAGTTCATTTAATGCAAAAACCCTAGCAATAAAATTTTCTCTAATGAGAGGATCACTTAATCGACCGTCCTCTTCAATAGGCAACCAAGGCATATTTTTTAACAATTGGCTTGTAAAAATTCCGGTTCCTGCCTTTTTATTACCATTTCCAACAGGATCATATACTCGGACTCTCTCTAGGCCACAGCTAGGTGAATTTTTGCATACAATATAACCACTTAAATTACGTAATCTTTCTAAATATTCAGTAGAAAAATGTAACATTTTCTCGGTTAAATCACCTTCACGACCATCACTAAACTTTAACTTAATCTCATCTTCTTTAACTAACCTTAATGCTGGCCTAGGTGTTGGCAGTCCTATTTCCATTTCTGGACAAACAGATTGATACTCAAAATAATCAGATAATTCATCAACAGCGAAGGATAATCGCTTGTGCCCACCATCGAATCTAACCTTCTGGCCTAACAAGCATAAGCTAATACCAACAGTTATTTTATTATTAGAATTATATTCTTCATTACTAGCAAATGATAACGACATATCAACACCTCAGGTTACACATATACCATATAAATCATTGGGTTACTTTTTTATAGTAAAAAAACCCGTATTCTTTTACTATGTAATTATTTTTATAAGCATATAGGCTAATATTAAAATCAATAAAGAACTAACCAACTGAACTGATTTAGTATTTTAGTTTATGTAATCATTTTCAAATAAGAAGTATGTGATAGAAAATAATAGACATAAAGTATCTCCAAGACTTCTAAATATAATACAAAATCAGTAATTCATTCCAATTTCGATGTTTTTATTATTAAGAATCTAAAAAATCGCACTCCTGAAAATTAAGTGCTCTATACTAGAGTAAAATTATATCAAAAATATAACTTAGAGGTACCCAATTTATCAATATGGCAAATTGTTAAGAAAAAAATCGACAGCCCATAAAAATAATCCTATCTTATTAATTGCCATGGTATAGCGATTATGAATTTTTATGAAAAAATATCCATCTCCGTTTTCTCGCATTACACGTACATCAAATCAACTTAATAGCTTGATTTTTGTTGCCCTTCCCCTTCTTCTAGTGCTACTTGCAGCCTTGTTTTGGAGCACCGAAAGAATTATTGAACAAGAAAAACGACGTCTTGAAGTCGATTTCTCATCGTATATTGGGTATTTGAGAGAACAAGAAACATTTTTACTCGAGTTAGCTAAAGAAAACAACCACCTCTCTGAAATAATAGAAAGTAGAAGTTATTCTTTAAAATACCAAAAAACACCCGAAGAATGGCCTTTAAGTTTACTAGAAGGAAAAGAATCACTCGTTGGTATGCCATTCACTCTAGCTTGCGATAATAACTTAGAGTGTACACAGCTTCCCAGTATATTATTTTCATTAGGCGCATATTTAGCTGATTATTACTCTACATTTTGGGGAGCATCTTATTTCCCAGCAGCGGCTGTTTTCTTTGTTAATGAACATGACAATATTAGTATCAGTGTACCCGCTGTAAATACACTTACTGGTAATGAAACCATCGATCCTGAGCTTTTTAAAACTGTAACAGAAACAGTACGTTACTCAATCCCTGATGTTAGAAAAAAACTCATTCACTATTCAAATGAACAAGATCAACTAGCTAAACATACCCGTGAGCATAAAGTTATTTGGATACACAGTCCTGAACTAGGAAATGATTTAGTGGGTATTATTCCAGCTGGATTTGATTTTAATTTATGGCAAGGAGCACAACTATCACCAAAAGATATCTACGCGGTGACACTTTTTAATCCAAAGAGGATAAGTGTTCTAGAGAGAATTCTCAATCCTACACTAGATCATAATTTTTGGTTGATACATCATCAATATGGACAGCTACTGGGCTCTTCCGTACTTCCTGAAGGTCTTACTGATGGCTTAAATTATACTAAAGATGGTTTGTTTCTGAAGTTACACAATAAAACTGGTGAATGGATAGGATATTATCAAGTTAAATATAATTCTTTTTTTGATGATAACTTATGGTTGCCGCTTAGCCTAATCGGCGCTATATTTTTTAGTCTTCTTTGTGGATGGTTATACCACCTATGGTATAACCGCGTCGTACTTGAACCCGCCATTACTTTTCAAAATCAGCTACTTGAAAGTGAATCATTTAATAGAACACTTATTGATACGACACCGATTGGGATCTGTGTTATCTCAAAAGCTGATCAAAAAATTATTTTTGCAAACCCATTAGCTGAAATGTGGCTAAGATTACCCAAAAATGATAATCCTTTTTATTCTCGTGAATATCGACGATTTATATCATCCCTATCGATAGAAAATAGTTACGGTAATATTTCATCTTTTACCTCTGGTGAATTTACACTATATATCGCTTATACATATACATATTACAGGCAACAAGAGGTCATTTTATGTGCATTTACAGATATCACTAAACAAATAGAGATTGAGCAACAGCTTGATAAGGCTAGAATAGCTGCTGAAGATGCTAGTCGAGCAAAATCAAACTTTCTATCAACAATGAGCCATGAAATAAGAACGCCACTGTATGGTTTAATTGGCACACTCGAACTACTTTCTACAACGGAACTATCAGAACAACAAGAACAATATTTAAATCGTATATCAACGGTATCGCAGCTACTTATGCGCTTAATTAGTGACATACTG
Source organism: Providencia sp. PROV269 (assembly GCF_028477785.1). Lineage (NCBI taxonomy): Bacteria > Pseudomonadati > Pseudomonadota > Gammaproteobacteria > Enterobacterales > Morganellaceae > Providencia > Providencia sp. PROV269. The sequence goes on along the minus strand of NZ_JAMPLV010000018.1, from coordinate 31,279 downwards.
GATGTGAATAAAATTGAAGCAAATCAATTGAATTTACATAATCAGCCTTTTGATATGCTAGATATAATCCATTCACTTATTGAAACCTATACCCATTTAGCTAGTAAAAAAGGCCTGCTACTTTTCAGTTGTATAGATTGCAATATAGCCCCCGAAAGATTAGGTGATGCATACCGACTTCAACAAATCTTAGGCAATTTATTGAGCAATGCAATTAAGTTTACGGATGTTGGCTCTATTAAAGTCTACGTATCATCAAAAAATAATCAGATACACATCTCTGTCGTTGATACAGGTATAGGGTTATCATTACACCAAAAAGAAAAATTATTTGTCCCATTTTTCCAAGCACATAACGAACAGCATACATATGGTGGAACTGGTCTTGGTTTATTTATTTGCAAACACTTAGTCACATTAATGGGCGGAACTATCAATGTTGAAAGCGAAATTAACAAAGGTAGTCAGTTTACAATTAAAATTCCTTTTCCTGCCTCACCAAATCAAAAAGAGTGGCCAAACTTAAGTGGCATGCTTGTTTGGTTGCAAACACCTCATCAGGAAATAACTAAGAATATCGCATCTTGGCTCACTCACTGGAAAGCAAATACCTGGACTGGTGAAATCGAACCGCAAGAAAATAATATAAATCCAACTAGATTATATATCGGTATGGATAATATAAAAAAATCTATGGATCTTCATAAAGAGCAGATTATTGTTCATGATTTAAATATCAATATTAATATCCTATCAAAACAACTTTCAAGCATACATAACAATGACGATTTATCTCAGACAAGTACAGATGTACACATCCAGCAATATGACTGTACAGTTTTAATTGCAGAAGATAACCCAATAAATCAAGCTGTTTTAAGAGAGCAATTAAAATTATTTGGTTGTAATATTTTATTAGCTAATGATGGAGAAGAGGCTTTAGCAATATGGGATAGTCATAATGGTGAAATTAATCTTATCCTTACTGATGTAAATATGCCCTATATGGACGGCTATAAATTGACTCAAACTTTACGAGATGAAGGTGCCATATGCCCAATAATAGGAGTTACGGCAAATGGATTAAAAGATGAAGAAGAACGGTGTCTTAGCTCTGGCATGAATGATTGGCTTGTTAAACCTCTTGAATTAAAAAGATTATCTCAATTATTAGAGCAGTACTTTATTTCTAAATTGATCACGGACGAACATTTACCCATCAACCTAATTAATCCTCTTGAGACAAAAGATAGGAAAAAAACAATAAAGTATTTACAGAATGATCTTACATTACTTAGAAACGCCATTGAGCAGAAAAATACTAATGATATTAAACAAATAGCACATCGCTTAAGAGGTGCTTTATCCATTGTAAACAGAAAAGATATTTCAGCTCAATTACAAAAATTAGAAATAAAACAGGCGGAGCAGCAAAATGATGAAATATACTTAGATGAATGGAAAAATATATGTGACATTTTAGAACGATGGCTAACCTTATTAAGCCAGCCAAATGATTAGTAATACAAAAGACAAAAGTGATTAGCTAGTATGAGAATCAAGCAAATTACTATCTGGAGCTCGCAGATGAGCCACTAAACATAATATCTACCGTTAATTGTTCATTTGCAAATAGTAATCAAATTCAAGTTTAACTATGAGTTACTTGATTGCAGACTCCATATTCTACCTATATGAATTAGTGACTTTTCATCACACTATAGAATTAGTTGAACAAGAGGCACGGATAATATGATTTTACCGTGCCTTTGCTCTCTTATAACGTCGTTCTATTAAGTGTTACAGTAATAAATACCGTAAGTCCTTAAATTCTTTTATTAAAAAGAATTCAACTATAAATCAATGTATTAACTTAATAATGGATGCATTTCTTTTTTCATACGAATATCTACTTTCCTAAAAAATTTCTCAAGAGAACAATCCAAAGTGCTTAAAATTATGGCTAGAGTATCCACATTTATATTGCTCACTCCTGATTCATAACGAGATATCTGCTGCTGCGAGACTCCGACACATTGTGCTAACTCCTTACCTGTAAAACCATTTTTTTTCCTTAAAAATGCAATTTCTGATGCAACCGCTTTAGAGAAATTATTTTTCATAATAATGTTAACGTTATCATTTAAAGTTATCATAGTGACTCCATTAAGAAATATTACCAACCGTAAAATTAGAGTGATTGAATGTATTTACGCCTTAATGTAGTAATTTTGAAATAAAAATCAAATGGTAGTCTTAATATGAATACTTTAGGCTGAAACTTAATGTTCACTAAATTAATTAATAAAAAACAATATGATAGAATTCTTTTTTAGTAATAAACACCTTGAAAGTAACTTGCATTAAGAATAATTCACCAATTATTCTTGAAAAAATATATATTTTATTTTATATTTACACATATTCATAAATTTTAATATCATTTAACACAAATAACAGTCATATTCCAACCAATAAAAAAACCAATTAAATTCAATCGGTTATGTTTATTTCATGTAAAGTTAATCTATTTTTTGACATAAAAAATCACACATAACCATATAAACACAATTAATTAACATTTTAATCAACAAATAAATGAAAATCACTCACATACGCAATACTCAAGTTTATTAAAAGGTAGCCATCCTTATACGCTAGCGCGCCCCTATCCACTCAATTAAAAATTGCATTTTGAAATGCAATACATTTACCCCGTAATTTAGAGTATAAAAAATCCAAACGGACTTGCGATATAGTCACCTCAATAGCGATGATCATGATTTCGTCTTTTCCAATTCTTTCGTTGAGTTCCTCCACTGTAAAGGCCGCACAAAACTGAGACAAAGAAGAAAGCAAGGGCCGAGACAAAATTATAGGAAAGCGGAGCGGCAATAATTTTGGTGTCGTTCACTTAACCCTTGCTGTATGACGAGGTGAGGCTATTTTTTAGGCCAAGCGGTGGGGCACAACGAACGGTTAACAACACAGGCGATGAAAATGGCAGCACCCGACTTGCAGCGAGAGAAGCGAACGGCAAATCACCATATTAAGCAATAATGCGACTTGTGTTGCAAGAAATGCAACACCTTATATTCTATTTCCGACAGTCACAACTCAGGCGCTCAATGATGGGCAAACACGTGAAGCTTTATTTTCTGTTCAAATCGAGTGTAGTGACTCCGCGCAATCGGGGATATCCGGAGGTCAAACCGCCATAGGAACACAAGTCTCTCTCGGTGCATATAAAGCCGCAAGTACACTTGGGCTAATAAATTCGAATGGTGGTGTTAATATGCTAGTTTCTGATAATTATGAAACAGCCCCTTGTTTAGCTAAAAGGGTTGGTATTAATTTATCTAATACAGCAACGAAAAGTAAACTTGTATTCTTAGGTCAGCCCGATTATTCATCATCTACCCCATGGGCAAGTGGAACAAATAGTGGTTGGTATCTCGTTCTAGATGTTGCACAACCCATCGGAGCATCAGTCGCAGGTTACCGTTATTATCAACAGCAATATACCGCTGTACTAAGTAAAATACCTGGTGAAACAGTTACTCCAGGTAAGGTATATGCTACTGCTTATGTGATGGTGAAAGTACAATAAGATATCTAATTGTTGTTTTTTTGTTTTATTTAATATTTATTCGTATGCAGGTATATTCGCGAATAAGAGCCGTATTATTTTTGATTCTAACCAAGAGCCACAAACCCTACTTATCGTAAATACAAATGAATATCCTATTGTTGTACAAACATGGGAACGGTAATAGTAGTCCTCTTAGTGTTGTGCCAGTCATCATCACCCCATCTACGTTTAGATTGGAGTCTAAACAAACCCAAGTATTAAAATTATTTAATCTAAATGAGCAAAATATCAAATCAGAATTAGTTTACTGGCTAAACCTTTATGAAATCCCCCCTTAAGATATAAATATTGCGAATAGCCATATTCCAAAGGTTGATTTAGCAATGAATACCCAACATAAAATATTTATTAGACCTTCCCATCTAGGGTCCTTTCCATCTGATATTGAAAAACATCTCACATATAAAATTATACAAGAAGATGGACAGTCTATACTACAAGTAAAAAATTTATCTAATTTTCATATTTCATTCGCTGAAATATGTTTTTCATCAAAAGAAAATAAAGATTGTATTAATTCTGTTAAGCAGGAAATGGATATGATGTTAAAACCTAATCAGACTAGGAATTATACTCTCGGTGATAACATATCAAAAAATAATCTTAATGTCGTTAATTATTGATTAATGATAGTGGCGGGATAATAAAAAAATCAAGCATAACAGAATAATTTTATAAGGAAATCTTATGCATTTATTATCTATAAAAAATAAATGTATATAAATTTTCACTTAATACTTAAGTAATAAAGTTAATTCAAAATTAAATCTCAAGGTATAAATAAAATTATTCTTGAATTAATCAGTTCGGAATCGGTATAAACAATGTAATAAATTAAAATATCGATTACCATAGTGTTAAATTATTATAGAAATAATGTAACTATGTTAAGAAAATAGAGACACTAGAAATATTAGTTAATCCGGAATTCCACTCAACTATCTGTCAAAGAATTTTTAATAGTATCTTAATATTGTTTATTAGGTGATTTTCAGCAATATAGCCATGTAAGTGAATTTATCAACATCATGATTTTTAATAGTGCTTTTACATTCTATAACAGGGTTCATATTCACAACACACAAATATAAACATTACCCATCTATAAATAAGATACTTAATAGGTAATCATTTCATTTAAAATACCTTATTCACAAGCTTGAAATTCTATTAAGGAACCTCTAAAGTTATATTTCTTATACAAAACCAGCCAATGAAACACATAAAACAAACCCTTCCATCTTAACACCTAAAATAATAAATTAATTTATTATAAGCTACTAATTAAATTATAGCGCTTGATATTTCACATCCTGATAATTACTATCTAATTAATAAAAATAGGTCAAGCTAAAAATAAACATCACAAGATGACGGCATTTTTTAAAAAAATCAACTTATTCTATCTATTTTTAGTTTGACCTAATTTTATAGTAATGCTTATTTATATTAAACTATTTTTATAGTGCATCCAATACCAATATGCCTACTGCATTTGAAATACCTGAAACTGATGCTGTTCCATATAGCGTTACACCTACAGAGATAGTACTACTAGTCAAGTTGTTTAATTGAATTCCTGTGCCGTTAGCTTGTACTTGTGTTCCGTTAAAAAAAACTTGTCCTGAAACACCATTATTAAAATTTAATCGTCCATTTGTTACGTCATTACCTGTTAATTTCAATTGATAGTTTTGAGCACTGCCACTGGTACAGTTGATAGAAAGTGCTTGCGTTGAAGACAAACCATTTACGTTTAGTTCTGTAGACGTAAATTTAACATTGATATCAGATAACAACGAACAAACAGATTCATCATCTGGAGGATTGGGAATAACAGCATATGGTATATGTGACGAGATAGTGATCCACTTTTGTGGAGCCGTTCTGTCACGGCATTGGAAGTGAGTCTGAAATACTTGAGATAACCCCGCAGGAACAGATGGTTCCGTGCCCATGCCATATAATGAAGACCAGGTTAGCCTAGGATTTTGCGATAATATAGAATTCACCCATTCCGCGGCCTGATTTCTGGCTGTATTAATCTCACTCTCACTGCAGGTTGAATTGAAAGAATCTAAGCATGTGAAATGAGTACCAGTCGGACACCATTGAGTTGTCGAGGTTCCCATATAGAAATTAGATTGTATAGACCCCAAAGTAGTTGCTAATGCAGTCATCGTTCTTCCTCCCCAACTGGCAGTATCATGAACTGGGTTCCACGTATTCCATTGTATATCACTAACAGAAATGCTCCCGCTAGCAACCAGAGTTTTATAATTAGAAGTATACAATGGTCTAAACTCTATCCAAGAGAATGAAGAAAAGGAAGTTAAAAATAAAAAAGCACCAATAGCTTTAAAAACATATTGATTTTTTATTTTCTTTAAAGTCATAATAAAACCTCACAGATTTTAAATTAAAATAAATAATAACTTAACAGTACTTTTTCACTTTATATTTAGATAGCTCTAAGATATATATCTTTAGACATTTAACAACCAAGATATAGAAACTTAATTATTTATATAAAAGTAATTATCCAAAGGGTTAAGAAATCAAAGATAAAGCATCGTTAAAAATAATGTTACCATATCAATTAGATTATAAATAAAAAGAATTTAAAGCTTTCATACAAGAAGTTAATCGCTAATTAGCATTCTTTAAACAATATAATTCAAATACATTAAACTTCATAAATTCGACAGTTTATAAATGAGAGTAATTTCTATTTTATTCATACTCCAATATAAATGTTGTCGTTGCCTCGAAGGATCCTCGTCCTATCGTTTTAGTCAATAAGGGAGTAGGTTCACCCTGTACATACGCTTTCAGATTAAGATTATTACCATTCCCCATATGTAATTGCTGAATATAGTTTTTTGCTTTATTCAATAAAATTGGTGTCCCATTTTCAGCTTCTAATCCTATGGCAATTCCTCTCGCTTGACTCCCACCATTAAGCGCTAATAATCCCGGTAATGCCAAGCTTTCAGTCCCCATGAAGGTTACTTGAACTTCTTTCCCTAACACTAAATCACAATTAATTAACCGAATTGTAAATGGCTGACTGTGTGTTCGTGTATTCAAATACAAATATTTATCTACAATCGTGCCAAAATCCAATTCGATATTTTCATCGCCAGGATATACTTCGCAGGCGTCCTCAACCAACGTTCCATCAAACTGTACAGTTTCCGACTGCGCACAAAGCGGCACAGCCACTAAACTCAGTGACAAGACTAAAGGCCATAATTGATGTAATGGTATTTGCATTTTTTTCATTTCCTTTTATCGTGTCATTGAAAATCGATGGTCAATGTCCCGGTCGCAGAAAAATTATCACCAACCAGTTCCATTCCAGCACGCTTAACTGGAACCGCAGATAATCTGGGTGGATTTGAACTATCAATGGCAAACGCTTTGTTCAGCTCTAACGGTATCCCGTCCTTTTGAATTTGAATGCCTAATTTTCCGTTATTCATCGGGCTGCTGGTCCGTAATGTCGCATTATCAAATCCCGTACCCGCCAGTGTTCCACTGAACGTCAATGTCACATTCCACGGTTGATTTAAGTCACCTTGACAATTCAATTGATACGGAATGTCTTGTTTAAATAGATTCCCATCCACTTTACGCACCCCCACTTTTCCAAAAGAAACGCGTATAGGATTTGTTTGTCCTAATTCACAGGCGGGAGGCAGTACTAGCGTACCATCAAAAACCCAATTGGCTTCCACCGCTGAGGACATCATCATGAAGACCCCCCCTAAACTGCATAAATAGCAATAACGTTGACTTGTGCTTATCAGTAATTTTTTCATTGATAGTTCACCTTTAATGTTGCCAACGCAGTAAAACTACCACCATCTGTATCATTAAAGCCTGCCGTCATATTTTTAATCGGCGCGGCTTTTAAAGAAGGCAAAGAGGTATAATTAATATTCACCGGCTGATTAATTGCTTGCCGGATATTGTTCACATAAAAAATAACGCCTAATTTATCATTGCTTGTTTTTAATGCTCCATTGCTATTAAACAATGTAGGGTCGCCTTCTAAGGTCAATGTCAGATTATTTTTTGCTAATCCTGTACACGATAGACTCAATGGCAATGTTTGTAAGTAGTTATTACCGTCAATGCGCGTTAATAAAATATCACCAAAATGAATCGCCACTTGATTATTGTTATTTAGAATACATTCAGGTGGCGTCACGATTAAATTACCATAAAGATTTGCCCCTAACCCCAATGCAAATGGAGAGCTTATTACACAAAAAAAGCAGAGTGCCACTTGTTGTCGGTGAATAAATTTCATCTTGTTCTCCTTAACGGTAATCAACCACAAAAGTTAATGTCCCATTAAAATTTCCACCATCAGTTAATACCGTTCCCGAAGGTTTTACTGGCACCGCATAAAGTGCAGGCTGATTGCTACCATAAGTAAAATTCACAACATCACCATTACTTAATCGAGTCGAATCCTGATAAACCGCTATCCCCAGATTCGTCCGACCAGTACGAATGACATTTTGTCCATTGAGCGTAATCGGGCTCCAACTGACCGTCATTTTTAATGCATTGCTATAGACATTCGTACAATTTAAGGTGTAATCAATACGTGTGCGTTTATAACTGCTATTGTCAATTAGTGTTTCATGGATATCGCCAAAATTGACATCTGCCACCGTACCACTATTCACGGTACATTCTGGCGGCGTGACAACCAGCGTTCCTGTAAAATAGACATCCAATGCTCGTGATAATACCGGACTCAATAAACAAAGTAGGCCGATAAAATACCTAACAAAGAGAGTATTATTCATGAAATAGTCCCGCGTTTATTGATAATTTAACGTCACGGTCATTGTGCCAGTGAAAGATCCCGCATCACTGAGCATCATACCGCTAGGTTTTATCGGTACCGCATACAAGTTCGGCGGATTACCGTAAGTAAAGTTAATTGACGCTCCGTTACTTAAGCGAGTCGAATCCCGATAAATGGCAATACCCAAATTTGTTCGGTTTGTGCTGATAGCAGAAACACCATTGAAGGTTACTGGATCCCATGACAACGCCATATTCAACGCATTTTTTTCTAATGCACTGCAAGATAATCCCGTATCAATGGGGGTTCGCTTATAACTCACCCCATCAATTAATCCTTGTTGTACCTCTTCAAAACGCACAATTTGTATTGAACTACCACTACTAAACGTGCACTGTGGGGGCATCGTAATGGTCAACGTTAAATTCAGATTTGCGGTATCGGCATGTACGACATAGAATAAACTTCCAAACAATAGCGTGCTAAAAAAAAGAATGCTGAACACAATAAGGCCTTTAATTCCTACGGTCACTTGCTGTATCAATAACATCGTTGACTCCTAATCATAACTTACCTGAAAGCGAATAATTGCCTGATAAGCTCCCGAACTTAAACCTGCTGTAGTGCGGATCGGGGTAACATAATAAGTCAATTGATTCTGTCCCGGAGAAACAAGCTCAGGAGTACTGTATTGCCCTATTGCAAGAGGATGATAAGAAGCATTACTCAATTGTAATGCAATTCCTTTCGCCCCCGTAACGGCCGCTAATTGTGGGTTTTGATTGTCTGCCGCAGCCAAAAAACGAATTTTCATCGCAGGCATATCAGGACTCCACAATAAGTTGCCGAGTTTATTACGATTACGACTTTCACCACTTAAACAATCTTCTAAACGCAGTTGTACCGCGACAGGGGTACCTGTTTGACCGACTTTCTGTAATTGCGCCGTGCCTAATGTCCCGAGTTCAATCGTTTGATATGCGGAGGACATCGCTAATCGGCAAGCACTTTCCGTTAAAGCCCCATGTACATACAATGTGCCATTAGCCCCATCGACATCCCAGTTATCCACTTTGTCAAGTTCAGTACTGAGGGCTGTGCTACTGAATAAGCACAATCCTAAACCGTACGCCATCATATAATGAGGTATCTTATTGGCTTCTTTCATGATGCTCTCCTGCGTTGAAATCTGCTTTAACGTCATCTTGTTTGAAGTTACTGTTTATCTGATACCACATGACAGCGATTATCTTGACAAGTAAACGTCAACGTTGGTCGCCCACCGTAGTCATTGATATAAGTAAGCACAGGCTGACTTCCTAAGGCTTTTGCACTCCCCCCCATCAGCAAACTGCTTTTAGGTGCAACCATCAACGGTTCAAATCCCGAGACCGTTTTTCCGTCTTTCACTGAAGCGGCATCAACAAGCGTTACAAAATATGGCGTTGGATTCTCTACACTGTATTGATCACCTTGACGAGTAAGTGTGATTTTTTCTTGCCATGGATTTTCCATCTGTTGGCGAGTTGGAATAATCGCTTTTGGGCGATAAAACAACTTAATTCGCGTTTGTAACGCCAACTGAAGTGTGTTGGGTTTATCACTCTTAGGTGGGATTTCACGTAAATTGAAATAATAAACGGACTCCCTGTCTTGCGGCAGTGACGCTACACTCGGCAGTGCTTGAATTTTTACTTGGCTTTTAGCGCCAGGCTCAACACGCTGAACGGGAGGTAATACCGTAAAGGGCTCCGTGATTTTTTCACCTTGGGCATTTTCAATCCAACCTTGTGCTAAATAAGGTAATTGCTTATTTTCATTACTGATATTTAAGCTAATGGATTTATCTTCACCCGTCATAATTGCACGAGTGCGATCTAAAGCGACTGCTGCTTGTGCGGAAGACAGTGTCGTAGATATCAACATCGCTCCAACCAAAAAAGTGGCAATAGGATGATGATTTCTTTTATTGATTTTATTGCTCTGTAACATATTCTTTTACCTTAGTATGAAGAAGAGATAAACCTCTTCAATCATGTCATTTTTATTTTCTTAACCAGCTCTTTGAGCTGACCAAATTTGGCTTATCCGATGCCCCAGAAGTTAATGAATGAGGCGTAGAGAATGACGGTAAACTTACCGCATCCGATTCAACAACCGTCTCAGTCTGCTCAAGAGGTAAGATGTCAGTCGCATGGCACGGTAATAACCAATTCGTTAACAATGTGTCGCTCTTCGGCAATATTTTAGGTAAGGTGATTTCACATTGTGCTTTATCATCCCAACGAACTTGTAACTTATCGTTAGGGTTGAGCCCCGTTAAATACGTACTCCCATCATCCCCTACCATTCCCACTTGTTGGCCTTTCACATTGAAAACTTGTGCCCCAAATGGGGGAACACTATTATCAGATAAACGCAATAAGGCCATTGCACTGTGCCCAGCCACAACATCGAACTGGCGGTAGCCAATAGCACCTTCTGTTAAAGTACCTTGCTTAATGGATTGTGATACCTGAGCATCTTCAGGTAATGTATTTAAATCGACACTGACTTGATTACGGTAATAACTGTTCACGTCTGTTAATACAGCCTGACCAAAATAGTTTGTTCGTATGGTTGAGCCATAACCTCGTAATGGAATATCAGGAACACCATCCGTATCAACAAAAATTCGAGTCCCCCCAAGCTGATTACCACGATGCATCACCACACCTTGCTTAATCGCCGTAAAACCACCTTGAAGTGATAAGCCAGCAGAACGATATCTATCTTGCTGATAAGTGGCATTTGCATTGATTTGAGCCAAATCAGCTTGATGCGTGTAATAACCACTCACTAACCCACCAGAACGAGACCATCCGGTACTTAATTGGTAATTAGTCCGTTCATCAAATCGGTCGTAATAACTAACTCGTTGAGAATTATCACGCTCATCCCAACTGCTGTTCATGCTAAGCGAACCACTCTCCCCCCAAGGCAATGAAAGGGAAAGGTAGGCGCCATCATCATTAGTCTGCCGATACCGATTTCGATAAGCCGTCAAGTTAACACTTAAATTTTTCCATTTACCGATATCAAAATAGCGCGCTAAAGACAGACTATAACGGTCATTATCAGGCTGATCCCAGTAGGTTTGATGGTAATAATTTATATAAGCACTGAGCCCCAACTCCGGAAATTGTTGGTTATAGGAAACCGTATACATTTCCTTACTGCTATACTGGCGGACACCCGTAGACTGTGCATTTAAGTACTCAGACATACTCATAAAACCTTGTTCAGCAAAGCGATATCCCGCAAATGTCACTTGGCTATTGTAGGCATCAAATCGTTTTGAATAGCTCAAACGATATGAATTACCGTGATACGTTTTATCACCGACTTCACTTAACCCTTTTAACCGTGAACGCGCATGGGTGATATCAAAAGACAGAGCGCCAAACATCATTAAATCTCGACCGATACCGACCGCTGCAGAAGCGTAATTCTCTGCAGCAACACCGCCACCATACAATGACCAGCCGTTATTGACTCCCCACGAAAACTCGCCGCTCGCAAATGTTTCACCATTCACTTGGTGGCGCCAATCAGTTGGGCGTCCAGCGGCAAGCTTATAACGCAATTGCCCAGGGCGAGTGAGGTAAGGAACACTGGCTGTATTCACTGTAAACGTTTGAATAGTTCCATCTTGTTCTTTAACTTCAACATTAATCTCACCGGATAGCGCATCATTTAAGTCTTGAATACGAAAAGGACCTGCAGCAACTTGCGTTTGATAAATAATACGGCCTTGCTGACTCACGATAACAGTAGCATTACTTTTGGCTACCCCCGTTATTTCGGGAGCATATCCCCGTAGATTTGGCGGTAACATATTGATGTCAGTGATCAAACTCAGCCCCGTAAATCGAAAGCTGTCAAAAATATCGGAAGCTAAATAATCTTCACCTAAGGTGAGTTTTGCTCCGAGAGATTTAATTGCACGATAGACATAATACCGCGTCCAATCTAATGAACGGGAAGTACCTTGACCTTGCTGCTTGTCTAAACGTAGTTGCCAATCCGCACGCATACGCCACACACCTAAATTCACACCCGCAACACCATTGCCGCTAACATTAGCATTTGTTCGTTGTCCGCCCCGAGTTTGCTGACCAACCTGAGCATTGAGGTTATAATCAAAAAGGGCGCCAGGTAATCCATCCTCCCAGCGAGCAGGCGGATCCCAGTTTTCGGCTGTATACTCCAAATAGGCTTGGGGTAAACTGATATACAAAGCAGAAGCGGCTAAATCCCCTTTAACTTCCGTACCCGGTAAGCTATCGAGTGATAAACACTGACCATCATGCCACCATTTTAATGTTGGCAATAAATCAGGTTTAAGCGCCAGTTGCTCAACTAACACAGGGCTTAAACAGGCAACGCTCTCATCTGGCTGGCCGTCGGGGACGTAATAAAATACGGTTTGTTCCGGTAATTGATGTTTATTTATAAAAATAGAAAAACGATATTCACCCGGCATTAAAAAGCCTGGACGTGAAAACTGGGCTAAATCAATATTTGCGCGGTCATTAACATCCAAAATATCCGTATTAAATTCAATCTGCTCAGCATAGCTGTTACAACTTAAGGACACAGCAACAAGCATTGCTGTCAACCGAGGACGGCTTATCCGTAACAACGGCATATGAATATAACCTAGGGCCATCATCTCGACCTTCTTATTTCTTTTTTTATTAATAAAATCATTTAGCTTTTAATTTTGATGCAAAACCAAGTGTGGATTTCGGCATCTAAAATCAATTAATGGATTATTCATAATCCAATTTAAAGCGTAATTGGCTGTAATACTGTCCTGAAACTAATGGAGCATGATTAGCCACCAACTTTAATTCATAAGCTAAATCATGGGAGCCCTGTGTTAATGTTTGAGGAGACAGAGCCTGTCCTGGAACAATAATTGCTCCGTCGTCATTGCGCTGAATTTGCAATCCGACACCTTTGGCTTGTCCATTCACACTAAATAATCCGCGTTGATGTGCACCATCAAAGGTGACTCTAAAGTATTGCCAATTAGGTTTATTTGGGTTTTGACGTTCAAGAACGCAATTAACTAACTTAATAACAAACGGATGTGTAGGTCCTTGTCCATCTCGACGGATATCACTGAGAGAGAGGCTGCCCATATTAATAGTCTGGTCACGACTCCCTACATCAATAGCGCAGGCCGTTTCAATGATACTGCCATTCATCTTTACTGAGCCTAACGCAGTGGCAGGGGAAATATCGATGAGGGCACAGATACTGAGACTCAATGAAAGCAGTTTACTGAGCGTTAAATATTTCATTGCTTCCTCTTCTACGCAGGCTTCCCTTTAAAATAAACCAGCAAAATGTCCTTTTTTGCTGGCTACTAAACAACAATTATTCGTATGACAGTGTAAAGTCAGCTACGGAGCTAAATTCACCTGCGGTAATCGTTTTAATATCACCGCCATTACCCATTAAATACGCAGAAAAACGCAGAGTATTATTGCCATCTTGAATATTTTGGAATGGTGTTGGTGTACCTAAAGTAATAATATTGCCTCTACCATTCGTAATTTGTACGCCAGCACCTGAACCAGTACCAACGATACCTAACGTTTTATTCGTATTATCAAATGAAGCTGCTGCACCACTAAATGTTAATTGAACGCCTTTTGTTAATGCTGTTACATCACAATTTTCTAAAGCAATATCAAAACTACGTGGACTAGATTTACCACCATCCACTAACGCCATATTTGATATTTGCCCCAACTCAACAGTTTGATCAATTGAATCTGGTGAAATAGAGCATGGTGCATCAATAATAGAGCCTTTAAAATTCACTTTTCCGTGCCCCATATCTGCAGCAAGTACAGAAGTGCTCATAGCACTAGAAACTAATGCTAATAAAAATAATTTTTTCATATATTCCTCAATGAATTATAAATAAACAACTTGATTTATTTCTATTACTACAAAATATTTCTTCTACTATAATTAATAAAAGTAGACAGTATCAGAAGCCGCTATCAATTTTTTCAACATTAATGCGTCATCAGAATTTGATTTTTCCATCTCAAGTAAAACATATTTAATTACTTTCTCAAATGGAACATTTAATGCTATTGATAAATTAAATAACATATCTACTGAGATTTTATTAATACCTCGTTCATATCGAGACATCTGTTGCTGTGAAACATTTAGTTTCTTTGCCAGTTCAGCGCCAGTCATTCCACACTCTCTTCTTATCTGTTTAATAACAACTCCACAGTAAGTTGAAACTTGATTATCCTGATTGTCGCACTGGCTATTAATTCTACTCTCTTCAAAATTCATATTAGTAATCTTTCCAATAAATGAAAATAATTACCAATTTAAAATTAGTAATTAAATATAATATCCGAAACGGACTTAGCTGAACGGGTACAATTATAAAGAGTGAACTTTTAAAAGCAAACTCCCACTCCTCGCACATTTACTTAAATATTTAAATGTTACAGTTTTTAATAATCAAAAAATTCACTTAAATATCATGCAATTAAAAAATAAAACCCATTTGTTTAAATTTTAAACAATCACAATTTGATAACATGACCATAGTGTTATAATTCAGCAAGCAAACAAAAAACAAAATTTTAACCTGAAATTAATATTTATTAATACTTTATATTAATATGTAATAAATAAATGAAAAACAATCATGATTTACGCCTTTTAAGTGTTGACAAAAAAGCAAAAATCTGAAAAATAAAAAAAATAATTATTAATTATCAAGCCATTACTAACAACTCTTCAAGCGAGTAAAATGAAATATTATCTAACATATTTTATATGTGAGTTGCTTTTTATCTTACACTCACCAATTTTTACATCATAAAATGACCACACATCATACTATTAATCCCCAACCATCACAGAATAAAAACTTAAATTATCACTATAGTTCATGGGTATATACACATAATAATATGTATTATCTATGCTTTAATGATAGTGGGTATATAATGAGTGATATGTATGAATTTTTTTGTAATTATTTAATCTGTCACAACTAAAAAAATAATATACGTTAAATGTAACCTCATCATATTAATATTTAACTTAAAAATTGCGCTCCCCCTCCCTTCAATCTTTACTATAAAGGAACGTATCAAAGCTCAATACACTAATAACTAAAGTGATAATTTACTAGGTTAGTATGTTTAATTGAATTTTACATTCATTCTCAATGTGATATATTTATAGAAAAACAAATCAAATAACTTATGAATATTTAATGATAAAAAAATCAAGCAAATTTTTAGTAACGTTTATAATAATATTATTAACAATTATTATACTTAACAACTTATTTAAAGGTGATTGGCATGATGTCCGCAATTACTTAGTTATGTCTTTTTTTTATTAAAAATCAACATATAAAATATCATTTTAAAACTTAACTCATCATAAGAATTTCAATATTAATAGTCACCTATAAATATCATATAAAATTAAATTAGCTATTCTTTAACCACCAATTAACATCATAACAATTGAATTTTTCTAGATCTCTATACTATTCACTCTGAATGCAAGTGAATTATTATCAACCCAAATAAATAATTATATTTAGTTGTTAATATATCCAAGAAGGAGCATTAATAAAAAAACTAGTTGAAACAAAAGATTAAAATACAAATTCCATTTATTAATGATTAGCATTTACAATTAAATCATTAATGTACAATTTAAATAATTCTTAAACAATAAATAAATTTCACTTTATAATCATCAGTAAACTAGTATTATAAAGACGAAAAAAACAAAGGAGATAAATAATGAAAAAGTTATTAATATCAGATTTAGCTGCAAGTAAACTTAAAGAACTAAGAGTATCACATGGATATAAAATTCACGACATGGCTATTAAATTAAATAAAAGTGATCAGCAACTATTTAGATATGAAAAAGGTGTAAATAAAATTGATTTAGATACTATAATTAATTACTTAGAGGTATTACAAGTAGATATTAATCATTTCTTTTCTGAATTAAATTCAGAAATTAAGAGGATGAAAAATCAAAGTGAGAGAAATGAATGCTATGTTAATGATTTCTTTCAAGTAGAATTATCTCACTGAAAAATAACTAGATAAATTTTAGTTTATGATCATGGAGCTGTTATCATTAACTGATAAATGACAGCTCCATGATATAGTCTCATGTATAAAGATATCCCCGCACCTCCTAGCAATAATTATTATCATTTTAAAATAAATTTACTCTAAAGAACTAGAAAATTATTAAATTGGCTACATTCTTATCTTTAATTAATTTACAAAATAATTAAAGATAAAGAATAAAAATAATTGTTTACTTACCAAAATAGACATTCAAAAATAAATTACGAACAAATAAAAAATATGAGTAAGCGTGAAGATATAAAGTTAACGTACTAAAGTAATTAAATTTAACCTTATGTATCAAAAATTTCAATTCAACATTATTTAAAAACTATTAAAAAATCTATTCATAATCTTTATAAAAAGATAATTTCATTTACTCTTACAAAAAGATTCAGAAAAATGCTCGCTAAACTCGTTAATAATTTTTAATGAGTTAAAAACAGCCCCATATTTTCTATATTTCGTTGTGTTTTTCTTACTAAGATTCCCCCATACTTTGAAGAAAAAACCATCAAAATTTTCATCTAAATAAAAGAGAGATAACAAAAAAGTGTCAAAGTTCATATAGCAAACACCTCTTTCATAACGAGAAATTTGCTGCTGAGACACCTTTAGCATTTTGGCAAGCTCTTTTCCTGTAATCCCTTTTGCCTTACGTAATCTATAGATCTCTCTTCCAATTTCATAGGCAAATTCTGATATAGGATAACTAATATTAACAAATTTTTTTTCTTCGGCACTATCCATGATTTAACTCATAAAGAAGTTGAATTAAAGACTCATATAAACAGATGTACTTATTAGTGACTTTTTATACATAATATACATAGAAGACACAAATCAAGATAAACAACTATAGTATCCATCAAAATCAAAATCAAACTTCAAAAAAAACCACTCATACAACATTAATATATTAACAGTACCATTCTTAACTTCAAAAAAACCAAATAAGACAGTAACTAAAGTAACTCATTAACTAAAAAACAATATAAAACAAACAAATAACAAAGAATATTAACCCAAAAACAATCAAAATAAAGAAAAAATAAAGAATAAACATCTGTATGTAATATTTTTTCATAATTAGACATAATAAAACTTATTCAAATACATCAATTTCTAATGCTCATAGCTCAATTACACATTTCAAGCAAAGCATAGAATAAATCATTACATATTGATTTTACTGGATTTTAACTAAAGAAAATTAACAAAGCTTCTATTGAGTCAAGATTTTTAGTACTATTTATAACCAGCTATATATAATAAATATTCACATTCAGAAAATGTAATATCATTAAAAAAATAACCCGCTATACTTCCCGTATATTTAGAGGCTAAATAATCATAAAACTTGATATGCCATTTAATGGACGTTTTATCGTTACACCTAAAGATTACACATAAAAATATCGAAGAATGACATAAAATAATTAATTAAAATCAATAAAATACTTCATACTGGATACATATGAACTCATATTTTAGTTTATGTGTTTTCTCTTTACTTGTTCTATCACCTTTTTTATTATCCAATTCTATTTAGATAATATGTTACATTCGATAACTAAAAATTGTATTGTTCTATAAAGCGCCACAAATACTCACACATAGAGTAAATTGTAACTGTATTAATTCAGCCATTTATCTCATTTGATACTTAGCTAACTCATGTCTCTTTAACTAACGATAGCTCCCTTTTAGTGAGTTAAAGCTGGCACATTAATATGAGAGAAAAAAATACCCCATATAGACTCTATTTTTCATACACTAATATTAATTAGTTATAACCATCGATGTTTGCTAGGCTGTATTATTCATAATTAGTCGGTAACATTCTGAATTAAATGCACTTTAAAGAAAGTCATATCGAAACCAATACTGAGAAATCAAATTGGGATTTTTATATTTCAAATACACTAGATCATAGCTAAGAACGGCAAATTACTTGAGTCATTAATACGGATAAAGTCGAAATTTATCATCAAATTAAGTATTTTTACTATGTTCAATCGCTAGATAAAGAACGCCTAATAAATAGCATATTTATGTTGTGTAGCCAGTTTTGAGTAAAAAAGCTCTATCTCATAACTTGATTGGCAACAAGTGTTCTACATACACACTAGTTAATGGGAGAAAATTATTGATCTTAAAATAAATACGTTTGACTGATCCCTTAGGTCTCCAGGGAGTTCGTATCACTTAAATTAGTGATAATCTTAATACTAGCTTTTAGACTAGTTCTTGAAGATAACATATTCGAGATATTAGGTCCTAAATGCAGAAAATGACGTTCCCCACAAGAAAAAATGGCCATTACTCAGCAAAGTTTTAAGTCAGGTATGAGTGTTTCCATGGTTGATCGACAACATGGTGTGATGGCAAGTCAGCTTTTCCTTTGACATAAACAGTATCAAGAACGAAGTCTGACCGCGGTGACAGCAAGTGAGCAGGCTGTTAGTGCCTCTTAGCTAGACTCAGCTATAAAGCAAATTAAAGAACTACAACAGTTGCTCAGCAAAAAAACAATGGAGAATTAACTTCTTAAAGAAGCAACCAGGTATGGCCGAGAAAAAAATTTGATAGTGCCCGTCCCCTTATTAATCGAGGATGGAAAAGAAGCCTAGTGACCGAACCTTATGTGTGTCACGAGTGCAGTTATACGTTTTAGTAAAACGAAAAAGTGATTGGAAAGACACGACCTCAAGATGGTAGCGATGCGCTTGCTCGTATACATAATGTTATTGGTAAGCTGCTTACGTATGGCTATCGCCGGGTCAGACCGATGTGACGTCGGCGATGTGAGAATGAAAATATCGCTCTAATTAATGACAAACATGTTTACAGTATCATGAAGTAGTCAGCATTATTGTTGGAACGTAAACCCGCAATCTCTGTCTAGAAACAAGTTCATACAACAAAAGTGGCGGTGAATGAAAGCAACCAACGTTGGTGTTCAGATAATTTTGAATTCCAATGTGATAATGGTATAAAACAGTGCGTCACGTTCGCTTTAGACTGTTGTGTTCGAAAAACAGTGCATTGGGCAGCTAGTACGAGAGGCTTTGACAGTGAAACCTTGTAAGATATCATGATAGGCGCAGTGGAGCATCGCTTCGGTAACGGGTTACCGACAAAGCCAGTAGAGTGGTTGTAGATAATATTTCAACATATCGAGCCCATGAAGCGCGGTGGTTCCCTAAACGAGTTGGTTTATCCGCTAGGCATACAGCGGTAGATAGTCTCCAAAGTAACGGTATTACAGAAAGCTTTATAAAAATCATGAAGAGAGATTACATAAGTTTAATGCCAAAGCCTAATAGATTAACTACAGTAAAGAATCTTACAGCAGCCTTCAAGCATTAGAATGAATGGTATTCTCAC
The DNA here is from genome assembly GCF_028477785.1 of Providencia sp. PROV269. Classification (NCBI taxonomy): domain Bacteria; kingdom Pseudomonadati; phylum Pseudomonadota; class Gammaproteobacteria; order Enterobacterales; family Morganellaceae; genus Providencia; species Providencia sp. PROV269. The sequence goes on along the minus strand of NZ_JAMPLV010000018.1, from coordinate 11,208 downwards.
AGTTCTCTGAGTCATCGTTCTCAGCTAAAGTACATGCAGTGTCGAATTCATAATGAAATAAGTGATAAAAAGTTTCTGGAAATATAGGGTCAAATAAACCGTTTACAGCCCTTTTTAATAGCTATCTACCAACTCAGAAATAAGATATTCCATATGTCGCTAAAATACCAACATTATATCGTTGGCTACAGGTATTAAAGTATTCTTAGATTGCACAGACATGAAAAAATTTATGATTTAAATAAATCACCAAAAGTAGAACCGTACTTTTTTGTTCGAATCCCCCGATGGATCTGGTTAGAGAATTATATTTTATATTATCTTGTAACATATACTTACAATTGATTTATTCCTTTCTGTTTTTTTATATTCCTGAGTGAGCTCATCTATTTGTAAGTTATCTCATTGTGAAATATTATTTTTTGATTTAATTATTCCCTTCTTATTGCAAAGTGGAATAGTTCTAATTGAGAGTGATGTCACAGATATATTAATCAAAAAACTTATTTTATAAGTAAAAATAAATAATAAATAGGTACATTAAATGAAAAAAGTATTGGTTTCGTTATCGTTGGTAATTTCTACATCCCTATCCTATGCTGAAATTATTTCTGATGAAAAATTAAAGACATATTGGAGTGACCCTGAGGTTTCCACAAATACTATTGTGGATTCAATGACCCTAGAAGAACAAATTGGACAGCTATTGATGCCAGATTTTCGATATTGGGGCGTTGATAATAAGGGAAATAAAAAACCATTTATTCAATCAAATGAACAAATTGAAAATATCATTAAGAGATATCATTTAGGCTCAATCATCCTATTTAGAGAAAATTTAATTGATACGCCTCAAACAGTTAATTTGATTAATGCGCTACAAAAATCCAGAAGTAATCTTCCACTATTTATTAGTACTGACCAAGAAGGTGGATATGTTACTCGTTTGCGCGAAGGTACAGAGATGCCGGGAAATATGGCATTAGGGGCGACGCGTTCTCAAGGCTTAGCTGAACTAACAGGGATGATCCACGGATATGAATTATCTCATTTAGGTTTTAATTTTAATTTTGGTCCTGTTGTTGATGTTAATAATAATCAAAATAATCCTGTAATTGGCGTGCGCTCATATTCAGACAACCCTCAATTGGTAACTGAACTCGCTAATAGTTATATAATGGGGATACACAAATATCCTGTTCTTACGGCGATAAAACACTTTCCAGGTCATGGTAATGTCTCATCAGATACCCATTTTTCACTCCCTATCATTCCTATTGATGCAGCAACTTGGCGAAGTGTTGAGTTAGTCCCATTTAAAAATACAATCAACCACAGTGATGCAGTAATGACCGCGCATATTATTGTTCCTTCCTTAGACAATAATACAATAACGGCATTGAATGGAGAGGAAATTGGAACTCCAGCCACTTTATCTAAAGCGATCTTAACGGATATTTTACGTGATGAATTGAGCTTTAATGGGCTAATTATGACGGATGCCATGGATATGGGGGCAATTTCTAAAAATTTTGATGGCAATTGGGCTGTCAAACAAGCCATCTTAGCGGGTAATGATATTATCTTAATGCCATTAGAGCTTTCTAACCCTGAACATATAACAAAACTTGATGGACTTTATGACTATTTAAAGAAAGAAGCACAAACAAATAAAGAGCTGGAAAAGCGTATTAATGAATCAGCAAAACGTGTCGTTTTGACGAAATTAAAAAATAAAATTAGTGCAGATGAGAAAGATATAGCGCAGGCTAAAAAAATAGTAGCCTCGCCTTTCAATAAAAATATTGAAGATATGGTGACTGAAAATGCGATTACTTTAATTAAGAACGAAGGGGTTTTACCGTACTCACTTAAGGGTGATAACAACCTCATTATTTTTTCAGATGAAAAACCAAGAAATGAATTAATTAAAAAACATCTTGCGAATATTGCTAACCAGTCTGATATCAAAATTACCACCCAAGATCATGTCGTGAAAATGATGGCGGATGACCTTAGTGAAAATGAAATAGAAAAGATAATTAAGGGGCAGGATTTCGTTCTCCTAGCGACGTATAACCTTGCATTACAACCTAAAAATGCACAAAAAATAATTAATATTGCTAATAAAAATAATGTTCCACTTGTCGTTATTTCAACGCGAAATCCTTATGATATTGCGTATCTAGAAAACGTAAATGCAAATATTGCCATTTATGGTATCACTGGCTTCGATGTCACAAATAATGTGAGAAATAGTTTAGAGACTAATATTCGTGGTGGTTTAAATTCCTTACTTTCAACACCAACGCAAGGTGTTATCAATACTCCAAAAGGTAAGTTACCTGTCAATATAAAATCACCTGAGGACACTGATATTCTTTACCCTTATGGCCATGGTTTATCTTATTAAGATTAGTCCTTAATTTGAATGGAGATGCGTTATGTTTAAAAAAAGCTATTTATATATTGGACTAATGATGATCTTTACTTCCTCACAGTCAATAGCCGATGAGTTTGAAATAGATTATGACCAACAAATTATAAAATTGAACCAAAGAATTAATGAATTAGAAAAAAAGAAAAGTGATTTAGAGAAAAAAAATAAAGAGAAAATATGGAACGTAGAATCTTACCTTGGCACTGAGCAAGAAATTGATAGTGATGATAATTGGAAGTTTCTTAAAGGGAGTGTAGCGACATCTCCTTATTTTGGCGCTTTTATTTATCAAAATAACTCACTTTGGATGTATGATATTCAGGTTTTAAAAACGTATTTAGATAATAATTCTGAGTATGATAGGACTCGCTGGCAAGTTGGTGCTACTCGAACTTTTCCATTTACGTTTCATGATAAGCCTGGAAACTTTAAATTACGTCTTGGTTATCGTAATGATAATTGGCATTACGCATCCATCAGTAATCCAGCATTAGCCGCGCCTCAATATAAAGGGGATATTCGAAAAGGTGAAGAACGCCATGAAATATGGGTGAGGCCTCAATTCAATTACAAATATTCAGATAATATTAGTTTTAATGGAAGCTTATCATTTCGCTTTATTGACCGAAAACTCGACTATGCACGTGCAAAAGGTGAATACGGTGTTTATAAGCGCAATTGGAGCTCAATTGATGAGCATTTTATTGGCGGTACGTATACCTTTAATAAGAAAAATTCTTTGTGGGTGAATTACCTCTATATTGATGAAAATCTAATTAATACATTACATAATAATGAGCATTTTCTATGGGCAGTATATCGTTATCGATTTGATAATGGACTCATGATTATGCCTTATACTCGTTATGCACTAACAAAAGGAAAACAAAGTTTCCGTGATTCTAATAATCAGGAATTTCTTTTTAAAGAAAAAGACAGAAGCCGCTATGGCTTTCAATTGCTCTATCCTATCACAAATGGAACATCCATATTCTGGGATACGTACTATCGCCCCGAGGTTACATGGACAAAAGGAACTAAAGAAAATAATAATTTTTGGTTCTGGGCAATCGAATTACGCCATACTTTTTAGTATGTCACGAACCGTTGATTATTGGATATAGCGAGTTTTATTATGAAAAAAATTTTTTATTTTTTAACTTTTTTCCTGACAAGTGCATATAGTGTATTTGCGTTAGCAAATAATGAGCTAAGTAAAGATATTGTACTTGGAGTAGATAGAGAGGCCATTTATGGCCCACTCCTGAAAGGTAAAAAAGTCGCTTTAATGGTCAATCAGAGTTCTGTTAACAAAGATGAAAGGCATACCATAGATAAGTTGTTATCGGAACAAGAAAAATACACTTTTAAAGTAACTAAATTATTTTCTGTTGAACACGGCATTCGAGGAAACGAAGATGCTGGTTTTGGTGATAGTGACCATATTGATAGCCAAAGTGGGTTACCTATCGTTTCCCTGTATGGGCGAGATGATAAGGGGCGTTCACGAGCACACCCAACAGAAGAACAGTTACAAGATGTTGATATAGTTGTTTATGATCTACAGGATGTGGGTGTTCGTTTTTTCACCTATACGATTTCTATGCATCATCTACTCGAAAGCCTCCAAAAACATCATAAAGAATTTATGGTGTTTGATAGACCAAACCCACTGGGAGATATCGTTTATGGCCCCCTACTTGAAGAACAATTCATTTCAGGTATTGGTATGCATCCCATTCCTATGGTTCATGGCTTAACCTCGGGTGAGTTTGCATTAATGATAGTGAATGAGGGGTGGTTAACGGGTGGTGAAGATACTAATTGGAAAGCCCATGGCCAAGCCCAATATCAATTTCCTGCGGATAAACTTCATGTGATCCCGATGGATAATTATCGTCACGATATGCCATATCATCTACCTAGGATTCCATCTCCAAATTTGAGAACAGATTTATCGATAAAGCTCTATCCTTCATTAGCATTATTTGAAGCTACGAGTGTTAATATGGGACGTGGCTCTGATCATCCATTTGAACTATTGGGCTTTTCATCAGAAAAATTTTACGAAACTGCACGATATACTGTTGATATAAACCAAAAACAGTATGGATGGCCACAAGCTGGTAAACAGGTTTATGGAGAGTCATTGGTTCATCTCGATAAGGAGAATATTAAACCTACTGTCAGTTATTTTGTTAAATGGTGGTTTAAATTTAAAGAAAAAGGTTATCCTCTTGCCATTGACGCTGACAAAGAAGCTCAGTACTTAACCCATCAGGATGAGTATTTTGTTATTCGCCCTCTCTGGTTAGCTAAATTAGTTGGTAACCAAAAGCTTTTAACAATGCTGAATGAAGCAATCGAAAAAAAGCTTACTCAGGAGCAGACTATTATATGGATTGAACAGAGCTGGTGTGAAGAAAATCAAGCTTATTTAAAATTACGTGATAAATACAAACTATATTAATAGTCGATGATTAGGAATTTGGGTAGGCGGTTTTGAATAGGCTTGCTGAAAATAGTAAATTAGACCGCAATGTATATTATGGCTTTATCCAGTTGACGTGAAAAACCGGTCGATCACTTGCTGCAACCGCTCCTCAAATATGCTCTTCAATAATTCGATAGAGCCCAACTTTAAAACCGGCCACTTCGATTTATCTTCTTTGGTTTGCTGTGTTTTGTTCCAGAGTCAAAACTCAGCAATAAGCAAAAACTGGTGACATAACCACATTATCCATCCGAAATAGATATCGAATAATAACGTATATACGAATTTAATTAAGCTTGGTTTCGTACATCACTTATTACATCAGCACAAAACCGAACATTTTCGTGCACAAAGAAATTATTTTGAACTTCTAGTACCTACACCCAATACTGTATGCATAAGGCTCTGCCCTTATTATGGAGGGCTTCAACTCCCTACCTTTCTCTAATTAATCCATTATGTTATTGTGAGTATCCAACTTATTAGGGGCGACTAAAAATGATTGTAAGGACATGGCATGGTTGCGTACCTTCAGAGTATGCAGATGGTTTTGCTGATCACCTCCAGATAACCGGCGTTAAACATTCTCAAAGTATTAAAGGAAATCTTGGGGCGTTTGTAAAACGGGAACGTCAAGGAAACTGGGAGCATTTCTTCTTAGCAACTTATTGGGCTGACATTGAATCAATTAAAGCTTTTGCTGGTGATGATTATCATATTGCAGTGACGTACCTTGAAGATGATAAATTCTGTTTATTATCTGATCCATACGTTTTCCAGCATGAAGTTCAAGTTATATGCCCTCTTTGATATAAAAGCAGTCGTCTTACGGCTGCTTAAAACTCCATATCTAAATTACCATAGTAAAACATTACCGCTGTTTTGAATCGTTTTTGATTTCGATAACCTCTTGCTTTGATCCGCAATATCCGCTATCGAAAATGCTAGCTGAGCGTGGAGTTAATCACACGACAATCTATCGCTGGGTTCAACGTTATACGCCAGAAATAGAAAAGCGATTACGTGGTATTGGTGTAACCCGACGGACCTTTATTCAGTTTACGCAAAGTATCAAACCCTTGAATTTTACGCCAAGCACGTTTAGCTGATTTAAAACCGCCGTAGCAAAAATGAGTTTTTCTATTGGCGTGTGGTTGGATTCAGTCCGATTGTTAAGGGTTTTGATTTGCCGTTGTTGCACGTCAGCCAGAAGTTTCCCTTCTTTGATTCAACGAGTTATGGAGTGACCATAAGCACTATGCTTATCGGTGTTTAAGGCTTTTGGTTGCTGCTCGGAGCAATAAGGTTTTAATACGCGTTTTAGAAATTCATAGGCAGCATAACGGTTACGTTTGAGTAAAAAGTAAACACCCAGTGTATCTCCGTATTTATCTATCACACGGTAAAGGTAAAATCATTTTCCGTTCACTTTGGCGTAGGTTTCATCGAGCAGCCAAGAGAAAATAGCCCGAATGAATTAATATTTTTTTGAGTTTTTGACGGAGAATGGGGGCATATTCAATAAACCAACGATAAATCGTTAAACGGTGAACCGAAATCCCACTTTCAACTAGGATATCACCGACGTTCGTATAGCTTAACGGTGTGGAACCGTACCTACGTCAGCATCAAAGGATAATCGTGTAAGCAAAATAACTCATTTGCTGGCATAAGTTTATCCTAAGGCGATGAGCAATCGCCGTGAGTGTTTCTCACTTAGGTAATTTTTGCAATAAGCCCCGTGATATCTGCCGACAATATCAGTATTATCTATCGTCAGAACTTATATTATTATCACTGTATGTTGAGAAATCTGATGTATGCTAAAAACCCTTTTTCTTTAAAGTTACTCCATCCCAAATATGCCACTACATGGCTAGGGATTATAACTTTATATTTATTGGTTCAACTTCCTTACAAATGGCAAATTAAACTTGGTGGATTTCTGGGTGAAAATTCCAAGTATTTTATTAAAAGAAGAGTTTCAATAATAAAGAGAAACTTAGAATTATGTTTTCCAAATAAAAATGCCAAAGAAATTGACGCTCTAGTTATACAAAACTTAAGAGCGCTTGGTGTCGCATTATTTGAAACAGGAATAGCGTGGTTTTGGAGTGATAAAAAAATCAAAAAACTTTTTCAAGTCAAAGGGATATCTAACTATCAAGAAGCCTATGCCAAAAATAAAGGGGTCATTATCATCGGCGTTCACTTTATGTCATTAGAATTAGGAGGGAGGGTAATGGGGCTTTGCTCTCCAGTTAATGCGATGTATAGGCCACATAATAATAAGGCTATGGAATACATTCAAACAAAAGGACGTTGTAGATCAGGGAAAGGAATGATTAACCGTAAAAATTTAAGATTTATGGTACAAGAATTAAAAAAAGGACAAGCTATCTGGTTTGCTCCAGATCAAGATTTTGGTCGAAAAGGTACCGTTTTTGCCCCATTTTTTTCTGTTAAAAATACGTCAACATCTAAAGGACCCTCAACATTAGCCCAGTTATCTCATTCTCCAACGCTTACAGCCACATTAATTCGCAATAGTCATGGCATTCTCTATGATTTGGTACTGGGGAAAATAATAGAAAATTATCCTACAGGTGATGCACAGCAAGATGCAACGACAATTAATCATGTGCTAGAAAAAGAAATAATGAGAGCACCAGAACAGTACCTATGGGCACACCGACGATTTAAAACTAGACCTGCAGAAGAAAGGTCCTTATATCTCGGTTAATATTAAAGTGGATGATATATTGTTAATGCTGTTTATTTTGTCAGATATGTAAGCAAAAACAGTATTGACTTCAAATTTTTTTTGATAAATTTATCGCAACAGCAAAATGTAAGCTGTTAGTACAATAATTACGGAATAGCTAATTAACGCGATGATGTCAGGCTACGATTTTCTAGTGGGTTACAACTGCAATGGTTAGTAACTGAAGTAAAGCTACGGAACAAGAGTCTATATCGCGTAGGGAGAAATGTACCTGTTTAGTTTTTATAGAGAAATTTAATTTTAACGAAGTTTGTAGGAAATAAGTCACTCAGAAAAACCATATTGTAACAAGCAAGTACGTTTTTAATGCAGTATCAAAGTAATATTACGTTAGTAGTCATTAATGTTAAATGTAAAATATGCAGTACCGTAAAAGCCCTGACAGTTTTTATTTAATGTTAGGGCTTTTACTTTATATAAGAATATCTGATTTCAATTAATCGTATGGAAAATATAAAATTAACAGGTGATTTTCTTATGCAGTCGCTCAATCACGCTCTCGATAATTTAGGGGTTACTTCAGATGAGGCGATAAAAGCGCAACAACTTATTATTTGCGAGGGAATAGTTGGGACTTATGACGGACTCAGAAAAATCGCCGAAAAATATCGTGAAAAAAGAATTCCTCCAGATACCCTCAAAGGGCACTGTTGCTAATAAATAAATGCAGTTGAGCTTTCTCTCTCAAAGTGAATTATATCTTGTCGTTATAGAAAACAAAAAACTAGCTGTACTAGGCAGTATATTTTTATTTTCAACTTATTACTTTGCACTTCCACTGATGCAACATGAGCATACCTTAATGAGGCTATACCCTGAAGCTTTAGCGACTTCTATTGCCCGTATAGCATTAAGTAGGTTACCTAGACAGAAACGATTTGAAGTTATCGGCATTTGTTTGCACCCAATTTTGTGTATTTTGTAATTACCTTCGGGTTCCATCGTCGTCTGAATATAATAGTTCATACATCTCCACATTGACATTTCACAAAAGATTTATAACTTATGGACCGCCATCGAGGCATCGAACCTCGACTCTTAGTTTTGCTAAGACTAAATACTCTTCCAATTGAGTTAATGCCGGAATACATTTACATCCAGTAGACCAATGCGAGTGTCGCTAAAAGCAACCCTAAAATAGTTAATGCATTTTGCGTAAGTGATAAGATTCGTTGATAAAAGGTAGGTAAGTTCATAGGTAATCCCTTAGGAAATAAATCCTTTGGATACCACATCTATTTTTAAAATAAAAACTCGCAACGGCAAGATTTGCTTTTTATAGCAATGAGGTATGATGACTCACCTATTATAACACATAACTCACTCACAAGCGGATTATAATGATATATAAAATAAAAAAACCCGTATTTACGAGGTTTCATGAGCTATATGTTATTTAAGCTGACGTCATATTAGATTTACAGAAAATACATTTAGCGCCATATGGATTACTTTTTGAGACATCAAAGTGATAGCGTCTATACTGAGATCCCTTACAACAAGGACATCTCATATTAATATTGCCTTAAAGCGCCACCACATTGGCTGCTGCTGGACCTTTTGCGCCATTCTCTAATGAGAAGCTAACTTTTTGCCCATCATATAATGTTTTGAAATCATCACTTTGGATTGCAGAGAAGTGAACAAATACATCTTTGCTTCCATCTTGTGGGGAAATGAAACCAAAACCTTTCGATTCGTTAAACCATTTTACTAAACCAGTCATTGTATTAGACATAGAATTTCCTTTAATTTTTGATTGCCATAAGGCATAGATGAGGTTTGATTTTTATTTTTACTTATGGGAATTAATTAGAAGGAATTCGCAATGAAGAGGTATCTTAGATAACGCTAAATGGAGAACAACTTTAAACTGACTAACATAAATAGGCCTGTACTTCCAAACCAATAGGTTCATTAAGCCACACAATTTATAGGATAGCAAACCTTATTCCCGTTTTATTTAAAATCGGGCTCTTAAACGTAACAGTAAGTCTTATGTTTATGTTAGACATGCTGGCACCTGTCGCTAGGAAGGATTATGTAGATAGACGTCGTCGTCAAGTGCAAGGGGGCGCAAAAAGCCAAACAAGTAGGAAAATATAAAGGTCGTCCGATCAACAAAATATTACACCAAAAAATTAAAGGCCTGCTGAGGGAGAGAAAAAGTTATAGCCAGATAGAAAACCTGATAGGTTGCTCAAAACATACGATTTCAAAGATATCAAAATAGATGAAATCAGCGAAATAAATGACTTATCTATAAAACAATTATCCTCTTAACACCTTGGTATTACAGGGTTACGAGCAAACATTGGACTTTTCGATGAAATGGGCGTGCCCCCTAATAGCATTTACGATCCAGCAGACCCGATGGGAAAAATGTTCTTCAATGTGCTAGCGACCTTTGCCGAATTTGAAGGTGATTTAATACGTCTACGAACCCGAGAAGGGATGGCGATTACCCAAGCAAAATGAAAACTTAGAGGGAAATAACCGAAGTTGTCTGATAAACAACAAAAAGAGCTGTTTCGGATACATGAAACTGGGCAATATTCGATTAGTGATTTGGCTGAGTTATTTTCGGTCTCTCGACCAACAGTTTACCGTACTCTTTCACGAGGAAAAAAATGATCGACTTGACCATAAAGCAACGACAGCTAGCTAAGATAGTTCATGATTATACCTGCCAATTTCCGCTAACAGAAAGCGCAGATGCTGAACTCTTACAGGGATGTTATAACTATATGGAAGCATTTAAACAGGTAATGGATAGCACATCAAAAGTCCAGATGGATTACCTATGCCAACAATATCCAGGATATTATCGCTTTGCAAAATGGATGGAGCGACTCGCACAGAGGATTTGCTGATGGTGTTATTGAAGTCCCTAAAGATCATTGAAAAACAGATTTCGGAAATTTCGGCGGTTCCGGCGTAGAACCCCTAATATTTATAATAACGCGTAAAATAGGCTTCACTTAATGTATTTGCTGCTTGCGTGAGTGAGATTAAGTTAATGTCTTTCATTTGAGTTTCCTTACACCGCCATAAAATGATTATTTGGATGATTATATGCCATCTTCCCTAAATGAATAAGGTCGAAATGGCGATCTAAACCCCTCACTTTACAACTCAATATAAACCAGTTAAAAGTGACATAATGACACTTTTAACATGAAAAATAATACTCATGACTGGGTTTGAATTGAAACTATGGCGACGAGGAATGAATTGTGGTCAGGAACGCGCGGCTGAGGAACTGGGGGTAAGCGTGCGAAGCTATAAACGTTATGAAAAAGTGCAAAACATCGCTAAACTCATTGAGCTAGCGACGTTTGCGTTAAGCACAAAAATGAAAACGAAATAGGGCTAGACTACTGTAGGGAGATGAGTTCTTCACGGCTTAAACCGGTACTTTCAACAATTAGGTCAAGGCTAACCCCATTTTTAAGCAAGTTACGCGCCATATCCAGTTGACGCTGATGA
>NZ_JAMPLV010000017.1:0-185961 GCF_028477785.1 Providencia sp. PROV269 | reverse complement strand
CACGAAATATGACGCGTATTATTTGCGACGCCACGTAGTACCAGTAGCCCCATCCTCAAGCACAACCCCCATAGCTGTCAGCTCATCACGAGCCGCATCTGCTTGCGCCCAATCTTTATTTTGACGCGCATCTAGGCGTTGTTGAATTAATGCCTCGATTTTTGCCACTTCCGCATCATCTTCAGTCTGTGCGCCACCTTTTAAGAAACTTTCTGGGTCTTGTTCTAACAAACCAAGAACGCCAGCCAGTTCACGAAGTTGTGCCGCCATCGCATTAGCCGCTGACATATCTTCTGATTTCAGACGGTTAACTTCACGTACCATGTCAAACAACACGGAATAAGCTTCTGGTGTGTTAAAGTCGTCATTCATCGCCTCAATGAAACGTGCTTTAAATTCATCACCACCAGCAGGAACTGCCGATTTATCGGTACCGCGCAATGCCGTATACATACGCTCAAGCGCAGTGCGCGCCTGTTTCAAGTTTTCTTCTGTGTAGTTAAGTTGGCTACGATAATGGCCTGATAACAGAAAATAACGCACTGTTTCTGCATCGTAATACTCAAGTACGTCACGAATAGTGAAGAAATTATTGAGAGACTTAGACATTTTCTCTCTATCAACCATGACCATACCGGAGTGCATCCAGTAATTCACATAAGGGCCATCATGAGCACAGGTAGATTGTGCGATTTCATTTTCATGGTGTGGAAACATTAAATCTGAGCCGCCACCGTGAATATCAAAATGGTTGCCTAATGTTTTACTGTTCATTGCCGAACATTCAATGTGCCAACCTGGACGGCCTAAGCCCCATGGGGATTCCCAGCTTGGTTCGCCTTCTTTAGACATTTTCCACAAGACGAAGTCCATTGGATTACGTTTTACATCAGCCACTTCGACGCGAGCACCTGCTTGCAACTGCTCTAAATCTTGACGGGATAACAGGCCATAATTTGGGTCAGTTTTCACCTCAAACATGACATCGCCATTCGCAGCAACATAAGCATGTCCACGCTCAATCAAGCTTTGGGTTAATTCAATGATTTCACCAATATGACGCGTTGCACGTGGTTCGCTATCAGGGCGTAAAATATTCAATGCATCGAAATCTTTATGCATTTCAGCCAACATACGTGTTGTTAGCTCTTCGACACTTTCATTATTTTCTGCTGCACGTTTAATGATTTTATCGTCAATATCGGTGACGTTGCGCACATAATTTAAGTCGTAACCCAAATAACGTAAATAGCGGCTAATTGCATCAAATGCCACAAATGTACGGCCGTGGCCGATATGACACAAGTCGTAGATAGTGATGCCACACACATACATCCCAATCTTCCCTGCGTGGATGGGCTTAAACTCTTCTTTTTGACGACTTAGTGTATTAAAAATTTGTAGCATCTGAACTTTTCCATTTATTTGAAAAATGATTATCGATTTCTACCGATAAAATATCATGTTATTGAACCCCGATCACCTTAAGAATGCAAGGGTTTACCCCGCTTCCTTTTCAGTTTATTCATTAGGTTTAATACACACCTATTATGCTATAAACTACCCGCTAAGCTTCCTTCCGCTTCAAGTCAGGTTTTATCTGTGATATAAACGTGCTGATCTCAACGCTTTCGCAAGTTAGCGCACAAAAAACAATTATTCAGGATAGCTATTATGGTTACATTTCATACCAATCACGGTGATATTGTTATCAAAACGTTTGACGATAAAGCCCCCGTTACAGTCGAAAACTTTTTAACTTACTGCCGTGAAGGTTTTTACAATAATACCATTTTCCATCGTGTTATTAATGGTTTCATGATCCAAGGCGGTGGTTTTGAGCCAGGCATGGAACAAAAAAACACTAAAGCACCTATCAAAAACGAAGCTAACAACGGTTTAAAAAACAGCCGTGGTACCTTAGCAATGGCTCGTACTAACGACCCTCATTCAGCAACAGCACAGTTCTTTATCAACGTTGCTGACAACGACTTCTTAAACTTCCGTTCAGAACGTCCAGATGGCTGGGGTTACTGTGTATTTGCTGAAGTGGTTGAAGGTATGGACGTTGTTGACAAAATCAAAGGTGTCTCAACTGGCCGTAGCGGTTTCCACCAAGACGTTCCACGTGAAGACGTTATCATTGAAAAAGTGACTGTCAGCGAGTAAACCTGACGCATGTCCACTTACATCATTGCAGATTTGCATTTAAGTGAAGATGAACCGGCGATCACCGCCGGTTTTATCAACTTTATTCAACAGCAAGCCATCCATGCCGAAAGCCTGTATATTCTCGGCGATTTTTTCAATTATTGGGTGGGCGATGATGACAACAACCCGCTACATCAACAAGTTGCCAACGAACTAAAACAGCTTACAGATCGCGGAATACCCTGTTATTTCATTCATGGAAATCGGGATTTTTTAATCGGTAAACGCTATGCGAAACAGTGTGGCATGACCCTATTACCGCAAGAAACATTGCTCGAACTTTATGGTAAACGTATTTTAATTTTGCATGGTGATACATTATGTATAGACGATGCCGCCTATCAAAACTACCGTAAAAAAGTTCACACACCTTGGGTCCAACGGCTGTTTCTGCTACTCCCCCTCTTTGTGCGTCGCCGTATCGCGCAAAAAATGCGACAAAATAGCCAATATGCAAGCAGCATGAAAGCCGAGTCGATTATGGACGTCAATTCGCAAGCCGTTATTGATGCATTACAAAGGCACCAAGCGCAATGGATGATCCATGGTCATACTCACCGCCCTGCTATTCATGAGGTGAATATCGGTGGTGAATTGCATTATCGAGGTGTATTAGGTGCATGGCACTATGAAGGTTCTGCTTTTGTCATTAGCGAGCAAGGCATTGAACTGATTTTCTTTCCATTCGAGTAATTTTAATTAGCCCCAGAATTTCTCATCGCATACACGACTCGTTTGCTTAATTATTAATCACGCAAACGTTTTCCTGACTGCATTACCGTGATATGATCACCTTAATTCAATTTCCCCATCTTAGGGTCATGTTTTTTTCACTACAGGAAAGCACCAAATGACTGCCCAAGTTTCTGCTCAATCTGCGGCAAAAATCGCCATTGTTATGGGTTCGAAAAGTGATTGGACGACAATGCAGCACGCTGCTGATGTATTAAATGAACTCCAAATTCCTTTTCATGTCGAAATCGTCTCTGCGCACCGTACCCCGGATAAATTATTTTCCTTTGCTGAAAATGCGAAAAAAAATGGGGTTGATGTGATTATTGCAGGCGCTGGTGGTGCCGCTCATCTACCGGGTATGTTAGCTGCAAAAACCTTAGTACCTGTCTTTGGTGTACCAGTACAAAGCGCTGCTCTCAGTGGTGTCGACAGCCTATACTCCATCGTTCAAATGCCTAAAGGTATCCCTGTCGGCACACTAGCAATCGGTAAAGCAGGTGCAGCAAACGCAGCACTGTTAGCCGCTCAGGTATTAGCAATAAGTGATACTGCTATTTTCAACCGCCTTGCCGCGTGGCGTGAAGCACAAACCAATGATGTGCTAAACAACCCAGACCCGAGGGAAGCATAATGAAACCCGTTTGTGTGCTTGGTAATGGCCAACTAGGTCGCATGCTGCGTCAAGCGGGTGAGCCATTAGGTATCGCCGTTTTTCCTGTTGGGCTTGATGCAGAGCCGGAAGCCGTTCCTTATCAGCAAAGCGTCATCACCGCTGAAATTGAACGCTGGCCAGAAACACCTTTGACAAAAGAATTAGCTCGCCATAATGCCTTTATTAACCGTGATATTTTTCCACGTTTAGCGGATAGGTTCCCACAAAAAAGTTTATTTGATAGTTTGCAACTTTCCACTGCACCTTGGGCATTATTAGAATGCCCTGAACAATGGCCTGAATTATTTGCAACTTTAGGCGATTTCCTCATTGTAAAACGCAGAACTGGCGGCTACGACGGGCGTGGTCAATGGCGTGTTCGCCCTGGTGATGAAAAAGACTTACCCGCTGAAATTTACGGTGAATGTATCGTTGAACAAGGCATCCCTTTTGACGCGGAAGTGTCTGTCATTGGGGCCCGAAATGCAGAGGGGAAATCCGTTTTTTACCCAATTACTCATAATTTGCACCAAGAAGGTATTTTGCGGACGAGTGTAGCCTTCCCTAAGTCAACTAACCCGCAACAGGAACAAGCTCAAGCCATGCTCAGCGCGGTCATGGATGAGTTAGGTTATATTGGTGTGATGGCAATGGAATGCTTTGTCGTGGGCAATAACCTACTGATTAACGAAATTGCGCCTCGAGTACATAATAGCGGCCATTGGACACAAAATGGCGCATCCATTAGCCAATTTGAGTTACATCTACGTGCCATTTTAAACCTGCCAATGCCATCACCTGAAGTGTATAGCCCTGCTGTTATGGTCAATTTAATTGGTACGGATGTAAATATAAACTGGTTAAATTTCCCCCTAGTTCACCTTCACTGGTATGAAAAAGAGGTGCGCCCTGCTCGGAAAGTGGGCCATTTAAACCTTTCTCATCGCGACTGCAATCAATTGTCTGCAACACTTGCTGCTTTAGTTCCACTTTTACCAAATGAGTACAAAAGTGGCATTGAGTGGGCAAATGCAAAATTAGACTGGTACTCTCACCAATAAATAGGGAAAATAGCCCTATTCGATGCCCGAACCTATTTTCGGGCATTATGCTATTTACGCCGTCATCCAGAAAACAAATATCCTGATTTAAGGTGTGCGGCATTACTGGAGTCAATATGTCCTCGCAGCCTTTTAGTCCGTTTTATCAGTGGTGCATTCTTGTTCTATTAGGGCTGGTTTATTTTTTAGCCACTGCAACCACCTTTACATCTCTTGGTGTGGTTTTGCCTGAGATGATAAGTGAGCTCAAATGGAGTTGGAGTGAGGCTGGATTTGGTTTTACGCTACTGGGCTTAACTTGCGGGCTTGCGAGTTTTCTCCCTTCTCTACTGATCCGTAAAGTCGGTGTACGGGCCACTTTATTGCTAGGTACTAGTGTCTTTGTTGCGGGTTTTTATAGCCTTTATTCCACGCAAGCCATCAGCACCTATTTTTTAGGCACCGCATTAATTGGTATTGGTTTCACCTTACTCGCCACAGTTCCTGGGACTTACGTACTTTCACGGCTATTTGAAAAGCAATCCCTTGCCTTTGGGTTATATTTCACCATCGGGGGTTTGGGAGGCGTTGCAGGCCCTTGGATTTACTTTTACGCCTCAAACCAGTTAGGCTCTTGGCGTATGCATTGGGTTCTATGCGCCGTTTATCTGAGCATTGTCACGTTAATCACTATTTTTATGCTGCGTGAAGGTAAACAAGAACAAGAACACGCAAAAAAAGTGATGCAAAAACAAGTGAGTGATGCGAGTAAACCCATTTATCGCACTCCAGAAGTATGGACAGTCGGCAGAGCACTACGTACATGGCAGTTTTACTTAATTGCTGCAACTTATACCTCATTTTTATGGTGTGGTATTACCGTTAATAGCTTTGCTGTTGCCCATATTGAAGAGCGTGGTTTTGGCTTGACCGTGGCGGTTTCATTGTTAAGCACAATGGCATTTGTTAATGCATTCTCAAGGCTTATTGGTGGAGCCGCTGGGGAATGGCTAGAACCAAAGAAACTATTAATTGGTAGCCTAATTACCATGGTATTAGGTGTTATCTTCCTCAGTATTGCCACCTCATGGCTATGGCTAATCTTGTTTGTGTTATGCGTTGGCATTGGCTACGGCATGACTTTTTTGGCATCAAGTGTTTTGCTTTCAAATTATTTTGGCCGAGGCCCATACCTAGAACTATTCTCTGTGGTGAATTTAATTTCAACCGTTGCTTGTTTAGCGCCTTTTATTGCTGGTGCAATAAAAGATTTCACAGGGAGTTTCACCCCTGCATTTTTGATTATTGCTGCGCCTGTTGTCGTGATTTTAGGTCTTACCTTGATGATGAAGCCCCCTGCACTCAATCACAAATAAAAAATCCCGAGTGCTTAGCTCGGGAAAAATTAAAACCAAAGGGAAAACAAGTTTAAGACCAGATATTGGATCAAAACATACCGCTTATTTGTGCCACCGGAAAAATCAAAATGTGGCGCAAAATCAATTATGGTTTTAACAGCTCAGGAACTTTTAATAAGATAAATTCGTTATCATCCGCTTTATTTGGTTCACGACTGGATGAGAACGGGTAGTTATTATCATTGCCAACAATAATGTGTTCGCTATCAACCACATCAACGTTCTCTATGGTAAAGAATGGGAAAGTAAACACCCCGTCATTTAAAGGTTTTCTTGCCATATTGTTCGGGTCTTTGATATTCATTAAATCAATATAAGCCTGCTTATTTACTGGTTTGCCTATATTGTTATCTGAAAATTCAATACGATAAACACGCTTGAATTTAGCTAAATTACTAAAACAATTTTCAGTATTACTGCTTCCCGCCGTGCAGGCTTTATCTGCTGTACCTTCACCATTATCACGCTCAATGATTAGGCCGTGAGTATCATCAATAAGATTAAAATCACCAATGGCGTTTTGGTTATCTTCAAAGACATATAACCAACTTCTGCCAGTCCAATCTTGTTTTTTTACATCAAATTCAAGAAGACGTGCTGCACGTTTGCCATCAACATTTTCATAATCTTGTTTGTCATCAAGCCAAATCGCCCCTTCTAGCATTGGATAGAGCTTAGAACCGTCTGGCGATGATGCCATACCTTCAAAACCTTTCGAACGGTTGACTTGGAAAGTCACTTTATCTGTGGGTTTGCCCGGTGTGGTGATTTGGTAGTGGTCAGGAGAAACGACTTTCTTTCCATCTACTTGCGTTTCAAACAAGGCTAATACCTTGCCATCCAAATCCATTTTGATTAAGTAAGGACCAAACTCATCACCAACCCATAAAGCACCATCCGCAAATTGAAAGCTTTCAGGATCAAAATCACTGCCTGTTAAATAGCGTTCTTTTGTACTTTCATTCGTAATATGAAAAGGGATAATTTTATCGGGATCATGGAAGAAAACCGTTTTTAATGGTGTCGTATTACCCGTTTGAAAATCAATGTCATATTGAGTGACATACAACATAGAGTCAGGAGAGTTTACTTTGTTGCCAAATCCATTATCAGTTAAAACCCAGTAAGTACCATCCGCCATGCGTTTGATACCCGAGTGCCCTTGACGTGGTTGGCCTTTAATTGGAATGTGCATTCCCGTTGGGCGATCTGCAGATTTACCTTCCACTTTCCCTAAACTATCTACACGAGCGCCTGTGGTAAATTTACCACTCACTTGCATGTCTGAAGGTGCATTTTCAGGTGTAGCGACAGTGGAATTAGCCGGAAGAATGGAGTGACCCGCTAATGTAGCTGGCACTTCTTGTTGAGCAAACCCAGTGATGCTAAATGAAATTAAACTAGCCAATAAAGATAACGAGCCCAGTTTACGTTTAATAGAATAGTTATTCTGCATTATTATGTTTCCATTTTAAGGCTATCAATAATTGATGGTGGAATCATAACGTTGATGAATGAAGCTTTTATGAAGGATTGGAGACAGTTATTTTACTGAAAAACAGGTTGTTTTTAGAATATTCAATAAATAGGGGTATCAAGGTATTCCCCTAATACCACATACTCTAAATAATTCGAGTTACAGCTAGGCGACAAGCGAAGATAGACCGATGAGCATACATAAGTCTATGATCCGGCTATCTGAACGCAGTCAACAACGCTGCAACTCGAAGTATGACGAGTATTTAACTATTAGGTAAACGACGGTGCTGATTACCCGTCCCTAATAAACGCAGTCCTAACCACCCACCGCAAATAGACAATAAAATTGCCGCGCACAAAGGCAATAATACCCACATACGCCATTCAGGTTGCCATGGGAAATCAAACACTTTACTTTGCAACAGCCACAATGCAATTTCTGCTCCAAAAGCTGCGGCAAGCCCGGCCATTAAGCCAAGTAATGCAAATTCGCTCCATAGCGTTCTACGCATTAATTTTTTGCTAGCGCCTAATGTTCGATATACCACAAGCTCCCGCTCTCGCTGGCTCATCCCCACTTGAATTTGAGCCAATAGTAGCAATAACCCACAAAAAATAACCAGTACCACCATAACTTCAAGAGCTTGGCTAACTTGCTGAAGAATTTGCTGAATTTGGGTAATAATTGCGCCAGTATCGAGCACATTAATTGTCGGGTAATGACGGCTAAGTTGCGTCAATAGCTGCCCATCACCGTCATAGTGGAAGCTGCTCAGCCAGGTGGCCGGCATTTGAGAAAGACTTTCTTCAGAGAAAATAAAATAGAAGTTCGGTCGTAGGCTCTCCCAATCAACCGTACGAATACTACTGACTGTTGCACTAAAGACCTGAGCCCCTGCGTTAAATGTTAGTTTATCGCCTAATTTCAATCCGAGCTCTTTGACAACCGTTTGTTCGATCGAAACTTCTCCCGCTTTCGGTGGCCATGTCCCTTCGTCAACCACATTAGCTGGCGCTAAATCAGATTGCCAAGTTAAGCTCAATTCACGTCGCACCGTATTATTATTTGGATCACGTTGATCTGCCCATTCAATCGCTGACTGGTCATTAATATCGGTTAAGCGCGCTAACACCACAGGGTTGAACTCTGTTGGCTTGACATCAAACTCAGCCAATAACTTGGTAACAGGTTCAAGCTGTGACTGGTTCATATTAATTAAGAAATAGTTCGGGCTATCTGCGGGTAACTGTTGCTGCCAGCGATCAAGCAAATCACCACGTACTAAAATTAGCAGCGCCAATAACATAAATGATAGCGAAAATGCACTCATTTGTGTGATGGTTTGTAACGGCTGGCGCAATAGGCGACTAACGGATAAACGCAAACTTAATTGGCGAAACTTAATATGACGTAGCCCCCATAAGCCTACCCAACCAATCAGCGCAAGTAGAATGGCCACCACGACAATACCCGCTAAAATTGACCATAACAGAGGGTTTACGCCAGCAAAAATAAATAACCCACCAACCACAATTAAAATAACAATTGGCAGATAATAATACAGCGGCCAAACGGGTGATTTGGCATCTTCACGTAATACCCTTGAAGGCTGGGTTGCCATCAGTTGGTAATAAGGGCGACTGCCAACAATAATAGCAATAATGAATAATGTACCGATTGCCCAAACCCAAGGCATTAAACTCGCAGGTGGCAATTCCTTCGGCAACATAGCCCCTAAGATTTGCATTAAAATGCCTTCAAAAGCCAAACCTAATAATGAGCCGAGTAAAGCCGCAGCGATTAAAATCACTAACCACTGCCCAATAATCCACTGACGTAATGCGCTACGCCCTGCTCCTAGAGTTTTTAATACTGCGATTAGTTGATGACGGCTGCGGCAATAATGCGTCATTGAAACCACGACCGCAGCAATGGCTAGCAACAGTGTTAATAACACTGATAGCAATAAAAATTGTTGAGCACGTTGAAACGTTTTCCCTACTGCGCCATTATCTTCGCTTAATGTATACCAACGTTGATCATTTCGCAGATCTTGCTCATATTTTTGTTGAAATGCATCAATCAGCTGACGATCACCGGCAAACATGTCGCGATACGTTAATCGGCTGCCTACTTGAATAGCCCCCGTTAGTGGCGCATCTTCAATCGCTATTAATACTCTTGGAGCAATCTGGAACGGGTTAAATCCGCTGTCGGGCTCTTGGATTAATTTACCCGAGACTTTTAGCGTTGCATCTCCGATATCAATGTTATCCCCTACATTGAGGTTCAATAATTCTAATAGCCGCGGAGCGACTAATATTTCCCCTTTTGTCGGGGTTAACCCAGCGGGTTCAGTGATAAGCTCGCCATATAATGGATATGCCTTATCTGCAGCTTTCACTAACACCAATTGTGGCCGAGCGTCTTCATCTTCTGTCGCATAAGCCATGGTAGAAAATGATATTTGTTGGCTGAGCGCTAAGCCCTCTTTTTGGGCTTCTTGTAACCATATAGGGTCGCTTGGATGAGAAGAGCGTAAAACTAAATCCCCCGCTAACAACTCACGGCTTTGGTAGCTCATGCTATTTTCAATGCGATCGCTAATTCGCCCTAAAGCCAATACACAGGCAACTGCAAGAGTAAGCGCAAGCCAAACAATCAATAACGAGGGTGTTTTCCATTCACGCCAAAACCAACGCCAAATCATGCTTCTTCCCTCAACTGCCCATCAACCAAACGCAAACGACGTTGGCAACGCGCAGCTAGCTCGTTATCGTGAGTAACCAAAATCAAGGTTGTTCCATGCTCTTTGTTCATCGCAAATAATAAATCTGCAATTTTATCCCCTGTATGGCGATCGAGGTTACCCGTTGGTTCATCAGCAAATAAAATCTGAGGGCGGCCATTAAAAGCTCGAGCAAGTGCAACGCGTTGTTGTTCCCCCCCTGACAACTGTGGTGGCATGTGTTTTAAGCGATCTTTTAAGCCTAAATCAGTCAGTAAACTCGCCGCGTGTTGATAACTTTCAGACTCAGATTCGCCACGTAGCAAAGAAGGAAGTTGCACATTTTCAATGGCATTTAAGGTTGGGATTAACATAAAAGATTGGAACACAAAACCGACACTTTGTGCCCGTAAACGTGCCCGTTGCTCTTCGTCCATTTTAGTGAGGTCTTGGCCTAATAAATTAACCGTTCCACTGGAGCCGTCATCCAACCCCGCGATAATCCCTAACAAGGTTGATTTCCCCGAACCAGACTCCCCAATTAAAGCAATTGTTTGCCCGGACTCGACAATTAGCTCAACACCTTGCAATATAGTCAGTTCATGTTCACCTTGGCCAACACGTTTAATGAGATGATGAACTTCAAGAATATTATTCGCCGACATATATTGGTATTTCTCCTGTTACTGACTGCAAGTGGGCACGCACTTGCGTCAACTAAGCTATTAATCTTAGGTGATAGCCTAAGTGCAGGCTACCGTCTACCGGCTGAGCAGGCTTGGGCCTCTTTGCTTGCCGAACGTTGGCAGAAACTTTCCCCACCCGTTGCTATTATTAACGGTAGTATTAGTGGGAATACCTCTGCGCAGGGGTTAGAACGCCTTTCCATGTTACTCGAACAAAACAAACCTAACTGGGTATTGATTGAGTTAGGTGCAAATGACGGCTTACAAGGTCTCCCAGTAGAACAACTTGAAGCTAATTTACAACAGATTATTAAGCAAATCGTGCAATCCGGTGCGAAACCGCTCTTAATGCAAATTCGTATTCCACCTAACTATGGAAAACGTTATACGACAAGTTTCGAAAAAGTCTATCCGAAATTGGCGCAAAGTAATCAAATTCCATTACTGCCATTTTATATGGAAACCGTGATAACTAAGCCTGAATGGATACAACAAGACGGTATTCACCCGACGGTTGAAGCCCAGCCATCCATTGCTGATTTTATGGAAAAACAACTTTCTGAACATATTTTACCGTCTAGTCAATAAAACAGACGTTAAACAAGGGGGATTAAAACGCTCTTTTATACCCGAAATATATTCAGTTGCATGAAACCAAGGTAAAGTTATGCAAACATCAGCACGAAACAAAAAATCAGTCCTAGTCACAGGTGCTTCAAGCGGTATTGGCTTTTGTGCTGCACAAACACTTCGCCAGCGTGGCTACCATGTTATTGTTGCCTGCCGTAAAGAAAGTGATATTTTGTGCCTGAAAGAACAGGGTTATGACACCGTCTCCCTTGACCTCGATGATAAAGATAGCATAGAAACAGCGGCTCAAACGGTGCTAACACTCTGTAATCATCGCCTTTACGGGTTATTCAACAACGCCGGTTTTGGGGTGTATGGGCCATTAAATAGTGTCAGCCGCGAGCAACTCGAAGCACAATTTTCCACTAATTTTTTTGGTGTTCACCAGTTAACTTTTTTGCTATTACCCGCCATGAGCGCGCACCATGAAGGCCGAATTATCCAAACCAGTTCGGTAATGGGGGTGATTTCAACCCCCGGCCGTGGCGCTTATGCAGCCAGTAAATACGCACTGGAAGCATGGTCTGATGCCTTACGCCTAGAGTTGGCAGGAACGGGGGTAAAAGTAAGCTTAATTGAGCCCGGCCCTATTCATACAGCATTTACTCAAAATGTTGAACAAACTCAAAAAGATAAGCCTGTTAAAAACCCAGGTATTGCCTCACGTTTTACCTTAACACCGGAACATGTGGTAGAAAAATTGATCCATGCGTTAGAAAGCCCGCGCCCAAAAGTACGCTATTCTGTCACGTTATTAACTGTCGCTGTGCGTATCTTAAAGCGTATTTTACCTGACAAAATAATGGATAAAATACTGGCAAATCAGGGGGAAAAAGCTTGAAAAAAGCAAAATCAGCCCCATTTTATTACCATCGCCCAAAAATTCTATTGATAACAAATTCAAAAGAGACTTCTTATGTTTGCTAACGCTCAGATAATTGATATTAACGAAACCAACCTACACCAAGTCATTGAACAATCAATGAACTTACCTGTCATGTTTTACTTTTGGTCACCGCGTAGCCCTCATTGCCAAGATTTCGGTACTATGTTGGAAAAAATTGCCAACGACTACGCAGGGTCATTTATTTTAGCTAAAGTTAATTGTGATGAAGAACAAATGATCGCCAGTCAGTTTGGCTTAAAAGCGATCCCTACCCTGTATGTGTTGCAAAATGGTCGTCCTGTTGATGGCTTTGAAGGGCCACAACCCGAAGAGGTCGTACTGGAAATTTTATCTCGCGTGCTGCCAAGCCCAGAAGAAATGAAAGCAGCACAAGCCGCTGAATTAATAGCAGAAGGTAAAACACAAGAAGCGCTACCATTGTTAAAAGAAGCGCATCAGCTGAACCCAAAAAATAGCGAAATCACATTATTGTTGGCAGAAACCCAAATCGGTTTAAATCTTGTTGATGACGCACAAGCTACCTTAGAAGCAGTCCCATTACAGGATAAAGACAGCCGCTACCAAGGTTTAATCGCACAAATTGAATTATTAAAACAAGCTGCGGACACCCCTGAAATTCAGCAATTGCAAGATGAATTCAATCAAGATCCGCAAAATACAACGTTAGCTGTTCAATTAGCCCTAAAACTGCATGAAGTGAACCGCAACGAAGAAGCGCTGGAAATGTTATTCGGCTTTTTACGTACCGACTTGGGTGCAGGTGACGGCGCAGTGAGAAAAACTATGATGGACATTATGTCTGCCATGGGAACCGGTGATGCCATTGCCAGTAAATACCGTCGCCAAGTATATTCATTACTTTACTAATTAAGGGTTAAATATGGACTTGTTCGCCTTTGGTGCAATACCGATTATCATTTTTGTCGCTGTCGTTATTGTTTTTACCTGTGTTAAAACAGTACCGCAAGGCTTTCAATGGACAGTTGAGCGCTTCGGTCGCTATACCCGTACGTTACAACCAGGCTTGCATATTATTGTGCCATTTATGGACAAAATTGGCCGTCGTATCAATATGATGGAACAAGTCCTTGATATCCCATCCCAAGAAGTTATTTCTCGCGATAATGCCAACGTCACTATTGATGCGGTCTGCTTTATTCAAGTCGTTGACCCAGTACGTGCGGCCTATGAAGTCAGCAACCTTGAGCTTTCCGTACTAAATTTAACCATGACGAATATTCGTACCGTATTAGGTTCCATGGAACTAGACGAAATGTTGTCGCAACGTGATTCCATTAATAGCCGTTTATTACACGTGGTGGATGAGGCAACTAACCCTTGGGGTGTCAAAATTACCCGTATCGAAATTCGTGATGTGAAGCCACCAAAAGAATTAATTAGTGCGATGAATGCGCAGATGAAAGCTGAACGTACCAAACGGGCTGATATTCTTGAGGCTGAAGGTATCCGCCAAGCAGCAATTTTAAAAGCTGAAGGTGAAAAACAGTCACAAATTCTCAAAGCTGAAGGTGAACGCCAATCCGCATTTTTACAAGCCGAAGCACGCGAAAGAGCTGCGGAAGCGGAAGCAAAAGCAACACAAATGGTATCTGAAGCGATTGCCGCTGGTGATATGCAGGCGATTAACTACTTTGTGGCGCAAAAATACACCGATGCACTGACCAGTATTGGTTCTGCCGAAAACAGCAAAGTCATCATGATGCCATTAGAAGCCAGTAACTTAATGGGCGCAATTGGTGGAATTACTGAGCTAATCGGTGAAAGCAAGAAAACCGGTGCCATAAAAAAACAGGTAAAAGAATGATAGAGCTTATCAGTGCTCAACCCGCATGGTTTTGGCTGTGTCTTGGTGGGCTATTGCTGATTGGTGAACTTCTTGGTACCGCAGGCTATCTTTTATGGTCGGGTATTGCTGCGGTGCTTGTTGGGGTTATCGTTTGGGCTCTGCCATTCATCGGTTGGGAGTGGCAAGGGATCTTGTTTGCCATTTTTACCGTTGTCTCTGCTGTGTTATGGCGCAACTGGTTGAGGAACAAGCAAAAAAATAAGGCAGATAACGTCAATCAAATCAGTCATCAACTGATTGGTGTGAAAGGCCGTTTGTTGTCAGATACCGAAGAAGGCTTTAGCCGAGTACGCCTTGCAGATGGTAGTTGGCGCGTGTATAGCGACACGCCATTAAGCGCCAACACAGAAGTGGTGGTCATCGCAGTAGACGGTATCACCTTGCAGGTTAAACCTTCTCATGATGACAACACCCACGTGCCAAGTGGTCAATAATCGGGCAATCTGCGCCATCATCCCCAGGGCATACGTCCACGAGCTCTTGTAATGTATCTCGAATGGCAGACAATTTAACGATTGTCTGCTCTATTTCATTTATCTTAGCTATCGTTGTCGCCTTTACATCAGCACTATGTCGGATTGGGTTGCGAAATAAACCTAATAGTTCGCCACATTCATCCAAGGTAAAACCCACATCTTTTGCCTGTTTTAGCAATACGAGTTCGTTTAGATGGCACTCCTGATAATAACGGTAGCTATTTTCCCCTCTTTCAGGTGGTGTAATTAGCCCTTTGTCTTCATAAAAACGAATAGCTTTTGCAGTTAGCCCCGTTTTTTTGGCAATTTCACTAATATTCATAATTCCTCTTGACCTTAACCTTGCTGGAAGGTGTAACCTTTGTTCATTGTCGAATTATAGACCTAATTGTAGATAAAGTTATAGACCCAATACATCAAACGGGTTTTGGAGGCTGCAAAATGAGTAACATGATTATTTTAAAATTACAGGGGCTAAGCTGCATGCACTGTGTCGGCTCAGTCACTAAAGCGCTCGAAGGGCGCGGTGATGTCACTAACTTAAAAGTCACTATCGATTATGCCGTAATGGAAAGTGATGCCAATGTGGCTGACTTAATTAAAACCATCGTTGACGCAGGTTATGAAGCTGAAGTGGCTACAACCCCTGATATCGAGTTACAGCTTTCTGGCCTCAATTGTATGAAATGTGCAGGTAAAACACAAAAAGCACTCGAAGAGGTTGATGGCGTTGCTGCTGCCGTTGTCGATACCACCAGCGCCAAAGTATACGGTTCTGCTGATGCACAAGCGTTAATCGCCGCTGTTCAACAAGCGGGTTACAACGCAGAACTAGCTCAAACAAAAGCGATCACTTTAGCCCTTTCGGGTCTAAGTTGCATGAAATGTGCCGCTAAAACACAGCAAGCACTAGAAGCAGTCGATGGTGTTCAAAGTGCAACTGTCGATACCCAAACCGCTGTTGTCCAAGGTACGGCATCCGCAGAATCCCTAATTGCTGCGGTTCAAGCCGCTGGCTACCAAGCAACTGTGGGTGAATCTCACCCAAAAACTGAGCCGCTGAGTACCACAACTGAACAGCCGGAAGCTGATTCAGCGGCAATCTGTGAGATCCCGGCACAAGAGTCTGATTTAGGTGAACAACCTGAAATTAGCCCAATGGATGACAGTGTGCAGTTACTGCTTGATGGCATGACCTGTGCCAGTTGTGTCAACAAAGTCCAAAAAGCCTTAAATAGCGTACCAGGCGTTGAAAATGCACGTGTCAACTTAGCTGAGCGCAGTGCTTTAGTCACCGGAACTGCTGAGCCGAATGATTTAATCGCCGCGGTTGTTAAAGCAGGTTATGGCGCGGAAATCATTCAAGATGAAGCTAAACGCCGAGAGCGCCAACAGGAGGTCGTGCAAGCCAATATGCGCCGCTTCCGCTGGCAATCAGCATTAGCACTTGCCCTTGGTATCCCTGTGATGGTGTGGGGGATGATGGGCGATAACATGGTGCTGACTGAGCAAAACCATACCATTTGGCTCACCATTGGTGTATTAACCCTTGCGGTCATGATATTTGCAGGTGGGCACTTTTATCGAAATGCATGGCAAAGCCTAAAAAATGGCAGTGCGACCATGGACACCTTAGTCGCGCTAGGAACAGGGGCGGCTTGGCTCTATTCTATTGTAGTCAATATTTGGCCTGAATGGTTCCCAGACCAAGCCAGACACCTTTATTATGAAGCCAGTGCCATGATCATCGGTCTTATTAACCTAGGTCATGCCTTAGAACAACGAGCTCGCCAACGCTCATCCAAAGCCCTTGAACGCTTGCTAGACCTGACGCCGCCAACGGCCCGTGTTGTCACAGAACAAGGCGAAGTGGATATGCCGCTGGAGCAAGTCAAAAAAGGAATGGTTTTACGCTTAGCAACAGGTGACCGTGTCCCTGTTGATGGTGAAATTATCGAAGGCGAGGTTTGGTTAGACGAAGCCATGCTAACGGGTGAACCGATCCCTCAGCAAAAAAGCAAAGGGGATCAAGTCCATGCGGGAACTGTTGTACAAGATGGTACCGTACTATTTCGTGCCGCTGCTGTCGGCAGCCAAACGACTTTAGCGCGCATTATTCACCTTGTTCGCCAAGCACAAAGTAGTAAACCACAAATTGGCCAGCTTGCTGACCGTATTTCTGCTGTGTTTGTACCGGTCGTTGTGGCTATTGCCTTAATTTCAGGTGCAATTTGGTACTTTATTGGGCCTGCACCACAAATTACTTACGCACTCGTTATTACCACAACGGTATTAATCATTGCGTGTCCTTGTGCGCTAGGCCTTGCAACGCCAATGTCGATTATTTCTGGCGTGGGCCGAGCGGCTGAGTTTGGCGTATTAGTGCGCGATGCGGATGCATTACAGCAAGCAAGTGAGTTAGACACCATTGTCTTTGATAAAACAGGTACATTGACTGAAGGTATGCCACAAGTTACGGATATCCATGTATTTAATGGGTTCGAACAAGACACCGCCTTACAGTTTGCCGCTTCATTAGAAAATGGTTCTAATCACCCACTGGCTCGCGCTGTTTTAAATCGCGCAAAAGGCTTAACACTGCCCGCTAATCAGCAGTTTAGAACCTTAGCAGGGTTAGGTATTAGTGCAATAATTGATGGAAAAACTATTTTATTAGGTAACCAAAAACTGTTAGCACAAAATAATGTTGATACCCGTGATATTGAAGAAACACTACACCAACAAGCCACTCAAGGTGTCACTCCCGTCTTACTGGCTGTTGATGGTAAAGTTGCCGCGCTGTTATCTATCCGTGACCCATTACGAGAAGACAGCATAAGTGCGCTGGCGCGGTTGCACAAACAAGGTTTCCGTTTAGTCATGTTAACCGGGGATAACCCAGTAACAGCTAACGCGATAGCCAAAGAAGCGGGTATTGATGAAGTGATTGCAGGCGTTATGCCAGACGGTAAATCCGCCGCAATTGAAGCCTTGCAAGCCAAAGGGCACAAAGTTGCAATGGTGGGTGATGGCATCAATGACGCCCCTGCTCTAGCCCGAGCTGACGTTGGTATTGCGATGGGTGGCGGCAGTGATATCGCGATTGAAACTGCATCCATTACCCTAATGCGCCAAAGCTTACATGGTGTTGCCGATGCGGTGTCTATTTCAAAAGGAACACTGCGTAATATGAAGCAAAACCTATTTGGTGCCTTTATTTATAATACGTTAGGTATCCCGATTGCCGCTGGTATTTTGTACCCAATAACGGGAACATTACTAAACCCTGTCGTTGCAGGTGCAGCAATGGCATTATCATCGATTACAGTAGTCAGTAACGCAAACCGTTTACTACGCTTTAAACCTGAAAAATAATAGCTTAAAGTGGGAGGAACTGATGTTCTTCCCACTTTTTAATGATTGATATTGTTCATCTCTAAACCTTCTCTCTACAACACTTCATTTTCATACTAATACTAAGTAAAAATTGTATTATCTTATATGTCATTAATATCAAGCTAAGTCTATACTAGTAAATAGTTAGTTATTTCATATTTGGAGAGCAAAATGCTTAATATTGATCGTGAAAAACTTGCCAAACTTGCGGGTGAAGAGTTTAAAAAACAACGTACATTTTTGGTGATATTATCCATTTTATTATTAGCGGGCGGAATTTTTTGTATCATCAACCCAATGATATCGGGTATCGCTGTCAGTACCGTACTGGGTGTGCTCCTGATTATTGGTGGCGTTGGCGCGATTGTGAGCATTCTAAGTACCGTGATCTATACCGGTTGGTCTCGACTGTTTGGTTTTATCATTGGTCTTATTTATATTATTGTCGGCTACTCTTTCATTAAAGACCCGTTGCAGAGCCTAGTCGCGTTGGCTATTTTAGTGGCGGCTTTATTTATCATCGGTGGGGTTATTCGGTTATATGTCGGCTTCCAACAAATTAGCTCAGCCGGCGGCTGGTTACAAATCATCATCGGGCTGTTAGATTTCTTCATTGCTTATTTACTCATCGGTAATGGCCCAATTACATCAATTACTTTACTGACAACCCTAATTGGCATCGAAATGGTGTTTAGTTCCTTTAGTTTATTCACGTTGCTCAGTGTATTTAAAGGTATTAGTAAAAATAATTAATCCTATCATGCCCCTTAATAGGGGCATTTTTTTACATTATTTCACCTCCACGATGACACCAATCGGCTAAAAAATGCGTAATCGACGATGAGCATTCGCAAATTGCGGTAAGATTGTTTACCCTAAGAAAATGAGAAATAACGCAGGAACGAAATCGTGGGTAACTTGTTTGAAAATTTAAAGAATTGGCTTCATACAGAAACTGCTCCGGTTTACCCTTACCCTGCTGTTGATATTCGGCTATCAAAAAAACTGAAATTGCACATTGTGGGTAGCATTCACATGGGAACAGAAACGATGTTTCCTTTGTCTGCCACATTATTAGACAAACTTAATCTCGCAGATGCCTTGATTGTTGAGGCGGATATCACTGAAACCCACTCTCCATTTCCTAGCGATGATATCGCTGAGCTTCTTCCTGTTGAACAACGGCTAACTCGCGATGAATATCACCTTTTTCAACAATATTGTTTAGAGCTCCGCCAATCCCCCGAGCGTTTTGATACCTTACCCTCATGGCAAATTGCCCTGATTTTGCAAGCGACCCAAGCCCAAGAACTCGGGCTAAGAGGCCACTATGGCATTGACTACCAACTTATCCGTAATGCGCAATCACAACTCAAACCAATTATTGAACTAGAGGGCACTGCCTCTCAAGTTGAATTGCTGCTTTCTTTGCCTAATAATGGGTTAGCGTTATTACAAGACTCGCTGAACCACTGGCGTGCAAACGCGCGCTCGCTACAAACGATGATAGGCTGGTGGTTAGACTACCAACCCAATAATCGTACCGCTTTACCCAATACCTTTAGCGAAGACATTTATCAGGTATTGATGAAGCAACGAAATGCGAATTGGAACGAGCAGCTTAGATCACTCCCTGATGGTAACTATGTGGTCGCCGTTGGTGCGTTACACCTGTTTGGTGAAAATAGTCTGGTAGAATATTTGCGAAACTAAGTTATAAATAGAAGGCTCAAAATGACCCCAGCCGTAAAATTACTCGAAAAACAAAAAATTTCCTTCACATTACACCCCTACGATCACGACCCAAATGAAAGTAACTTTGGTGATGAAGCAGTACGAAAACTTGGGTTAGATGCCAAGCAAGTGTTTAAAACCTTATTAGTCGCACTCAATGGCGATCAAAAAACATTAGCCGTGGCCGTAACACCTGTTTCAGGGCAACTAGATTTAAAACTGGTTGCTAAAGTGTTTAAAGTCAAAAAAGTTGAAATGGCAGACCCACAAATCGCTCAAAAAACAACGGGGTATTTGCTTGGGGGCATTAGCCCATTAGGTCAAAAAAAGCGCTTACCAACAGTCATTGACGACCAAGCTCAGCAATATGCCAGTATGTTCGTTTCAGGTGGAAAACGTGGTTTAGATATTGAACTTGCTCCTAACGATCTCGCCAAAGTACTGAATGCAACCTTCGCTGAAATACGTAAATGATATTAAACCCGTGACAGTCGCAGCGACGATTGAATGGTTATCGTCTCAAGAAGGTGGTAGGCAACAGCCGCCAGCAATTGGGACTTATTATGCTGTTGCTCGTTTCAGCCTCAAACCCGATGAATCTTGGAGTGTGATATTCCAGCTAGCGTTTCATTTACGCAATAGCCATAATCGACAAGTAAGCCGAGGAACTGTGCGTTTTCTTGTTGATCATGCGCCTCATGAATATTTATTACATTATCATTCATTTGATATTTATGAAGGCCCTCATTTAGTCGCTCATGCTTTTTTGCTCTAAATAATGACGATAAAAAGCCCCACCGCGAGCGGTGAGGCTTTCAAGGTAATAATGATTTAATTATTTATTATTATAAATAATCTCACCTTTTGGTTCATAATCTGCCGCTTTCAGCGGGGAATGTTTTTCAATATACCCTTTGAGCACTTCCGCATCGACAAAGCCGGTATTAACGTAGTTAGGATGGTTGTCAATTTTCGGGTAACCGTCACCACCAATCGCATTGAAATTCAACGTTGCCATACGATAAGTTTTGGCTGGGTCAACAGGCTTACCATCAATTTTGACATCACTAATCGTGCCATCTTTATTCAGCGTTAAGTTCACGTTGTAGAACTGGCCATACGCACCTGCATCCGGTTTCATATTCGCAACTGCGGTCAGGTATGGGATAACTTCATCCCCTTTGAAATCGACATAAACTAACTCATTAGCAAACGGCTGAACCTTGAGCACATCTTTATAAGTGATATCGCCACTTTCGATAGAGTCACGAACACCGCCGCCGCTCATAATCGCAAAATCAGCCCCTGCGCGTTCTTTTTGTGCGGCTAACAGAAGGTGCCCCATATTTGTTTGCACAAAACGCACTTTACTGCGATCACCTTCAAGTTTACCTTCAACTGAGCCCACTTTAACACTCAATTGCTTGTCACCTTTTTCTTGATAAGGTGTCAATAATTTCATCATGTCAGGGTTATGAGCAATTTCTTGCGTATAATAAACACGCTCGCTAGTCCCATCTTCTTTTGTCACTTTTTTCTTCAAGTTAATTGGGATTAACTGGTAGTGTTTCAGCGTAAACTTGCCATTTTTAAATTCAAAATCTGCACGACCAACATATTTACCCCATTCATGGGCTTGCACAATCCAAGTTCCATTTTGGTTATCTGGCGCACACGGTGTACCTGGTACATAATCCTCTTGTTTGTAGTTTTTCTTTTCTTGAGACATACAAACAGGGTCTTGTGAGTGACCACCCACTATTATATCTAAATAGCCAGCAGGTAAGCTGCGCGCCATTTCTACATCGCCCGGAGCATTTGAACCATGATTACCATCATCATAGTGCCCCATATGAGTTGCTGCGATGATAATGTCTGGTTTTTCTGTTGCGCGAAGCTCTTCAACCACTTTTTTGGCTTCGTCCGCAGGCACACGGAATTCGACATCAGGGAAATTGGCAGGGTTACCGATACGCACTGTGTCGTCGGTTGTCAGCCCCATAACAGCAATTTTCACACCTTGTTTATCAAAGATTTGGTAAGGTTTGAAAAGGCGTTTACCTGTGCTGCTTTGATAAATATTGGCAGATAAAAACGGAAAAGTTGCCCATTTTTCTTGCTGACGCAACGTCTCAAGTGGGTTATCAAACTCGTGGTTCCCTAATGCCATTGCATCGTAACCGACTAAGTTCATTCCTTTAAAATCGGGTTCTGCATCTTGTAAATCAGACTCTGGTACACCGGTATTAATATCACCACCAGAGAGCAGTAAAACACTGCCGCCTTGTTTAGCGACTTCGTCACGAATTTCATCAACTACCGTTTTTTGCGCCGCTAAACCATATTCACCATGGTCGTTATGCCAGAAGTGGCCGTGATGGTCATTGGTATGCAAAATGGTAATATTGTATGTTTTGTCTTTTTCCCACGCATTTGCCATAGTTGCGGGTATTAACGCTAACGATACCGTTAATGCGCATGCCTTAAATGCAAACTTCATACATTTCTCCCTGCTGGTATAGGAATTTTTATACAGTCATATTAGATTATAGTTTGTCACTACCTGCTGTCTTATAGCATAAAAATATGAGCAGGATTTGATACCTATTGCAGAATAAGAAATTCGTTTCATAAAAATGAGATCGCCATCAAATAATTTACGAACACTAGTTATTCACGTGATTTATTTATTTATTTAAATAAATTGTATTTCAGTTATATTGATAACAATTATGTAACACATAAAGTTGATAATGACATGAGTGAGCAAACCACAACACCCAACAACCCAAGCCCGTCAAAGCCATTAAATAAAACAGGGAAAACGGTCTTTAGTATCCTAACCGCGATCAGTGTCTCTCATTTACTTAATGATATGATCCAGTCACTAATCTTAGCGATTTATCCTTTATTACAATCTGATTTTTCACTGAGTTTTGCCCAAATCGGGATGATAACCCTTACTTATCAGATTACTGCATCACTGTTACAACCGATTATTGGCTACTATACGGACAAACATCCACAACCTTATTCCTTGCCAATAGGAATGAGCTTCACGCTAACGGGGCTAATCTTGTTAGCGATGGCAGAAACTTTCCCGACCATATTACTTGCAGCCGCATTGGTTGGAACCGGTTCTTCTGTCTTCCATCCTGAATCTTCTCGTGTGGCGCGTATGGCTTCAGGCGGTCGTCATGGTCTGGCGCAATCCTTTTTCCAAGTCGGTGGTAACTTAGGTGCCTCCCTTGGGCCACTACTTGCAGCACTGATTATTGAACCATACGGAAAAGGCAACATTGGTTGGTTCTCGCTTGCAGCCCTGCTTGCGATTGTTATTTTATTGCAAGTTAGCAGCTGGTACAAACAACAACACCGCGCTGCAAGTAAGAAACCACTCAATTCAGGGAATGTTAAAGTCTTACCACGAAAGACAATTATTGGCTCTTTGGCGGTACTGTTAATTCTGATTTTTTCAAAATACTTTTATTTGGCGAGCATCAGCAGCTATTACACCTTTTATTTGATCGATAAGTTCGGTGTTTCTGTGCAAAATGCGCAAATTCATTTGTTTGTTTTCTTATTTGCCGTAGCCGCTGGTACTATGATTGGCGGGCCAATAGGCGACAAAATAGGGCGTAAATACGTTATTTGGTTCTCAATCCTTGGAGTTGCACCATTTACCTTAATTTTACCCTATGCATCCCTCTATTGGACTGGGGTACTTACCGTCATCATTGGTATGATTTTAGCCTCCGCATTTTCGGCTATTTTAGTCTACGCACAAGAGCTGATCCCCGGTAAAACCGGCATGGTATCAGGGTTGTTCTTTGGATTAGCATTCGGTATGGGAGGTGTTGGTGCGGCAGTTTTAGGCCATATCGCAGACCAGACCAGTATTGAACAAGTTTATCATTATTGTGCTTTCTTACCATTACTTGGGATTTTTACAGTATTGCTACCAAATATTGGTAACAAATAGATTTATTTTCTTATTTTACCCATACTTACCTAAAAATAAGTATGGGTCTTTCCTTCCATAATCTCGATAAATTTCAGATAAAAATCTCACAAACACAAAGCTTGTAACGATTTAGCTCCTTTAACCTGCATTTTTTTTAAAAACATTTCATTTTTTTAAGGAAATTTATCTCAAAAAAAGTTAGAATATAAAAACATGCAATTTGCATTTTAAAATGAAGGCCTCATTTTAAAAGTCAACGGCATGTACCCACCTTTCTATTTTTATACTAACCAGAGGAGACTAAATGGAGCATTCAACGCCCTTAATCACAACCATTGTTGGTGGTCTCGCCCTTGCATATTTGTTAGGTATGATCGCACAGCGATTAAAAATTTCCCCTTTAGTTGGCTATCTTGCAGCCGGTGTCCTAGCAGGCCCATTTACCCCTGGGTTTGTTGCTGATGCAGCACTGGCACCTGAACTTGCTGAAATCGGTGTTATCTTACTGATGTTTGGGGTAGGCCTACATTTCTCATTAAAAGATTTACTTGCTGTTAAAGCCATCGCCATTCCCGGAGCTATTGCTCAAATCGCAGTAGCAACCTTACTGGGCCTTGGCCTGTCGATGTTATTTGGCTGGGGAATATTTACAGGCGTTGTATTTGGCCTATGTTTATCAACTGCCAGTACCGTCGTATTACTTCGTGCATTAGAAGAACGTCAATTGATTGAAAGTCAGCGTGGG
Source organism: Providencia sp. PROV269 (assembly GCF_028477785.1). Classification (NCBI taxonomy): domain Bacteria; kingdom Pseudomonadati; phylum Pseudomonadota; class Gammaproteobacteria; order Enterobacterales; family Morganellaceae; genus Providencia; species Providencia sp. PROV269. The sequence continues at coordinate 161,292 of NZ_JAMPLV010000017.1, read as the reverse complement.
CAAATTGCTATAGGCTGGCTGATTGTTGAAGACTTAGCGATGGTCTTAACACTCGTTCTACTGCCTGCGGCGGCAGCTATCATGAACACGGATGATGCCAGCTTCAGTGAGCTCGCATTTGGCCTTGCATGGACAATTGGTAAAGTTGTTCTATTCATATTTATTATGATTGTCGTGGGCCGTAAAGTAATCCCATGGATTTTATCGCGTACCGCATCAACAGGTTCTCGTGAGCTCTTCACTCTTGCTGTTCTCGCACTCGCATTAGGCATTGCCTATGCTGCTGTGGCTATTTTTGATGCTTCATTTGCCCTTGGTGCGTTCTTCGCAGGAATGGTATTAAATGAGTCTGAACTCAGCCATCGCGCCGCACAAGACACTCTGCCACTACGTGATGCCTTTGCCGTACTGTTCTTTGTATCAGTTGGGATGCTGTTCGACCCAGTCGTATTAATTGAGCAGCCTCTGGGAATTTTAGCCGTTCTCGCCATTATCATTATTGGTAAATCCGCAGCTGCCTTGGTACTTGTTAGGATGTTTGGCCATTCACGACGAACCGCATTAACTATTTCAGTTAGTCTTGCGCAAATTGGTGAATTTGCCTTTATCTTAGCCGGAATGGGGTTAACCCTAGGTGTCATGGATAAAGACGCGCAAAACTTGGTGTTAGCGGGTGCAATTGTCTCTATTATGCTGAACCCTGTGTTATTTAGCTTATTAGATAAGTATCTTGAGAAAACCGAAACTATCGAAGAGCAACTGCTGGAAGAGACTCTGGAAGAGGAAACCCAAGTTCCTGTCGATATCTGCGGCCACGCCATCATCGTTGGTTACGGCCGAGTAGGTGGCATGCTTGCAGACAAACTGCGTAGAAGGGAAATTCCGGTTGTCGTTGTTGAAGATACCCGCTCTCGGTTTGAAGAACTTGCTGAAAATGGCTTTAGCGCAATCTTAGGTAATGGCGCCAATAGAGAAATTATTAGCCTTGCCCGTATTGAATGCGCCAAAACATTGCTCTTAACTATCCCTAATGGTTATGAAGCCGGTGAAATTGTCGCAACCGCGAAAGAAATGAACCCAGATGTCACTGTGATTGTTCGTGCCCATTATGATGATGAAGTCAGCTTTATTAAAGAACGAGGAGCAGACCATATCATTATAGGTGAACATGAAATTGCAAAATCCATGGCGACACTCATGTGCAATGATGTGGAAGAGTTCGGTTGTTCTATCGATGATATGATTGATGGTGACAATGATAAAAAAGGTGAAGGCAAAAGTTTAGATGATTATCTAAAACCCGCTCATTAACCTCTATTTCCATTAATAAAAAAAGGAAGCCATTGCTTCCTTTTTTATTACATTGAAATTTATACGCTTATTATTTCTATCCACTCTAGATAGTTTATCTTCGGTTTTTACTTTCCCTCATCGTTCACTCTAAATAGTGAGCGATAAACTCATCCCCAGTCCAAACTGGCAGCCCTTGGTCTTTAAAAAACTGAATTTCAGCTGCAACACCACCGCTTTTTTCCCAGCCAGGTAATGTCAGCACAATTAAACCATCACACCGCTTTAGAAATTCCATATCAATAGAAGACCATGCGACTTTTTGTCCTTGTGAGGCTAAGTATTGGTTAATTGGATGGGTCATTGTGATTTGGCTATAGGTAGCGATACCTTTAAGCGCCAGTTCTGCTGCAAATTTAGTGCATTCAGCAAAGCGCATTTCTACAACATTGCTATCGGGGTCTGAATAAGGGCAAGCAATAAAATAAAGGCTCATAATCTTTCCTAGGTGTTGTTAATTTTCGATGAACATTTTTTAGTTAAAGCAACCCCATGAAAAATAATTAATTATTTTCCATGGGGAGTGTTTAATTTATAGAATTAAAACTTATTCAACGTCCGCAACAATAATTTTCGTTTTAGGATGTTTTTTACTTTCAGGTAATTTAAATTCTTTGCTGGTTGTCACTAAATAATCAATATTGTCCCAACTTGTCACAAAATTAATCGCATGTTTATTCGCTTTCGTGCCATCCGCTAACACCATTAATTTATCGCTGTTTTCCATCATCTTTTGTGCGATTGCCGCTTCATCGACGTGCTGATCCATCACGCCATGCAATGCGTGTATCGCCCCTGCCCCAATGACTGCATAATCAGCAAAAAACTCAGCAATATTTTTTAGTGCAATAGCCCCTAAGCACGCATTTTGCGCTGCGTTAAATTGCCCTCCAATCAAAATCGTTTCGATAGTTGAGTTTTCTTGTAACGTATTTGCCAATAACGGCGAATTTGTAATAACGGTTAAGTTATCAATCAATTTGATTCTTTGGCTAAATTCAAAGGTGGTTGTGCCAAAATCAATAAACAATGTGTCTCCAGGTTTAATCAGCTCAGCCGCTTTCGCCGCAATCGCTTTTTTCTCATCAACCGCGGCTTGTGCTCTTTCCGTAAAATTACGCTCAAATTTTGATTGAATATTGACAGCCCCACCATGGACTTTTTTCAGTAACTTCTGTGTTTCAAGCTTACTAAGGTCACGACGGATGGTTTCTTGCGCGACATTAAAATGTTTAGCAAGCTCCTGTACGTAAACCTGCCCTTGAGTAGAAAGCAGCTCAATGATGGTTTGATGACGTACTTTTGAGGAACGTCCCTCACACATAGTTTAATCCTTCTTAACCATTTAACTTTCCAGCACTATACAACAGTGATACTAATTTCAGTAGCTTCCTGCTGTATTTTTGTTAAATCAATGTTTTTCAGTAAAATACGTCGTGTTGGTAAACAGCGATGGCGTTTTTCATATAACAGGGTATCCCCTGCCATAACACGAATAGTTCCGTTCACTGGCTGTTCAACTTTGATATTAAAATCAATTTGTCGCACTGATAAATTATCCATATCAATACACGCTGGAACACTAAAACAAATTTTCTCATTAACTTGTACAGGAATACGCTGGGTAACTTTGACATGTTGTTGGTGATGATTTGCTAATAAATCGTCTGCAATATATCCGCCAGTTATAAGACCTTCTTGGTAACATTGGTCACCCATATCGGCTGGATGCAACATATTGCCAGCGGCATAGTAGCGAGTATCAGAGCAACGCCCATATTGGTCTGTTACCGGTTTTCCTGTCGCCGCATCAAAGCTCAAATGGCTTTTACGGATTAGCGTATTTTCACCCACAAATTGCCCCGTAAAAATGACCGAATCACACATGATTTTGTGGCTTTTACCTTTCGTTTCAACAACCACATATTCCACACGATCTAAGCCACCAATTTCAGTAATTTTACTATTTAAATAAACGGGGGTTCCCATCGCTTTAGCAAATAAAGTCGCGGGTTTAAAAGCTAAAATCCGCTCACCACTTTCAATCATCGCTTGGGCTTTAACGCCTGCGTTTTTTAGTGTCCATAGCGCAGAAAAACTCACTAATTCACTGCCTACAATCACGGGATTACGGCAAGGCTTCTTGCCATTTAAATAAACAAATTGCTGTAATGCCCCTGCGGTTAAAATTCCTTGTGGCCGCAAGCCTGAAACTAAGCGCGGATGGCGAGGTGTTTCTCTTACCCCTGTCGCTATCAAAACCCGTTTAGCTTGCATTTCAACAAGACCTTCTGGTGTTGAAACGGTTAATTTCCCATTAGGTTGTAACGCAGTCACCGTGCTACGGGTAAAAATCGGGGTATCTCCCAATTGATTAACAATTTTTTCAGCAAATTGGTTGCCTTTCATCGGCCGTTTAAAAGCTAAAATGCCAAAAGTTGGGTGCTGGCAGTGACGTGGAACGCCACCAGCATGGGCTTCACGCTCAATGATGGCGATATTTTGTATACCACGACGACGTAGTGCCTGTGCCGCAGCGACACCTGTAGGGCCCGAGCCAATGATAATAACATCATAATTTACACTCATTTTACGGCCTCCACTGCCAATGTGTGGTCGAAGCGACCATTAATAATTTCAGCCACCTGACTACTACAATAAAACCCATTACAACGCCCCATCATCACTCGCGTTCTGCGGCGTAAAGCCCCTAAACACTCAGGAGGAATATCCGAATCAAATGCGGCTTCAATCTCCCGCTGGGTCACTAATTCACAATGGCAAACAATACCGCCATTACTTTTACATTGGTAATCCCGTTGATGATATTCAGAAATCATTGGCATAGTTGGCCAAATCAGTACTTCTGGTGGTGATAGCTCAAAAAGCGGTGTGAAATTCTCTTGGTACAATTTACCAAGATAGCTTGCCACCCCTAAGGCCGAAGTTAAACCTGTGGAACGAATTCCCCCTGCACATATCCACTGTTTTTCTGGATAGTCATTAATGCGGTAATATTTTTCTTCTGTAGCAGGGCGTAACCCCGCATAGGTTGCGGTCACACTGTAATTGTGCAATGAAGGTAACATGCGAGAACCTTGGGCAATTAAGTCCTCAAGCACTTCTTGTTTTACCTCTGCTTTCCAGCGGTCATCTTGTTCTTCCGCTGTAGGGCCAAGCAAGAGGTTGCCGAAGATGGTTTTCGATAGCAATACACCTTTTGTGATAGCAGTCGGCACTGGTAGGATAATCGCATTGATATCCGCTGCTGCCGCTTTGTCATAAACAAGAAATTGCCCTTTACGTGGCTTTATTTGGAACGGTGATGGGTGGCAAATTGATTCGACAATATCCCCATTAATTCCTGCACAGTTAATGACTAAACGGGCAGAAAACTCACCTTTTGATGTGGTTAAATGCCATAGTCCATCATGGAGTGTTCCACCATTAACCTCACAATGAAAGCGGTACTCAGCCCCATGCTTCACTGCTTGGGTTAAATACGAAAGTGGCGTACTCCATGGGTCAATAACCGCTTCACCTGGCACAGAAACAGCTGCAAGTGCCCCGGGTGCTAAATGGGGTTCTCTGCGATATAGCTCTTCTTTATCAATAATTGCCACATCTAATACGTTGTTAGTATGTGCTTGTTCTACTATCGCCGGTAATTTACTGAGTTGCTCATCATTCCATGCAACCACTAATGCCCCCGTTTCAAGAAGAGGTAAATTCATTTTTTCTCTGATTGCAATGAATTCACGATACCCTTCTTGCATGCACTCAAGTTCTAGACTCCCTGGTGTGGCGTCAAAACCTGTGTGTAATAGCGCACTATTTGCCTTACTTGCTCCCGAAAGGATGTCACCTCCACGTTCAAGTAACAACGTGTTGGCACCCATCAGTGTGAATTTACGTGTCACAGCACAGCCAATGACACCACCGCCGATGACAATGACATCCCAAATTTTTTTATTATTAATATCCATGGCTGAGATCCTTAACTTAAAACTTGCACACATAAAACCACATAATTCCCACAATCACAATAATTAAAACAACACAAAGCACAGCAACAACCAAAAACTTACTCACATTGTTACTTTATTGTGATTTTTGTCACATTAGTGAAACTTACTGTGAGTTTTTTGTGGATTTTATTTCCGATTAAACGATAGTAAGCAAAAAAACAGACCTATTTACAACATTTATAACACTGGGAATACTGTGATGCTCAATCAACGTTATGCGGCTATCGATCAGGGAACAACGGGAACCCGGGTCGTTGTCTTTGAAGAAGGCGGCCATTACCACTCCCCTATGAGTATTCCTCATAAACAAATCACGCTGAATAGTGGTTGGGTTGAACATGACCCAGAGGAAATACTGGCAAACATCATTAAATGCTTACATAGCTGCGAAGTCGTTGATGCTATTGGGCTTTGTCACCAAGGTGAAAGCATTGTCGCATGGGATGCGGATAGCAAGCGCCCTTTATACAACGCAATTGTTTGGCAAGACTTACGGACAGAAAAAACCATCTCAATGCTCAAGGAAGCAGGGTTAGAGCCGCTGGTACAGTCTAAATCAGGCTTACCTCTCGACCCTTATTTTTCCGCCAGCAAAATGGGCTGGATTATTAACAATGTTGTCGGTGCGAAAACATTAGCGGATAAAAATAAATTACGCATCGGTACGATGGATGCTTTTTTTCTCGACCGGTTATGTGGCGTATTCGTCACCGACTATAACTCGGCATCTCGAACTTCATTACTCAATATTCATACGCTAGAGTGGGATCAAGAACTATGTGACATTTTTGGTGTTCCCATCCATTGCTTGCCGCCTATTAAAGATAACATTGGTGACTTTGGCGCTATCAACCTCGATGGGCACCTCACCCCAGTCACCGCCATTATCGTTGACCAATTTGCTGGCACATTCGGCCATGGCTGCCGTGAGAAAGGTGATGCCAAAATCACCTTCGGTACCGGCGCGTTCTTGCAAGCACTAACTGGCACTGATATTCCACAAACTCATGACAGCGGTTTATTGCCCACACTCTGTTGGAAGTTTCCCAATCAACCTCCTGTATTTGGTTTAGATGGCGGCGTCTACAACGCAGCATCTGCCATCAATTGGGCTCGCAAAATCGGTTTATTTGACTCATTCGATGAACTCGGGGATTTCAGAGCTGAATCCGCTATTAAACGCGGCCTAGCCTTTGTCCCTGCATTATCCGGTTTAGGATGTCCATATTGGGATCGCAGTGCTGCTGGCCTTTGGGCGGGTCTTTCATTAGATACCGACAAAAAAGACATGATGCAATCGGTTTTGGAAGGCATAGCCGCACGTTCCGCTGAAGTTATTTTTGCAATGGAAAAAATTTCACCACTAGGCCAGTCAATCTCAGTCGATGGAGGGCTCTCTTCAAATCAATATTTTAAGCAATTTTTAGCCAATTTATTACAAAAAAACATTGAAGCACCAGCAAACCGTGAAGTAACTGCACTAGGCGCCGCCTTGTTAGCTCGCAAAGGTCTCGGGATCACTCATGAAATGGCGGTAAGACGCAATGCAACCGTGACACATCCTGATGGAACGAATATGCAAGGTGTGATGGAACAATATCGCGACATCATTGCCCGTTCTCGCCAATTAAGACACTAAAATAATAAAAGGAAACCCTACCATGGCTGAATTCGGAAATTACATTATTTATTTAATTATGTGTGGCGCCATTATTGGTGCTGTCGCATCCATTGTTAGACCCGCCAGCGAGCTTGGAAAAGAGTTTGTTAATGGGATCTTTTCTATTGGTCCCGTATTTCTCGCTCAAGCCGGGATCATGGCTGCTGTTCCGCTACTCTCGCAATTAATCTCTTACATTCTTGGACCCGTCTTTTCCTCTGTCGGCTCAGACGTTTCTATTGCAGCCTTATCGATTATTGCCGTTGATATGGGCGGCTACCAACTTGCCGATGCACTAACGACTAATCGAGATATGTGGATCACCGCAATGTTGATCGGTTATACCTCTGGAGCCACTATTGTTTACCTGATCCCTGTAGGGTTAACAATGTTAAATCGTAAAGATCATAAATACCTTGCACTTGGTGCGATGGCAGGGTTGATCTCCATACCATTTGGTGTATTGGCTTCGCTGCTATTAATTACCTTCAATAATATTCCTGTAAGGGACATTATTTCTACGAACTCACCAGCGGCACATCAATTAACCTTAGATTTCTTTACCATGTTGCAATACCTGATGCCGTTGTTTGTATTCTGTTTTTTATTAGCCGCAGGGCTAAAATATCGCCCGATGTTAATGGTAACGGGCTTCCTGATTTTTGGTAAAATTATGGATGCATTCGTCAAATTAGTCTTAGCATTTTCCATTGTTGAACACTTTACTGGTGTATTCACCAAAGTTTTCGGCGCATGGGGCTTTGACCCACTGTTTGCTGACCAAAATGAACTATTCCGTGCCATCGAAATTGCGGGTTATATCGGTATCATGTTAGCGGGCACATTCCCCATTTGTTATCTGTTCCAACGCTACTGCAAGCCTTTAGTCCGTGCATTAAGTAACCGTTTAAAACTGAGTGATACAGGTTCTTTAGGTTTTATTATGGTTATGGCAAACATTATCGCTACTTATCATTTATTCAAAGAAATGCGAGCGAGGGATAAGGTATTATGTGTGGCATTTGGTGTTTGCGCACAAGCGACCATCGGTGATCATCTTGCCTTCACGGCCAACTTCCAACCTACTCTCGTTTTACCTATTTTACTGGGCAAACTAGTAGGCGGCTTCTTAGCGGTATTTATTGCGATTAAAATCTCAGTACCACAGGCGATGCGTTATGAAGCTGAAGATGCAAAAGCAGCTGAAATAGTTAAAGAAGAAAGTGAGCTCACTGTTGCTAAACAACATTAATTAGCATTAACCATACTTATATATTTAAAAATAATTAGCTGTATGCCAAATATGAATACTCCTAAAGTAGCATACAGCTTTTATTTATTAGTCTGAAATTAACTCAAACTCTCATCCATTATTAATATTACACTCACCATATGAATATCTATATTAGTCATCATTAAGCATTACATTATTTATAGATATATAATTTGAAGGTAAAAAAATCACCTCAATTAATAAAATTTAGTGACAACAATTCATCAGAATAATTGTTCGAAAAAAAGCACCTCAATAACAATTATATTGAAGTGCCTTAAAATTGACATCATTAATTCAAATGAGAATTATTTCGCTTTAACGTTCCCAATAAGACTCTTCTAAACTATCTTCTTTTTCAGGTAAGCCACGACTCAAACGAGGTGAATGCTGAGTTAATACTTGATAACTCACACGGTTAGCATATTTGCATACTTGAGCTAAAGAGGAATATGTTAAGTATTGGCGTTCATGTTTACTGGAATTCGGTACATTTGAACGATGGTAAGAATTGGCAGTAATATCGTGAAGTAATGCCGATAACGCCCCATCTCCCGCCCCATTCGTGTTCATTATTTTTTCAGGCCCGCCCATATAAGGCTCAATATGAGAGAAAATACGTAATGGAACTTGGCAATCTTGTTGGCGCATTGCTCGGCTAAATTCATATAAGTTAAATTCTGCAATCGCACCCGGTAATAGTGGGTGCTGCGTCGTACGTTTATAAGCGTCTTCGGTGTAGCCGGCCATATATAGGCCTGATGGGCCCGCTGTACATAAAACTAAATCGACCCAGTCTAATGCCATATTAGAGGCGAGTAATGGGTCGCTCAGCCCTGTCAGTTCCTGCGCTTCGTCCTCATTCATTGCAACGACTGAAATATGTTCCGCTAAGAAATCACGCCAGAATTGAGGGTCTTGAGCGATGACAAATTTTGTTCCAAGCGTCAACACAACGGGAACATTGTGCTTTTTCGCATACGCAATAGCCTGCATAGTCGCATCAGGCATGGTTTCTCCGGGTTTACAACGGACTAAATAAGCGGTTAAAACCAATGCAGAAGCCCCCGCAATAATATCCTCTGGAATACTATTTGGGTGCAAGCGATTCATATGGCCAGGGCTGATAGCAAAAGTTCGCTCGCCATTTTCAGTGATCAAGGTAAAACAGCGCCCAATAGGCCCATCCACACCTTGTAGAAAATTTAAATCCATGCGGCTTGAGGTATGGCACAGGTAGCGATATGCATAGCTACCAATTTGGATGTTATTACACATTGTGCCCAATAAAACAGACCTGTCATCCGCTAATACCGAATAATTGTGCAAGGTATTGCCAATCGTTCCACCTGCAAATTCATGAGTAATCAATGCATTATCTGTGAGCTCTTTATACAAAGCTTCGGCGGCATCATCTTCAATAACCAGTGAATGCCCCTTACTCAACTGGTAGCGCTGAATAAAGTCGTCATCCACTTTCGCTTCAATATCGACTAATGTTTGGTCGATACCAACGATATAGGACTTACAATTCTCATCATCTGCCAAGGTTTCTTTTAAAGGCTGTAATAAAGGATCTCTGAGACTAACAGGAAAATAGTGTTTTGATTTGCGCTGACCGGGGAATTTCATAATTAGAAGATTAACAATGGAACATCGCCCTATTCTAACACGATAAAATAAAGCCAGCACCTGCAAAGAAGGCACTGGCTTCATTGTTTGTCATTTGGCGGTAATTTTACTGATTTTGATATTTATAATCGCGATAAAGCTCCCGACTTAACACAAATGCACAGCTCAAAATTAAACCTAATATGGCGCTCAACGCAACAATTAACGCTGATTTAGGCGAATCTTTATGCAATGGTAAGTCTGGCGTTAAAATAAATTTAACTGGCGTAAAATCTAACTCTTTACTGGTTAACTCTTGTAAATCATCAATATAAATCTTACGGTTTTGTAGGTTTTCGCTCATCAATGCTAAATCACGATTTTGAGTTTCAATCAGTAATTTTTTCTCTAAAGCTTCAGTCCCTAACGCAATAGGGTAATCAGGGTCATCATTGATGGCAACAGATTCGCTGGCGATCGGTTTTTCAATTCCAGCGGCTTTTGCAATATCAACAGCTCGTTTAAGCCTTTCAACCTTAACATCGTATTCAGTTTGAATTTTGCTGACTTCGCGTTTTAGTGACTCACTGGCATAAATAAGTTTCTCTGAAATCATATTATCGATTTCAACTTTTAGCTGTTGCCTTACTTTCGATGCACTATAACGAATATAGCCTTCTAGTAAATCTTGGGCTTCAGTTGGCAACGGAGCAGTGAAGCTTAAAACAATATCATTTGAAGTACTGTTTTTTTCTTTTGACAGATCTTGAATTTTAATATCATTTGAAATGATTGAATTCACTAGCCTTTGCTGAGCGATAACATCATCTTTTGGGTCAATTTTCTCTGCAAGGTTATGATAATACTCAGTACTTCTCACATAACTTTCTTGATTAACTTTCGAACGATATTGGTCAATAAACGCAGTAAAAACACGTTGAGCACTTAGATCAACAGGAACATCTAATACATCCAATTGCGCTTTAAATGCATTAACTTCTTTGAGCTCTTCAGATGCGGGGGGAATAACAATAGCAGTACTGCTCCATTTTTGAGGTAATAGTTTAACAACACCAACACTCACCGCAATACAAACAATCGTAAATATAAGAATCAAAAATTTATGTTTTAACAAAATGGAAAACAAGGCCATTAAATCAATCTCATCGTTTTGTTGTATATGAAATTGATGAGCAGAAGACGGCTTCTGCTCTATATTACCTTGTGGGGGCTGCTTATTGCTCATATTAATTCCAAAAGACATAACATTTATTCAATCATTTATAATTTCAGATAAGTGATTATAGTCCATAATGAGCCTATTGATATATCGATAAGCAAACTTTTCTTCATTAATTTGCTGAATTAGTTATTTTAGTACATCTTGAATTATTGAATTAATCATATGAATGCTATTTGGATTATCATTTAAAGCCGGTATGTAATTATATTTATCACCGCCACTACTCATAAAAAATTCTTTATTTTGTTCGCTAATTTCTTCTAATGTTTCTAGGCAATCAACTGAAAACCCTGGACAAATGACCTGAACGGATTTTACGCCTTGGGAGGGTAATTCATGCATAGTTTTATCCATGTAAGGCATCAACCAAGGCTCACGTCCAAAACGTGACTGATAGGTGAGCATGACTTTATCGCTTGGGTAATTCAACGCCTCACGGAGTGCCTCTGCCGTTTTTTCGCACTCTTGCTGGTAAATATCACCTGTATCGCAATAACGCTGTGGAATGCCATGGAACGACAATATTAGCCTATCGGGTTCACCATGCAGGGCAAAGCTTGCTTCTATCGAGGCCACTAAAGCTTGAATATAAGCAGGATGTGTCGCATAGCTACGAATGAATTGCACGCTTGGAATGGTACGTCTACTTTCAAACGCTCGGGTTAATGCATCATAAACCGCTGCAGTTGTCGTGCAGGAATACTGTGGATACAGTGGAAGAACCACTACGTCGGTAACACCTTGGTCTAGCAAACTATCTACCGCACTTTTAATTGAAGGCGAACCATAGCTCATGCCTATCTCTACAGCAATATTAGGCAATAACTCTGCTAACTTTTGTTTTTGACGCAAAGAATAAACCAGTAATGGTGAGCCACCTTCTAACCAAATAGACTTATATAACTTCGCCACTTTAGAAGAGCGAAGAGGCAAAATCGCCCCATGTAAAATCGGCTTCCAAATCAAGCGCGGTACATCAATAACGCGTTTATCACTAAGAAATTCGGCTAAATAGCGTTTCACTGCTGAGGTTGTTGGGGCATCAGGGGTTCCTAAGTTTGCTAACAAAATGCCGTATTTTTTTTCTGACATGAAACAACTCCTAATTGATAATTATTCCCAACTTTAGCACAGTTAATTAACGATTTTTGTCACCAAGTGGTATAAAAAAGAAAGGCAGCGATCATCGCTGCCTCCATATAATACCTTATACTTAAAATAATTCGAATTGCAGTTACAATTACTGCAACACAAAGCATAGTTAGTACAAATATTAACCTAAAATTTTCGCCAGTTCTTCACTAACTTCAGACACTTTACGTGTACCATCTAATTTGAAGTACTTGGTGTTCCCTTGTTTAGCTTCATTTTGGTAATACGCAATTAAAGGTGCAGTTAATGCATGATATTCAACCAGACGCTTACGCACGGTGTCTTCTTGGTCATCTTTACGGATGGTTAGTTCTTCACCTGTTACATCGTCTTTGCCTTCAACCTTTGGTGGGTTAAAGTTGATGTGATAAACACGGCCTGATGGTGCATGTACACGACGGCCAATAATACGCTCAACAATGATTTCGTCTGGTACATCAAACTCCAGTACATTATCAACAGTGATGCCCGCTTCTTTCATCGCATCCGCTTGTGGGATTGTACGAGGGAACCCATCCAACAAGAAGCCATTGCGGCAGTCATCTTGTTTGATACGCTCTTTAACTAATGCGATAACTAATTCATCAGTAACTAATTTACCGTTATCCATCAGCTCTTTAGCTTGTAAGCCGAGTTCGCTCCCTGATTTAACAGCGGCACGTAACATGTCACCTGTTGAAATTTGAGGGATCCCAAACTTTTCCATAATAAATTGAGCTTGAGTGCCCTTACCAGCGCCTGGAGCGCCAAGCAGAATGATACGCATTGCGTAAACCCCTTGCTATTTAGATTTTTATAATTTGAAAAGAAAACAAGCTACCATACCATTAGCATGCTGCTTTACTCAAGAACACACGTAAACGATTTCGCATTTATCTTTTTTCGCAAAAGAAAAAAACCACGCTAAAGCACAAGCAAAAGCGTGGTTTATGCTCAATATCGAAAATATCAAATTAAATTACTTTAAAAGTAATTCATTGATTTTACGTATAAATAGGTTTGGATCTTCCAATGTGCCACGTTCGGCTAACAGTGCTTGATCCAACAAAACATCCACCCAATCAGCAAACACGGATTCATCTGACACTTCTGCAGCTTTTTTCACCAATGGATGCGTTGGGTTCAATTCGAAGTTATATTTTACTTCTGGTGCGGCTTGCCCAGCTGCTGCAAACAGTTTCGCCATTTGTGTACTCATTTCATCCACGTCTGTTGTGACAATGGCAGGCGTATCCGTTAAGCGATGCGTGAGTTTAACGTCTTTAACGCGCTCACCAAGGAATGACTTAACGCGTTCAACAAATGGCTCTAATTGCTTATCCGCTTCCTCTTGTTCTGCTTTGTTTTCATCCGCTAGCTTATCTAATGACTCGTCTGCTTTACTTACGGATTGGAACTGTTTACCGTCGAATTCAGACAGATAGTTCATCATCCATTCGTCAATACGGTCAGATAACAGCAAGACTTCAATACCTTTTTTACGGAATAACTCAAGGTGTGGGCTACCTTTTGCCGCTGCATAGCTGTCTGCAGTGATATAGTAAATTTTATCTTGGCCTTCAACCATGCGGCTAACATACTCTTCTAGAGAGACGTTCTGTACACTGCTATCGGTATGAGTCGTCGCAAAACGCAGAAGTTTAGCAATAGTTTCGCTATTTGCCATATCCTCTGCAGGACCTTCTTTCATCACTAAACCAAATTGTTGCCAGAAAGTTTGGTATTTTTCTGCATCAGACTTGGCCAGTTTTTCCAACATTTGCAGAACACGTTTGGTTAATGCGCTGCGTAAACTACGAGTTAATGCGCTATCTTGCAGTATTTCCCGCGAAACGTTCAACGGTAAATCATTGGAATCCAGCACCCCACGAATAAAGCGCAGGTAATTCGGCATGAACTGTTCCGCGTCATCCATAATAAATACGCGTTGAACATAGAGTTTCAAACCATGCTGTTGGTCACGATTCCATAGATCAAACGGGGCTTTAGACGGCACATACAGCAAGCTAGTATATTCTTGCTTACCTTCTACGCGGTTATGTGTCCATGTCAGCGGGTCTGCATAGTCATGGGAGATATGTTTATAGAATTCTGCGTATTCTTCGTCTGAAATTTCAGATTTACTGCGAGTCCATAATGCTTTCGCTTGGTTAATTTTTTCCCAAGTTACCGTACCGTCTTCTTCATTTTTTTCTTCGATTTCAACGGGTAAAGCAATATGATCAGAATATTTGCTAATCACTGAGCGTAGACGCCAGTTATCGAGATATTCTTTTTCATCATCACGTAAATGCAAGGTAATTTCAGTGCCGCGCTCCGCTTTTTCAATATCAGCGATGGTATATTCACCTTCACCAGCAGATTCCCAGAACACACCTTCATCGGCAGGAGCACCCGCCGCACGACTACGTACCGTCACTTTATCGGCCACTATAAATGCGGAATAGAAGCCGACACCAAATTGACCAATCATTTGGCTGTCTTTGACTTGGTCGCTACCTAATGACTCTAAAAATGCTTTCGTGCCTGATTTTGCGATAGTTCCAAGGTTTTCAATCACCTCTTCACGGCTCATACCGATACCGTTATCACTGATGGTCAATGTACCTTGGTCTTTATCGGCACTAATACGCACACGCAACTCACCATCGTTTTCATACAATTCTGGTTTAGATAATGCTCGAAAACGCAGTTTATCTGCTGCATCTGATGCGTTGGAGATCAATTCACGTAAGAAAATCTCTTTATTCGAATAAAGAGAGTGGATCATTAATTGGAGGAGTTGTTTAACTTCTGATTGGAAACCACGCGTTTCCTGTCCTTTCATACTCATTAATCGCCTCTATTTCATCAATCTAATTGGATAGGTTTGACTTATCGATGCAGATTAGTTGGGGGCGAAAAACAGAAATTCAAGCGAAAGGGATAAAAAATTTAGCAGACCAAACTCAAAAGCCAATGATTAGAAAGAAAATAATAACAACCGCAATCATTTTAAAGGTAGTTAATGAAAGGAATAATTTTACTCATCTCCAATCATATCCTCTAAATAATTTGTGCTGTAGCTAGGCGTCAAATACGTTAATTCCTAGGAGCATACTAGTATGAGAACCAAGTCACCGAGCCCAGCCCCCTACGGCTCAAATTAGTAACTGAATTCTGTAGGGGGATTTTAGAAAAACGAAATCAATATCATCCTCTAAATAATTTGTGCTGTAGCTAGGCGTCAAATACGTTAATCCCTAGGAGCATACACCAGTATGTGACTAGGGTTAACGCATGAAGACAACAACGCTACAGTGCAAAGTATGACGAGGATATCAAAGTTTAAGGCGGCCGGAGAGCGAATGAGACAACGTCGTACTATCGACTAACTCTAACTCCCCACCCACTGGCACACCGTGCGCAATTCGGCTCGCCGCCACCCCATATTGAGCACACATTTGCCCAATATAGTTTGCCGTCGCTTCTCCTTCAACCGTTGGATTGGTTGCTAAAATCACTTCAGTGATAGTCTCGGACGCCAAGCGCTCTTCGAGTCTATCAAGGCCGATATCCATTGGGCCGATTCCATCAAGTGGGGACAAATGCCCCATAAGGACAAAATAACGCCCGGAAAATTGCCCGGTTTGTTCTATTGCATAGATATCTGCTGGACTTTCAACAATACAAATCAAACCATTTTGTTGACGACGTGGGTTATCGCAAATATTACAGATATCTTGTTCTGTAAATGTTCTGCAATCACGGCAATGACCTATTTCAGACATGGCTCGAGTGAGCGATTGCGCTAAACGCATTCCCCCACTTCGGTCACGCTGTAAAAGATGAAAAGCCATTCTCTGCGCTGACTTGGGGCCAACCCCCGGGAGACAGCGCAGAGCTTCCATCAACGATTCAAGAAGCGGACTTGTTTGCATTAGAATGGCATCTTAAAGCCTGGTGGTAATTGCATACCACTAGAAACACTCGCCATTTTTTCTTTTTGAGTTTCTTCGATACGACGTGCAGCATCATTAAATGCCGCTGCAATCAAATCTTCTAACATTTCTTTGTCGTCTTCGAGCAAGCTAGGGTCAATCTCAACACGGCGGCAGTTATGTGAGCCATTAATCGTCACTTTAACTAACCCTGCACCAGATTCGCCTGTAGCTTCTAGTTGAGCGATTTCTTCCTGAACTTTTTGCATTTTATCTTGCATTTGTTGGGCCTGTTTCATCAGGTTACCCAATCCACCTTTACCAAACATAGTTATCTCTCACAACTGAGGCTACAGCTTAATAATGAGACTGTAGCGTTAAACGGGGCGAATACTCTCTTCATCTAATTGCGCATCAAACATTGAGCGCAGTTTTTGAATCGTTTTATCCGCAATAATAGACTGGCGCGCTTGTGCCAGTTTTTCTTCATAAATCGCCTGTCGCCATTCTAACGGGGTTTTCACCTCGCTATTATCATCATGAACGATTTTCAGTTCAACAGTACGACCATATTGTTCACTCAGAGCTTCTTCCAACACTTTGTGGGCCGATGGTTTATCGAGGTGCTTCTGAGCTGAGCGCAAATGTAAAATAATTTGCGAATCACTTAATTCTTCTATATATGAATTCAAAGCTAATTGTTCAACCAGTTTGGGAATATTTAATTTTGCGATTTTCCCTGACCAGCTATCCCGAATTCGCCCTTCTTCAATAATTTTAACGGCTAATTCAGGCGTTTTTTCATATTCCAACGCCTCTTTGATTCCGCTTGGCGTTGTTACCGCTTCTTTTGGAGCCATCGACTCTTCATTTTGCGGTTTCCACTGGTACTGCTTTGGTTTTTGTGGTTTTGCTGCCTGAGCCGCTCTATTTTCCACATTTTGTTGATGTTTGCTGGTCACGGCGGCCAGCCTTTCCAGTGCTGATGCCGCCGGCTTAGCCCTTTCAGGCATCACCGGTTTAGCCTTTTTTGGGCTAGGATCCTCACTTTGGGGAGATTGTAACGCCTGCCTCGCCTTCAATAACTGTAATGTTGGGCTATTGTCTGGCAGATTTTCCGCTCGCACTTGTGTCGGAGGCACCCTTTGCGACATATTTAATGCCGCAGACGGTGCTGATTGAACAGCGGCTTGCGGGATAACCTGTGGCGGAGCTTCAATTTCAGCAATCACATTTTTAGGATGAAAAGCTAATGCACGTAATAGTGCCATTTCAACCCCCATACGCCGCTCAGGGGCATAGGGAAGTTCTTTTCTTCCGACTAATAACGTTTGGTAAAACAATTGGAGATCTGCAGGGGAAATTACCCTTGCAACCTGCCGTAACCGCCCCTCTGTCGAAGATGGGTCTGTTTCTTGCTCAGCTGGAAGCAGTTGGATCATTGCGATACGGTGTAATTGCGACAGAATTTCCACCAGCAAGTTTTCCCAATCTGCACCGCGACTAGCAGCTTGCTCTACCTGTTCCATTACCGCCATGCTATCGGCACGTACTAGTGCTTCAATAATAGCTAATGGCTGTTCGTCATCAAGAGTTCCTAGCATTTGGCTAACGATATCAGCCGTGACTTTCCCTTGCCCCATCGCAATGGCTTGGTCAGTTAAGCTTAATGCATCACGCAAACTGCCATCCGCTGCTCTTGCTATCAACTGACGAGCACGTTGATCATGTTCAATATTTTCTGCATTCAGGATGAGTTCAAGTTGCTCACTGATTTGCGTGACATCTAACGCTTTTAGATGGAACTGCAAGCAGCGGGACAAAATGGTCACAGGGAGTTTTTGCGGATCAGTCGTCGCCAACAAAAACTTCACATGTTCAGGTGGTTCTTCAAGCGTTTTTAATAACGCATTAAAACTATGACGAGACAACATGTGTACTTCGTCAATTAAATAAACTTTGAAGCGCCCACGTGCTGGCGCGTATTGGACATTGTCTAATAATTCACGAGTGTCTTCGACTTTAGTACGAGAGGCTGCGTCAATTTCAATTAAATCGACAAATCGCCCTTGCTCTATTTCAAGGCAGTTGGCACATTGCCCACAAGGCGATGCAGTTATCCCTGTTTCGCAATTAAGGCCTTTGGCAAACAGGCGAGCAATCGTCGTTTTTCCTACGCCACGTGTACCGGAGAAAAGATAGGCATGATGAAGCCGCTGATGCGTTAGCCCATTAGCGAGTGCAGTCAAAACGTGCTGTTGACCAACAACGTCTGAAAATTTTTGGGGGCGCCACTTACGGGCAAGTACCTGATAGCTCATGGATTCCACTGTCATTTAACATGGTACGTGAATATATATAATCATAGTACCATGCTACCACAGCCTCAACCTATACAGCGAGGCTGTGATAAAAATAGAGGGAAAATAAAGATTAGTGGCCTGGGAACTCAACAAGGCTATATGAAGAAACACCTTCTTTTTGTAGACGCTCAACACCGCCAAGATCAGGTAAGCTGATGATAAACGCAGCTTCAACAACATTAGCACCAAGCTGTTTGATCATTTTCACCGTTGCTTCCACTGTACCACCTGTCGCGAGTAGATCATCAACAACTAAGACGTTATCGTCAGGGTTGATGCTGTCTTTATGGATTTCAAGTGTATCCGTACCATATTCAAGGTCGTAAGTCATACTTAATACTTCACGTGGTAATTTCCCTTTTTTACGTACAGGGACAAAACCTACGCCTAAACGTAATGCGACTGGAGCACCGAATAGAAAACCACGTGCTTCAGTTCCTACAATTTTAGTGACGCCTTTATTTTGATAATGTTCGACTAACATATCAATTGTTGCTTGGTATGCAGCAGGGTTATTTAATAAAGTGGTAATGTCACGAAAAATCACACCTTCGATTGGATAATCTTGGATAGATGCGATACTTTCTTTAATCAATTGCAGTTGTTGCTCTTTAGCGGTCATAATAAAAGCCATGTAGTAAACACGAAAGTGTAGAATCTATGTAAAGTACCATAAAAATGCAATAAGAAGCCGTCAATTTGGCATCAGTTTTGTTGCTGAATATCAATATTCCGCTATTTTTGACACTTAATGAGAACAAAAAATGAAAATCCCCGCTCTTTTAGATGCGTTAAAAAAGCAGATTGATGAATTGAAAACTCGAGTGGACCCCATAAAAGACCTTGAGTTTTCACATTCACGCTTCGACATGCAATTGTTTAGCCGCAAATCCACCCGTCTAGGGGATTGCCAAAATGAATTACAGACCTTGTATCAGCAATTGTGCCACAGCGTAACGTTAAACCACAGCGAGCAGGTCAATTTCCTAACGGAGAAAATAGTCCACCAAATACAAGCCATTTCTCGGGAGATTTCTACACAAGCTTTACGTGAGAAAGAATCCAGTTTTACTAAGAAAAAGGAACAGATTGATTTATATGAACGTTTATCACAACACCAAGACTATGAACGACGCTTACAAGCGATGGTGAGTGAAAAAGAGCTTCATTTAAGTGAGCTAACTGACCACCGTCTTCAACACCAGTGCCAAAAAGAACTCGCTGTACTTGCAGGGCGTTTGTACCGTTGCCGCCAAGCACTTTTGCGTATTGAGAAAGCCATTGAACATCAAGAAAATCAATATTTTGATTAAATATTGGAAGGAATCAGTATGAGTTCACTCAAAGATGCTCCACAAGAAATCCAACTTGCTGTTGATTTAATCTACTTATTAGAAACCTCTGAGATAGACACCAATGTGGTTCTCAAAGCACTTGAAATTGTGAAAAATGATTATATGTCAAAACAAGTGCAAGCAGCACAAGCTACCTGCACCAAAGAAACTTAACGGGTCTAGTGCGTTTCACCATCACTATCTTTAGGTCTTCGCTTCACTTCTTGCACTTCATCACCTTTATTATTATGCAAATGAACCTCTAACTGGTTGAATGCAATATCAATGTCATTTTCTCGACATAATTTGTCTATCGCGCGGTTCACTTCATCACTTGTCACGCCACGGTCACCAATTTGCCGCACATAAAAACGTAATTCATGGTCTAACGTACTGGCGCCAAAACTGGTGAAATAAACATTGGGAGCGGGTTCGGTCATCACCTTGTTATTGCTGGTTGCTGCCGATAATAAAACCCGCTTCACTTTATCCAGATCTGAACCATAAGCCACGCCGATCGCAATCGTGATGCGCGTGACGGTGTCTGATAGCGACCAGTTGATCAACCGCTCAGTCACAAAAGCTTTATTCGGAATGATCACTTCTTTACGATCAAAATCGACAATAGTGGTTGCCCGGATACGAATTTTACTTACCGTTCCTGAGTAGGTGCCAATCGTAACAGTGTCTCCAATACGGATCGGCCGTTCGAATAGTAAAATGATCCCTGAGACAAAGTTGGCAAAAATTTCCTGTAAGCCAAACCCTAACCCGACGGTTAAAGCAGCGGCTAACCATTGCAATTTGTTCCATGTCACGCCAATCATCCCTAACGAGGCAATCGCGCCAATCCCCACGATAATATAAGTTAATATTGTCGTAATAGCATAAGTAGAACCCTGACGGAGTTTTAACCGTGATAACACCAATACTTCCAGTAACCCAGGGAGATTTCGAGTCATCACCCAAGACACAATGATGATCACAAGAGCCAATATTAAATTCGCTAAGGTTACGAATTGTAAAATATTTCCCCCTTCTGCCGATGTGGCGGTGTAGCTCCACAAGTTCACGCTATCTAAGAAAGAGAAAATGGTGATAAAGTCAGACCAAATTGCATAAAACGCTAACGCAAAGATAATAAACAACACCATCGTTGTCAGGCGTAGCGATTGCTGGCTAATCAACTCGATGGTCATGGGTGGCTCTTTAATGGGTTCGTTTTCAACATCTTCTTGCTTCAACATCGCACGACGTTCTATAGCACGTTGATATGCCAACTTACGAGCCACCAGTGTTAGTCCCCTTAAGCAAGCATTGTAAGTGATATACCACAGGAGTAGAAGATAGAGGCTATCTAACCAACGATTGGCCAAACGCAATGTGGTGTAGTAATACCCCGCCATCATTAAGCCCACTAAAATTAATGGCGAAAATGTCAGTAATGTCATGACAATACTGCGCGTTAAGTGACTACCTTTCTCTTGCCAAACCTGTTTACAAAATGGGATTGTAAAAATACACAACAGTATAAGAGAAACTAGCACAATTAATTGGCCAATCACGTCCTCAGACACTTTCAGTGGGTTGCTAACGCCATAAGTGGAAAAGAAAATAAGTGGCACCAGAGGAATCGATAGCCTAATCATTCTACGTCGTGTTTGAGATATTTTCTCTTTTTCAATACCAAAATGTTTTTGTGCAATACCTTGGGGTTTCAACACACGAAACGTCAGCTCAAATAACGCCCAAAATATCGCTAACTGTTGGCTGAACTGCCAGAAAAATGGGCCTTGTACATTCCCTGTTTTCAAAAACCAGTAACCAAATGCGAGTAAAAACAGTGAAATAGGCAATGTTTGCATTAATGTCAGCAGAATCGCAAATGGCGTACTTAGTACGCTATCATTGCGCAAACTTGAAAGCCGTTGGTCAATATCTTGCAATCGGTTATTAATTTTACGATTAAACCAAATAAACAGTAGCGCGACCAAAACAAGTGGAATAACCACTAACAGTGAATTACTCACGCCCCGTTTAATGCTGCGGTTTGATAAACTAAAATCAAAGCTATTAATTTGTGTCGCTGCGGCTTCAGGAAAAGCTTTCACCCATTCCAAATCAATCGGTTTATTACTATTCACCCAAAATATTTGCTGTGCCAAGGTATTTTCAAGCGACCCCACTACACTCAATAATTGGTTTTGATCCAGTTGTAGGTTGATTGCTTGCGAAATTTGCCCGCCAAGCTGCTGGTTAAGTTCATCTAATAACCCACGGCGAACTTCCAATAGTTTCAATAACGTGGATTTATCTTCCGTTGATAATAATGTGCTATTGGTAAGCTCATCCCCAGTTTTTATCTCAAATTGCTGTTCCAACTTCGTAATATAATCATTAGGTTGGTAAAGTTCATCACGTTGTTGGTTAACATCAAATTGTTCAAGCCGCAAATCGGCGATCGTTGTGGGTAAATTTTTCGTTAGAATATCAGGTGGTAAGTCAATTTGTTGTTGAAACAAAATTCGTGAAAGCAATAAGCTACCGCGTAATACATTAATTTGTTCTTTTAGATTTCGTTCTGACTGTGTCGCTCTTTCAAGCCAGGTTTTTACACGGATACCATTTTGAACCAATTTATTGCTATTTTCTGTCACTGTAATTAACCGGTCGCTCAGCGCATTATTAATCGCAATTTCTTTTTGAATAAGGGGATTTTGTTGAGCTTTGATATCGGTTTCAGAAGTACTTAATGCTTCACGCACCGTTGATTGGGAGTCATTTAGGCGGCGATGACTAATAGCATTTTGTACTTGCTGAATATGATGTTCCAATTGTTCAATATATGCTGCGGTATAATCACGCTGTTTTTGCAGTACATCTTGTAATTGAGTGTTAGCCTCTAGAATACGTTTTTGATATTCATTTTGCTGCTGTAATAAGTACTGTTCAACTTGCAGCATTGTGATTTGAGTCGGCCTTAAATTCACAGATTCATTTAATGAACTATTTAGCTCATTACGAATTTCCTGCAATCGTCTCGCATTTTCCAACATCATCGCTTGTGCCCTTTCAGGCTGCGTTTGTAAGCCAATTAATTGGCTACTATAGGTTGCGAGGTCATTTTGTTCTGTTTGCAGATTTTCTAAGTAAGAGGTTTGTAATGCTTTTAATTGTGAAAGAGAGCTATCTTGTATTTTTCGTAGGAAATTTTCGGTGAGTTGTTCATTTTCATTTTTTATTTGCAACAAACCTTGTGCAGCTTGTTTTGATTCTTCACTCGCGCTACTGAGTTTTTTTTGCAGATCAGCCGTTCGTTGTTCGAGTTTATCCAGTTCGTCATAAAAATCTGAGGTTTTTTCCAGATCGGCGAGAACAAGTTTATCTTCCTCACTGAGTGAGTTTTTTTTATTCAATGCATTGAGTGCACTTTTAATTTCATTCTTATCAGGTAAGTTATTTGACGTTAGTGCCGTAATTGAGCTGGAAAAAGATGCGATGAAAAAGAACAGTATGATTGATACTAACTGCTGCCACTTCCATTGTTGTTTCATCATAATGGCATTCCTTTATACGAATAATACGTTGCTTAATTAAACAAAGTGCCGATAACAGCCTATCAGCACCTAATTTTACCTAACCAAACACATTTTACGTAGAATATTAGAAAGTTAATACTTTATCAGCCGTTAATGTCCAGCTTGCAAGCTCGACCAATGTACCAACCTCAACACCATCAGCAAGGGTTAATTCACTCACACCACGGGCATCTGTACAAGTTTTGCATAATTTAACGGGAACATTTTGTGCCGTTAAAATCTCTAACATTTGTTGAAGGTTGTAGCCTTCTTTAGGCTTTTGAGCCGCTAAACCTGCTGTCACTGCATCTGACATCAGAAAAATTTTTAAATCTAACTGTGGCTCTTGCTCTTTTAACGTTATCGCTAATCGCAATGAGTTGAACAATGTTTCACTGCCGTAAGGTGCTCCATTGGCAATAATCAAGATAGAGGTCATGTCGGACTCCACTTATTCAGTTTGAATGGGTTTTAACCGGATCGCGGTATTACATTTTAGTGTTTCTAATAGTGTATCAACCAATGTAATTGTATGTTGATTAATATTAAAATTTTCTGATTGGAGTAGCCAGTTTTCTAACAAACCAGACGTTAATGAACGGATCATAATCGCGGCACACTCCACATCAAGGTCTGCTGGAAGCTGCCCCGCATCAATACAGGCAGTCAAGTTATCCACAATTCGGCATTGGCTTGCGACGTAATTAGCGCGTTTAAAATCAACTAACTCTGCCATTTCGCCAACTAATTCGCACTTCAAAAAGAAAATTTCCATCAAAGCGCGGTTTTTAGGGCTTTCAATAAAATCAGTCAAAATATAAACTAATAATTCTCTTAGTATTGAAAGTGGATCGTTGGTATATTTAGAACGATAATATTCTTCGGCTTGTACTATTTGGTTATCACCAAATTCACAAGCTTGATAAAAGAGATCAACTTTGTTTTTGAAATGCCAATATATTGCACCTCGGGTAACCCCCGCTGCTTTTGCAATATCGGCTAATGATGTGGCAGAAACTCCTCGTTCAGAGAATGTTTTGATGGCAGCATCTAATATTTCCTGACGGGTTTCTTCAGCCTGTTGTTTAGTTTTTCGTGCCATTGTGACCCGTTTCTATCGAAAGCTGATTTACATACATTCGTGTATGTTTGTACTATAGCACAGTGATAAATCATATTGTTTACCATTTTTCTTATTTTTGTTTTGAACTCATATTGATTAATTGAGGTTAACTTATGCGAAAAAACAGAGGGGTGTTACCTCTGGCTCTGTTAGTTCTTTCAGGTGGCTTGGCTCTATCCGGTTGTAACGATGAACAACAAGGTGGCGGAGAACGCCCGGCGCCTGAAGTAGGAATTGTTACGCTTAAAGCCGAACCTCTGACGCTCAAAACCGAGTTACCAGGCCGAACATCCGCATTTCGTGTTGCCGAGGTTCGCCCTCAGGTTAGTGGCATCATATTGAAGCGCAACTATAAAGAAGGTAGCGACGTAGAAGCAGGGACATCTTTATACCAAATTGACCCGGCACCATTCCAAGCAACCTATGACAGCGCAAAAGCGGAGCTAGCAAAAGCACAAGCTAATGCGAATCTGGCTGCATTAACGGTGAAGCGTTATAAACCATTGTTAGGGACTAATTACATTAGTCGTCAGGAATACGACCAAGCAACGTCAACCTATGCGCAAGCACTCGCTGCCGTCAAAGCGGCTGAAGCGGCGGTTGAAACTGCACGTATCAACCTGAATTATACTAAAGTGACTGCACCGATTAGCGGCCGTACTGGCAAATCGAATGTGACTGAAGGGGCTTTAGTATCAACAGGGCAAACCACTGAATTAATGCGTGTTCAGCAACTTGATCCTATCTATGTTGACGTAACACAATCAAGTGACGATTTCTTACGCCTCAAAAATGAGATAGCGAAAGGCGCTGTACAGCGGGAATCAGGAAAAGCACCTGTCAGCTTGATCAACAACAACGGTCAAGAATACGCACAAAAAGGTGTTCTGGAATTCTCTGATGTCACTGTTGATGAAACAACAGGGTCTATCACGATGAGAGCCATGTTCCCTAACCCGAACAAAGAATTACTTCCAGGTATGTTTGTTCGTGCTGTATTAGAAGATGGTGTTATTGATAATGCGATTCTAGTTCCGCAACAAGGTTTATCTCGTACGGCTCAAGGAACTTCTCAAGTCATGGTTGTTGACGCTGAGAATAAAGTTGAAGTCAGAAAAGTTAAAGCAGGACAAGCAGTTGGCAACAAATGGCTGGTAACTGAAGGTCTAAAAGCAGGTGATCGTGTCATTGTCATCGGCTTACAAAAAATCAAACCAGGAATTGTTGTGAATCCTAAGGAAGCAAACTTAGAAACGCAATCCATAGACAATCAGGCAAAACCTGAAGAAAAGTCTAAATAAGGGAGCGGCTGATTAATGCCTAAGTTTTTTATAGAAAGACCAATTTTTGCGTGGGTAATTGCTATTATCACCATGCTTGCTGGTCTGTTGGCAATTATCCAGTTACCTGTTTCGCAGTACCCGACCATCGCGCCACCGGCTGTTTCTATTTCAGCTAACTATCCGGGAGCGGATGCTGAGACGGTACAAAATACAGTAACGCAGGTTATCGAACAGAACATGAACGGTATCGATAACCTGGTATATATGTCATCGAGCAGTGATTCATCAGGTTCTGCTAGCATTACGCTGACATTTGAAGCAGGAACTGATGGTGATATCGCGCAAGTACAAGTGCAAAACAAATTGCAACTGGCGATGCCATTGTTGCCACAAGAAGTTCAGCAACAAGGTATTAGTGTCGATAAATCAACTAGTTCATTCTTAATGGTTGCGGGTTTCGTTTCTAACGATGGCTCAATGGGGCAATATGATATTGCCGACTATGTAGGGTCAAATATTAAAGACCCACTTAGCCGAGTTAACGGTGTCGGTGAAACTCAACTGTTCGGTACCCAATATGCAATGCGTATTTGGCTAAAACCAGAGCAACTTGTTAAGTACAACATGACCACTACAGATGTCATTAATGCGATCAAGGTTCAAAATAACCAAGTCGCAGCAGGACAACTCGGTGGTTCACCATCTGTAGCAAATCAGCGTTTAAACGTTTCTATCATTGCGCAGACACGGTTAAATAGCCCTGAAGAATTTAGCAATATTTTATTACGTGTAAACCAAGATGGTTCACAAGTACGTATTAAGGATGTTGCTGAGGTCCAATTAGGTGCTGAAAACTATAGTACGATT
Organism: Providencia sp. PROV269; assembly: GCF_028477785.1. Taxonomy (NCBI): domain Bacteria; kingdom Pseudomonadati; phylum Pseudomonadota; class Gammaproteobacteria; order Enterobacterales; family Morganellaceae; genus Providencia; species Providencia sp. PROV269. The sequence goes on along the minus strand of NZ_JAMPLV010000017.1, from coordinate 134,507 downwards.
GCCCGCTTTAATGGTAAGCCAGCAGCAGGTATCGGTATTAAACTGGCAACGGGAGCGAACGCATTAGATACGTCTAATAACGTTCGTGCCGCGCTTGAGGAAATGAAACCTTTCTTCCCTCAAGGGTTAGAGATTGTTTATCCATACGATACAACCCCATTTGTTAAAATTTCAATTAACGAAGTGGTTAAAACGTTAGTAGAAGCAATCATGCTGGTTGTTGTTGTAATGTATTTGTTCCTACAAAACATCCGTGCAACACTGATACCAACGATTGCAGTACCTGTCGTATTGTTAGGTACCTTTGCTATCTTGTCGGCATTTGGTTATTCCATAAACACGTTGACCATGTTCGCGATGGTACTCGCCATCGGGCTTCTCGTCGATGACGCCATCGTTGTTGTTGAGAACGTTGAGCGTGTTATGCAAGAAGAAGGCTTATCACCAAAAGAAGCGACCAAAAAATCAATGGGTCAAATCCAAGGTGCGTTAGTCGGTATTGCAATGGTGCTGTCTGCGGTATTTATCCCTATGGCCTTCTTTGGGGGTTCTACAGGGGCAATTTACCGTCAGTTCTCAATTACCATTGTATCCTCCATGATCTTATCAGTACTGGTTGCGATGATCTTAACGCCAGCACTGTGCGCCACCATGTTGAAGCCAATTGAAAAAGGCAGCCATGGTAGCCAGAAAGGGTTCTTTGGGTGGTTTAACCGTACATTTGAAAAACAAGCACACCACTACACCGACAGTGTAAGCCGTATGCTTAACGGTACTGGTCGTTATCTCGTCATTTACCTGCTGTTAGTGGTTGGTATGGCGTTCATGTTCGTTCGCTTACCGTCTTCCTTCTTACCGGCGGAAGACCAGGGGGTATTCTTGTCAATGATCCAATTACCACCGGGATCAACGCAAGAACAAACCCAAGCGGTACTAGATGAAGTGAATAACTACTACCATACCGAAGAAGCTAAAAACGTTGAATCGGTCTTTACCGTTGGGGGCTTTAGCTTCGCAGGTCAAGGACAAAATATGGGTCTTGCCTTCGTCGTTCTGAAAAATTGGAGCGAACGTAAAGGCGATGAAAACCACGTTGATGCGATTGTACAGCGTGCGAATATCGCACTATCAAAAAAACAAGAAGCATTGATTTACGCCTTTAACCTACCCGCAATTGTTGAGTTAGGTACCGCAGACGGGTTTGACTTTGAGTTAGTTGATAAAGGTAACTTGGGGCATGATAAACTAATGCAAGCCCGTAACCAGTTGCTTGGATTGGCGGCTCAGCACCCAGAAATGCTTCAAGGTGTTCGCCCAAATGGTCAGGATGATACCTCGCAATACCGTATTTATATTGACCAACAAAAAGCACAGGCTCAAGGTGTCGCTATCAGTGATATCAACGCAACATTGAGTTCTATGTTTGGTGGAAGCTACGTGAATGACTTTATCGACCGTGGTCGTGTGAAGAAAGTTTACGTACAAGGTGACGCAGAAAGCCGTATGTTACCTTCTGACATCAGTAACCTGTATGTTCGTAATAACCAAGGTAAAATGGTTCCGTTCTCTGCATTTATGGACGAATCCAAAGATCCTTGGAAGTATGGTTCACCACGTTTAGAACGTTATAACGGTGTCCCTGCGATGAATATTCAAGGCCAAGCAGCTCCGGGACAAAGTACGGGTGATGCGATGCTGTTAATGGAAAAACTCACCACTGAAAACCTGCCTGAAGGAATTGGTTACGAGTGGACGGGTATGTCTTATCAAGAACGTTTAGCAGGTAACCAAGCCCCTGCACTGTATGCGATTTCTTTGATAGTGGTATTCCTGTGTCTGGCTGCTCTATATGAAAGCTGGTCTGTTCCATTCTCAGTTATGTTAGTGGTTCCATTAGGTATTATTGGTGCGTTATTGTTCACCAGTGTTCGTGGTTTAGACAACGACGTTTACTTTAAAGTGGGCCTCTTAACCACCATTGGGCTATCGGCGAAAAACGCAATATTGATTGTTGAATTCGCCAAAGACTTGATGGAAAAAGAAGGCAAAGGGTTAGTCGAAGCAACACTGAATGCAGTTAAAATGCGTTTACGACCAATTCTGATGACATCTCTAGCATTTATGTTAGGTGTTATCCCACTGGTATTTAGTAATGGTGCAGGTTCTGCATCCCAGAACTCAGTAGGTACTGGTGTTCTTGGGGGTATGTTCGCAGCAACCTCGCTGGCTATCTTCTTCGTTCCTGTATTCTTCGTGGTGATCCGTCGCCGTTTCTCGAAGAAATCAGAGGACATTGAACACAGTCACCCACCAACAGCTCAATAAACGCTGATGAATGACAAAAAGAGCCACTAAATGTGGCTCTTTTTTTATCTAAATGCTGATTCCTATAATGCGCTCTAATACATCATCCCAGTGGACAAAAATAAAAAATCAAGCCAAATTAATTTGGCTTGATAAGCCAATTGGTATAAGTTCAGTTCGTTCATTTTTTCCGTCTAGCATAATATCTACATTTAATTGTTCTATGTGACGCATAAAATTTATTCTGTCCGTTAATAAATCTATAATATCGGTAGAGTCTGACTGTCGTTTTGCTCTTTCATTAAAATATGTCGATAAATACATTAATCCGTAATTTTCCTTTAGCTTGTTAACTAGATTATCGAGTACTATATAATCATGCTCCTGCGCTATTTTAATCATCAAGTGGCGATAAGACTCAGATTTTGAACCATAGACTTCACGTAATATTAACGATGTGTCATTATGGATATCTGTAATAATGAGATCATTACCTTGCCGGTTAATGAACATCTTTCTCCAATTGTCAACTGACGGTATAATAATATCATCTACAGCATTATCTTTTGCGTTATTATCAATAATAATGGCACGATAAGCTTTCCAAGCATCTACACTAAATTCATATGTATCCCCCCCTTCTCCACCACTTAATATTAATGTATCAACATGAGCTATTTTAGATGGATTAATGATATCTGCCTCATGCGTTCCTTTAATTACAAATGAAGCGCCTATCTTGTTCGATTCTTTTGTTCCATTGTCAGGCTGATAAAGTATTTCGTTCTTATCCGTTAGCATCATGAAGCCATTATCAATTTTCTTAATATTTTTAAATACTAACTCTGGGTATATTTTAATGCTATCAGCTATATTATTATTTGAACTCATATAGGTATTAATAACACCGAATGAATGTCGCATAGTATCAATATTAACAACTTGCTGACTATATAATTTACCGGTATTTCTATCAAATATAAACCCGTTTTGATTATCTGAATCAAATCCTAAAAATTGTAGCTCATGTTCTGATAACAAAGAGTGAGCAATAATAAATTTGCGATCAAAGTACCATGCAGGAATGATACTCTCATCTGAGCGCCTTAATCCCAATAAAGCAATTGCCTGTTTTGTTCCATTATAGTTGTCGTCAAGCTTTGATAACCAATTAGATGAATCTAATGTTTTTAACCAATGCTCATTAAATGCGACTATATCTATACTACCATCCGCATTAACTTGCTGTATCTTTCCTGACTTTCTTATAACAATAATATTTCCATTCCAATTAAAAACAGTGTTTATTTGTGTAATCGGGATTGAGTGTCCGTATATTTCTTGTGTGATAATCTTTGTTGTTGGATTGTTGATATCAAATACATCTTGCCCCAAGCCTTCTTGACGATATAATCTATCTTTTTCTTTACTATAGAAAAAAAACACTTCCGTTTCACTGTCGTCAATTAAACTACCAACAAGTGTTAAATCAGCAGGGTTTTCAACAACCTTTGTATATTTATTTACACCAAGGTTAACCTTAATTAAAGTATTTGTGTCACGACGTAGCCAATAACGACGATTGATACCATTTTCATCTTTACCATCAATAGTTACTATCTTTGCAAGATTTAACGTAGAAAAATCTAACTTATCAGATTCTACTTCGCTAAGATTTTGACTGTAACGATCATTAGGTACATTATAATACATTTTTAAAATATGGTATCCCGAACTATTTATTTTTGTTGGTGAATTCGCTAAATATTCTAACAGCTTACTACTATTAAAAATATTAACGAGTTCAGATTTTTTTCCATCTATTTTATATTTAGTGAAAATTTCGTCATTATTATCATGATGAGTTAAACTAAAATAAATATTTTCATGCTCCCTCCATAGCTTATGTACTTTAAACGGTGATGATTTCTCATCAGCTAAATAATAATTATTATCGAGTTGACCACCATTATTAATATTGCTCCGCCAAATAATATTTTCTTCCTGAGAAAAGAAATAGGCATACTCTGCATCAATAGTTCCGAGTGTAGGCGAATGATAGATTTTATTTATTGAATTAGTAAAAAGCATTCTTTTTGTTGCGACCTCATAAAAAGCTCTCCCAACATTTTTCTTACCATATATATAATCATCAACTACAATAAAGTTACCGTGCAATTGGTGTTTATCAGCCAATTCATCTAGGTGCTGTTCAATTGACTGGCCTTTATTACTCCACTGTCGACCATCCTCTCTGATAACTTGAATGAGTTTATTTTTAAAATCTACCTCACGAACTTCATGCTCTGAATTAACTAAAATAACTTGATCAGATAAGGCACTTGGATCAATATTTATATTTAAACTGCCAATTCTTAGATAACCATCATTAACTTCTACTGTAGGATCACCGCCATCAATCAAACTTGTATCAATAACCCATTTTGAATTATGCTTAAAATTTGAATCATTTATTAATGTAATATTAACACCATGGTTAATACTAATAATATATTCACCACCCGCTCCGCTAAGGTTATAAGATAGTTTCCCATACCATTCACTGGATATTTTAGGCACGGCAATATGTGCTTTATTTATGGGTAAAATAATATTTGTTTTGGTACTGACATATTCATGATAAATTCTAGTTACAATATACTCACCAGGAAAAGAATAAAAATCATAATCAAATTTATCTGTTTCTTCTAATCTCCGCAAAACATTAAAACCATAATCATAACGAGTCAATGCACCTGGAAATAGATTAAAAGAATAATTAATATATGACTTTGGCACCCCTGGTAAAATAACGGTATCTGTCTCTTGAAATGGAATGTCATGCTTGCTCTGATAACCAAGTCCTTCTCGAATATTAATGGCTTGTTTTTTATCAACCACCGAATAGGGAAGATACGCTGCCCAAGCAATATAATCTTTGCGCCCACTACCATTTCCACTGCGATGGGGCTGTGTACGGTAGAGATACTGGCTATCAAAGTTAATTTTTTTTGAGCGTAAGTCAATACGATCAAATACAGCCAAAGGACGTGGAACTAAGATCCGTTTACCACTTTTATTATCTATTTGATAATCAAATCCATTCCCACTATACGCATCATCTAAATGTTGGAAGTAGACCCCAACTTCTTTCGCATGCTCGCCAATTTCAGCATATGCACGTGCTAGTCCCACAATTCCAATTCCGAGGCCACCAACAATCACACCCACACCACCAAATACAGCAGCTGCCTCTGTAGCTCCGACAATACCTGCACCAATTGTTGCACCACTTAATAGTAAACTTGCTGAATCGAATGCCAGCTGAGTTCCAAATACAGCCTTTTGTGGATCATTTTCTGCATGTGTTAATTCATAAATATCAAACCCAACCATTGCGCCTTGAAAAGCAGTACCGATCCCTTCATTAGCTACCCGGGCAAATGATGATGAAAAAGTCTTCATCGCAGAGTGGGTAATTCCCGCCTCCTCACACCAAAGCGTTTTAACTAACTTTACAACCTTTGTCACATCATTTACTGCACCATGCGCCATCATACTATAAGTGACATAAGCATGAATTTTTAATGCTTCCGCTAAATTTGATGACATGCCACTGCTTATGTTTTGTCTATTTTTATTCGCAGCCCACTGAATTAATGCGTGAACGGCCATTCCCATGTTCATTCCATCAACATGTTCCGCATTACCTATGCCACCTCGGCGCCGTAATTCAGAATGGTGAAATTCGTAGCTTTGTTCAAATGTATTTATATTTTCATTAAAGTACTCTTTAAATTCCATCAAAGTACTATCTGTTGTTTCAATCCAGCGCTCTCGAAATGCGATGTCTTTATTAATAAATTGAATGCGGTATTTTCCCTCCTCAGTCATTTCTATACTAGAAAAATTAGGTAACCATGTTTCATCTAATTGATACTGTTCAGATATCTCATTAAATACTCTCTCAATTTTGTCCCCCCATCGTTCAGCGGTCAAAATTGTTAACGATGCTTTTATATTTAACTCTTTAGTAATTTGTATTTGATTTTCAATAAATTTAATCGTATTTTTACGCCTTTCAGCAACAAGATTCAAATCATCTGTATTGGATAAATCTGATACGACTAATCCCCCGCCCACTGCCACATTTCTCATCCCGTCAACATCAATAGAAATTAATTCAAAAATAGGTTTCGAATCAGAGCCTAAAGCAACATATAATTTAGCCATTTTTTTATTTATCATAAACTTATTTAGAGCTGAAAAAAGTTTATGACTACTTTCAAATGTAAATATACCGAAATTAGGATCGTAAAAATAATAGGTTACACTATCTTCATATACAATTTTCCCCAACATCATCGCATGCTTCTGGCTATTTAAGGCATACATTTTCGTTGCATTCCCCTCAGTTAATCTAGCCTCAATAGCATTTAAATCTAGGTTACCTTGAGAACTCGAAGACTGTACCGCTTCAATATTTGAATGAAGCCTTATTAATGATTTTTTTAATAGAATTGAGCTGTTATCTGTTGGTGATGCGGCAGCTAAAAAGAGTTTGTCGAGTAGTACATTACTACCATTTGGCCCATTCTCCTCTAATGCAACAGCCATAGCTCTAACAAGCGGATAACAGCGACCATCTGACATATCTCCCATTAAAGGTAAATAAAAATCTTGGGGGGATAGCCTAGAATTTATACTGCCCTCTCTCTTAAATAATTCATTTATTTCCCTCGTATTTTCTAAAATTTGATGACGACCTTCGTTATCTATCGTATTTTGAATATGCCTATACAATGCGCCACGTTCTGTCACGCTCAATTCAGGATTTAAATATAGAGCCATCATCTCTGATGAAGTCATTTCTTGATTAAAGCCTCGAATATCAGTTTTATTATAGTTATCATAACCTTCATTAAATTTATCATTAGCAATATTACGATCTCGCATCACCGCCAATTTATATTCTTTATTTAGCGCTATATTCGTAACACCGTTACCAAGTTCTTCATTTACGACTTGAACAACAGAGTCAATTCCAGTCTTATTTTTTATTTGTAGCCATAACCTGCTTTTTTCTACAGATAATGACTCAGTTAATATCGATAAATGTTTTTGAGAATAGTAATCTTTAATAATTTTTTTTATTTCCAGAATTGATATTAATTTATCGATCCTTATATTTTCGTCATTACTTCGTATTGACTTACTCTTTAGATTGCTTAATTCAACTTTAAATTCATCAATTTGTTTAATTAATTGATTGATTTTATCATAAATTTTATTTTTAACCTTGCCATTTAAATCAACCCATGATTTTATTGCTGAGTTCTCCAGCGAAAACCCCCCATCAATATATTCACCTTCTGAAACCTGGTCCGTATTTATACCAAATTCTTTTGCTATTTCTTTTAATTTATTTTGTGATGCATGGCGATATCGATTGAATTTTTCTAATTGTTTCTCGGAAAATTGATTATCAACATAATAACCTATCATAGAACTTTCGTTGTTACGTAGCTTAGGAATAGGTGTTCCATTGATCAATTCATATTCTTGCTTTTGTAATAATAACCGCCAATGGCCATCCTTAAAATACATATACGCCATCGCAAGGCCTTCATCTGAGCCTGGAACTTGGTAGTCCATATAATCAAATGCCATTACAACGTTATCATACAATATAGAACTATTCACACGGCCATCATGATAAACACGATAGGTTGTTTCATTCAGCTTAGTAACAATAACGGAGCACCCTGTTAAAGAGCCCGTGAATAAAAAACTATCCTCAGCAGCCTGAATAGGTATATCAACATAAGCAGGCGTTGCACTGGACTGATTAGCCCCGTTATAACCTAAAAAATAAGCATGGAATGCTAATGAAGGCGAGATGCTTGAAGGCTCATATCTATATTCAACCGCATAACTATTCGGACCAATTTTAACTAAGTGTGCACGTCCATAAGGTGGTATTTTACCCATTGTTGTCATGCTATCCCCACTAATCGCATGCAAGCGGGTAAACGATAATGTGTCTGCAAGAAAGTTCTTAACATCAGGACTTGCTGGACTATTTTTAAGTGGCATACTGCCAAATAATCCAGATTTTAAACGACTATCACGCAGTACTTGTGCAACTAAATTAGAGTTAACTGTATCATAGCCCATCTCTTGCACTGTTCTCAGTAAAATTTGTTTTATTTGGCGAATTATTAATAATGATTCTTTATTAATAATTAGAAAATTATTATTTTTTTTAATTTCATCCATTTTATAAATGGAATTTTTTAATAAACAACTATTATTAAACATATAATTAAATCCTTTTATTTACCTATGTTATATAAGAGCATCTCCACATATCAAGAATTACATTTTATAAAAAATAATTCCATTAACAATCATTAAACAAATAATAAAATAAATATAATAGCTATCATTAAACAAATAATAAAATAAATATAATAGCTATCATTATCTTTTACAGGGATTATATAAGCAATAAGAATACAACTTTCTAAACTTAATATCTTAGCCGATAGAACTGGGGGAAAATACCAAGCTATTAGGCCGGTTCATTTCATTTGAGAGCTATCAATATCAGTGTCAAGACAGTTTTCTTTAGCTTCAAAATACCATTGATATCAAGGTGCTGGTACAAACAATGAATTTTTCATTACGTGGCGACGGTTATTTTGTAATATGTAGCACAGATAAAATACAGATAGGGGAAAATCAATTTAGTGATATTTCTAGTTTATTCTCAATAGCCTATTAGATTTACTACCAAACATAATATGTTCGGTATCAGTCTGATACCGGTCATTAGACTAGCATTTTTTATTTGGTAATCTTTGTAATCTACGCCATCACTACATTATCAAAAGGAATCGAACTATTAATTCTCCCATCATGATAGACCCGATAAGTTGTTTCATTTAGTTCAGTAACGATCACAAAACTATCAGAAAGTGTACGTGTAAATAAAAATTTTGCTTTAGATGAGTACTTGGGTATATCGATATAAACGAGCGATTTTTTACCTGATGATTGCCGTTATATCCTAGTAAAACGAATTGAACATCAACTTTATTATAAATTGTAGGAATGTGACTTAAATGATTTAATATCTACACTTGCAACTCTATTTGTTACACTTACCCAACTAATCGTTGTTGATTTTAATTTTGCATCATTAAAATTTAAAATAATTATTTTTATAGCATCCATGTTAAATTTTAATATACTAATGAAAAATAAAATAGATTATATTTAATTACACCTATTAGGGTTATTATTACAAGGAAACGTAATGAATAAAAAAATGCAATTTATCTTTCTAACAAACTCTTTTTTATCATGTTTGAGTTTTTCTTCCTTTTCTCAAGCCGATGTATCTAAAGCAAAATTAATTAATATCGAAGCTCCTCTAAAAAATCATATTTCATTTAACTCTTTTGAGAGTTTATCTTCTAATGATCATGGTCTCATTTTTAATAATGATATTAATGATAATAATCAACTTGCAAACAAAGCTGCAAAACTAATATTGGCTGAAGTGACAGGAACAGAAGAAAGTAAAATTAAAGGTGTCCTCGGTATTAAAGGACAAGCCGCGAACCTAATTATTGCTAATCCCAATGGGATCTCATGGGCTGATGGCTCCATAAGTAATATTAATAGCTTATCTTTAATTGCAGGTAAGTTAGAAAAACAATATGTTAAAAATAAAGAAACGAAGCAGCTTGAAGCAAAAGCACTAGATGAATACAGTCAATTGAAATTCTCAGTTAGCCCCGCAAGCCAAATCAACATCAGCCAACAGCATGCCAGCCCGTTACAGCTTTCTAAACTGAATGTGTTCGCCGATCGAATAAAACTACAAAATGCACTAAATATTACGGCTGCGGTTCAAAATTATCTGAGTACATCCGGAAGTGCTTCAATTTCCCCACGAGAAGCAGTCATTCACTCAGGCTCTAAATTTAAAACGGATACACCTTATAGCCAAGGCAGCCACCTAGAACTGGGAGAAAATACCAAGCTATTAGGCCGGCTTATTTCATTTGAAAGCCATCAATATCAGTGTAAAGACAGCTTCCTTTGTCCTCAAAATACAATTGATATCAAAGGTTTGATACAAACAATGAATTTTTCATTACGTGGCGACAGTGATTTTGTAATGCACGGCACAGGTAAAATACAAATAGGGAAAAATCAGCAAGTGCTTGTCGCACAGTAATGAAAAACGGGCTCATTTTTAATGAGCCCGTAGGTCGTTGGGAAAGTGAAATAAAAATGTGTTTCTCTCACTTTATACTTTTAGCTAAAATCAATTTAGTGATTTTTCTTGTTTGCTTTATAGCCAAAAGAACCAAGCAAATAGAGAGATAACAATAATACATGCTACGTTCAGAACTGCACCGACCCGTACCATTTCAATTTGCCTGATATAACCAGAACCAAATACAATCGCATTTGGCGGAGTCGCAACAGGCAACATAAACGCACAAGAGGCACCAATACCAATAATCATAGTTAATACAATAACTGGCATACCTAATGCTTCCGCAACAGTAGCAAAAATAGGAACTAACAGGGCGGCACTTGCAGTATTACTCGTAAATTCAGTCAGGATGATAATAAAGGTTGTCACCGCTAAGATAATCACAAACCAATGACTTGTCCCAAATGTCATCTGCATCCAGTCAGCCATAATTTTACTAGCGCCTGAAGAACTTAAAATTGCACTGAGAGTCAACCCCCCACCGAACAGCATCAATACGCCCCACTCGGTATTTTTTTGGATTTGTGACCAACTAGCAACCCCTGTTATACCAATCAAAATTGCAGCAATCATAGCAATAATGGTGTCGAGATCCTTCACACCACCAAGTGCTTCACTAATAAACGTACTGGTGATCCAACAAACTACCGCAAATAGGAAGATCCCCATTGCTGTAATACGTTTGCCATTCCATTTAACATGCTCTAATTCAATTTCAAAACGGTGTTTCAGATTTGGGCGTAACATCATGTACATCAATACAAACATCATCGGTAGTAAAACTACCATGATTGGAATGCCGTATTTCATCCACGATAAGAAATCTAAACCTAATGCAGCAGCGGCAATTGCGTTTGGTGGGCTACCCACAATAGTTCCTAGACCACCAATACTGGCACTATAAGCAACACCTAATAAAACAAACACAAACGTATTACGTTCATGACGTACATCGAGATTAGATAAAATACCTAATACAAGGGGTAACATCATTGCAGCAGTTGCTGTGTTACTAATCCACATTGATAGCAGCGCGGTAACACCAAACAACAGTAATACTGCGACTGATAAACGACCACGTGCAGCCATTAGTAAGCGGTTAGCAATTAGACGGTCTAAGCCTTGAATATGCAAAGCCGTCGCTAAAGCAAAGCCACCGAAGAATAGGAAAATAATTGGGTTTGCGAATGATTTAAGCGCTTCCCCAGTATTCATTAATCCAAGCCCAACCGCTAAGATAGGAATACAAAGTGCAGTAATAGTGACATGGATAGCTTCAGTTAGCCAAAGCACACCAATGAAAACCATCATTGCAAGGCCTGCATTTGCCTTGTCATCAAAAGGCAAATATTTTAAAAGTAAGATCAGTAGAACAATATCAACCGCTAAAATGATCCAACCCCGTTTATTGGATGGGGTCGGGCTGACCGCTGGTTGTAGGGATTCGGAAGCGTCCATGTAAACTCCATTAGCTCGGAAGCAAATTATTTTCGAGTATTATTGTTAATATTTTTTTGCAAGAGCTGGAATATAAAGTTAATTGTATGAAATTAAAATGTGGAGGAACTAAAAGTGCGATCTACACCGTATAATTTCATCGTTTTTCATGTAAACTCCAAAAAACCTACCCATTCACTCGTAAAAATCGAAGAATTAAATACTAAAATAGCTACTATAAATTAGCATATTATTTCTAAAGAGACGTATATCAATCAACTATCTAATTGATTGATTTTAAATTGATTATTAAATATAAAGTGAGTCAATAAAAGGCTGATCAATCATTAAGCTTACTAAAAATCCAATCAAATTTATTATGATACATTAGAGATAATCATAAATTACTGGGAATATATAGTGAAAATGGCTTCCTCAGCAAAGGTTTCAGTCGAAAAAAAGGAAGCCATCGGCTTCCTTTCGTATAAATTGGTTAACGAACTAAAATTACGCTTGGCCTTTAACTTCTTTTAAGCCATTGAATGGTGCATTTTTACCTAATGCTTCTTCAATACGAATCAGTTGGTTATATTTAGCAACACGGTCAGAACGGCTCATTGAACCCGTTTTGATTTGGCCTGCAGCTGTACCGACTGCTAAATCTGCGATAGTTGCATCTTCAGTTTCGCCTGAACGGTGAGAGATAACAGCTGTATAGCCTGCATCTTTCGCCATTTTAATTGCAGCCAAAGTTTCAGTTAAAGAACCAATTTGGTTGAATTTGATCAGGATAGAGTTAGCAATGCCTTTATCAATACCTTCTTTCAAGATCTTAGTGTTCGTTACAAACAGGTCGTCACCAACCAGTTGGATTTTGTCACCAAGAACTTTAGTTTGGTATGCGAAACCATCCCAGTCAGACTCATTCAGACCATCTTCAATAGATACGATTGGGTACTGTTTAGTCAGTTCTTCTAAATAGTGAGTGAACTCTTGTGAAGTGAAGGTTTTACCTTCGCCTTTCAGCTCATAATTGCCTGTTTCTGCGTTATAGAACTCAGATGCTGCACAGTCCATTGCCAGTGTTACGTCTTTACCTAATACATAACCTGCTTGCTCAACCGCCTCTTTAATTGCTGCTAATGCCGCTGCGTTTGACTCTAAGTTAGGCGCATAACCACCTTCATCACCTACAGCAGTGTTCATACCTTTAGATTTCAGTACTTTTGCTAAGTGATGGAAAATTTCAGAACCCATACGAACAGCTTCTTTCAGCGTTGGTGCGCCAACAGGCTGGATCATGAATTCTTGGATATCAACGTTGTTATCTGCGTGCTCACCACCATTGATGATGTTCATCATAGGTAGAGGCATAGAGTATTGACCGTGAGTACCATTCAGGTCAGAAATGTGCTCATACAGAGGCATACCTTTCGCTGCCGCAGCTGCTTTAGCATTTGCTAAAGATACAGCCAGAATTGCGTTTGCACCAAATTTAGATTTGTTCTCAGTGCCATCGAGATCAATCATGATTTTATCGATGTTAGCTTGGTCTTTAGCATCTTTACCGATCAGCGCTTCTGCGATTGGACCATTAACAGCAGCAACTGCTTTCAGAACACCTTTACCCAGAAAACGTGCTTTATCACCGTCACGCAGTTCCAGAGCTTCACGAGAACCTGTTGACGCACCTGATGGTGCTGCAGCTAAACCAACAAAGCCACCTTCTAAATGAACTTCAGCTTCTACAGTTGGGTTACCACGAGAGTCAATGATTTCACGACCGATCACTTTAACAATTTTGGACATTAGGTTTTCCTCAGTACAAGTTAAATTTTGGGAAGTTGGTGCACCTGCGCCGACTTCCCCATATCTTATTTCAACTCACCTTTCTGGTACTTACCAGCGGCTTTAACAAAACCTGCAAACAACGGATGACCATCTCTTGGTGTAGAGGTGAACTCTGGGTGGAACTGACAAGCCACAAACCATGGATGATTTGGGTTTTCAATAATTTCCACCAGCTTGTTATCTACTGAACGACCTGCAATTTTCAGGCCCGCATCTTCAATGCGTTTCAGCAGTAAGTTGTTCACTTCATAACGGTGGCGGTGACGTTCAATAATGGTTTCTGAACCATACATCTCACGTACAAGGCTACCATTCACTAGGTGGCATGGTTGACTACCAACACGCATTGTTCCACCAAGGTCGCTCTCTTCTGAACGCACTTCAAGGTTACCCTCTTCGTCACGCCATTCTGTAATCAGCGCAACAACTGGGAATTTACAATCCGCTTTAAATTCTGTTGAATTTGCATCTGCCATATTGGCCACATTACGTGCAAATTCAATCAATGCAACTTGCATACCCAAACAAATCCCTAAGTAAGGGATCTTGTTTTCACGTGCATATTGAGCAGTCAGAATTTTACCTTCAATACCACGCTCACCAAAACCGCCTGGCACTAAAATAGCATCTAAATCTTTTAGTAACTCAACACCACGCGTTTCGATGTCTTGTGAATCAATCAATTTGATATTCACAGTTAAACGGTTTTTCAATCCACCGTGTTTTAATGCTTCAATTACAGATTTATACGCATCTGGTAACTCAACATATTTACCAACCATTCCAATGGTGACTTCACCTGCAGGATTAGCTTCTTCGTAAATAACTTGTTCCCACTCAGATAAATTAGCTTCTGGCGCATCAATGCGGAAACGGTTACAAATGTACTCATCCAAACCTTGTGATTTTAACAAGGCTGGAATTTTATAAATTGAATCAACGTCTTTGAGAGAAATAACCGCTTTCTCTGGCACATTACAGAACAATGCGATTTTTGCACGTTCATTTGCTGGGATCACTCTGTCTGAGCGACAGATTAACACATCTGGCTGGATACCAATTGACAGCAATTCTTTCACAGAATGTTGAGTTGGCTTAGTTTTCACTTCACCAGCTGCTGCAAGGTAAGGCACTAATGTTAAGTGCAAATATAAAGTACGCTCACGGCCGACTTCTGCAGCCATTTGACGAATCGCTTCAAGGAATGGCAATGATTCAATATCACCCACTGTACCACCAACTTCAACCAAAACAACGTCATGGCCTTCGCCACCACGGATGATGCGGTCTTTAATTTCATTAGTGATATGAGGGATAACTTGAATTGTAGCGCCTAAGTAGTCGCCACGGCGCTCTTTGCGCAGAACTTCAGAGTAAACACGCCCAGTCGTAAAGTTATTACGACGAGTCATTTTAGTACGGATGAAGCGCTCATAATGACCCAAATCTAAGTCAGTTTCAGCGCCGTCTTCTGTAACGAAAACTTCCCCGTGTTGGGTTGGGCTCATTGTGCCTGGATCTACGTTGATGTAGGGATCCAGTTTCATAATAGTCACATTGAGTCCACGGGCTTCGAGTATAGCCGCCAAAGAGGCTGCGGCAATGCCTTTACCCAGAGAGGATACGACCCCGCCGGTCACAAAAATATAATTAGTTTTCATGCTGAACCTGAAAGTTTAGGTTTAAAAGATGATGGATATAACAGGACGGGAAAACAGTATACCCGAACCTTAATTTCGCTACAAATGTTCTAAGCATAATAAGGCTAAATTTCATCAATACTCTAATATTATCAGCAAGTTAAAAGCGAAAATTATTTATCGCTTCAAAATTAGTCATCTTTGTCTATTTTCATAGATTAACACAGTTCAAATGCAAAAGCTAAATCCTTTCAGCTCATTGTATGGTATAAAAAATGCGATTCTGCACTAACTTTGATTTTGAATAACTATTTACTCTACTTGTCGCTATTTAACACCTCAATATTTCACGTCACCCATTATTTTTGAAGCTTTGTTTGGTGCTATTGAATGAAGTGCTTTTAGAACAAACCAACAACCGCCAGATTTTAAAACAACTAATGGTTTAAACAATTGCAGACAAGGTTCGCATTACAGCTAGGCGGCAAGAGAGGATATATTCGGGGAGCATACACTAAGTATGTCACCCGAGTAGCCGAACGCAGCCAACAACGCTGTAGTGCGAGGCCCGACGAGAATTGGCTCTATATAGTTCGTGCTACAGCTAGGCGGCAAGAGAGGATATCTTCGGGGAGCATACACTAAGTATGTGACCCGAGTAGCCGAACGCAGCCAACAACGCTGTAGTGCGAGGCCCGACGAGAATTGGCTCTATATAGTTCGTGCTACAGCTAGGCGGCAAGAGAGGATATCTCGAGGAACATACACTAAGTATGTGACCCGAGTAGCCGAACGCAGCCAACAACGCTGTAGTGCGAAATATGACGAGCCATTTTATTCTTGGCTCTTAACCTGCTGCCAAAGCGCCTCCATCTCATTAAGTGTAGCACTTTCTGTCGTTTTACCACTTTCCGCGAGGCTTTTTTCGATTTGGCGAAAACGACCTTCGAATTTGTTACACGCTTTTTGCAACGCTATTTCAGGTTTATAACCTAAATGGCGTGATAAATTCACGGTTGCAAACAATAAGTCGCCAATTTCCTCTTCTAAGCGCGCCTGGTCAACAACCGCCTGAGTGGCTTCTTCCATCACTTCTTCAAGTTCTTCATGAACTTTACCAACAACAGGGCCTAGCGTATCCCAGTCAAAACCAACTGACGCACAACGTTTTTGAATTTTATAGGCTTTCATTAGTGCTGGGAGTGAATTTGGAATATCATCTAGCACAGAAAATTGCGATTTTTCAGCTCGCTCTTTGGCTTTTCGTTTTTCCCATCCCTCAATCACTTCTGTGCTACTCAGTGTATTATTTGCATCGAAAATATGAGGGTGGCGATGTTCGAGCTTATCACTAACAGATTGGCAGATATCGCTAAAATCAAAGAGTGATTTTTCATTCGCCATTTGCGCATAGAAAACCACTTGGAATAATAAGTCTCCCAACTCACCTTTTAAGTCGCTAAAATCTTCACGTTCTATCGCATCAAGCACTTCATAAGTTTCTTCAAGCGTATAAGGCGCAATAGTTTTAAATGTTTGTACCTTATCCCATGGGCACCCTGTTTGCGGATCTCGAAGCTGCTTCATAATTGATAATAAACGTTCGATTTGAAGATTTGTCTGACTCATTGTATTAACCTTTAATTTTTTTGTTTCTAGTTGTCCTTTATCCCAAACTTATCAGAGTTGATGAGCAATCGACAAATTTTTCCCAAAAAAATAAATTTTTGCTAACTAACTCATGAAGAAACAGAAGTTGTATAGAAAAGAATAATTAAAAACATGAAGAGAGGGATTTTTAGAATATAAATATACCGATTTTCAAAATAGTTTGAATTGTAGGTAGGCGGCAAGCGAAGATATCTCGGGGAGCATACACAAGTATGTGACCCGAGTAGCTAAGCGCAGCCAACACCCCTACAACTCAAAATATGAAGAAAATCACTGAGAATGACGCTTTGCTTCTATAACATCCGCCAACTGATTCAGCTTAGCTAACACCCGACTCAGCACCTCAATGTTATACAGCTCAATAGTCATATCTATCGTTGCCAGTTGCTGTTTTACATCGCTGCGGCTACTGACACCAAGCACATTGACTTTCTCATTTGCTAATATTGTCGTGATATCACGCAGCAGGCCGCTGCGGTCATTAGCAATAACTCTAACCACAAGAGAATAACCACTCGAGTAGTTTTCTCCCCAAACTGCATCTATTACGCGTTCTGGTGCATGGCTTTGTAGTTCAGCTAATTGTTCACAGTCTGCACTGTGAATGGAAATACCTCTTCCTTTCGTGATAAAACCGACAATTTCATCCCCTGGAATTGGCTGGCAGCAGCGTGCAATATGGTGCATTAGGTTACCAACCCCTTCAACCACCACTCGGCCGCTACTATGAGATGGTGCTCTTGGGAGTGAAGACTTACTTTCTAATGTCTTCATTGCCGCACGGTCTTCTTCTTCGGCAGTGGCTTTGTTAAATTTGCTCTGCAGGAAATTCACTAATTGGTTGATACGGATATCACCGCCGCCAATTCCTGCCAAAACCTCATCCAATGAATGAACATTGTAGCGTGCGATTAGCAGTTTTTCTGCTTCACGAAGGCTAATATCAAGCTGTGATAGTTCGCTATCTAAAATTTGACGCCCTGCAAGGATATTTTTGTCTCTATCTTGTTTACGGAACCAATTTTGGATTTTAGCTCGCCCACGGCTGGTTGTGACATACCCTAAGTTAGGGTTTAACCAGTCGCGGCTTGGATTTGGATGCTTTTGAGTAATAATTTCAATTTGATCGCCCATTTGTAATTGATAGCTAAATGGGACAATACGCCCACCTATTTTTGCACCAATACAACGGTGGCCGACATCACTGTGAATATGATAAGCAAAATCAAGCGGTGTCGAGCCTGCTGGTAAATCCACCACATCCCCTTTTGGGGTAAAGACATACACTCGGTCATCAAACACTTGGCTACGAACTTCATCTAGCATTTCGCCAGAATCTGCCATTTCTTCTTGCCATGCAATCAGCTTACGTAACCATGCAATGCGGTTTTCGTAACTACTGCCTTTACCAATGCCAGTCGCGCCTTCTTTGTATTTCCAATGGGCCGCAACTCCCAGCTCTGCATCTTCATGCATTTGGCGGGTACGAATTTGAATTTCAAGCGTTTTACCGTTTGGCCCTAACACCACTGTATGAATAGATTGATAACCATTAGGTTTCGGGTTCGCCACATAGTCATCAAACTCATCGGGAAGATGGCGAAAATGGGTATGTACAATCCCTAACGCGGCATAACAATCCTGCAAGCGTTCAACAACAATACGCACCGCTCGCACATCAAACAGTTCATCAAATGCCAATGATTTTTTCTGCATTTTACGCCAAATACTGTAAATATGCTTAGGCCGGCCATAGATATCAGCTTGAATATTCTCTTTTAACATGTACTTACGTAAGGTTGTTACGAAAGTATCTATATACTCTTCACGGTCAATACGACGTTCATGGAGGAGCTTTGCAATTTTCTTATATTCATCGGGATGCAAATAACGAAAACAGAAGTCTTCTAACTCCCATTTTAACTGCCCAATTCCTAGGCGATTTGCTAAAGGTGCATAAATATTTGAGCACTCTTTTGCCGCTAAAACGCGCTCATCTTCAGTGGCATCTTTGACTTCACGTAAATGTGCAATTCGTTCCGCTAGTTTAATGACAACGCAGCGGAAATCTTCCACCATCGACAATAGCATACGGCGAATATTATCGACTTGTGTCGAGCTCGTTTCACTCGATTGCGTGGCTTTGAGTTGACGAATCGCATCCATTTCCAGCACGCCTTTAACGAGTTCGTGAATGGATTGACCAAACTCATCAATAACTTCTTGCTCTTCCAACTTCCCCTCTTCCACTAAAGGAAAAAGTAAAGCTGCTTGTAAGCTGCCGATATCCATACTTAATGTCGATAGGATTTCGGTCATTTCAATACCGCGCCACAGTAACAGAGGGGCGATTTCTTGTCCGGCTAGTTTATCGTGACAATATTGCCAGGTATGGATGAGCTTTTCTTCTGATTGTTTATTGCTCAATCCCAGACCGTTAACCCACTTTTCTGGGGCAAACTCACCTGCTGGGGTAAGATGCGCACTTCTTACTGCAACCATATATTCTCCCTACCTATTAAACCTCTGGGCGACGGATAAATAACGCCATTGACTCTAAATGGCTAGTATGCGGAAACATGTCTAGCATCCGCAACTGTAATAACTGATAGCCCCCATCAAGTAAAACTTTGCTATCTCTTGCCAATGTTGTGGGGTTACATGAAACATAGACAATTTTTTCTGGCATCAGTTTAATTAAATGTTCCATAACACCAGCGGCTCCAGCTCTAGCGGGGTCTAATAATACTTTATTAAAGCCATGAGCCGCCCAAGGTTGTGTGTGTATCTGGGCTTCTAAGTTTTCATTATAGAATGTCGCATTACAAATAGTATTGAGCTGTGCGTTATTTCGTGCCTGTTTGACTAAATTTTCCACACCTTCAACACCCACAACGGATTTCACTAACCGTGCGATAGGTAATGTAAAGTTACCCATTCCACAAAAAAGGTCTAATACCCTATCTTCACTGTTTAGATCTAACCATGCTAAAGCTTGTTCTACCATCAACTGGTTAACTTGCCCGTTCACTTGAATAAAATTTAATGGGT
The DNA here is from genome assembly GCF_028477785.1 of Providencia sp. PROV269. NCBI lineage: Bacteria > Pseudomonadati > Pseudomonadota > Gammaproteobacteria > Enterobacterales > Morganellaceae > Providencia > Providencia sp. PROV269. Next base: position 114,257 of record NZ_JAMPLV010000017.1, on the reverse strand, counting down.
TAAATTTTAGTATTTCCCCAGCAACTTGATACTCAGGTTGTGGCGAATTTGGTGACAGAGCTTGTAAGTTTTCATCATTACCCGCTAACCAGATAGACACTCCGTGCTGATTTTCAAAATTGCTTAACTTTTGAGTATCTGATAACGAAAAAGGTGTTAAGTAACGAATCAATACAATTTTGCTATTGTCTGCGTGAATAAGCTCTACGTGGCCCAATTTCGCTTTATTACTGAGCTGGTTAATGCATTCAGAAAGTGGTTTTAATAAGATATCCAAATCAGGAGATAATATAGGGCAATTTTTTATATCAACTAATGTGTTAGATTGAGATTGACGAAACCCCATAACGACATTTTTACTTTTAGGCTGATATTGTAGCCCCAACCGAGCTCGGCGACGGTAGCCATATGACTCACCATAAATCACCTCGGCACAGGATATATCTTGCAATGTTTCGCGTCGCATCAGATAAGCTAAAGCATGAGCTTTACTTTCTCTTTGTAGTGCAATGTCAACATGTTGCTGTTGACATCCCCCACATTGGTTAAAATAACGGCACCGTGGCTTTACTCTTTGAGGGCTCGTGCTCAAACGTTTAATTACCTTCCCTTTAGCAAACTGCCGTTTCTCTTCCGTCAATTCAATTTGGGCTTCTTCTTCAGGCAATAAACCTGTTACAAAAATGGTTTTTCCTTCGATACGAGCAACACCTTGCCCTGCGGCATCAAGGCTATCAGCTACAACCGTGATCTGGCGGCGTGGAGTGGTACGGCGATTAGGAGAGTAAAATTGAGCCATAAAATAGTCACTACAGAATATTAAGTTATAAAAATCATGATTGCCGAGTTTTCAATTTTAATGCGTTGTTTTTTTTCGCTAATTAATCAAGGAAAACGAGCAGGCTATTATACCTGCTTTCCTATCATTTGATTGACTACTTTTCTATTTTTATTAAGCTATTCAGTTATTATATCAATTGCTAACCATAAATTTACGATATTCTTCATAGGCATAGTGGTCTGTCATACCGCTAATATAGTCTTGAATCAAACGAGCTCGATAATAAAACTCAAGGATAGATTTATCTGCTTCATTCGTTGCAGAAATTTTCTCAAGTGCTTCCGTGTAAGATAAGCGATGCTTATTAGATAATTTATGGAATAACCTCGTTTCAATGAAAAAATGCTTGTGGTAATTTTTGTCCACGAGGTCAGCAAAATCGCTTCTATCCATCATCAGTAGTGGACTATAAAAATCTAATAATCCACTGATAATTCGATAGCCTTGTAGTTCTAACTCTTCAACTTCATGGTGGTTAAATACATGTTTAAAAGCCACTGTTTTCAGTACTTTTAATAGCCTATGCTCTGGACTTTTATCTTCTAACAAAGCACTGTTAAAAGTGCCGTTATAAATTTCGGGTAGATTCTTAATGAATTGTTGTGCGCTATAATGAGACAATTTTCCTGTGATATTTACGCGCAAATACATAAAGAATTGATCTTGCTGAATACGCCTTGTGTGGTTGTCACTGATATTATTGAAAGCTCGCATAATGGTTTGATCGAATAAATCATTTTGTTCAATATCTCCCCACTCTGCTTTTAAATACTCAATCAACTGCTCAACAGTAAAAATGCCTTTTTCCGCAGCGTCATCCAAATCAGCAATGCAATATGAAATATCATCAGCCGCTTCCATAATATAGGACAGCGGGAAACGGCAATATTTTTCCATATCGAGCTTTTTGGTTAGCTCACTGACAAAGTCCACCTCTGACCAATAATAGCCTGGTTTTTTCATCAAATAATCAAACTCAGGGGGAATTGGCTCCAAATCATAAGCTCCACGCGTATATTTTAAGATAGAGCCAACTTGCGCATAAGTTAAGTTTAGTTTGAGTAAGCGATGCGCCATACGTAACCCTTGCGCATTACCTTCAAATGAGCATAAATCCTGTTTTAATTGACGGCGGAATAAATCTTGCTTTTCATTTCCAGTTAACTGTAATGCAGGTATTTTGCATGGATCAGGGGAATTCGGAGTAAATAAGTAACTAGGCGATAGTAATTTAGTAAACCACCGTTGAATTGCTGCCTCACCAAAATGCCCAAATGGTGGATTGCCAATATCATGCATTAAGCAGGCCATTTCGACTAAGCTCTCAAAAGCATCACACCGTTCATCTAGCCCATAAGGTTCAAGCAATTTTTTCTTTTTTAGTTCGCCTAAAACCGTTTTACTGATGTAACGGCCAACCTGCTGTACTTCTAGTGAGTGAGTTAAGCGACTGCGAACTGCTGCATTTTGCTCTAAGGGAAAAACTTGCGTTTTTTGTTGCAAACGGCGAATGGCAGCTGAATTAATGATCCTCCCGCGGTCACTTTCGAATAAGCGATTAACCGCATCTTCATCTTTAGGTGAAATTTTTTGGTTTTTCGCACTGCTCATGTAGTTACGCTGAAAGTTTAACTTCTTAACAAAATTAATCTCACCCACTCTGCCACCTTCCCTATCTCGATTGATGCTTCATTATATAGCCTAAATATAGGAAAAAAACTTCACGACTCACCTTTCAATGTTACACTTCGTGCATCTTTGTAATTTCGTTGTCTAAATCCGAGTTGTTGCAATTAAAATTGCGAACCCACTCGAAGAATACAGCAATAACACAATAAAACATTATCGTCCCTAGTCAAAATATTGACACTAATAGTGCAAATTGAGCAGGGAAAAGGAGACAAAATGAAAGTTGGAATAATTGGTGCCATGGAACAAGAAGTGGCGATTTTGCGCTCGCAAATTGAAAACTGCCAAACTATTAACCGCGCTGGCTGTGAGATTTATACAGGTCAAATTAATGGCGTTGACGTTGCGTTATTGAAATCAGGTATTGGTAAAGTCGCTGCCGCAATCGGCACAACATTGTTACTGGAGCATTGCCAACCAGATGTCGTGATTAACACAGGCTCCGCCGGTGGGCTAGACCCTCGTTTAAATGTTGGTGATATCGTGGTTTCTACTGAAGTTCGTTACCATGATGCTGATGTGACAGCATTCGGTTATGAACCTGGCCAAATGGCACAGTGCCCACCCGCTTTCGTCGCGGATACTAAACTGATTGAAGTTGCTGAGCAGTGCATTCAGCTATTGGATATGAACGCTGTTCGTGGTTTAGTTTGTAGCGGCGATGCTTTTATTAATGGTGCTGAACCACTGGCTCGCATCAAAGCGATGTTCCCGCAAGTTGCGGCAGTAGAAATGGAAGCCACCGCGATTGGCCAAGTGTGTCACCAATTTGGTACCCCGTTTGTCGTTGTCCGTGCCATTTCAGATGTGGCTGATAAGGAATCCCACACAAGCTTCGATGAATTCTTACCCGTTGCTGCCCGTCAATCGTCATTAATGATCACTGCAATTTTATCCAAACTCGCTTAATAATTCTCATAAAAAGTATAACTAATTGTTAGTTATACTTTTTTAATGTCACGATGAATTTTGTTATGAAAAGAATAACGCATTATTTCTCTCTTACTATTACCTTATTATGTGGTTTATTGGTGGCTTTTTCGGCACTAGGAGCGGCAAAGCAACGCGTTATCAGCTTATCACCAGCCAATACTGAGCTTGCTTATTCAGCAGGGCTTGGGGATAGCTTAATTGCGGTCAGTGCTTACTCCGATTACCCAGAACAAGCTAAAAAACTAGAGCAAGTCTCTGATTGGCAAGGCTTAAATGTAGAACGTATTATCGCACTAAAACCTGATTTAATCCTCGCATGGCGAGGAGGCAACCCCCAACGCCCTCTTGATCAGCTTGCGAATCTCGGCATTCCAATTATTTATTTTGACCCTCAAACCATTGATGATGTCATTAATTCAGTCACTGAGTTGGCACAATACAGTCCAAACCCAGAGCTTGCACAACAAAATGTGGGAATAATGCGCGCTAAGCTAGCGCCTTATCAAAATACAAAAATTTCTAATAACAAACCTAAGAGAGTGTTCATTCAGCTCGGCTCTCAACCTCTATTTAGCGCTGGTAACCATACGCTGCAAAATGATGTCGTCGAGTTTTGTGGGAGTGAAAATATTTTTGCTAATAGCTCAGTTCAATGGCCACAAGTCAGTCGTGAGCAGGTACTCACTCGCAAACCAGATGTAATAATCATGACGGGCTCAGCAGAACAGGAAAAAGCAGTGAAAGAATTTTGGCACTCCCAGCTCAATATCCCAATAATCCGATTAAATGAAGATTGGTTTCACCGAGCAGGCCCAAGGATTGTGAACGCAACCGAACAACTGTGTGAGCAGTTAAATTCATTATCTAATTAAGAATTAAGAATTAAGAATTAAGAATTAAGAATTAAGAATTAAGAATTAAGAATTAAGAAAATTTTCTAAATAGTTCGAGTTGTGGCAAGGCGGCAAATGAAGGTATCTCGAGGAGCATACATAAGTATGTGACCCGAGTAGCTGAATGAAGCCAACACAGCTACAGGTTGAAGAAGAACTCAATAATTCTCTAAATCATTCGGCCTGTAACAAGGCGGCAAATGAGCTAGAACCTAGGAGCATACAAAAGTATGTGACTAGGTCTAGTGAATGCAGCCAACACAGCTACAGGTTGAAGGATGACGAGAATTAGACGCTGAAGGACGAACCACACCCACAAGTAGACTTAGCATTCGGATTAGTCACAATAAAACGCGAACCTTCCAAACCTTCGGTATAATCAACACTTCCACCGACTAAATATTGTAAACTCATTGGGTCTACGACAAGAGCAACACCTTGCTTTTCAATTGTCATATCGCCTTCGTTGATTTGGTCATCAAATGTGAAACCATATTGGAAACCGCTGCATCCGCCACCAGTGATATAAACACGCAGACGCAGATTTGGGTTGTCCTCATCAGAGACTAGATCTTTAACTTTAATTGCTGCCGCATCAGTAAATTGCAAAGGCAGAGCTGCATCATCACTCATTTTTTACTCCAAACCGGTGACCGGTAAATTCATGCGTAGGCTAAAACCTACTCAGATCAATTAACCTAATTATCCGCCACTTGACTAAATGGTTCAAGTGTTGTTAAGCAATTAGACACATTGTGCATATCTTCGTATCAATATTTGGTTTAATTGGTGTGGTGCTTTAGAATGAGGGCAATTTTTTTCTTAGCCTCTTTCTGGAGCCCTGCGATGTCACAATCTGAAAAACTTTACGCACAAGCAAAAGAACAAATCCCTGGTGGTGTAAACTCCCCTGTTCGTGCTTTTAATGGTGTTGGTGGAACCCCATTATTTATTGAAAAAGCGGATGGCGCTTATATTTATGACGTTGACGGTAAAGCCTATGTGGATTACGTTGGCTCATGGGGACCGATGGTATTAGGCCATAACCATCCTGAGATCCGTGATGCCGTGATCAAAGCTGTCCATAAAGGGTTAAGTTTTGGTGCACCGACTGCCGCCGAAGTTGAAATGGCTGAATTAGTTTGTGAGTTAGTCCCCTCTATGGATATGGTACGCATGGTGAATTCAGGTACTGAGGCGACCATGAGTGCAATTCGTCTGGCTCGAGGTTACACAGGCCGCGACAAAATCATCAAATTTGAAGGCTGTTATCATGGCCATGCAGACTGTTTATTAGTCAAAGCTGGTTCTGGGGCGCTTACGATGGGTGAACCAAACTCTCCAGGCGTCCCCGAAGATTTTGTAAAACACACATTAACTTGTACCTATAATGACCTAGCTTCAGTTCGCCAAGCATTTGAAAATTATCCAGAAGACATTGCCTGTGTGATTGTTGAACCTGTTGCTGGAAATATGAATTGCGTACCACCAACGGCTGAGTTCTTACCGGGTTTACGTGCGTTATGTGATGAATTCAATGCCGTACTCATCATTGATGAAGTCATGACTGGCTTTCGCGTCGCATTAGGTGGAGCACAAGATTACTATGATGTTCAACCTGATTTAACCTGTTTAGGTAAAATCATCGGTGGTGGTATGCCTGTAGGTGCCTTTGGTGGCCGCCTTGAAATTATGGAAAAACTAGCCCCAATTGGGCCTGTTTACCAAGCGGGAACCTTATCTGGTAATCCTGTCGCGATGGCTGCTGGTCTTGCTTGTTTAAAAGAAGTCTCTCAACCGGGTGTGCACTCACGTTTAAATGAATTAACAGAAAAGTTAGCTCGTGGTTTAAAACGTGTTTCCCAAGAGCAAGGTATCCCGATGGTTATCAATCACGTCGGTGGTATGTTTGGTATTTTCTTCACCGACGCACCAACAGTGACTTGCTACCAAGATGTGATGAAGTGCGACGTTGAACGCTTTAAGAAATTTTTCCATTACATGTTAGAGCAAGGCATTTACCTTGCGCCTTCTGCATTTGAAGCGGGTTTTATGTCAATCGCCCACAGTGATGAAGATATTGAGAAAACAGTTAAAGCGGCAGAAACAGCGCTGATGAAGATCAAAACGAATTAATTCATATTGAAATTACGGAGGTGAAATGTTACCTACTTTCACCTCTATTCTTTTGCATCGGTAGAGAAAGATTGGATAGCCACCAGTTGCAGCCTTACACCACAATTTTCTAACTCATTAATTCTCTAAATAATTCAGCCTATAGCTAGGCGGTCAGCGAGCTAGAGCCTAGGAGCATACAATAGTATGTGACTAGGTCTAGTGAGTGCAACCAACAACGCTACAGGTTGAAGTATGACGAGAATTTAGGGATTAATTCTCTAATTCTCTAGCTCATTAATTCTCTAAATAATTCAGCCTGTAGCTAGGCGGTCAGCGAGCTAGAGCCTAGGAGCATACAATAGTATGTGACTAGGTCTAGTGAGTGCAACCAACAACGCTACAGGTTGAAGTATGACGAGAATTTAGGGATTATTGCCAAACATATCCTTAACCCAATCCGGTGCATCATCTTGCTGCTCGCCATTATTACCATTGAGATCCCAAATTGGCGCTTCGTTTTCAGACGCTTGGCATAACCCTTCTGGATTATCCGTCCAAATCGGCAACATTCTACCGCCGCCGAAGTTTGAGCAACTTAATTGGCCGTCAGCTGTGACTTGCATATCAACAATGCCCTCTGGTGCACGGTTGATAAGAGCTAATGGCGCTTGGTTATCTAAGTAGCGTTGGTACACTTTCAGTGCGCCTGTCGCCCCTGTTAATTGTGTTGGGCCGTTATTATCACGGCCAACCCACACGATCGCTACTTCTTTGCCATCAATACCTGCATACCAGCTATCGCGTAGATCGTTAGTTGTCCCTGTTTTACCAGCTAAATTATACTTAGCATATTTGGTCAATAAAACTCTGCCCGTACCTTGTTTAACCACTTGCTGCATACCATACAATGTGAGGTATGCAGCTTGGGAAGGTACTGCTCGCTCAGCTGATGGGTAGCTTTGGTAAATTTCATTGCCATCTCCATCAATAACAGAACGCAATGCCGATAATTTCGCACGATTACCGTTACCACCAATGGTTTGATAAACTTGAGCAACTTCCGCTGGTGTTAGGTTAATTGCACCTAATAGCATCGCAGGAACTTTTTCCATAGCAGCCGCGGGAGCTCCTAAGCGTACAAACGTATTAAACACTTGGTCTAAACCAACCTCTAGCCCTAAGTTTACCGTTGGGATATTTTGTGATTTTGCCAAAGCGTCAACTAACATCATACGGCCGTTGAAATTACGGCTGTAGTTTCTTGGGCTCCAGTTTTGGTTTCCGACTTTTACTGTTAGTGGCTCATCTTTTAACCATGTATTTAAACGAAAACGGTCCGGTTCACTTAGTGCAGCGAGGTATACCGGAGGTTTTGCCAGAGAACCAATGCTACGCCGTGCATTTAACGCACGGTTAAACCCTGAATATTGGGGTTGAGAGCCACCAACCATCGCGCGTACTTCGCCATTAATGCGGTCAACTACCACCATTGCCCCTTCTATGTCATCTAATTTACGAGATTTACGCAAATCAGCGACACCATTTTCAACTGCATTTTCAGCCGCAGTTTGAGCCACTGGGTCTAGAGTGGTAAAAATTTTCGCACCAGAGAGTTCTTTAACTTTATCACCCAATTTTTCATTGAGTTCTAAACGAACCATTTGCATAAAGGCAGGTTGAGAAGCCACCAGCCCTTCTTTGTTTTTCACACCGAGAGGCCTTGCGCTTAGCACTTGATACATTTCTTGGTCAATCACGCCACGCGTTTCCAAGATTTTCAGCACAATGTTTCGACGTTTAATCGCATTTTGTGGCTTAGTCCAAGGATTATACGTTGATGCCCCTTGTACCATACCGACTAATAACGCCTGTTGGTCAAAGCTTAACTCATTGATTGGTCTACCGAAATAATACAGGCTCGCTAACGGGAAACCACGAATTTCGTCATTACCATTTTGGCCTAAAAAGACTTCGTTTAAATACAGCTCTAAAATACGCTCTTTGCTGTAATTGTAGTCCAGTAAAACCGCCATATAGGCTTCATTGGCTTTACGCTTTAATGTCCGTTCATTGGTCAAAAACAGATTTTTGACTAACTGTTGGGTTAAAGTACTTCCCCCTTGAACGGAGCGCCCTGCACTTAAGTTAGCAACAACAGCACGGCCAATAGAGTATAAACTGACGCCATCGTGCTCATAAAAGTTGCGATCTTCGGTTTCTAGTAAGATTTTAACTAGAGACTCAGGAAAATCAGATATCGGTAAAACTAACCGTTGCTCATTATTCGCCGACTGCATCATCGTGATCAGTTTCGGGTCTAAACGGAAAAAGCCAAATGAGCGACCGTTTTCCATGTTTTCAATCTTGCTCAACGCGTTATTTTCAAACACCATGCGCGCAAGGATTTGCCCTTCTTTTTGATCAGGGAAATTAAACGGCCTACGTAAGATTTCGATGCTATTACCACGCACCACAAATTCGCCCGATGTCGTTATCTTACTCACCTTACGGTATTGCATACCTTCAAGTAGGCGAACCATTTCTGCCTGGCTGTAGTCCATCCCCGGCTCAAGGTTGACCATTCGGCCGTATACTGCGGCGGGTAAATCCCAAACCTTACCATCGAGGCGTTCTTTAATTTGTTGATTTAAATAAAAACCATATGCCGCAAGTAAAACAGCAAACACGATCATCAGTTTGACTAGTAGCCAAAACCAACGCCATTTACTTTTTACCTTTCGAGGTTTGTTATTTTTTGAGCCTTTTTTAGCCATTTGCTCTTCTTCATCTTCATCATCGAGATATTGTTCGTCAATATCATCATCTTCGAATAAATCTTCATCGTCATAGTCATCGCGGTCTCTACGGCGGCGGCGGGATGAAGACTGTTTTTTCCCAGCAGTTTTTTTGTTACGTCTGCCGATTGGTTCAAAATCTTTACCTGACATGGTCACTCCATATCACATTACAAAATAACTTAATAACGCACTAGTAATGTCAGTTTAGTGGTTAATTTTGGCCTAGAACCCCAGAGATTTCACCAAAGAAAGCTCTTAATTACATTTCCTTACTCAGTCGGCTCATTGATAGAGCCAATGAGGAAACCCGCTATTAGAGCATAAAAATAGATTATTTCGCACCCATCATCGCTTTTTTTGTTTGTCTCGTTGGCGCAGTATTTACAGGGTCATCTGGCCATAAATGTTTTGGATAGCGCCCTTTCATCTCTTTTTGTATCTCTTTATAGCTGCCTTGCCAAAATGCACCAAGGTCTTGCGTGATCTGTAACGGCCGCATGGCAGGAGACAACAGAGAAACTGTTACGGTTATTTTTCCTTGTGCAACAGTCGGGTTCGCTTTTTCCCCGTACATTTCTTGCATACGAATCGCTATGACTGGTGGTTTATCTAATGCGTAGTGAATGCTTACATCATGTGAAGATGGCGCTCGATAGGTTACCGGAAACATGCGTTCTAACCACTGTTGCTGCTGCCAATCTAATCGATTAACCAATAAGGAGGCTAAATCAATCTGCTGTAATTTTTGTTTATTTGTTATGCCATCAAGATAAGGCTCTAGCCATTCATCCAGTGAATCCAATAGTGCCGCTTCATCAAAATCAGGCAAATTAATATCAGGAAAATACTGCTTAGCTAACGTGCAGCGGATACACAGTTGTAGAGCATTTTCCTGCCAGTTTAATTGCTGCAAGCCATTTTGCTTCAACCAATAAACTAACGCATAACGAATTTCAGTGTTATCAGGGTTGCTTAAACGTTCTGATTTCACCACTAATTGACCGCATTGCAAGCGTTTCCAAGCTAATAATGTCCCTTTTTGTTCATCCCATTCGACCGTTTCTTGTTTGTTAAACAGCGATGGGCAATCTGCTTGTAGTCTGTCAATATCTACAGGGTAAGCCAAGGAAATACGGGCATCTGCCATATTTTCGGGTTGCCATAAAGCCACGACGATTAACCATGGAGAACCGGATAATCTATCCGATTCATTCAATATCGCCCCTAAACCATTCGCCAGTTGATAGCGTTGTTGGTTATCTCGAGATTTCGCTATGTAGTCGGGAAACGCTGTGGCCAGCAACGTTGGTAACCACTCACTAAGGAGTGCATCTTGCTTACCAATGATACTCGATACTCTTTGTTCACAAAGCACTGATGCTCTCTTACACCACCCCTCTGTTGGCCTTTCTATGCAATAGCGAAGATCCGCATCTTGTTGACGAGGTGGTTCCTCGATAATCGCCACCAACAGTGCAGCTAATTGGATAACAGACTGATTTTGGCTTTGTTGTGCTTTACATAACATTGCCGCTGTTCGTACTGAACTGCCTAACTCCGCCATCTGCTGCCCAAAAGGCGTTAACTTGTTTGCTGCATCAATAGCACCTAATTTGCCAAGTAAATTTTTTGCCGCTGATATTGCCGGTTTAGGGGGTAAAGTCAGCCAGTTCAGCTGTGCGGCATCGTGACAACCCCATTGTAATAAAGATAACCATAAGCTGCTCAAGTCACTTTGTGCAATTTCGGCCTCGCTAAATTGTGCCGCACGCTCAGCCTGCTCTTCACTGAATAAGTGCCAGCAAACACCTTCTTCCAAACGGCCTGCTCGGCCTGCACGTTGTGCCATCGACGCTTGGCTAATTCGCTGTTTAACTAGTTTTGTTAGTCCTGTTCGTGGATTGAATTGCCCCACGCGTTCAAAACCACTGTCTATCACAAGGCGGATCCCTTCAATCGTCAAGCTGGTTTCTGCAATATTGGTGGCTAATACGACCTTTCGCACTCCTTCTGGTGCTAGCTGAATCGCCTGTTGCTGGGCTTGTAGGGATAATGCACCGTATAAAGGACATAAAAGTATGTCCTCACTAACCATCAAAGCGAGCTCTGCTCTTACTTTCTCGATTTCCCCCATACCTGGAAGAAATAATAATAAAGACCCATGTTCTTGCTGCAATAACTGCCAAGCCGCCAATGCGACTTCTTTATGAAAGAGTTTATTTGGGTTAATAGGATGATATTCACGTATTACGGGGAATGTACGCCCTTGTGACGTGATAACCGGAGCATCAGGAAACAACTGAGACAGCCCTTGATTATCCAATGTCGCAGACATCAATAGAATACGTAAATCTTCACGTAAGGCTTGCTGTGAATCAATTAGCAAAGCGAGACCAAGGTCTGCCTGTAAATTTCGCTCATGGAACTCATCTAAAATGACTAAACCAACCCCTTCAAGCATGGGATCATTTTGCAGTAAGCGAGTGAGTACGCCTTCGGTAACCACTTCAAGACGCGAGTGGCGACTAACTTTAGTTTCAGAGCGCATGCGTAAACCAATAGTATGACCAACTTCTTCACCGAGTTGCTGTGCAAGGCGAGCAGCCACTGAGCGCGCTGCTAAGCGACGAGGCTCTAACATGATAACCCGCCCGTTAATAACCCCACTCTTTAATATTTCTAACGGTAAAACTGTTGATTTACCAGCACCTGTCGGTGCATGAAGCAAAACTTGAGGAGAAGAGGTTAATGCGGTAAGTATGTCCTCACAAACTTCAAATATCGGTAACACTGGGGTTATCACTCCATGTATTTAACTTTTACTGTTAGACATTGTAGCATTAGCCTCTTTTGCCAGTAAGCATATTACCGACAACGATAGCGGAGACCCCATGGAATTTGAACCCGCCTTACAACCAGCTACTTTAATTAAGCGTTACAAGCGCTTTTTGGCTGATGTCACTTTACCGAGCGGTGAAGAAATTACCATTCACTGTGCAAATACAGGCGCTATGACAGGTTGTGCTACCCCTGGTGATACCATTTGGTATTCGACTTCCAATAATACAAAACGCAAATACCCGTATAGTTGGGAGTTAACCCAAACCGCAGACGGCCATTTTATTTGCATTAATACCCTTCGTGCGAACCAATTAGTTGCACAAGCATTAACCGAAAAACACATTCCAGAATTATCTGAATATAGTGTAATAAAACCTGAAGTTAAATATGGCACAGAAAATAGTCGAATCGATTTTTTTCTAACGCAAAATGGATTGCCAGATTGCTTTATCGAAGTAAAATCAGTAACTTTACTCGAAAATAATCAAGGATTCTTTCCTGATGCAGTGACACTTAGAGGCCAAAAGCATTTAAGAGAGCTCATGCATATTGCGAAAGAAGGAAAAAGAGCCATACTATTGTTTGTTGCTTTGCACACAGGTATTCACGTAGCATCAGCAGCGGCTCATATTGATAAGCAATATGCGCAATTATTAGAGGCAGCGAGACAAAGTGGTGTTGAAGTGCTTTGTTATCAAGCTGATATAACTGTTCAACAAATGGTGTTAAGTAAGCAGATTCACTTTAACTCTATTAAATAAAGTTTTTTTAACCGATTTTTATACGAGGCCGCAGAGTTCTGGGCGCTAAAAAGGGAATAAACACGCTCGCCCTCACAGCATTACAAAACTCATTGCAGGAACGATTGCCAAGAGAGCAGTCTTCTGCTATTTATAGCGACCTTAATTTTTCCCCCTTGGGGTTTTTGTAAAATTTGCGTGTGTAGGAGAAGCATTATGCAAGAAGGGCAAAAACGTAAGACATCGTCCTTAAGCATTCTCGCCATTGCTGGGGTTGAACCCTATCATGAAAAAGCTGGCGAAGAGTACATGAACGAGGCCCAGTTGGCGCATTTTAAGCTCATTCTCGAAGCATGGCGCAATCAACTCAGAGATGAAGTGGACCGGACTGTTACTCATATGCAAGATGAGGCAGCTAACTTTCCAGACCCCGTTGATAGAGCCGCTCAGGAAGAAGAATTCAGCCTTGAATTACGTAACCGGGACCGTGAACGTAAACTGATTAAGAAAATCGAAAAAACGCTGAAAAAAGTTGAAGATGACGACTTTGGCTATTGTGAATCATGTGGTGTAGAAATTGGTATCCGTCGTTTGGAAGCCCGTCCTACCGCTGATTTATGTATCGACTGTAAAACATTAGCAGAAATTCGCGAAAAGCAAATGGCAGGCTAGTGTCTATATGGAGTCCTGAACGGCGCATATTACTGCGCCGTTACAAGGGAAACGCTTCATGCTATTATGTTCCACTCCTGACATGTTCCGCTCCTGACTTTTGATTTACATTAACCATCAAGTCAACCCCATCCTACTCCCTATTTTCTGCCAGTTGATGGCCACGATCGCCTCTCACTCACCTTTAAATAAGATAAATATTTACTTTCACATAATTTTTTACGCAAATAGATTATGTTATTTTTTTGCTCTACAGTTTGAGCTTAAATAATTAACTGACAACAAAAAATCGCTTAAAATAAGGCTTCTAATCGTATCCGCCTATAGCGAGAACGCTTTTCTGGCTATTATTTTACGTAAATTTTATTGGTAACGTTTATAATTAGAGGTGACTTTTATTCGTTTAACCATTCTCAAAGAAACTTCTGTGAGCTATGATTAGCCGCTTATTTTGTTTAATGAATATTGGTAATGACATCGAGGTGTACTATTTTTAACCGAGTAGCAAATTTCTGCCGTAATATTTTATCTCGCAATACAGACGCATCCCCTGAAGATGCAGTACAACATCGTGATCCTTCGCGAGATATACAGGCAGCCGGTAAAAGGCCAGTCACTCATTCTGCTCATGCGCAAACCGCATCTAAAGAGCAGAACACAGCTCAACCCCATAAAACAACCCCTATTAAAAAAACGGTTCGTCAATCTCAACGTGCCGATTCAACACCTGAGAAGCGCCCTACAATGACAACCGTAAACGACGAAAACATTACTGTTATCCCGCGTTCCGAGCACCCTATTTCACGCAGTGATATTAGTGACAATGCATTAAAAGTGCTGTATCGCTTAAACAAAAGTGGCTTTGAAGCCTACTTAGTGGGTGGTGGTGTGCGTGATTTGCTTTTAGGTCAAAAACCTAAAGACTTCGATATTACGACAAACGCAACGCCTGAACAGATCCGCAAATTATTCCGTAACTGCCGTTTAGTGGGTCGCCGTTTTCGGCTGGCACATATTATGTTTGGCCCCGAAATCATAGAAGTTGCAACTTTCCGTGGCCACCATGACCAAAATGCATCAGATGACAAAAACTTATCTGCACAAGCACAAAACGGCATGCTATTGCGCGATAACATCTTTGGCTCCATTGAAGAAGATGCGATTCGTCGGGACTTCACCGTTAACAGTCTATATTACAACATTGAAGACTTCACATTACGTGACTACGTCAATGGCTTGAATGACCTCAAAGCTGGCGTTATTCGTCTAATTGGTGATCCTGAAACGCGCTATCGTGAAGACCCTGTTAGAATGCTAAGAGCGGTACGTTTTGCCTGCAAATTAAATATGAGCATCGAACCAAAAACCGCTGAGCCAATTTACCAACTTGCTCATTTATTGAGAGAAATTCCATCTGCTCGGTTATTTGAAGAGTCTCTCAAATTACTCCAAGCAGGCCAAGGTTACGCTACCTATAAAATGCTCAAAAAGTATGGTTTGTTTGAGCAACTTTTCCCTGTTGTCGCAAGCCGTTTTACAGATAACAGTGATTCGCCAATGGAAAAAATCATTGAGCAAGTTCTTAAAAATACTGACTTCAGACTAAAAAATGATAAGCGTGTTAACCCTGCTTTTTTATTTGCTGTTATGTTATGGTACCCAGTTACAGAGCATGCTGAGAAGTTATCTCAAGAAGGCGGGTTGGCCTATTACGACGCCTTTGCGCTGGCAATGAATGATATTCTAGACGAGCAGTGCCGTTCAATTGCTATCCCAAAACGCATTACAACCACAATGCGTGATATTTGGTTATTGCAGTTACGCTTACCTCGCCGCCAAGGCCGTCGTGCCAATAAATTAATGGAACACCCAAAATTCCGTGCAGCGTTTGATTTATTAGAATTAAGAGCTAATGTCGAGCACCGCAACGAGTTACAAGAGCTAGCGTTATGGTGGACTGATTTTCAGCAAGCAAATAATATCAAACAGCGTGAAATGATTTCGGAATTAGGCAATGCACCCACTCGCCGCCGCCATCGTCCACGTTCATCACAAGGCGGTTCTGGGGCACGTCGGTCAAATAAGTCATAATAGATAGAGAGAATATAATGGAACAAGTCTATATTGCTGTAGGAAGTAACCTTGGTGAGCCACTATTACAGGCACAGCAAGCTATTGCAGCTTTAGATGCGATACCCAATAGCCGCGTTGTTTCTACCTCTTCTGTTTATCGAACTAAGCCTCTAGGCCCGCAAAATCAGCCAGATTTTCTTAATCTGGCTGTGTTACTTGAAACAACTCTTGAGCCCGAAGTTCTCCTCAACTATACACAAAAAATCGAACTTGAGCTGGGCCGTGTACGCAAAGAGGAGCGTTGGGGGCCACGAACGCTGGACCTCGATATCATGCTTTTTGGTAACCGTATCATCAATACTGAACGGTTGATCGTTCCACATTATGGGCTAAAAGAGCGTGAATTTATGTTGTATCCGCTTAGTGAAATCGCCCCTTCTCTTGTTTTTCCTGATGGCGAAAAGCTTTCAGAAAGACTCACACAAGTCCCTCGAAATGGCCTAACGTTTTGGGATATTCCAGCCTGAAATGTTCAACCTCTTATGAGGTATGGTCGCAGGGAGATCATTTCCGGAGGTTATTATAATGAAACCAATTTCTCTGGCTGATTTATGTCAGTTTAAAAAAGACAAACACAAATTTGCAACTATGACAGCCTATGACTCAAGCTTCGCTCAATTATTTTATGAGCAAGGTATCCAAGTGATGCTCGTTGGAGACTCACTTGGAATGACGATTCAAGGTGAATCCTCCACCTTACCCGTTACTGTCGAGCAAATTGCTTACCACACCCGATGCGTTCGCAAAGGCGCGCCAAATGCCTTCATTATTGCAGATATGCCATTTATGAGTTACGCCACACCAGAACAAGCTTGCGCCAATGCGGCTATTTTAATGCAGGCAGGCGCAAACATGGTCAAAATTGAGGGTGGCAGTTGGTTATGTGATACGGTAAGAATGCTAGGAGAACGCTCTGTTCCTGTGTGTGGCCATCTAGGTTTAACGCCACAAGCCGTCAATGTCCTTGGCGGTTATAAAGTCCAAGGACGTGATGAAGTCACCGCCAATCAATTACTCAAAGATGCGATTGCACTAGAAAATGCAGGCATCCAATTGTTGGTTCTTGAATGTGTCCCAACCACCTTAGCCAATCATGTTACGGAAGAGCTACTATTGCCCGTGATTGGTATTGGTGCGGGAAATGGGACTGATGGACAAATTCTTGTTATGCATGATGCGCTGGGTATTACCGCACGAGCCCCTAAATTCGCAAAAAACTTTTTAGCTCAAGCGGGCAACCTTCATGATGCTATTCGTATGTATATCCAAGAAGTGGAAGATGGCATTTACCCAAGTGAAGCCCATTCTTTTTCTTAATTGATGTCAGAAATTATAAGGAACACACGTATGCTTATCGTTGAAACGGCGCTTATCTTACGCCGTGAAATCCGCCGCTGGAAACAAGAAGGCAAACGTATTGCACTTGTCCCAACAATGGGTAATTTACATGATGGTCACTTAACACTCATTGACCAAGCAAAAAAACAAGCTGATGTTGTGATTGCCAGTATCTTCGTTAACCCGATGCAATTTGATAGGCAATCTGATTTAGCCAATTACCCACGAACGTTGCAAGAAGATTGCGAAAAACTAAAACGTCGTGACATCAATTTGGTTTTTGCGCCTTCCCCTCAAGAATTCTACCCAGAAGGGATGGAAAAACAGACTTTTGTTGAAGTTCCAGAGTTATCGACCATATTAGAAGGCGCAAGCCGCCCTGGGCACTTTAAAGGTGTCGCAACGGTTATTACTAAGTTGTTCAACTTAGTACAGCCAGATATTGCCTTGTTTGGTGAGAAGGATTACCAGCAATTACAATTAATTCGCAAGTTAGTTGCTGACTTATCATTTGATACACAAATTGTTAGCGTCCCAACAGTTAGAGCCAAGAATGGTCTAGCACTGAGCTCACGCAACAATAATTTGTCAGCGGAAGAGCTAAAAACAGCGCCTAAGCTGTATCAAATTATGCAACAAGCGGGTGAAAAATTAGTGGCTGAACCTGATGCATCTGAAGTTATTATTGAAGAGATGAACAATAGCTTACGAGAAGCCGGCTTTACTCCTGATGAGCTATTTATTCGCGATGCAGATACATTATTACCACTTGGTGAGTCCAGTAAACGTGCGGTTATTTTAATGGCGGCATGGTTAGGTCAAACGCGTCTTATTGACAATTTACAAGTTGACCTACCAAGTAATATTGCATAAAACAATAAGACTTATAACACTATCACAGCAACCATCTTGCTGCGTTGCTAAGCCTGTTGCGACTTATATACACGTAGTCAACAACGCTGCAGTTTTGAAGGCACTATGATTTTATTCAAAGTCATTCAGATTGCAGCTAGGCGACAAGTAAGTGAGTCCCTAGGAGCATACATAAATATGTGACTAGGGCGAGCGCACGTAGTCAACAACGCTGCAATTTGAAGGACGAAGAAGACATGTTAAGAAGAATGTTGCAAGGCAAACTCCATCGCGTCACAGTCACACAAGCAGACTTACACTACGAAGGCTCATGTGCGATTGATCAGGACTTTATGGATGCCGCTGGGATCCTTGAATACGAGGCCATTGATATTTACAACGTTGATAATGGCGAACGTTTTTCGACTTACGCAATTTCAGGCGAACGGGGCTCAAAAATCATCTCGGTTAATGGTGCTGCTGCCCGCCGCGCTGCGGTTGGTGATAAGCTGATTATTTGTTCTTATGTACAAATGGAAGATGAAGATGCGCGCCTACATAAGCCAAAAGTGGCTTATTTTGATGAAAACAATAAAATGAGTCGCATCGCAAAAGCAGTCCCTGTTCAAGTGGCATAATGTTGGATTTTATTTATCCAACAATTTGATTAGTATTGCCATTTATATACATCTCAATAAAAAACGGCTTTTGATTACGCTAAGTACCAAAAGCCGTTTTTTTTACACAATTTCAGCCCAAAATTTAACTTCTTAAGCCTCTACCTTGCTCAATCAAAAACCATGTTAATGCATAAAAGACGACTAAGAAAATCATTAAGACGCCTAACGTAATCGCGATAGAAACATCGGCTATTCCCAGAAAACCATAACGAAAGCCGCTGATCATGTACACAATTGGGTTCAGTTTAGAAACGGCTTGCCAAAACGGTGGTAACAGTGATAGTGAATAAAATACACCACCTAAATACGTTAATGGTGTTAAGACAAAGGTTGGAACAATACTAATATCATCAAATGTCTTTGCGAAGATAGCATTTAGTAAGCCAGCAAGTGAAAATACAATTGCGGTTAGCAATAACGTTATGACTACCATTGCCCATGAATGTACTTGCAATGGAATAAAGAATAACGATACCAATGTAACAAGAAAACCCACTAAAATCCCTCTAGCAACACCACCGCCGACAAAACCTGCGATAATAATATGCGTCGGAACGGGGGCTACCAGTAATTCTTCGATATTTTTCTGAAATTTAGAGCCAAAGAAAGAAGAACAAACATTTGAATATGAATTAGTGATCACCGCCATCATGATTAACCCAGGGACGATGAATTGCATATAATCCACACCACCCATATCACCAATTCTAGAACCAATTAAGTTACCAAAAATCACAAAATACAGCGACATGGTGATCACCGGTGGTAATAGTGTTTGTATCCAAATACGACCAAACCGTGTGACTTCTTTTATCCAAATGGTTTTCAATGCGACCCAATATAATGAGATCATCTTGCAATCTCCTTCTCGGTTGCATTACTTTCTCTTTTAACTAAGTTAACAAATAACTCTTCTAATCGGTTTGCTTTATTTCGCATACTTAAAATCTGAACACCTTGCTCACTAAATTGGCTAAAGACACTATTTAGACCTTGCTCTCTTTTAACATCCACCTCAAGTGTTGAAGTATCTATCAAACGAGATTCATACCCTAATAATTGAGGGATCGGACTTTTTGGCATTAAATCAAAAATAAAGGTTTCTGATTCTAATTGGCTCAGTAATTGCTTCATACTAGTATTTTCAACTAATTCACCATGTTGAATAATGCCAATATTACGGCACAACATTTCAGCCTCTTCCAAATAGTGAGTTGTTAAAATAATTGTCGTCCCCTGAGCGTTAAGATTCTTTAAAAATGTCCACATTGAGCGACGAAGCTCAATATCAACACCCGCCGTGGGTTCATTCAAAATTAATAGCTTTGGTTGGTGCATCAATGCACGGGCTATCATTAAACGGCGTTTCATACCACCGGACAAATTACGTGCCCGCTCATCACGCTTTTCCCATAAATCAAGTTGGGTTAGGTACTGCTCTGCACGTTGTACCGCAACAGAACGCGTAACCCCATAATAACCGGCTTGGTTAAGGACAATTTGTAATACCGTTTCAAATGGATTGAAATTAAACTCTTGAGGCACTAATCCAAGTTGCTGCTTTGCTTGCACAACTTGTTTTTCTAAATCATAACCAAATACTTTTACAGACCCGCTTGTTTTGTTTACCAGCGAGCTAATGATCCCTATTGTAGTTGATTTACCCGCGCCATTTGGTCCCAACAATGCGTAAAAGTCACCGTCTTCAACGCTCAGATCAATCCCTTTCAGGGCTTTCACACCACCTGGGTAGGTTTTGGTTAACTGCGATAACTCAAGTGCATATGTCATATGTAAAAAAAACCTTTATTCTTAGAACGGTTTGAAGGCAATATATCACCATGATGCCACTTTTTTCTGCTCTATGTTATGCAGAAAAGAGATAATTAGTTTATACAATATAATTCAATATGTTATAAATTTAGGGTTGTCTTGTCTAAAAGACAGGTTCATCATAAGGGCATTAAAATTAGTATAACTAATTATTAATTAATCAATAAATGTTGTATAAGATTTTATCGCAAAGTAACACAACTAGGCTATAAGTCATGATGAGAAAAATCGAAGAGCTGTTTGCTAACAATGAAGCATGGTCAGCATCAGTCAATGAACAAGACCCCGAATTCTTCAAAGAATTATCAAAAGCACAAAAGCCGAGATTCTTATGGATAGGCTGCTCTGACAGCCGAGTACCTGCAGAAAAACTCATTAACGCGGCACCTGGGGACCTTTTTGTGCACCGTAATGTTGCCAACTTAGTCATTCACACTGACCTAAACTGTTTATCAGTCATTCAATATGCGGTTGATGTCTTACAAGTTGAGCACATTATTATTTGCGGCCACTATGGCTGTGGTGGTATTGAAGCGGCGGTTGATAATACCGAACTTGGCTTAATTAATAACTGGCTATTACACATAAGAGATATTTGGTACAGACATAGCTCTATGTTGGGTGAATTAAAGCCTTGTGAGCGTCTTAACCGTTTATGTGAGTTAAATGTTGTTGAGCAAGTTTATAACTTAGGGCATTCAACGATCATGCAGTCTGCATGGAAACGTGGCCAAAAAGTGATGATCCACGGCTGGGTATATGGGATTAATAATGGTCGATTACAAGACTTACATATTACTGCCGATAGTCGAGAAAAACTTGAATTGTGTTACCGTGAAGCCATTTCTACTTTAACTCAAAAAAAGTAATTTAAAATATAAATTGGAAGCTCTTATAATTAAGAGCTTCTTTCTTATTAATCCCCAAATCAGCATAATTAAAATATAAAAAACTTTCCTTTCAATTGACTAAAAAAAAGAAAATAAAATTCAATTAAAGCAAATTTATCATTAACAACAAATGAGAGTAAACAATTAAAATTAAGATATAACGTGTTGTTAATATTATATTAAAACAAAAGGACAGCTTACGCTGTCCTTTTTATTCATGCTATTCTAAAGTTTTATTCTTCAAGTAACGTTACATGGCCAATATAAGGTAAATGGCGATATTGTTGAGCGTAGTCAATACCGTAACCCACCACAAATTTGTCTTCGATAGAATAACCAATCCACTCAACAGGAACCTGTACTTCTCGACGTGAAGGTTTATCCAGCAATGTACAAATAGCGACAGATTTAGGGCCGCGTAATTCGAAAATCTCACGTACTTTATTTAAGGTATTACCTGAATCAATAATATCTTCAACAATTAAGACGTGTTTATCGCGAATATCTTCATCCAAGTCTTTGACAATTTTAACATCACGGCTTGATGTCATCGCATTACCGTAACTTGAAACAGTCATAAAATCGACTTCATGGGGAACATCAATCTTACGGCATAAGTCGGCCATAAAAATAAATGAACCTTTTAGTAAGCCAACAAGGACTAATTCACCATCAAGTTTTTGATAATGAGCACTAATTTTATCGGCTAATTCGCTGATTCGCTGAGCAATCTCTTCTTCAGAGATCATCACTTCAAGGGTATGTTTCATCTTCTATTACGCATCTATGGGAATGGAAAGCGCGTAATTTTATCATAGGCAGCACGCATATACTAATAAAGGAAAATGCAGTGCTAAAATTTCACACTACATTTTCTCTGAAAGTAAATGTGGCTGTTAACTCACAGTGAAGCCCAACATCATCCCTGTATCTTCATGCTCTAAGAGATGGCAATGAGCCATATAAGGGTGCTGTTGTGTTGCAGGGTGTTTAAATTCAACTAAAATTTCACTCACCTGCCCTTCTACTTTGACAATATCTTTCCATCCTTGACGATGAGGCTCTACGGCTTGGCCGTTTTCTTTTAGGATACGAAAACGCGTGCCATGAACATGGAATGGATGCAACATCATATCACCGCGTCCTGAAACGACCCAAATTTCTTGTTGATTCATAGGAGCGTTGAATGCAGGATGCGTCATTGAGAAAACTTGCCCATTTATAGTATTCGCATTATGAATATCCAAGCCATCAGAACCTGTACCACAATGGCCGCCACTTCCCATTTTGCCATTCATATTTCCATGATTCATATTACCTGCATTCATGTTACCGTGGTTCATATTCCCCATCATTGCACCATGACCGCCCATATTCCCCATCGCCTGATCGCCATATTTTTCACGCAACATCATCATGCCTTGCATATCTAAGCGCATATCCATCATTAAATGGAAACGACGGCGATTTAAGCCAGCAAGAGAAGGAATCGCGGGTATGGCTGCTAGTGTTGATGGTAAGTCACCTTCCCCTTTCGTCAACGTTGTTTCGATACGCAGCACTGGCAAAGGCTGGTCAAATGGTGCAATCGTCATTCCCATTTGCCCGACAGGTAGCGTTACCAAATCAAATGCGCGGCCATCGGAGGCGTCAATTAATACCTCAAAACGCTCTCCCATCAAGATAGGTAATTCGGTTAGCGCAATCGGCTCAGCTAATAAACCACCATCACTCGCAACGACATACATTTTACGTCCATCACTGGTGGAAATATTTAAGCTTCTAGCATTACAGCCATTTAATAACCTTAATCGTATCCAACCTTTCGGGGCAACATGTTTAGGATAAACAGCACCATTCGTTAGCATGATATCGCCAAACCAACCCACTGCGGCACTCATCACATCAAGTTGATAATCAATTTGGCCATCATCTTTTAGGCGTTTGTCTTGCAAAATGACTGGAATATCATCAACACCCCAATCGTTTGGTAAGCCATGCTTTGTGCTGTCATCATCTTTAATTAATACAAGGCCTGCTAACCCCATAGCCACTTGATAGCCGGTTTTTCCATGAGTATGAGGATGGAACCAACATGTCGCTTCACTTTGGTTTACCGTAAAATTCACTTTTCGGCTTGCGTTTGGTTCGATTATTGCTTGGGGGCCGCCATCTTGTTCACCTGAAATTTCTAAACCATGCCAATGAACTGTCGTGTCTTCTGCCAGTTGGTTAACAATATTGATATTAACATTCTGTCCATTTTTCAAGCTAATTGCAGGGCCTAATAAATTGCCGTTATAACCCCATGTTGTCGTTTGCTTTCCAGGAACAAATTGTGAAACGCCCTTCTGGATAACCAACTGAATGTTACCTTGCGCATCAGGCTCCAATAAGGGGGGGATCGCTAATGTTGGATAATTTCCCGCTGCGACCGCGATGCGGCTCCAAATAGGCAGCGCACTTGCAGCATATGTGATAGCACTTAATTTAAGAAAATCGCGACGTAGCATTGATAACCTTCCTTTTATTTATCAAATCGATAATCATCTGTGGTGTGATTTATGACAAATTACACTTTCGAAGCAAAACATGGTTTAATGACGGTATGATAAAGCTTCCCCTTACAGGAAGGTCAATAAAACCACTCCATAAATGTGGGTTTATTACATGGATTTAAGAAAAATATAGTTGACTAACAATTCTATTCTTATGCTAACGTAACTTGACATAGAAAACAGATAGAATAACGAATGCGCAAATTTATATTGATGTCATGCTTAATGACTCTGTTAGGGATAACCAATTCTGCCAGAGCTCTTTCCACCAACGAAGCTGAAGATCTTGCTGATCTCACGGCCGTTTTTATTTATCTAAAATATGATTGCGGGTATTCACAAATCCCAGATAGAGAAATTGAACGTGCTATTGTTTACTTTGCGAAAAGTAACAAATGGGATCTTAGTAACTATAATGCGGAAAAAATGACCGTTCTTAACAAAGAAAGTTATAGTGATCTAAAAGGGATACCACTCACCACCGAGTTTAAATGCCAGTCTCTTGCTCGCGATTCACTAGGCCTCTTTGCTTACGTCAAATAAGCAGATGAAAAAAGCCTATCAAGAAAACATGCCAAATATCGCCTGCATGTTTTCTTTCTTTACTTTAAATGACTATTTCTTTTTTGCCTTCTTTCTTGCCAAAACAACGCTATCGATGGAATACTTTGAATAATTACCATCCTGATAATATGGTTTGACATAACAAAGCCCGCATCTAAATTCATGGTGATTGCGGCGAATGTCATCGCTTCCATACTCCCCGGAGCCCACGCTAACAATAGTACCGAAATATCATAGCCTGTAATCCAAGAGGCAAATACCGTGATAAGAAAAGTCAGCACGATATTAACCACCACAACTTGGGCCGAAGAGTATATATTTTTAATTAACGATGAAAGTGGAAACACAATGAAATGGTTACCAATGTTCATCCCAATTAATACCATACTGAGTTCAGTCAACATCAACGGGAAATTTAATGGGATATCCGCCCAACCTTGAATAAGAGTTGCTGCCGCTAATGACGTTAACATAAAAGGTGCGGGGACTTTTAAACGCTGTAATATTGCCCCTGAAATTACCCCAACTGCAATAATGAGCACTAGCCATCCCGTTGCAACTAATGTCAATTCTGGAAATTCTATTATCGGTTGAGGATCTCCATCGCTCCCCACAACAATTCCTGCTAATAAAATAAGAATAATTAAGCGAATTGTATGGGAAATAACAATTTTCTGAGGTGGGGTATGAGTATGGTCAGTTAATGCCAGAATAGCTGCCATAGCACCGGGGACAGAGCCAAGCATCGCTTCTTGTTTTGTCCAACCGACTTTGCGGTAAAACCAAAAAAAACTAAATGAAAATTGTACAGCCAAACAGACAACTAGCATCAATAGTAAAAGAAATAAATTGTCTGCTTCATTAAGTGATACTTGATTAAACATCAAGCCCACAGAGGTCCCGAGCGTGACTTGAACAAAGGTAATAGTATGTTTAGGGATGGCAAACGAAACACCAAAACGATGAAAAATGATAATGGCAATGATTGGGCCAAACATCAATGCAAGGGGAACTCCGAGGTAAGTCAGCCCGCCACCAATCAAGGCACAGATGGAAATCCCACCTAACATTTTTAATAATTTCATCATATGGTATTAACCATTAAGTCTTTTTATAGTCCTAATTTATATCATATTATTTTAAGTCATATGACTTTAGTTTTTATTTATTTATTACCCTAGTGGTATCCACCAGAATTTATCTATTTATTAGGTTTTGATCTTATTATTTTGACTTGGTTTGAAAAATTTCTCTTAACTAAAATTAACATAACGTAGCCATAAAACTATTTTTTCCGTTTTATATTATCAGCACGAGCTTGATTCATTATTGCTTTGGACATCCATTGAGCTAACGCAGTGACTTGGGCATCATCCATTTTCCAAATATCTTTTAATACTAAAAATATTTCGGAACCATAAATAACAGAAAAGGCTCTAATCACTTTATCTATAATTTCTTGCGGATATTCTGATTTCATTGGCGATGTCACCATCGCAAGAATTTCTTTGCGATTTCCACGTTCTAGACGCTTATCATTAACATTTTGTGGATCAGCTCGACCCTGAGCCCACTGCTGCAATGACGCTTGCAATGCAGCCCGTAAAACACCTTCATGTTCAAACATACGCGGAAATGCATAGGTTAATAACTCGTCAATACGATCTTCAGTTTGCTCACTTTGTGGGCGCCAAGTTAAAATTGGCCCTAAGCTCTCATTAACCGTTGCAGTAATTAAATCGGCCTGCGTCGGAAAATAACGATAAGCTGTCGCACGAGAAACTCCCGCTTCAAGCGCTAATTCAGAAACAGAAGGCATTGCCCCTTTTTCAAATAAATCTAAAGCCGTCGTAACCAATAATACATAGGTCCGTTTTCGTGTCCCTTTGTATTCTGAGTATGAATTAGTTTTAGACATTAATTTATCCTTAAAATACTGTCACTTACTATAAATCGAGTTAATACTCATGAAAACATATAAGTGTGAATAGGTAAACATACTTGATTGATAATTTGTAAAAATTTATCCATAAAGATGATTTTAAAAGTAATAACAAAAGACAGAATAATTACATTTAAATATTATAAGTTTCCACATCCATTCAAAATAATTCAAGACTCTTATTGATAATTTATTTCGATTAATCAATAGGATATATTACCCAAACACCAATACCCTTCACCATAAAATGTAAAATGAGACTACAATCTCATTTTACAACCAAACAAAATGATACTATAGTCTCATTATGATGAAAAATTCAACGTTAGTTTTACTCTGAAAGGGTTTTTCTATGAAAAAATATCCGGGTTTTATTTATATTGTAACAACGCTTGACACGAAAAGTGCTGAACTATTTTATGTCAGTGAATTAATCAAAAACGCCGGATTGGCGGTACGTACCGTTGACCTGACAACACAACCAACGCAATTAGATAAAAACGCAGATATCAGCGCGCATGCCGTTGCAAGTTTTCATCCACTTGGCGCTGAAGCCGTTTTCTGTGGTGATCGCGGTAAAGCCATTGAAGCCATGGCACACGCTTTTAGCCTTTACCTTGCCGCACAAACAGATGTTGCCGCTATTCTTGGTTTAGGAGGGTCTGGCGGAACCGCACTCATTACACCCGCCATGCAAGTGTTGCCTGTAGGTATTCCAAAATTAATGGTTTCTACGATGGCATCAGGGGATATTTCCGGTTATATCGGCGCCAGTGATATTTCGATGATGTACTCCGTCACTGATGTGTCTGGTTTGAATATCATTTCCCGTAAAGTATTAAAAAATGCAGCCAACCAAATTGCAGGAGCGGTTTGGTTTGATAGCGAAGAACAACCGCACGACTTAAAGCCTGCGATTGCCCTAACCATGTTCGGGGTAACGACCCCATGCGTCCAGCAACTTACAACACAGTTAGAAGCCCAATATGACTGTCTAGTCTTCCACGCAACAGGCAGTGGTGGTAAAGCCATGGAAAAACTGATTGATAGCCAGTTATTGCATTCTGTTTTAGACATTACAACCACTGAAGTGTGTGATTACTTATTTGGTGGCGTACTAGCATGTGATGAAGACCGCTTTGGTGCTATTGAGCGTACTCAAACCCCTTGCGTGATGTCTTGTGGAGCCTTGGATATGGTGAATTTTGGTCGCCCTTCCACTGTGCCTAAACACTATCAAGATCGCTTATTTTATCATCACAATGCTCAAGTCACTTTAATGAGAACGACCAAAGAAGAAAATCAGCAAATGGGTCGTTGGATTGCCGAAAAGTTAAATCGTTGTCATGGTGAAGTGCGCTTTATTATTCCAACAGCAGGTTTCTCAGCTTTAGATGTTGAAGGTGCTCCATTTTGGGATCCTATCGCAGACCAAGCCTTCATTGATACTTTAACCGCAAATTTAATAATAACAGAGAAAAGACAGCTTATTTTGAGTCCTTATCATATTAACTCCTCAGAGTTTTGTGATCAGGTTATTCAGCTTCATCAGGAAATTTTGAACAAATAATAGAGGTTAATTATGAAACATAACCGCACAGATTTATTAAAAAAATTTAGAGACATGATTGCTCGGGGAGAACCAATCATCGGTGGTGGCGCAGGAACAGGACTATCGGCGAAATGCGAAGAAGCGGGCGGTATTGATTTAATTGTTATCTATAACTCAGGCCGTTACCGCATGGCGGGTAGAGGTTCCCTTGCAGGTTTATTAGCTTATGGTAATGCGAATGAAATCGTTATGGATATGGCAAAAGAAGTTTTACCTGTAGTAAAACAGACGCCAGTTCTTGCGGGTGTGAATGGAACAGATCCATTCTGCCAATTCGATAAGTTCCTTGATGATATCAAAGCAACAGGTTTTGCAGGGGTGCAAAATTTCCCTACTGTCGGTCTAATTGATGGTAATTTCCGCGCCAACTTAGAAGAAACAGGTATGGGTTATGGGTTAGAAGTTGAAATGATCCGTTTAGCCCACGAAAAAGATTTACTTACAACGCCTTACGTTTTTAGTGCTGAAGATGCCATTGCGATGACTCAAGCTGGTGCTGACATTATTGTACCACACATGGGGCTAACGACTGGCGGGAATATTGGCGCAGAAACGGCACTGACGCTCAAAGATTGTGTGCCATTAATCAATGAATGGGCAAAAGCGGCAAAAGCAGTACGCGAAGATGTGATTGTTCTGTGCCACGGTGGCCCAATAGCTACCCCAGAAGATGCTGAATACATTTTAGCCAACTGCCCTGATTGCCATGGCTTCTATGGTGCCAGCTCAATGGAACGTTTGCCAACAGAAGTGGCATTAACCGCCACCACACAAAAATTTAAATCAATTACACGTTAGTTTTTTACTTTATATTTTGCCAACACCAGGCGCCTACTTCGGTAGGCGTTTTTTTATCTTTCTAGCTACAAAGTTATTTCCCTTTTTCCTGGTAAATAGAATGCCCTTTGCATAAAAAATGTGTTAGGCAAGCCATAAATATAGGCATACCAAAATAGAGCACGCCAAAGGCAAAAGCCACATGGGGTTTATCTGGAAACTCGCCCCCCGTAGAAATACTCGAATAATAGTCAATCGACCTTAAATATTCAGGCGTTAATCCGCCATAAGGTACGAGAAAAGATAAAATTAACACCGAGAAAATACAGAACATAAAATTGAGTGCCATTAACGCTGAATAGCCCATATTTTCAGAGCGTTCTTGCTCTGTTCGACTGGTTAAACCAAAAAGCATTCGATTTGCGACAGTGGCACTATACAAATATAAAATTAATGGGGAATCCCCTAAGACTGACATATTAATAGCCAGAGCAAAAAGGCCATAGAAAAGGGCAAATAACGTTAATATTCGCCAATCACGAAATACCGCCATAAAGACGCCTGAGTGAACTAAAATAAATTCAAAAATCAGGATCAGTGTCAGGTTATAAATAATTTCTACTGTATAGTATTCAGGAAAAAACCATACCGATAAAATAAAACCGACATAAAATAATGAAAAGCCATAATTTATTATTTTAGAAAAAGCACGAATAATGCTGAAAGAATGCGGAGTTTCCTTCACACTTTTTACTGAAGATTGTTTTGGGAAAAAACCTTGGTTGTTATCTTTCCCATTCCTTGGTGGCTTTACCATTACCTCACTCCATGTCATCAATATCACTTTACTAATAAGCTACTTGATAACACAAAAAATAAACAGTGGCTAAAGTCCGAATGGCGGATTCAGGATAAGATAAAGTGTAAGGAATATCGACAAGATGGCATGAACGTACACTCGCCATGCCACAGATAGATTAAATTGAAATTAAACCAATTTGGCGATCAGCGTATCTAAATCACCTTGTAAGAAATTCACGGGTGGAATTTCAATCACGGTATATGCACCTGCAGCTTGTTTCATGGTCGCACGTGCGGCAGAAACCATAAACTGAGAAGTGAGTGCGGGATTATTAATACGCATTGAATATTCGAATAACTGGTTATGTGTTACCCCTGAAACCCCTTTATGGGTCATGTGCACACCATGCCCAACATCTTTTAATGCATCAATGCTATCGACTTGACGAATATGTGTTTCATCAGAAGAAAAATAGCTATCTGCTTTAATTGCTTGAGTCACTGCATCAAAATTCACGCCACTTTCTAATTCAACATAAACCATACGGCGATGAACCCCAGTCCCTAATGGGATTGTGACAGAAAGTGCATCTTTGACGCCATCAATTGCTTTGGCAGCCACACTGTGCCCCATACTCATCCCTGGTCCAAAATTAGTAAAAGTTACCCCTTTTGGTGCCATCGCTAACATTAGAGTTCGCATAATCGAATCCGAACCAGGATCCCATCCAGCAGAAACAACTGCCACGCTATTATGTTGCTTCGCAATATCATCTAAGCTGTGTTTTAAAGCGACAATATCTGAATGAACGTCAAAGCTATCAACCGTATTAATTCCCAAACTTAAAATTTTTGCTGCTAATGGACCGATTGCACGCGTAGGTGAACAGAGTAGCGCAACATCAACTTCTCCTAGTTTTTCAATATCATCAACCACTTTGTAGGCTGAAAGTTCAGCTGGAATATCTTGTGTATTGCGACGAACTACCCCGACTAACTCAAAATCTTCAGCGGCCAGAACAGCTTCTAGTGCATAGCGGCCAATATTACCGTAGCCCACTATTGCTGCTTTAATTTTTGTCATTTTTACTCCTATACCGTGCTGATGTTGCTTATTAAATTATTTATACCCGTAATCCTTCAAGTTGCAGCGCTTTTCGTTGAGGTATAAGTGACTACGCTCAGCTCGCCGAGTCACATAGTTTATCTATGTTCCCCGCCTATCTTCCCTTGTCGCCTACCTGCAACTCGAATTATTTAGGGTATATAGCGAAATTAAATTTAACAGAATAATTAAAAGTAAACAAAACATTAGCCTAATTAAATCAGATGCATTTTAACCCTATTTTCATTGTTGAAATCCATGTAGAATTAGCCACTCAACAAGCTTTCCCTAACATTCATGAATATATAAAGGTTCTCAATGCATCAATCTGATGTGACTGAGCGGTCACTCTTTTCGCTCAGCTGGCCAATTTTTATCGATATTTTTCTTCATTTGGCCACATTATTAATTAATACCTATATGGTTAGCCACGTTTCTACTGCCTACCTTGCTGCTATGGGGGTGGGAAACCAAGTGTTTGACCTATTTATTACTATTTTTAACTTTATAAGTGTGGGATGTAGCGTTGTTATTGCCCAATACTTAGGAGCAGGCCGCAGAGAAAAAGCCAGCCAAGCAATTCATATTTCAATCGCGTTTAACTTTATTCTTGGTTTTTCTAGCGCGCTAGTCGCATTATTTTTTGGCTATAGCATTCTAACTATCATGAATATGCCATCACATTTAATGGCTGATGGTTATACTTATTTACGTATTTTAGGGATATGTTTAATTCCTGAAGCGATTTCAATTATTTTAGCCGCATGCTTGCGAGTTTATGGTAAAGCACAGCCTGCAATGTGGGTCACATTAATCGCTAATGTGATTACCGTGTTTGGTAACATCATTGTTCTTTATGGTTTCTTTGGGTTACCACAATATGGCCTTGAGGGCGTTGCTTGGTCAACTGTCGTTGGGCGTATTGTTGCCGTTATTTTACTCTTCTGCCTACTGTTTTATGGGTTGAGGATTAAATTTGTCCCAATGATGCTAATACACTGGTCGCGAAAAATGTTGGGTAAAATTTTACATATTGGCTTACCCTCCGCCGGTGAAAACCTCGTTTGGATCCTCCATTTTATGACCGCATCTGCGTTTATCGGTCTCATGGGAGAAACATCTCTTGCGGCACAAACACTCTATTTCCAATTGTCATTATTTATCATGCTGTTCGGTATCTCTATCAGTATTGGTAATGAAATTATGGTTGGCCATCTTGTTGGAGCAAAACGCTTTGAAGATGCCTTTAGGCGCGGGGTAAAAAGCCTCAAAATGGGTTTTTACGTAACAATTGGTGTCGTTATTGCCTTTTGGTTATTCCGTGATCCTATCCTAAATAATATTACGGACGACCACGGTATTATTGAATTATTGCTGCCATTGTTCTTACTTTCGGTGTTCTTAGAACCCGGCAGAACAATTAATATCGTGATGGTGAATGCCTTACGTGCCTCAGGTGATGCCCGCTTTCCTCTGTGTACCGCCATTATTTTTATGTGGGGCGTCGCTATCCCATTAGGCTACTTCTTAGGCATAAAAATGGAGATGGGTCTCTTAGGTATTTGGCTAGGTTTCTTTGCTGATGAATGGTTACGCGGCTTAACGAATGCATGGCGCTGGCGTTCACGTAAGTGGCAAAGTAAACGTCTTGATGTAGAAAGCTAATCTGTTCCGTTATCACTCAGTCCTGCCGAATTTTATAGGCAGGACTTTTGTGACCAGGCTCAAAATTAGAATTTTTTCATTTTTATAATTCAAATTAGAGATAATATTTCTCTTCACTCTCTTTAAATCCCCTAACTTAGTGAAGTTTTTCTCCAGACTGTTGTTTAAAATAATAAAATCGAAAAAGATTTTATTAAGGGGACTTGCCATGCATGCTCAATCACAACCACTACTTTGGCAATATTTTATCAAAGCAGTAAAACAAGAAGTAAAACCTGCCTTAGGTTGTACTGAGCCAATTTCATTGGCATATGCTGCTGCTAAAGCCGCTTCATTTCTTGATGGGCAAGTGATCCGTGTCTGTGCTTTTGTCTCTCCTAACCTCATGAAAAATGGCATGGGTGTAACCGTCCCCGGGACAGGTATGGTAGGTCTACCTATCGCAGCTGCGCTTGGTGCTGTTGGGGGCGATGCCGATGCAGGTTTAGAAGTTTTAAAATCAGCGTCCGCGGATGCCATTGCTTTGAGTAAAACCATGTTAGCGCAAGGAGCTATTACTGTAGATATCAAACACCCTTGTGATGATGTTATCTACTCTGAAGCCACGGTATACACACAAACTGAATCCGCAACCGTCATCATTGCAGGGTCGCATACCAATATTGTTAAAATCGTTCATAACAATCATACCGTATTTGATGCCACAACAGCTCAACCTCACCATGAATCGCCCGTTGACTGTGCGGCTGATGTCCCTCTGCCCCCCGTCACCGCCAAGTCTGTTTATCAATTTGCTACCGAAGCACCTTTAGAGGATATTCGTTTTATTCTTGAAGCCGCACATTTAAACGAAGCTTTATCTCAAGAAGGCTTACGCAACGTTTATGGCTTACATATCGGTAAAACATTACAAACCCAGCGAGACCGTGGCCTGCTTTCAAAAGACTTAATGTCAGAAATTATGATCCGCACCTCTGCCGCCTCAGATGCGCGCATGGGCGGTGCCGTATTACCCGCAATGAGCAACTCCGGCTCAGGCAACCAAGGTATTGCAGCCACCATGCCTGTTGTTGTGACTGCTGATTACCTACAATCTTCAGAAGAACAACTGGCTCGTGCATTGATGCTCTCCCATCTGATGGCAATCTACATTCATAACCAGCTTCCTGCATTATCGGCATTGTGCGCTGCGACAACAGCGGCGATGGGAGCTGCCGCGGGCATTGCTTGGTTACTAGAATCCCGCTATGAAGTCGTTGCAATGGCAATTTCCAGTATGATTGGTGATGTTAGTGGTATGATTTGTGATGGCGCATCAAACAGTTGTGCAATGAAGGTGTCAACCAGTGCGAGTGCCGCTTATAAAGCCGTGCTAATGGCATTAGATAATAGCTGTGTTAGAGGGTCGGATGGTATTGTGTCTGATGATGTCGACCAATCTATTGCCAATTTATGTTCTTTAGCCGCGGGTTCAATGAAACATACTGACGTGCAGATTATTGAAATTATGGCCGCTAAAGCACGCCCTTAACGCCGTCGCGTTGTTGGCTACATTCGCCAACCCTAGTCACATACTTGTGTATGCTCCTAGGGATTATTTCTTTTGCCGTCTTGCTACGTCGCTAATTCTTCGCCCTTAACGCCGTAGCATTGTTGGCTACATTCGCCAACCCTAGTCACATACTTATGTATGCTCCTAGGGATTGGCTCTTTTGCCGCCTTGCTACGCCGCTAATGACTTTGAATTTCGTTTTGAATTTCTTTTTGAATTTCTTTTTGAATTTCTTTTTTGAAATTATTTTTTTGAATTGTTCTATTTTGAATTAACTTCTAGGGCTGCGAATTTTTCACGAATTATATCTTCTGGTAGGTCAATACCAATAAACACTAATACACTGCGGCGTTGTTCATCAACTTCCCAGTCTCTATCCCAATCCGCACTATAGAGGCGTTGAACACCTTGGAATAATAAGCGTTTTGGTTCACCCATAATGGAAAGAATTCCTTTATAACGCAGTAAGTTATCTGCAAAACCGAGTAATAGGTCTTCCATTACTTGAGAAACGGCCATCAGTTCAACAGGATAATTAAATTCAAGGACAATCGAGCCGACTTCATTTTGTTGTTTAGGCGCGAAACGGAATGTCGGTTGTTTGACATTCAACTGTGAATCCAATAAAAACCCTTCGATATCCAATAATAAACTCAGGTCGATATCACCTTGAATAACTGGGTAAATCGGTGCTCTCGCATTAATACGTTGTAAACGTTCAATTAAAGCTTCGTTATTCGGCTCAATATCTGTTTTGGTCAATAAAATGCGATCTGCATAGCCAATTTGCGCTTGAGCAATGGCAAAATCATTCAATTGTTTATCAGCGTGAACAGCATCCACTAGTGTAATAATGCCATCTAACACATAACGTTCGCATAGGACTTCATGGGAAAAAAAAGTTTGAGTGATCGGGCCTGGGTCTGCCATGCCAGTGCACTCAATGACGAGACGCTCAAAGTCTAATTTTCCATTATCAAGGCCATCTAATAGGTCTAATAAGGCATTTTCTAATTCATTCGAACGACTACAACAAATACAGCCATTACTTAATGTGGTAATTTGTGTCGCACGATCACCAATTATTGCGTTATCAATGGGGACTTCACCAAACTCATTTTCAATCACTGCAATTTTATGACCGTGCTCAGCATGAAGAATATGGCTAAGGAGAGTCGTCTTACCAGCCCCGAGAAAACCGGTTAAAATTGTTACGCTAATAGGTTTCATTATTGCCCTCACACTTCATTGATTAACAGCAGCGAAATCCGCCTTTACCGCTACCACCATACCGTGCATCTTGTCTTTCGCGAAAAAATTCTTTGTAGGTCATCACAGGTTTATCTGGGTGATTATCACTCATATGCTGCACATAGGTATCATAATCAGGAATACCAATTAGCATGCGTGCTGCTTGCCCGAGGTATTTTCCTGTTTTGCCGAGATTTCCAAACATCAGCCTCTCCAATACAAATGCCCTACATCATGAACACACAATGTAGGGCGACCTTTCATTTACCGAACATCTTCCGATGTTCAATTTCGTTGAAGGGTGACTTAATGTGAAGATGAAACTTTCACGCCCTCTTTAGGTACAGGAACATAAGGTGTTTCTTTGTCTGTACGCTCTGGGTTTTTGTGCGCTTTCATCCCAACGCGAATACCATAGAAAATGATACCGTAGACAACCACCAAGAATAGAATACTCAGCCCTGCGTTGGTGTAGTTATTAATAATAATGTGATTCATATTAGTAATTTCTTGTGCAGTTAACTCTGCACCACCTGCCGCAATCTTATCTTTATAAGATTTCGCTAAGTATAGGAATCCTTCCAGTTGTGGGTTATCACTGAATAATTTCAGTCCCAATGCCCAAGTTGTACAGATTAATAGCCATACTGCAGGTAATACAGTCACCATAATGTATTTACTGCGTTTCATCTTAATCAGCACTACTGTACTCAAGACTAAAGCAACTGCTGCTAACATTTGGTTCGAGATACCGAACAGAGGCCATAAGCTCTTAACACCGCCCAGTGGGTCAACAACACCTTGATACAATAAATACCCCCACAGCCCAACACAACCAGCTGTACCTATGATACCAGCAACCAGTGAATCTGTTTTCTTCAAGAATGGAACAAAGTTACCCAATAAATCTTGCAGCATAAAGCGGCCTGAACGAGTCCCTGCATCCAATGCGGTTAAGATAAACAGAGCTTCAAACAGAATACCAAAGTGATACCAGAAGCCCATATTTGCCGCAGGCATGATTTCGTGGAAAACAAACGCAATACCCACCGCTAATGTTGGCGCACCACCTGCTCGGTTTAATACCGACGGCTCACCAATATCTTTCGCAGTTTGCATGATTTGTTCAGGTGAAATCACAAAGCCCCATGAGCTTACTGTAGCTGCTGCATGAACAGACACATCTTTCAGTTGAGCCATGATAGCCGCGCCATCTGGCCCCCCCAGCTCATGTAAGTTAGGCATGGTAATACCTAATGCAGCTGGCGGCGTATTCATAGCAAAATACAGGCCTGGTTCGATAATAGAAGCCGCGACCAAAGCCATAATCGCAACAAATGACTCCATTAACATTGCACCATAACCGATGTAACGCGCATCTTTTTCGTTTGCTAATAACTTAGGTGTTGTCCCTGAGGAAATAAGCGCATGGAAACCGGATACCGCACCACAAGCGATGGTAATAAACAAGAATGGGAATAGAGTACCTTTCCAAACAGGACCTGAACCATCAACAAATTGCGTCACTGCTGGCATTTTTAATTCAGGGTTTAGAATAACGATACCAATCGCTAAACCAACGATAACCCCAATTTTCAAGAATGTCGCTAAATAGTCACGAGGCGCTAAAATTAGCCATACAGGTAATAATGCAGAGACAAATGCATAACCCACTAACGCGTAAGTAATCGTCGTGTCTTTGAATGTCAGTGCTGGGCCCCAGTAAGGGTCGTGAGCAATCACGCCACCAAACCAGATAGAGGCAACTAACAAGACGATACCAATGACTGAAACCTCACCAACACGCCCTGGTCGGATATATCGCATATATATCCCCATAAATAAGGCGATTGGTACCGTTGACACAACAGTAAAGACACCCCATGGGCTTTCTGCCAAGGCTTTCACCACAATCAATGCTAATACAGCAAGGATAATGATCATGATTAGGAAGCACCCAAAGAGTGCCAGCGTTCCCGGAATTGGGCCTAGCTCTTCTTTAACGATTTCCCCTAATGATGCACCATTACGACGTGATGAAATAAATAACACCATGAAATCTTGCACTGCACCGGCTAACACAACCCCTGCAAGCAACCATAAGGTGCCGGGTAAATAGCCGACTTGAGCAGCAAGAACAGGTCCGACTAATGGCCCCGCCCCTGCAATCGCGGCAAAGTGGTGACCAAATAGAACGTTTTTATTTGTCGGAACATAGTTTAACCCGTCATTATTAATGACGGCTGGAGTCGCACGTGTTTCGTCCAGCTTCATCACTTTTTTAGCGATATATAAGCTGTAATAACGATATGCTATGAGATACACCGCCACAGAAGCGACGACAATCCAAAGAGCACTGATGTGCTCACCACGCCTGAGTGCAACTACCCCCAGACAGACCGCACCGATTATCCCAAGGATCATCCACGGAATGTGCTTTAAAATACCATTTTTGTTCATAGAACACCCTTCTGAGGTAAAACGAACATGCCATTGATTTTGTATTAGCCATCATAAAAAACGATATCGCTGTGTTTTCATTGCTTATCATTTATCGTTGATGGGTTTTTAATTGGCAGTGGTTGAACTGTATTGAATCAAAAAATTGAGCTCTGCCATGGTGTATATGGTATGAAATTACACTCAGCAAATGACTAAAGTTATGCTAAGTGGTGCCATATGGAATTAAGCGGTTTGTTTTTTACTTTGAATGGTTTTTAGGGAGGTCAAATGAGCTTAAAAACGTGATCTGCATTACAATTTCAATTTGTTTTCAATAAGTTAAAAAATGACGTATGCATAGTTAAAATGATGTTTATTGTGAATAAATTTCACTAATAACGTAAAAACCTAAAGCTGAGTTACCTGAAACCTTATGATATCTATATACGTTTAGCGTGTAATCGTAGTCCAATTACCACCAACCCACCAACTGTGCTCACCATCAGTTTGTGTTTCACATCCGATACCGACTTTCGCTTTCCCTGCTTCAAAGGGATATGCGCAATCATAAATTGCATCAATCACGACTTCCCCTGATATCGCATCTGCAAAACCAATTTTATTTTCTTTACGAATTCGGTATACCCCGTCCTGTGCTTCATCTGGCCAGTTGTCAAAATAATAAAGCTGGTAAACTTCTTGCCCTTTCTGGTCAAAAACAGCCAAACCGCTATTTGGTCGTTCACCTAAGCAATACTTAAATGATGATTGCGGTTCAAAACACTCGATTTTATCTTTTTCATTCGCCACCCATAAGCTAAATTGTTGTTCAAGATTTTGTGCTGTTGATAAAAAAGACATTAATCCTAATGACATTAAGCCAGCGACATAACGAACCATCATCACTTTCCTTATTCTACTTTTACGCCGGATTATAGTAAGAAGTGGAGCGCATCAATCTTACTCCAATAAATACTCGCTTATTAAAGATAGCGGATATCTCTTTCAATGAAACTAGGAATAAGGGTAAATAAAATCTTGTACAAGAATAACCTTAAGATTCAAATTAGTAAGAATTCAGCCCCAAGAAGATGCATTTAAAAATATTTACGTAACTCAAAATGCTAATGGGGTTAAGTTAGTCAATAAGCTACCTTACTCTATCAATCTGGCTGGATTAGCGATTAATAATAATTTCTTTAATGACGAGCACTTTAACGGGGCTATTGGCATTCAATTATTAGGTGGAATCCCCGTTATTAGTGCCAATCAAACCCCATTAGCCAAGCCAGATGCAACCTCAATTATTTGGGATAATATAAAAAGCAGTAGCGAAACAAAAATGTTCAGCACTAACTTCATTAAAATCAACCAGAAACACACACTGTATTAGCGGTTTTTTGCGCCAGCTCTAATGCACTTTCAATCGAATCTGCAATTGCCAAAGCAACGCCTAACCGGCGAGTTCCTGCAATTTCAGGTTTACCAAATAACCGTAATTGAGTATCCGATCCCAATGCTGCACCAATATTTGAAAAAATCACATTTTGGCTTTGTAAACTAGGTAAAATAACCGCGGATGCACTTGGTCCATATTGGCGGATCACACCGATTGGGAAGCCAAGAAATGCACGAACATGTAAAGCAAACTCAGATAAATTTTGTGAAATCAGCGTCACCATGCCTGTATCATGGGGACGAGGCGAAACTTCATTAAAAATAATATCATCACCGCACACAAATAATTCAACACCAAATATTCCGTAGCCCCCCAGAGAGGTAACAATTTTCTCAGCAACATCCTGCGCTTTTTTCAACGCCACCTCACTCATGTACTGTGGCTGCCAAGACTCACGATAATCCCCTTTTTCTTGTCGATGCCCTACTGGCGCACAAAAGTGAATCCCATCCACGGCACTGACCGTTAATAATGTAATTTCAAAATCAAAATTAACCATTTTTTCAACAATTACACGGCCTTGACCTGCTCGACCACCTTCCTGTGAGTAATCCCAAGCTTGATTTAATTCGTCTCGAGAATGGATCACACTTTGCCCCTTCCCTGACGAACTCATCACTGGCTTAACAATACAAGGAAAGCCGATTTTTTCTGCTGCTGCGATAAAATCGAGTTTACTGTCTACAAATTGATACTCTGATGTTGGTAATTTCAACTCTTCTGCGGCTAAGCGGCGGATCCCTTCTCTATCCATAGTAAGAACAATCGCTTTCGCAGACGGAACCACTTTTTGTCCTTGTTGTTCCAGTTCCATTAATACCTGTGTCGCAATCGCTTCAATTTCAGGCACAATAATATCGGGTTTTTCAATTGAAACTATTTGCTTCAGCGCTTCGCCATCAAGCATGTTTATTGTATAGCTACGGTGTGCAATATGCATCGCTGGCGCATTATCATAGCGATCAACCGCAATGACTTCGATGCCCAACCGTTGACATTCAATCGCAACTTCCTTGCCTAACTCTCCAGCACCTAACAACATGACTTTTGTTGCAGATTTACACAGCGCAGTACCTAATTGATTCATGATTGATAACCTTACCGACAAAAAAGTTACTGCCAATTATATACGCAACCGTTTGCTTTTGCTATCGAGGAAAAAATGCCATAAGACAATAATCTTATAAACTATTGATAATGATGGTTAACTATTTAATCTAATGGTGTTTTGTCACGCCCAGTAATAAAAGGTTCTTTATGAGAAAATTTAATATACTGTTTGCGTAAGATTGCTAACACACAAAATATTAAACCAATCCAAATAAGTGAGAAACTAATGCCTTTGACCCAATCAAATAGCTCATTAAATAAAAATACGGCTAATAAGAATTGAATTGTTGGTTCTATATATTGTGCTAAACCTATTACCGTTAATGACGTTCGTTTAATTGCCGCAGTAAAAAAGAGCAAAGGAATGATCGTGACTGGAGCCGCTAACATATAAAGAACTTTAATTTGCCAATCCCCTTGCGCCACAGCGCTTAAACCATTAGAAGCTAACCACCAAGAGATCGCTATTGCAATGGGCAGCAACCAAAGCGCTTCTAGAAATAAAGACGTAATCACATCAAATCGAATAAATTTACGGATTAATCCATATACCGCAAAAGCACTCCCCATAACTAACGCTAAAATAGGTAATTCACCATACTGCCAAATTTGGTAACCAACCCCCGCACAAATAAAAATAACAGCCATTTTTTCTGCAAAAACAAGCCGTTCGCGAAGAAACAAAACACCAAGTAGAATAGAGAATAATGGGTTAATAAAATATCCAAGACTCGCGGCTAACACCTGTCCGTGAGTTAATGCGTAGGTAAATGTTGTCCAAGATATCGCCATAACCGACGAACTAAATAAACACAAAATTATCGACCGTTTATCAGACCATACCTCGCGCCATAAAGATTTATTTTTAATAATTAAGCGAACAAAAAAAAGTATAGGCACAGACCAAATAAGACGTTCTGCAAGTAGCTCTAAAGGTTCCGCTCCGGGAAGTAAACGATAAAATAATGGTGTGATTCCCCATAAGATATAGGAAAAAATAGCAAGAGCTACTCCCGAGCGAAGCAACATAATTTATCCACAATAAATCTGATTAAATAATATTAGCTACTTATCATACGCCAAAATGCAAAAAATAAAACTTATCAACATCATAATATAGGTTGAATTATATCAAGTATTCTTAAAATAAAAGGTAACTATATCGCTACCTTTTATTTACTCGCTGCATATATATTCATCAAAAAACATCACGCTGATGTAATGGTGGTTGCTGCTGCATAAATGCATATAATTCCTCTTGTGTCGGCGCTGCGGCAATAGCACCTTTTTTGGTTGTCGCCAATGCACCACAAGCAGTAGCTTGCGAAATGACCTTCATCAGCCCCTCTTTTTCATTGATTAGCCCATATTGTGAAATGGCCGCCAACAACCCCGCCATAAATGCATCGCCAGCCCCTGTGGTATCAATACTTTCTACTAAATAAGCACTTACGGCCATTTGAACCAAAGAAGTGAACACCTGACAACCTTTAGCCCCTTGAGTAACAATTTTTAATTGGGCAGGATAGCCTTGCAATTTGGCGATTGCATTTTCAAAACGACTTTCTTGCGTTAACCACAGCAGCTCATCATCAGAAAGTTTTAAAATATCCGCTCGTTTTGCAAAATTATCAACAACTTGGTGCATTTCATCGGGATCAGACCACATTTGTGGACGAATATTAATATCAAAACTCAGTAACCCACCAGCGAGTTTTAGTTGTTCGATAGCTGTTGATAGAGACGCTCTACATTGGTGATGCACTAGAGCTAATGAGCAAAAATGCAAAATATCATGACCAAATTGCGGTAAGTTATTTGTCGTTAAAAATTGGTCAGCCGAAGGAGAAACTAAAAAAGAAAATTCACGTTCTCCGTTTTCATGCAACGAGACGAGAACAGTACTTGTTTTATACTTTTCATCAAATTCCATCGCACTCGTATCAACCCCTATATCAAATAAGGTTTTTTGCATGAAATGCCCGAAAGCTTCTTCACCGACTCGTCCAATAAAACCACTATTTTGCCCTAAGCGTGCAACCCCAGCGGCGACATTTACAGGCGCACCACCAGCACAAGCTTCATATTGCA
This sequence comes from Providencia sp. PROV269, assembly GCF_028477785.1. Classification (NCBI taxonomy): domain Bacteria; kingdom Pseudomonadati; phylum Pseudomonadota; class Gammaproteobacteria; order Enterobacterales; family Morganellaceae; genus Providencia; species Providencia sp. PROV269. The sequence goes on along the minus strand of NZ_JAMPLV010000017.1, from coordinate 72,077 downwards.
TGTTTTGAAGAGGAATTAAATCAATAACTGCATCCCCTAATGCCCAAACTTTCATTATATCTCCTTTGCGAGTTTTATATTTTTAACCTTTATTCTTATTCATAAATAACACATTACCAACTCATGAAAATAAAACTAGTAAACGCAAACTGTTAACGTTAACATTAAGTATAAAGAAGCCAGCAAATAAACGCACCTATTATTGAATTTCATGTGCCCATTTTGTTATCGCGATCGAAAAATGTTCAGGAAGCCATAATGAAAAAACAACTTGAATTAGCCAACGAAACCATCAAAACAGCAAGAGAAAACATGAACTTGCAGTTCTACCCACAATACCACCTTGCCCCTTATGTAGGCTGGATGAATGACCCTAATGGTTTGATCTATCACCAAGGACAATACCACGCTTTTTATCAACATCATCCATTTAGTGCGATTTGGGGTCCCATGCATTGGGGTCATGCAACAAGCACTGATATGGTCCATTGGCAACACCAACCCATTGCGTTAGCACCAAGTGAAGATTATGACCGAGATGGTTGTTTCTCAGGCTCCGCAATTAGTTACGATAACAAATTGTATTTGTTTTACACAGGCCATATCTGGTTAGCAAATCCAGGTGATGACAGCCAAATCATCCAATCACAGTGTGTTGCAATCAGTGAAGATGGTATTCATTTCGAAAAGAAAGGTGTTGTACTCCCTTCCCCTGATGGCTATATGCACTTTAGAGATCCTAAAGTTTGGCAACAAGATGGTAAATGGTGGATGGTGGTTGGTGCAAGAGACTCTCAAGATCAAGGGCAAATCCTCTTATTTAACTCTACTGACTTATTAAATTGGGATCAAAACTATCAAATCCTAGCAAAAACTGACGACAATAATGTTTATATGTGGGAGTGTCCTGATTTCTTTCCATTAGGCGAAAAATTTATTGCCCTTTTTTCTCCTCAAGGAAAAAAAGCAAAAAATTATCAATATCGAAATTTATTTCAAAATGGCTATTTGGTTGGTAATTGGTCACCTAATTTACCTTATCAAATTTCACATTCATTTACTGAGCTTGATTTTGGCCAAGACTTTTACGCACCTCAAACCTTTTTAGCTAAAGATGGCCGTCGTATTGCTATCGCTTGGATGGATATGTGGGAAAATCATATGCCCACACAAAAACATGGGTGGTCAGGGTGCTTTACTTTACCTAGAGAGCTAACACTGAATGAGCAAGGTAAAATTATCTCTAAACCTATAGAGGAATTGAAATCATTACGCCAGTCTGCAAGCCATTTTCCCGCAACAATGTTAGCCAAAAACAGCACCATAGTATTAAATGAAAATGCGACAAGTTGTGAAATAGAACTTATTTGGGATTTACAGCAAAGCCCAGCTGAAAAATTTGGCTTTTGGATTGGATACGGCGTGCAGTTCTATGTTGATAACCAAAGTCAGCAATTAACCTTAATGCGTCATTACCCTGAATATACCATTAGTGATAATCGTTGTGCTCCGATACCGCAAGGTCATCAACTTAAAATAAATGCTTTTATCGACCACTCTAGCTTGGAAGTATTTATTAATGATGGTGAACTCAATTTTAGTTGCCGTATCTACCCACACCAAAGTGAACGAGATTTAAGATTATTTGCAATAAATCACCAGGCTAAGCTAGAAAAAGCGATTTATTGGGAACTCAAGAAAGCGATTGAATAACTGTCTATTCGATTTGCCTTCTCGGCGAAACTAAAAAGAATTACGTTCTAACAAGTCGCAAGCAACATATTCAACACTATTTTGCTGCCGTTCTTCTATGATGTGCAAAGCGGCTTGTTGACCTAACTGATAGTGCGGTAACACAACCGTACTTAATGGTGGATAAAATAGTTCTCCAACACCTATCATATTATCGTAGCCAAGTACTGCGATATCTTGTGGGATACGTAAACCACGGCTAAGTAGTACTTGGTAAGCTAAAAATGCAATACGGTCATTTCCACAAATAATGACATCAAAATCCGGTTTTTTATTCTTAAAGTGACTATTAATTAAAGCTATAACATCTAAATAGTGTTCATCACCTAACTCTAAATGGTATTGCTGAAGCGATTCTAGAGGTAAATTAGCCGTTGCCCACGCAGATTCCACCGCTTCACGGCGCGTTTTTCCAGCAAGTGTTTCTTGCGGGATATAAAGACAAAGAGGATTCCGATACCCTTTCTCTATTAAGCGATTAACTGCATTCAATTGACCATTAAAATCATCTGGTACATAGGCTGGAAACTGCCCTTTTTTATCTATGCAATTGGCAAGAACCAAACGATTATTATGTAATCCTTCAGGAATAGTCACTTCTCGAAGGCCCATCGTAGTATAAATAATACCATCTGGTCGCTGGGATAATAATTGCCGGACAGCTCTTTCACTATCTTCACTGGAGGTAATATTAACAACAAAGCTACTCCAGCCGAATTGCCTCGCGGTTTGCTCTATTGAAAGAATGATTTCCACAGAAAACGGAGTTGTCGCTGTATCAAGGGCCAAAACGCCAACTGTCGAAACCCTAGAACCTTTTCCTCTAATCTTACGAGCAGAAAAATCAGGAACATAATTGAGTGACTCAATAGCTTGTTGGACCTGTTTTAAGGTTTCAGGCTTGAGTAATTCAGGGTTATTAATTGCCCGTGATACTGTCATCAATGAAACATTTGCAAGTCGAGCTACGTCTTTTAAAGAAGCCATTAAGTATATTCACTCATCAAAACTAGATTAGAGTAAATTTTAACATGTCAGATATAAAAAGCACTTAATCTTCGTCAATTCACAGATTAAGTACTATCACCTAAGAAAACAGCATAAAGTGTACATCTAAGACTTTTTATGACTAATGATTTAAGATATTATTGATTAGCTTTAACAATATTTCTGTCTATTACTTTATGTTAAAAAACACATTTAATAAGTAAATTCACATAATATGTTACACGTCATTAATCGAATATTACCCAATGACACAAACTTTAACTATTGTTTCTATTTTTATATTAAATTTAACTAGATGATGTTTTTAATATAAATTAAGGTCAGTAATACACTAATAAAAAGAACAACGATCAGTAGAAAATATTATTGTGAAATTTTAATTTCACTTTATTTATCTACGTATTTAATCAGATTGGTATGAATATCAAATCAGTTCAACAGGAGTATGGTGATGAATAACACCATTCACGTAATCGTAGAAAGTGATAATGTCTTTAAGAATAAACTGAAACTAATGATGGAATCTTTTGGTTTTATCTTTAGATTTTATAATAACGAAGAAGTGTTTATGAGTAATTATACTTACCCTAATGAGGGTAATGTAAAAGAATGTATTTTATTATTCTTAAACAATGATGAAAATCGTATTAGTAGATTAAACAATATAAATAATTCATTTGGTATTGTTCCATTCATTGTGCTTGCTGAAGAGCCTTCTATCAGTTTGTGCCGTGAGAGTTTTAAAGCCGGAGCTTTTGATTTTTTCCCTTTGCCTTTCAAGGACATTGAAATTTTAAACTCCATCAGTAACGCAACAGAATTATTTTTAAATATGCATGAAAAGTATAAAAAATATACCTACCTCTCTGATAAATTTAACCGTCTTTCGGTTAGAGAACGAGAAATCATGGATATGATATTAGAAGGTAATACCAGTAAAGAAACCGCTGAAAAACTGTCACTATCACCAAGAACTGTAGAAGTTCATCGCTCTAACATTTATACGAAACTAGGTATTAAATCACTGCCACAACTTATTCAAGAATACGAATACATTAATACCTATCCTAAATATATTTAATTTATATGATATGTTCATCTTGTTATAGCGTAATTAGTTTCTGGTGGTTTGACTCTAAGCCATCAGAAACTAATTACCTAAAAAATGCCAAGAGCACTATAATTTAGATAAATATAGATAAAAATCCTGTCAATTTTAAAATAATAACTTGTTTTTATAAGTGATAAACAATAGTTCTACTCTATCACAGATTAAAGAAACCTAAGTGAATTGATAATTCCACTAGTAATAATAACTACTAATACTTGTAAAATAAAATAATACTTTTTTGTGTTACTGAAATATCATTTAAAATAATAGTGCACCTATCACACCATTTTTTAGTAAGACAATGCGCTTTCTCATCAATATTTATCCATCACAAATCTAAAAAAATAGGGCTGTAAACGACATACCAACTTACCTAACTCAAGCATAATAAGTATCGTTTTCATTTTCTTTTCTCGATACATCAAGTAACGACACAAGCAGATAGATTATGCTTTATTTATCTATCGACTGTCGTTCAAAATGTTGGTAAATTCTTCGCGCTTCGCTGTTTTTATGCTTTTTTGTTGTTGTCCACAAAACATGCGAAAGCGCTTTTTTTTTACGGTCCAAAGCATATGTAAGAAGCTATTTGTAGTCTTTAATGTTAATTTCATACTGCTTTAGTTTGCGCCATAACGTTGTCCGCCCCATATCAAGGACTTTATGCATTTTTTGAATTTTACCTTCACAAGCCTGCGCCACTTCAATAATCAAAGCTTTCTCAACTGAATGAATATCCAAGCTAGCGAATCGTTGCTCTACCTTATTTTCCTTAAAAATTTCTTGTTCATAATAGTGAAATTTCAATTTCCCACTCGCTTCCCTTGCTAAAGCCTGCGTGAGTGCAAACAAAATATTGCAGCTATTCTGAGTTGAAGATAAAGCGACAACTAGAACTGGCTCTCCAGCATGTGAATACACTGGAGCTAGATAATAAAAAATCCCATGTAATTCGATTGGCGCAGTATACAACTTAGCCCGCGCACCATAAGTCAAATTATCAGATAATAAAGCTGCTATCTCAAAATTGCCCCCAAACTCATGACTAAGCCAAAGCGTTTTTCCATCAGAGCTAATCAGAGAACTTCGAATATTATTATCATGTAATGAGGCTAATCCACCTTCAATAGTTGTATAAGCAAGCTCTACAATATATTTATAATCATCTGAATTATAAATACTTTCTTTTACAGGTGTTGTAGTTGGAAATATTAAATGAACCGACATAGTTATCCTTATTCTTCGATAAGAGTTATCTGATTATGTCAATTTCCCATTTAATTATTATATTCTAGATCAAGTTATTAATTGATAGATTTAAACCGCTTGATCCACATCAATTCTTCACAATTAAAAGCAGTAAATCAATGTGGTAAAAAACAAAATGGCTAACTTAATTTACCTAAGTTAGCCATTTACACTTTTAAAACGCTCTGATTCACTTAGGAAGTGACAATATTTCCCCACAGGTCATATTCATCTGCATGCTCAACGAATACTTTCACTATATCCCCCGCGTTAACACCAAATTCACCATTAAGATAAACCATACCATCAATTTCTGGCGCGTCTGCCATACTACGCCCAATAGCACCTTCATCATCAACTTCATCAATAATGACTAAAATTTCTTTACCAATTTTATCTTGTAAACGCTGTGTAGAAATTTGTTGTTGTAATTGCATAAAACGATGATAACGATCTTCTTTAATTTCCTCAGGGACTTGATCCGCCAGCTCATTCGCTTTCGCTCCCTCGACAGGGCTATACTTAAAGCAGCCTACTCGGTCTAACTTCGCTTCCGATAAGAAATCGAGTAGCATTTGAAAATCGTCTTCTGTCTCACCAGGAAACCCCACAATAAATGTTGAACGTAAGGTGAGTTCAGGGCAAATTTCACGCCAACGCTTAATTCGCTCAAGTGTTCTTTCTACAGCGCCAGGGCGTTTCATTAACTTTAAAATTTTGGGACTTGCATGCTGCAGCGGAATATCTAGGTAAGGTAAAACTTTACCTTCTGCCATCAAAGGGATGACATCATCAACATGTGGATAAGGATACACATAATGTAAACGTACCCATACACCCAGTGAAGCAAGTTGTTCACATAACCCCACCATGCTAGTTTTTACCGGCTGCCCATCCCAAAAACCCGTTTTATTTTTAACATCAACACCATACGCAGAGGTATCTTGTGAAATAACCAGTAACTCTTTTACCCCTGAAGCGACTAAACGCTTAGCTTCATTTAACACATCTCCAATTGGACGGCTATCTAAATCCCCTCGCATAGAAGGAATAATGCAAAAAGTACAACGATGATTGCACCCTTCGGAAATTTTTAAATAGGCATAATGCTTTGGAGTCAGTTTTACCCCTTGTTCTGGAACTAAACTCAAGAAAGGGTCATGTTCAGGTTTTGGAACGTAGTGGTGCACGTGGTTAAGTACTTGCTCATAGCTATGTGGACCAGTGATTTCTAAAACTTTTGGATGTACTTCACGAATTTGGTTCTCTTTCGCGCCAAGGCATCCTGTGACAATCACTTTGCCATTTTCATTCAGAGCTTCCCCAATCGCTTCTAGTGATTCCTGCACCGCGCTATCGATAAACCCACACGTATTCACAATGACTAAGTCAGCATTATCATAGCTTGGAACGACTTGGTAACCATCAGTGCGCAACTCAGTTAAAATGCGTTCTGAATCAACTAGATTTTTCGGGCAGCCGAGTGAAACGAAGCCAATTTTTGGCACCGGATTAGTATTTTGCGACATAACTCACTTCTTTTATTGTTTTAAAAAATGGGCGAAATTTTACCTGAAGAATTGAGGGAATTGTATAAATTTTTATCGAAAATAATCTGTAATTAACGCGAGGATAATAGAAAAAACTTATGTTAAATAGGTGATTTCTACAAACCATTTTTGTAAAAATCACCTAAAAATGTCAACTAGCGATTAACCGAACGAGCAATACGTGAATAGGTGTGACGAACACCACGGATCACAATACTATAATTTAAAATATTCTCAGGTAATGCGATTCCGTTATAACCCGAATCACCAATATGGTGTAAATCTGTCCCGGCCATTTTGCACATTAATGCAATTTGCCGAATAGTTTGTAAATCTGCACCTTCTTGAGAAGTGCCAATCGCCGTCATTGTCATCACGCCTTGGGAATGGCAATAACCTACCATTTTTTGCACAAATTCTAATGAAATCCCAGGTACCGTTCCCGGAGCTGGGAGCAAAATAATATCCGCACCATTGTTAATAAAGGTACGAATATCATCATCTGTGATGAGTTGCTCTGCGGAAGCATTTAAAACACCAGCAGCGTGCATTTTTCCCGTAATAAGCACAATATCTTCACCCACAACAGCTTTAAGCTCTTTAAGGCTTTGGTTAATTTCCTGATTAGTTACTCCATTGCCAGGGTTCCCCGTTAGAACAATAATATCCGCACCCATTTCTTTTAATTTAAGAGCATTTTTTACTGTTGCTAATCGCCCTTCTGACATTTTCCATTGCGCATCTTGTGTCGGATTATTAAAGCCCTCAGGTACAGGCTCTAAATTAACACCGATTGCTCGTCCCGTTAAATGCTTAAGTGTGCGAATGATTTCCTCAGGTTCAACCCCTTCGGGTAGGCCTTGCATAATCGGTTGATTAACATCAAAAACATTCAATAATAAAATGTCTGCACCTTGGCTTGCGGCTAATTCAGCATTCGTCACTGTCATTAATACGGGTTGAATTGTGCCTATGGTTTCAGAAACCAAAATTCGCCCTTCACTTGCTTTAATTGATTCTAATAGATTCTTTTTATTGAGTTTTACAATTTCTGAAGCAGAGCAGTCAAGATAACGTCGTTGCATGGCTATACCTTTATTTTCAACAAAATGAATGAAGTGTTCTTTCGCAGTAAAATTCACACCTTCAAAATATATCATGTAGACAATAATAAACTGCCTAATAGAACACACTATTAGCAAGTTATTTTTCAAAGAATAATAACTTTTTCTAACACTTAGATTTTTATATAAAAACAAACATTTTTAGCGACGAGTAATTTACTTATCGTAAATTACCACTTGTTTTTTAGTAATAGTAATGATTATCATTACAGCTCTATATCACTTATGGTAAGGACGAAAATAATGAAACTCGCCTATAAAGCTGCTGTTTCAGGTCTCGCGTTGTTTTCAATCTCAGCATTAGCTCAAGAGTACCCTCTCGGTCACCCTGTGATCAAAAACGGAATGGAAATCCAAGGTGTTTACCTACAACCAATTACAATGGATACCGAAGAAGGCCATCATGCAATGTCTCACTTAGCTGCAGATAAAGCAGATGTCCACTTAGAAGCAGATATCCACGCTGTTGAAGATAACCCAAATGGCTTTGCAGAAGGCGATTGGATCCCTTACCTAACCATTGAATATTCAGTCACTAAACTTGGTGATAAACCACAAACTCAAACAGGCACATTTATGCCTATGGTGGCAAGTGATGGCCCTCATTATGGGGAAAACATCAAATTAGATGGCAATGGTAAATACCGTGTCACCTATAAAATCTATCCGCCATCACACAATAAAGATGTTGCCTTTGGCCGTCATATTGATAAAGAAACGGGTGTGGCCCCTTGGTTCCAGCCTTTCGAAGTCTCTTGGGATTTTGACTACGCAGGTGTTGGCCGTAAAGGTAGTTACTAATTTTTTAACCTAAATTAGTTAAGGGCTTAACCAAGGGAATTTTCTTGCGTAAGCCCTTTTTTGTTTGTCGTTATAAAAGGATAAACCAAGCCAAAATGAAAACATTACTGAGCTTTTTACTGGTTATCACTTGTACAATAATTCCCCTATCTTCATTTGCTGCAGAAAAATATACTGTCGAATTAGAAATGAAAAATGGTGATCTTATCCCGCGAGTTCTTGAAGTCCCTGCAAAAACAATTATCCGCATTAAAATTACCAATACAGGCACTGAGCCCGCAGAATTTGAAAGTATTCAATTAAGAAAAGAAAAAGTTTTAGCCCCCGGAGCAAGCTCTGTTGTTGTTATCGCACCATTGAAACCTGGCACATATACTTTTTTTGATGACTTCCACCTTTCTCACCCCAAAGGCGAGATCATTGCGAAATAAAAGGATTTAGCATGGGACAAGTTCTGTTTGTTGTGTGGCGTGAAAGTTTTGAAGCGTTGCTTGTCATTGGTATTATTTATGCATGGATTAAACGTCACCCTGACGCACATAATGGTATGAAATACCTTTGGGCCGGTGTCGCTATTGGGGTTATTACCTCCATCTTACTCGCACTTCTCATCTATGGCGTATTTAATGTCCTTGATGATACAGGGCAATCACTGTTTATGATTTTTATGGAGCTACTCGCTTGTATCCTGATTGTCCAAATGGTGTATTGGATGAACAAGCATGGCAGCTCAATGAAATCAGAAATTGAATCAGGAATAAGCCGTAATGCGGCTCACCATAACTGGTGGGGCGCCGCATTGATTATTGCCATTGCCATTGCCCGTGAAGGAAGCGAAATCGTCGTCTTTTTATCTAGCTTTATTATGTCGTTAACCGCGTCTAATGCATCGGCTTTCTTTATTGAAGTCGGTGGTGGAATTGCAATTGCAGGCCTTACACTCTATGCATTCTTATTAACAAATCGTTTAGTTTCATGGTCTATCTTCTTTAAGGTTACCGGCGTTATTCTATTATTCCTCGCGTTATCTCTCCTACTTAAAGGGGTAGAAGAAAGCGCTAACTTACTGATTGAATATGATTTTTCCATCCCTGATTTTTTAATTTATCCCGCTTGGGATACAACTGCATTTCTTGACGATTCGGGTATTGCTGGTAATTTTATCTCATCTTTCTTTGCCTATCGTTCACAGCCTATTTGGCTCAGTGTCATTACCTTTATCCTTTATTGGGCTATTGTGATCCCATTGTTTACTCGGAGCAAAAAAAATGTCTAGCTCACTGAGGCATAACATCAAATGGGTCTCGATTAGCTTAATACTCAGTATGGCACTACCTAACTTGGTTCAAGGTAAAGCACTGAGATCCCCTGTACAAACAGGGGATAACATCATTATCGCTAAAGGGGATATTCCTACTCCTGAAAAATATCAACATGCTATCCAAACCTATTTAGCCTTTGCCACTGCTGAATTGGCAGAAATGGTGACGCAATTGGAATTGTTACAACAGAGTTTACAACAAGGAAAGCTAGAACAAGCCCAAGCCGCGTATATTCAGGCTCACCAACATTATGAAACAGTACGCCCGATTATTATTTTATTTGGTAATACGGATAGAACAATTAATCCAAGAGCCGATTACTTCCTTGATAAAGAAACTGATTACCGCTTTACGGGGTTTCATCTTGTTGAATACCAATTATTTATGCAAAAAAATACTGAACTTGCCTCAACGGCAAACCAAGAATTATTACTTAAAGGGCGTGATTTGTATAAACGGGTAGCAACTGAAACCATTGAAATTCCTAAGCTCGTGCAAGCCTCAGCTGATTTTATTGAAATGATCTTAGAAACAAAATTGGGCGGTAAAGAAAATATCTACAGTTTGTCTGATTTAACTGATATTGCTGCTAATTTAAAAGGGTCACAAAAGATAATTGAAATTATTAAGCCTTTTATCAAGCCAGAGACCCTTGAAAAAATACAAAAAAATGACCAACTGATTAACCAAATAATGCAGTCATATCAACTATCAAATACGACATATCAACCTTATAGCCAATTACAACTCAAAGACAAAATGGCGCTTTATTCATTACTCACTCAGCAAGCCGAAACTTTAGCAAAATTACGTGCTGAGCTCGATGTCGATGTTTACTATAAATATTAAGGCATACATTTATGCAAGCTAAACTGAGAAATATATTGCAAACCAACGGAATGTCCCGGCGTAATGCCCTAAAAATGCTCGCAATTAGTAGTGCAGTTTTAGCCGCCCCAGCATTAAAAGCACAAGATAAAATCGCCGATTGCCAACTCACTTATGACAAAGCAATCAATTATCTTGGGCCACACCAAGCCGGTGTTTTGACGCCTGAACCCAAAAATGCCTCCTTTATCGCATTTAATATGACGGCAAATTCCATCGAAGAATTACAGACTGTTTTTACTCTACTGACCCAGCGCATTGCTGATTTAACCCAACCCCAAAAAGCACCTTCAATCAATAATGATAAAATGCCTCCCGCTGAATCCGGTATTCTGGGAACGCAACAGCAACCCGACTCACTAACCATCACCGTTGCTTTAGGTAACTCTCTGTTTGATAACCGGTTCGGATTAAATAAAATCAAGCCTAAATATCTTAGTGAAATGACCAGTTTCCCCAACGATAGGTTAGAGCAGAAATGGTGTGGTGGCGATCTTCTTCTACAAATATGCGCGAATAGCCAAGAAAGCGTTATCTATGCATTACGTGATATTTTGCGTCATATTTCTCCATACAGCTTTCCTCTCTGGAAAATCGACGGCTTCTTACCTGCACGAGATATTGATAACCATTCCACTCCTATCAATCTTTTTGGTTTTAAGGATGGAACGGGAAATGCACCCGCTGATGACAATTTATTGATGAACGAATTAATTTGGATAACAAAAGGCAGTCAAGAACCATCTTGGTGTGACGGAGGGACATACCAAGCAGTACGTCTCATTCGTTTTAATTTAGAATTTTGGGATAGAACGCCATTAGAAGATCAAGAAAATGATTTTGGTCGGCATAAAGATTCAGGAGCCCCTATCGGCATGAAAAAGGAGCACGATGATCCTGAGTTTGGCCAAGACCCTCATGGTGACCGTATTTTATTTGATTCCCATATGCGCCGTGCAGAACCCCGTAATCCTGAACGTTATACCGCAAAACTAAGGCGAAGAAGCTACAGCTATTCACTCGGGTTAACCGAAACAGGGGCTCTCGATATGGGTTTAATTTTCGTCTCTTTTCAGAAAAATTTAAAAACAGGCTTTATCGACACTCAAAAGCGCCTTAATGGTGAACCGCTTGAACGCTATATCAAGCCCTTTGGTGGTGGGTACTACTTTGTATTACCAGGAATCGAGTCGGCACAAAACATACTTGCTGAAAAAATGTTTACAGCCTTAAAACAAACTAAATAATGATAATAATAAAATAAAAGCCCCTATTACCCTTGCTATAGGGGCTTTACTGGCAACTCTATCATCAACTATTAGGCATTTTAAATAATAAAATACTGCGTAGATTTGAACATATTATTATTTTTTTCGTTCCTTCACATCCGCTTCAACTTCTTGTTTCCAATCCTCTGATATTGGCGCAGACTTTTGTTTAGCTTCCACCGCTTTATTTACCGCACGGTAAGCCTTGTCGTATCCAGTCCCATCTTGGACATAACCAGTGGCATTTGAACTTTTAATTCCAATATTTTCTGCTTCAGAAATGGCATCAATATTCGCTCCCAAGAAAATAAAATCCCATTTATCTTCTGTTTCTGCGGACTTAATCATGGCTTTAATTTTTGCTTGAGAATATTTACGGCTACTATTTTCTTGTCCATCTGTAATTATCACAAAAAGAACATTATTATTTTTTGTAACCTTTCTATTTTCTTGCATTTTTTCAATGCCGTCTCCTATCGCATCTAATAATGCGGTATAGCCACCAACGGGATAATCATCAAGTGTTAGATTAGAAACCTTTTCAATGGGTTCTCTATTATGAAGTAAACTTGTTTTGTCATTAAATAAAATAGTTGTAATGTAGGTTTTTGCTTTTTTTCCCTTATTTTCAGTTAATACACTATTATATCCACCGATTGTATCGGTTTCGAATCCTGACATTGAACCACTTTTATCTAGAATAAACACTAAATCTAAAATATCGGGATCTTTTTTAGTATTAATAATAGTAGTACTACTAGCAATAGAGGAAAATAAAAACAAAAATGCAGCTGATATGACGGTGAAAACGGATTGTATGGATAAATTCATCGCCGAGTTCCTTGGTGTGGTTAATATAACCATACCAATCTGGCTTTTTCATCAGTTATTTAAAATAAGATTACTCTGTATACTTAATAAGCATTTTCTTAATTAATTCCAAAAATTATTACTTGAAAATAATCTTCCTAAGTAAGTATATAAATAGTATATCCCCTTAAACCATTACTGTTTTAACCAAATACCATGTTCTCTTACTACATTAATTTCTTGAATAAAATTATTATACTTTATATTTTCTGTAACAGAGTTTGATGAAGCGCTTCGAGCCTGCTCATGTACTAACTCAGTAATAGCATGGTGAAATTCTTGGTTTAATTCTTTATGGATATCAACATCATCAGTATTTTTTAATCGTGTAGCTAACTGAATTAATTTTTCGGCTTTTATCTGTACATCCGTATTATCAAAAGTAACAGTTGGAACTTCATATATAAATGCCATATTGATAGAATCTGCAGCTTCATGATTAGCAGGATCCGGTAATAATTTTTGCCCATATTCATTATCTAAATAGGCAATTAATTCATGTTTATCAAAGCATTTAGATTTAATATTTCCATCTAACTTATCATCATAGAGTGTGATTGAATCAGGAAAGCTTTCTCCTACTGGGTAGCTACACCTAAATATATTTGCATCAATAAGCGTTGCGTTAGAACTGCGGGCCGGTAGCTCAAGCTCGTGCCCATTAATTGTAATGGGATAGCTAGCAGGTTTAAACCTATCTTCTTTACCATCAACAGCATAAACTTCAGACAAGGTGTAGTAAACAAAATGATTTGGGTTAATAATCCCGCCAGAGTTATTTTCAAAAACAAAGAAATCCGTCACGTCACCTTCACCACTAACTAATTGGTGTGGTCCACTAGAAAGTAAAACAACGCCTTTATCATCCGGTAAAACATCATAACCTTTGCCATCTAGCTTAAACGTAATCGTGTTTGTACTTGGATTACTATAATAAAACTTACCCTTACCACTTAAAAGTTCCATATCGTCACAAGCGGAAAGTAATATAGTTACAGTTATAAAACAGCTATATTTTAGTATAGTATTCATAATGTTATTCCAAAAATCATTAACCCTGACTTATTAACTAAAAATTAGAGCTATTGTATGACGCTCTTTAAAATATTATTTTGGATATTAGAAACCATTATTCAGTTATTCGAATAAAATAACTTTACGATAAATGCGGTAGTTACCAATTTAATGGATATAACTTATGCGTTATTATCACGCAATACTTTTAACAATACCTGAAAAACCTCATCCATTAACGGCGTCGTTTGTTGGCTATTGCGAATTAAGGCTACTGTACGAGTTAACTCGGGTTGTTGTAATTGTAAAACTTTCAATTCTGGATCACGTAAATGTACAGTATAAAGCTGTGGTAAAATCGCAATCGCGAGTTTTGAGCGAACTAAGCCATATAGCGTTTCAATGTAATCCACTTGATAGCGAATCTTTAATTTTAAACGGTGACTTTCCACTGTCGCAGCGACCAAGCGTTGAATATTACCCTTCGAAAATACAGCCACATCACGGTTATTGAGTAGCTTCCATGGCATATGAAATCTATTATCCGCTACTGCGTCATCATTATGGATAACAGCCACAAAAGGGTCATCTTGTAGTGGAAAAATAGCTAAATTCTGAGGTACTGAACTATCTAACACCCCAATACCGAAATCAATTTCATGATTGATAAGTTTATTAATCAAAGCGTCATTCGTTTGGTCATAAAACTCAATATTAAGCCTCGGAAAATATTGATTTAATAGTTCAGGCACAGCAGGAAATAACAGAGAACTTACGGAAGGAACTAAGCCAATACGTAATGTTCCATCCCCTCCTTCCGCGATTATTTTTTGAATTTCACTAAATGCGCGATGAGAAACACTCAGTATTTGCTGTGCATGTGGCAAAATTGCAGCACCTAGCTCCGTTAATGTTACGGATGAAGCTGTGCGATTAATTAGCTTTCCTCCGATAACCGTCTCTATTTGCCGCAAAGCACTACTCAAAGCAGGTTGACTTACCGCTAGACGATTAGCGGTCTCGGTAAAATGACGAAGTTTCGCTAACGTCACAAAATACTGTAGCTGTTTGAGCGTGAGTGCAGGCAGCCTCTGCCAAGGTTCTATCATAATAATGTTCTTTTACTTTTATTGGATTAGCCAATATCTCGATTCATTATAACCATTTCTTATCACATGATAAATTTTATCATCTTGGCAAACGTTTGCGTTGCTCATAAAGTAACAATCATAAATTGTAGGAATGGTATCTTTATGTGCATAACAGAACAAAATAGGCGTCACGTCATTCAATCTGCTAAAGGCGAAAAGCCTTTTGACCTTTTACTCGCTAATGCCAATATTGTTGATATGGTAACCGGTGAAGTTCGCCTTGCAGATATCGGGATCACCGGCAACCTAATTGCTAGCGTTCATCCTACTGGAACCCGTACGGACGCAAATGAAACCCATGATTTATCAGGCTATTTCATTTCACCTGGCTTAATAGACACTCATGTCCATTTAGAAAGCTCACACTTACCCCCTGTACGTTATGCCGAAATAGTTCTAGCTCAAGGAACAACGGCTGTATTTTGGGATCCCCATGAGCTTGCCAATGTATTAGGCCTAGGAGGTGTACGTTATGCTATTGATTCTAGCCGAAATTTACCGCTAGATGTCATGGTTGCAGCCCCTTCGTCAGTGCCATCAACACCTGGCTTAGAAATGTCTGGAGCAGACTTTGCTGGGAATGAAATGTCAACCATGCTGAGTTGGCCGGAAGTTCGTGGCGTAGCCGAGGTCATGGATATGTTTGGTGTGCTCCATGGCAGTGACAGAATGGAAGAAATTCTAAATGCAGGAATTACATCAGGCAAGCTTATAGAAGGCCATGCAAGAGGTTTAAAAGGAGCTGATCTCCAAGCATATCTGGCTGCCGGCGTCACCTCTGATCACGAGTTAACCTCGGCTGAAGATGCCCTTGAAAAGCTACGTGCGGGCCTTACATTACAAATTCGTGGCTCACATCCTTACCTCCTTCCTGATATTGTTGCCACATTAAAATCCTTACCGCATTTGTCATCACAAATCACAGTATGCACGGATGACGTGCCTCCCGACATATTAATTGAAAAAGGTGGCATTATTGCGTTATTAAACCTGTTAATTGAGCATGGAATGCCAGCAACGGACGTACTACGCTTTGCTACATTTAATGCTGCAATACGCTTGCAACGCCATGACCTTGGCCTAATTGCTGCAGGGAGAAAAGCAAATTTAGTCATCTTCGATTCATTGGAAACGTTGAAAGCACAAGCCGTGTATGTATCAGGCCAAAAAATTGCAGAAAATAACCAACTTATCAATGCATTAAGTGCACATAATGATATTTTACCACCGCGAGACACCATGCAACTCTCGCCAATCACCCCAAATGATTGCACGTTAAAAATTGATGGAATCAATAATGGTAGTGCGCGTTTACGTCATATTCGTGGGGCACGTTTTACCCAATGGGGCGAAATTGACGTACAAATCAAAAATAGCGTGGTACAAGTGCCGAATAATTTCAGCCTTATTCGAGTTCAACACCGTCACGGCCGCCACGATGCTTTACCTCAGATAGCCTTACTTGAGGGTTGGGGGGAATTACGCGGAGCCATTGCGACTAGCTATTCACACGATTCACATAACCTCGTTGTCCTTGGTCGTGACCCTGATGATATGGCCATCGCCGCTAATTTATTAATCGAGAGTGGTGGAGGTATGGCGTTAGTACAAAATGGTCAGGTTTTAGCTCATGTCGCTATGCCAATTGCCGGTATGCTATCTGATTTACCCGCAACTGAGCTGGCTGCTCAATTTCGCCAATTGCGTGAATTAAGCAGTGAAATCGCTGATTGGGAGCCACCTTATCGAGTCTTTAAGGCTATTGAAGGAACCTGTCTTGCTTGCAATGCAGGCCCACATTTAACCGATTTAGGATTAACGGATGGAACAACACGTCAAATCGTTGACGCTGTCATCCATACTGCTAAGCACGCATAGAAAATTAATAATAATGATAGGAGAGCCAATTAATGGCTGACAATTCAATAAATACGCCAACATCAGGGAGTTGGCTAGAAAGGCGCTTTGCTTTACGTGAGCGCGGCAGTTCAGTAAAAACAGAGTGTTTAGCTGGGGTGACCGGTTTTTTAGCCGCAGCTTACTTGCTCGTGGTGATCCCCGGTTTACTTGCCGTTGGAGGGATGGATAAAGGAGCCGCAACCACCGGAACAATTATTGTCTTCGTCATTGCCAGTTTATTAATGGCATTCTATGCAAACTTACCTTTTATTGTTGGCCCTGGTATTGGAGGCTCAGTCCTTGTCGGTATTACACTTGCAGGCAGTGAAGGTATTGACTGGCAAATAGGGCTCGGCATTGCTTGTTGGTCAGGGATCTTATTTTTCCTATTAACTAAATTTGGTTTGCGTGAAGTTGTTACGCGCTCTGTCCCACAATCAATTAAACTCGGATTAACTGCATCAATTGGTCTTTTCGTTGCCGTATTAGGCTTTCGAAATGCAGGATTAGTACTCGCTAACCCAAAAACAAATGCATTAATGCTTGGTGATTTTCTTTCCCCCGGAGCATTAGTTGCACTTGCTGGCTTTTTCGTTGCAATTGCACTACAAGCTCGCAAAATACCGGGCGGAATTTTATGGGCTATTTTATTTGCAACCCTCTTAGGTATTCCTTTTGGTGTCACAAAATTACCTGAAAGCTTTATTGGTATTCCACATTCTGTGGCTCCTGTATTAGGGCATGTAGACTTAATTGGCGCATTAAATATCGCGTTTCTTCCTTTCTTATTTGTCTTTTTTGCTGCTGAATTTTTCTCAACCATGGGGACAACATTAGCGGTTGGCGGAGAAGCTGGTTTATTAGATAAAGAAGGTAATATGCCCAATATTAACCGTCCCTTTCTCGTTGACTCAATTGCTGCAGCACTAGGCCCATGGGTCGGTATTCCAGCCGCAACCGCACTTATTGAGTCCTCAGCGGCGGCAGAGGCTGGAGGTAAAACAGGTATGACAGCTCTTGCTGCAGCCTTTATGTTTTTATTAATGCTGCTATTTACACCAATCGCATTAATGATCCCAGCACAAGCCACGGCTCCTGCTCTGATTTTAATTGGACTAAATATGTTCAGTGGTTTACGAAAAGTAGACTTAGGCAATTTTACCGATGGCTTACCCGTATTAATGATGGTGATGATTACGCTAATCGCTAATAGCTTTGGTACGGGTATCGCCGGTGGGTTGTTATTCTATATCTTAATTAAAGCCGTTGCTGGCAAGTGGAGAGAAATTCCAATTAGCTTGTGGATACTTGCGGTACCTCTTGTTTATTATTTCTCAACACTAGTGAAACACTAAACCATTAGTGCCAGAAAAGCCGATTTTTCCACTGTCGGCTTTTCTATTCTAATAAATTTAGTTTAAAACTGCATGAGCTTCTATTTCTATTAACCATTCCGGCAAGGAAAGCCCAGAAACAATAACCCAAGATGAAGCAGGAGGATTGTTTGGAAACTTTTCTTTTAATGCTTTCGCAATATCCGCTTGTTCCTCATGGCTATTAAAGCCCTCTTTGATATAAATACGTAGCATAGCCACCTGAGATAAATCACCACCTGCCTCATGCAATACATATTCAATATTGATTAATGATTGTACGGTTTGTTCGTAAATACCCCCAGCAACAGTTTCTTCCGCGGCATTTACTCCAACCTGACCCGATAAAAATAATTGTCGGGTTCCCGTTATTTCTATAGCTTGGCTAAAGCCATACTGCAAAGAATTAAAGATAGAAGCCGGGTTTATCGATTTTTTAGTCATTTTTATTTCATTATTAATAAAACAATAATGCAGTATAAGCCATTTGCTTTTTGATTCATTAAACATCAAGCAAACGTCATTTGATTGGTATTAAGAAAGCATCAAAAGACACATTGATTTAAGTTACCTAAGAATAAATACGAATACGCTCAGCTAAATAATTCGCGCATTGCGTGACACTCATCAACTGATTTTCCCAATCAACAGAATCCCCTGTTAAATAGGCGTTTTTTGCTACCACTAGGATCGAAGTCAGTTCCACTGGCATTAATTCAGCTACCCAAATAGCGGCCTCACACTTTGAAGTAAATAGCCCCTAATTAGGAGCCATTTAATCAACGATACATAGTTAAATCAGTGGAGGAATTGACGGTAAAATAGGCACTTCAATCACTGTTGGTCCATTACGCCTAAATGCCTCTTCACAGGCTTGCTTAATGTCTTCTATCGTTTTGGCTCTCACCGCAGCACAACCATATCCTTTTCCTAAAGCCACGATATCTAAATTTGGAATATCAAGCCCCGGAACCCCTGGTGTTTCCTCCAATACTGCAAATGATTTTAAAATGCCATATTCATTGTTTTTCGGAATGATAAACACAATAGGTAAGTTCTGCTGCGCAGCACTCCATAAGCCTTGAATTGAATACTGCATAGAGCCATCACCAATAATTGCCATCACTGGGCGATGGCGCCCGCTGTCCCTTTCGGCTAATGCAATTCCCACACTTGCTGGTAAATTCCAGCCTAATGAACCACTTGCAAAAGTATAGAATGAATCAGGAAATTCAATTGGCCATTCACGATGAAGTTCACCGAGGTTTGAAGGGGACTCTTCCACCAAGACGGTTTCTTTTGGTGAAACTTCCCTCAAGGTGCGAAATAATTGCGTTGCACTCAGTGTTGGGCTATTACTGCTTTGTTCAGCTGCAGCTGGGTACGGTGCCATTCCATGAGGTTGTTTTTCCACCGTTTTTGTCCCAGTACGAGGCGCAACCAAGTTAATTAACCCTTCTAGTGCGAGTACAGCATCACTTAACAAGCTATCTCCAATAGGAGCTCTAGCCACTTCGATTGGGTCATCTGTAATGTGTAGTAATTTCAGTCCTTCAGGGATATAACTGCCTGCAACATAAGGGTAATACCTAAATACAGGAGCTCCAATAACAATGGCTAAATCATGTCCTTCGAGTTTTTCAGATAACGGTTTTGTCGCAAAAGGTAACCCACCTGCATACAGAGGATGAGTTTCTGGGAATGGCGGCCGTTCAGATGCAGGCGCAGCCCACACTGGCGCATTTAATTTTTCAGCAAGTTTAATGCCGATATCCCAACCTTCCCCTCTTGCAATGGCGGAACCATAAATAAGTACAGGATTCTTCGCATTCGATAGTGCTGAAGCAAACTCTTGTAGTCGAGCTGGATCATAACCAATGCGCTGCGGTACAGAACGAACAACAGCTTCTTGTGCTAGTGCGGGCTTATCCCAATCATCCAGTGGGATAGATAAAAATACTGGCCCAGCAGGTGGTTGCAGAGCCATTGCATACGCTCGCATAAAAGCAGCGGGGACGTCTTCCGCACGCACTGGTTGATAGCTCCATTTTACCCAGGGTTTTGGCAACGTTTCAGGCTCAATGTTGGTTAGCCAAGGCTCAATCAATAACATTTCTCGTGTTTGATTTCCCGCCGTAATAATTAATGGTGTTCGGTTCATATAGGCAGTCAAAATATTACTCATGGCATTACTTAACCCTGCGGAAGTATGCACATTCACCATCGCAACTTTACGCATTCCCTGCGCGTAACCATCTGCGGCGGCAACAGCAGAGGCTTCCTGTAATGTTTGGATATAACGAAAATCACTCGGAAAATCTTTTAAAAATGTTTCTTCTGTCGAACCTGGGTTGCCAAAAATGGTTGTAATACCTAACTTACGTAATAAATCATAGGTGACTTGACGGATCGTTTTTTGCATTTAAAACACTCCATAAATAATCTTCAAATTATCTAATAAATAAAAAATTTAGATTTGAAACACCCTGTTAAACTTACATGCCATCTCATTATTAAATAATCAAAATATAATCTAACCCATTGTAATTAGGTACTATAGCAAAAAATTAATTAACGATATATTCAGGTGAATTTTTCTTTTATATCTCTCAAAAAGAAAGGTAATGACAATATACTTATGAAAACAAGCTATTAAATAACATCCAAATTAGACAGTCTCAATAAGATGGTAAAAAAACCAAATATAAACCTAAAACAAAATTATCAAATAGCGTTTAATGATTATATTTGTACTTATTATATTCAAAAGTAACCATCAACGATTTGCTATTGATAAAAGGTCGTATATTTAACGCTAACGGCAACGCCGTCCCCTGATCTCTGAAGATTGTCCTATCTATAGGCTAGACAATATTTTCACTCAGTATCCAATAATGGATTATTTACCTCATTTTTCACTCTAATCTGTCCATTTTCTTTTATGTTGTACATCACACTTCTTATAATTACTTGGTAGCATAAGCCTTCAGTTACATGAGTTCCCAAAAAAAACAATTTTATCCTTACATGCCATCTTCAAAATGATCCCTTTCAACAGAAACCTGCTGTTCATGCTGTCTCTCGCTATTTTTAGCCAAGAAAATTTGCATATAAGACCTCGTTGTCACCCATTTAATACTCAGGCTAGGGTTAACTAAAAGTTATAGATACCCAAACAAAACTCATTGTTAAATAAAAGTTGCACAAAGTAACTTAATTTATCGCTAATGTTAAATAACAACAGTGAAAGTTCTGGTAAACTAACTTGAGGTAAAATAATGATCCTAGATGCCAGCTACACTTTATTAGTCGCTTGTTTGGCGCTGTTGATTGGTATGTTTGTTGTCAAATACACACCTTTTCTACAAAAAAACCATATCCCTGAAGCCGTTGTTGGCGGCTTTATTGTTGCTATCATTCTATTAATTGTTGATAAAACTGCAGGGTATTCATTTACTTTTGATGCTTCACTACAAAGCATTTTGATGATTACGTTCTTTTCATCAATTGGATTAAGCTCAGATTTTTCGCGTTTAATAAAAGGTGGTAAGCCACTTGTCTTATTAACGATAGCAGTGACTATATTAATTGCTATTCAAAATACCGTTGGTATGGGAATGGCTGTCATGCTTAATGAAAGTCCATTTATTGGTTTAATTGCGGGTTCAATCACACTTACGGGTGGCCACGGTAATGCAGGGGCTTGGGGACCAATATTAGCTGATAAATATGGTGTGACAGGTGCTGTTGAATTAGCTATGGCGTGTGCAACCTTAGGCTTAGTCCTCGGTGGGTTAATTGGTGGCCCTGTTGCTCGCCATTTATTGAAAAAAGTTGCGATCCCTAAAAGTACTGAACTCGAAAAAGAAACCATCGTTGAAGCTTTCGAACAACCGAGTGTTAAACGTAAAATTAATGCCAATAATGTTATTGAAACCATCTCAATGCTAATTATCTGTATTGTTGTTGGTGGCTATATTAGCGAATATTTTAAAGATACCGTCATGCAATTGCCAACCTTTGTTTGGTGCTTATTTGTCGGTATTATTATTCGCAATGTCTTAACACATATATTTAAACATGAAGTTTTTGAACCAACCGTTGATGTATTAGGTAGCGTAGCCTTGTCATTATTCTTAGCAATGGCGCTAATGTCCTTAAAATTCGGTCAACTCGCTAGTATGGCAGGCCCTGTTCTGATTATTATTGCAGTACAAACGGTGGTTATGGTTTTATTTGCAACATTTGTTACCTTTAAAATGATGGGCAAAGATTATGACGCCGTTGTTATTAGTGCCGGGCACTGTGGATTTGGAATGGGTGCAACACCAACCGCTATCGCTAACATGCAGACCGTCACTAAAGCATTCAGCCCTTCCCATAAAGCCTTTTTAGTGGTGCCTATGGTGGGTGCATTTATTGTCGATATTTCAAATAGTATCTTAATTAAAATCTTTATCGAAATCGGCACGTATTTTACCTAGTACACAACCATAAAGGCTGGGCTATAACCCAAGTATATAGTCTGGCCTTCACTTTTTATCTCTATTTAATTTAAACCGCCTAATTTCCTTTCACCATTTTCAGCACAAAATGAATAGTTGTTCAGATTAATTGGTATTAATTCGGTAGAATATGCGAATTAATACCAATAGTCGGTTTCTGTGAGTAAAAGCAAATAATAGGTTTCTGAAAATGAAGTTAAGGCATCTCGATATTTTTTATGCGGTCATGACCTGTGGTTCTCTAACTCGCGCAGCTGAGGTTTTACATATCTCACAACCTGCTGCCAGCAAGGCCTTAAAACATGCAGAACAACAACTTGGCTTAGTATTATTCCAACGGATAAGAGGGAAGTTAATTCCTACAGCTGAGGCAAACCTGCTATTTGAAGAAGCGAAGGAAGTTTATCATAATTTAGATAAGCTCAGAATTTTAGCGCAAAACTTATCACGTGATCCGCAAGGCAAATTAGCCATTGGTTGCTTACCTAGCTTAGGGCTAAACTTAGTACCTGAAGTGACCGCTCAATTTATTAAAAAGCACCCCAATATCAAACTTACGATCGGTACACATCATACAACCGATATTCTGCAGTTATTAACCCAACAAGATCTCGATATTGGTATTGGCTTTAACCTTGAAATTGAAGGTGGTATTACGGTTTTACCTATTGCAGATATCCCATTAGTTTATGTGGATAGCAAATTACCATTGCACTCACCTGTTTCGCTCACTGATATCGACCAAGAGCGTTGGATCCACCCTGGTTCTGATTCTTTATCTCAGCTATTACAAAAACGTCATGAGTTTGCAGAATCGAATATTAGTGTGCATACCTATCATATGGCTGCAGAATTTGTTCAGGCAGGTTTAGGTTGCAGTATTACCGATATTTTTTCAGCCGAACATACATTGCCTGAATCAATGATTTACCCTTTACAGGAAGGTTTACACCTTGCCGTATCCGTTTTTCATCGCGCAGATAAACCATTAACCAAAGCTGCACAGAATTATGTTAATACCTTGGCATCCACACTTGAGAAAAGAAATAAAGTAGTTAACCAAAAGTTATACTCTAGTGATGAAAACTCAATTGTTTAGTTAGCTTATTCACCGTTAAATAATAACATCTTGGTTATTATGGGTTACGGATTATTATGACTAAACATGTAGTGGTTATTGGAGCTGGTGTGATTGGTTTAAGCACCGCCTATGCATTAATTAAAGCAGGCCAAACCGTAACATTAGTTGAATCAGATACAGATGTCGGTATGCACACCAGTTTTGCTAACGGTGGGCAACTCAGCTATCGCTATGTTTCTCCCCTTGCTGATGCAGGTGTTCCTTTACAAGGCCTACGTTGGATGGGGAAAAATGACTCCCCCTTAAATTTAAAAATAACGCCTTCATTACAACAGTGGTCTTGGCTAGCGCAATTTACATTAGCTTGTAACCGTAATACCAATAAAATTAATGGTACCCATCTTTTACGTTTATCACTCCTGAGCCAAGAAATAATGAATAAATGGCGTAACAATGGTGATATTGCCGATTTTGCTTGGGAAAAATCAGGGAAATTAATTATCCATCGTGATAATAAGAGTTTTCATAAAGCCAGTGAAACGGTTGATAAACAATTTCAAAAAGTATTAACACCCGCTAAAATTATTGAGCTAGAGCCTTCATTAAAAAATATACAGCCTCAACTAGTCGGGGCAATATATGCTCCTGATGATGAGAGTGCAGATTGCTATTTATTCTGCAAAAATCTACTGCAATATTTACTCATGCAACCGCAATTTAAGCTTTGTTTGCAACACAGTGTTGAATCTTTCATTACACAAGATAACAGCATTACAGGAATAGCCACTCACCAGGGAACTATCCAAGCTGATGATTTTATTGTTTGCGCAGGTAATGGTAGCCGCGAGTTATTAAAACCACTGAATATTAATGTCCCTATTTTAGGGTTAAAGGGATATAGTCTAAGTGTCGAATACCCGCAAGCTGAGCATATTGTTCCGAAAATTAACGTGACTGATTACGGCAATAAAATTGTCTATGCCAAACTTAATGAGCAATTACGCATTGCTGCGATGGTTGATATTGGTTATGACAAGCATGGTTTACGTGAAAATAGAATACAAGCTCTTAAGAAGATTATTAAACATACCTTTCCTGAACTACCTAAAATTGACGATGCTGAAAGCTGGTGTGGGTTACGCCCTTCAACACCAAAAGGCCCACCAATATTAGGAAAAACAACCTATAAAAATTTATGGCTTAATGTTGGACATGGCAGTTTAGGGTTTACTCTTGCCGCAGGCAGCGCGGAAATATTGACTCAATTAATTACAGAACAAAAAACGCCAATTTCTTTAACTGGATTAACGAGGTAATCATGTCCATCAAACGTAACAACCCGAAACCACGCTTAGCTGACAGTGTTGAATATGCAGGGATAGTTTATTTATCAGGGCAAGTACCTAATGACCTAACAGGTGATATTACCCAGCAAACTGAAGATGTTTTAGCTAAAATTGATACGTTATTAGCAGCCAGCAACAGTAATAAAACACAAATTTTATCTGCTCAAGTTTGGATTAAAAATATGGCGAGAGATTTCTCGGCCTTTAATGCAGTATGGGAAAATTGGATGCCTGTAGAAAATAGCCCAGCCCGCGCAGCAGTTGAAGCAAATATGGCTCGAGAGCAAGTCCTTGTTGAAATTATGGTGATTGCGGCTCAGCGTTGATCTCTGTTTAGTGATATTTTAAATATAAAAAAGCAGTGAGGCTGACTGCTTTTTATTACTCTACCAATTTAATCTTCTATTTGATTTTATAATATCCGATTAAATAATGAATTTAATCAATTTCGTTAGACTTATTATAAAATAAAGACTTTCATTTTCACCCTCCTTAACTATTATCAAATCAATTTCAATAAAAATAAATAGCTAATAAAAAATTATAAATGAAGAAAAAATAATTATTAACTGGAGAGACTAAATGAAAGAAACCGTGATTGAATATATTTTATCGAAGTTATATGACTTAGGCATTGAAGATATTTTTGGTGTTCCTGGTGATTATTCATTTCCTATTAATGACGCTGTTTGTGTTAGTTCTCGACAGCGTTGGATTGGTAATTGTAACGAACTAAATGCAGCCTATGCCGCTGATGGCTATGCTCGAATAAAAGGTGCCGCTGCATTATCAACCACATTTGGCGTTGGCGAATTAAGCGTACTCAACGCAATAGCGGGTTCCTATGCAGAAAGGTTACCGATATTTCATCTTGTCGGAATGCCACCAAGCCAATCAAAGAAAAAACGTCTAATTAACCATCATTCTTTAGGTGATGGTGATTATGATGTTTTCTATAAAATGAGCCAGCATATTGTCTGCGCCCATGCCATTATAACCCCAGAAAATTGTATTGAAGAAACAGAGCGATTAATCACTTGTGCCTTACACGAGCGTCGCCCAGTTTATTTTGGATTACCTGCTGATTATGCTGTAAAAACTGTAGTTAAGTCACCTCATAATATGGTTCCATTAATACCAAAAACCAATCCAGAAATACTAAAAAACATTATCCATCTCATCTTAAATAAATTAATAAATAGCCAGCAACCCTGTTTATTAGCAGGGTCAATATCTCTACGTTTAGGATTACAAAAAAGCTTACAAACTATTATCGAAAAAACCAATATTCCCTATACAACCTTTTATATGGATAAGAGTGTTTTAGATGAAACTAATACACAATATATTGGAATGTATGCGGGGGAGTTCATCAATCCACAAGTGACTTCATTTGTAGAAAACTGTGATTGTGTTTTAAATATCGGCACTATAATGTCAGATTTTAATACTGCTTGTTACACCTCTAATATTGAAGAGGGAAACATAATACACATTATGGATAATTACGTTGTGATTAGTGGCCAACGCTACGATGAGATTTATATGAAGGATGTCATCTCATCGTTAAAAGATAAATTGATATCAACTTCTAATTATTATTTTTATCATAATAATTACCCTAAAGCACAATCACTTGGTACACCAATAAGTTCAAAAACACAAGAAATAACGGAAACATTCTTATACCCTCGTTTAGAAAAAATGCTCAAGCCTAACGATATTATATTTGGTGATACAGGAACATTTACCATGGGCTTATCATTTGCACTTTTACCTAAGGGGGCATCATTTCATTCTCAATCTTTATGGGGATCAATTGGCTGGGCCACTCCTGCTGCATTAGGAGCAGCTTTAGCATCTCCCTCCAGCCGTCTTATTTTAATAACTGGTGAAGGTGCTCACCAATTAACAATACAAGAAATTAGTCAATTTTCACGATTTGGGCTTAAGCCTATTATTTTTGTTCTAAATAACGACGGCTACCTTATCGAACGACTATTTTGTAAAGAACCTGAATATTATTATAACGATGTTACTCAATGGAATTATGCACAACTGCCTTCGGCATTTGGGTGCGATGATTGGTATTGCCAAAAAGTAGCAACCTGCGATGAACTCAATGATGCCTTACAACATATTGAAACTCTCGATAGCGCAGCTTACATTGAAATAATGACAGACAGGTATGACGCATCAAAGTATTTAGTAAAAATGGGAGAAGCTATTACTTCTACATACTAACTATATTGTTTGTAGCTAGCTCCGCCATCTAAAATGGCGTGAGCTATTAGAAATAAAATTACATTGTATTTAATTTATACTCACTAACTTTTTCGTTTTACATGTGATCTCTGATGAGATCACGCCATTTTTATAAGCAACAATGTCGGCCATTATCGCTAAAGCAATTTCTGGCGGTGTTTTACTACCAATTGGAATACCAATCGGAGCATGAATGCGTTCTATTTCCTCTTCCGTCATCCCACCGGATGCTATAAGCCGTTCACGACGGCGAGCACTAGTTCTTACTGACCCCATTGCACCAATGTAAAAAGCATCTGTATTAACCGACTCCATCAGTGTTAAATCATCAATACGGGGATCATGGGTTAAGGAAACAATGGCAGTATTTGGAGAGCAACCCTGTTCTTCTAAATAGCGGGCGGGAAATAAAGAAATAACCTCAACTTGAGATGGAATTTGTGGTGCAAACCGCGCTATTTCTTCTTCTCGGTGATCGCAAATAATGACCTCAAAACCCAATGTTAACGCAAAATTAGCGCAATAAGCCCCCACAGTGGAAATACCTGCAATGATTAGGCGAGGAGGAGCAGCAATGTATAACTGAATTTTATCGCCATCACGTTCTATCTGTGTTGGTTGTTCTGACTTATTAGCTATATGAATTTCACCACTCTGCGGCAATAGAACTTTTTTGATAATGGCAGAATAACCTAATAACGCATTTTGGATCTCAACGAGATAATTAAGTGATTTTTCATTATTTGGTAGATATTCAATCAAAACATCTAAACTACCATCACAGGGTAAATTAACTTTAGTCTCAATCCCGCCTCTTCCATAGCGAACAACTTGGCTGCTACTCACATAATTATTATTTTTTATGCGCTGAATAAAATCCTCTTCAATACATCCACCAGAAAGTGAACCTATATATTGACCGTCCTGTTTTGCAACCAACAAAGAACCCGGGCTTCTCGGCGAAGAACCATAGGTATTTAATACGGTACATAACCAAATTGGTTGCTCTTTTATCCAAGCAACGGCTTGAGAGATAACAAAAACATCTTCACGCAACATATTCATCCCTTATTCGTTATCAACACTTGGATAATCAATATCTTTCACAACATTTTCATCATTTATGTCCAGTTTATAGACAAAATTATCCTGTAATATTGATTTTGCCCCTTCATCGCCGGACAATTTAATTAAATCTGAATAATATTTTGCAGATATTCCCACTGGATGCCCCGGTAAACTATTATATACTGGCCGTACTAACGTATGTTGTTTTAATTCATTTGCTATACGTATAAATAATCTACTATTGATGTATGGCATATCTGCTAAATGAATTATCCACCCATCTAAATTTGAAGTATTTTTAACACCAAATGCGATTGAATCACCTAACCCAGTACTATTTATCAATGAGTATGGAATATTAAATTGTAAACAATTATTAATGACGCCTTCATTCTCAGGCCGAGTTACTACATGAATAGGAATTCCGCTATCTATTGAATTAAAAAGTGTTTTTTCAAATACCGTGCTTTTCCCTAGCCCAAAATTTAATTTACTGCCTTTACCTCCAGCGTTTTGAAAACGCTCACTTTTTCCTGCTGCCAATATCAAAATACAAATATTCATGGTTTTTATTCTAAATCGATATACTGATTGCGTATCTCATAAATAAAGTATATTCAGTAAGATCACAAGAACTACCTATCATTAATTTGAAAATTATTAAGAGAAGTATAATATTAACGTGATACAAATAATTTTTTCGATATGACTATAAAAATAAAAATACCGATGTAATAAAAATAAGTGTAAGGGTGTATTATGAGCAAAAGCAATGTCGAACTCTCCCGCAGACACTTTCTAAAATGTGCCGTTATAGCGGGAATATCTGTTTATTTAGCCCCTTTGTATAGCCGTGCTTTTGATGTGCTATTCGAAGAAAAAATCCTTCAATCTCCTGACTGGAATCCAGTCGATAAACAAATCAAATTTCGTATTGATGGGTTTGCCAAAGTCCAAGGGGAGAAAGTCTTTGCCAGAGACATTCGCGCACGCGATATTCCTCACTGGCCAAAACAGCAAGGTCATGCATTTTTACTACGCGTAACTCAAGCCGATAAAATTTACCAAGGCTTTAATCTTGATCTGCTGAAAGATGGCCTCATGCCTGACCGCATCGTAACCGCGAGCGACTTAGAAAAAGATGGTGTCGCTTTCCCTGAATTTTATGGCGATGATTTATTGCTTCCGGAAGGGAAAACCCCCGCTTACCTTGGCCAAGCCGTTGCATTATTGATTTACCATGATTTTGCTAAATTCCGCTTTGCCAAAGAAACCCTAAAATTCCGTGACGATGTTATCCAATACGGTGCATTTACCGGCCCACTGGAACGGGACCCATGGGGAAGCTACCGTGGCGTGCGAATTGGCAGTGAAAATCCTTATGATCCTGATATTTACTCAAGCCTAAAAGATATGCCAATCTCCCCTATTGGCATGAAAAAACACTTGCCCGTTTGGCCAGAAGGCCGTGAAGGTGGGAAATTAGATCAACAAGGCATGCTATATGCTGATGAACTCGCCAAACAGTTGGAAAATCCGCCAGAAGACTGGCTCGTAATCAAACGAAAATACTTTTCTCAATCGATTGATACTGCTGCCTTAGAGCCTGATAACGCTAACGGTTGGTACGACGTCAAAACACAGTCATTCCATCTGGTTATTCCTACGCAGTCCCCTCAGGAAGTGGCGGAATCATTACCCGAGATGCTGGCAAAATCGCATTTCCCAATTAAACAAATTTTCCTACACCCTTGTTTTACAGTTGGTTATGGTTCTAAAGACCATACCCCATTCCCGTATTATGGTGCGATGGCAACGTTATATGGTGACGGAGTTCCTATTCGTCTGGCTAATGACCGCTATGAACAATTTCAATCCACCATCAAACGCCATGCTTTTGATATGGATTACACCTTAGCGGTGAATAAGAAAACACAGAAAATCGAAGCCCTTTCAGCGTCTTTTATTGGTGATGGCGGTGGCCGCTGTAATTTTACACCTTCCGTTGTCATGGTTGGCGCAACAGGCGCCCAAGCTATCTATTACATTCCGCGTAGTGATTTATCTGCGGTCGGTATTGCATCACGAGCCGTGGATGCGGGTTCAGCCCGCGGTTATGGCACCTTACAAGCCATGGCAGCAACCGATATGTTGATGGAAGAAGCTGCAAAACTACTCAAAGCCGACCCCATTGAGTTCCGTCTTAAAAATATCATCAAGTCTGGGATGAAAAATACCCAAGGGGCAATCCCTGGCGGTGCAATTCGTGCCGATGAAGTGTTAACCCGCTGCGCTGCCCATCCAATGTGGACTGACAGAACCAAGCGTAAAGCTGATTTTGAAGCAAAAAATAGCGGTAAACTATTCGGTACTGGGATTTCTTGTGTGCAAAAAGACTTCGGGACAGGTGCGGAATCCTCCTTTGCTCGTGTAGAACTTACCCCTGAGGGTAAAATTGCTATTTACCATAGTGGTGCAGAAATTGGTACGGGCATGTCCACGTCCCAATCGGTGGTTTGCGCTAAATGGTTAGGAAAACCTGCGGAACAAGCTCATTTTTCGGTTGTAGATTGGTCAATTTTACCTATGGTGTCGACAGGTAACCCGTTTGCCATGTCACAAGATGAGCAAAACCACCTCGCGCAAAACCCATTATGGACACCGAATTACTGCTCACCGGCAAGCGCCAGTAATTCAGCCTATTATTTCACTCATAGTACAGACGCAGCCGCACGCATTATATTTGAGCATGGGTTATGGCCCGCTGCCATGTCAATTTGGCAAGAAGGCATTGGTGGCGGACAAGCTGCCCCTCTAGTTGTTCGCCGTGAAGATGCACGTTGGGTTGCTGAAGGCTTAACGGCTGATGGGCTTGAGGTGCTTAGCTTACAGCGCTTAATTGAACGCACTTTTGCAATGGGCGGGGTAACTGGCGCAGTGTGCCACGTATTTAACCGCTGGCAATGGGCTGAAGCCGATTTCCCTATTCAGGGTGAAACTCGCCGTTTACCGATTGATGGGCTATCACTACGATTTGCCGATAAAGAATACCAAGTTTGCCACCGTGAAAAAGCCTATTACCCTGATACGCAAAGAAATAATGCCGGAGTCACTTACTACAGTGCAGTCGCTACCGTGAGTGAGCTATCCATTGATAAGGCAACTGGACAAGTCGAATTGCTGAATCACCATAGCGTAGTGGAGTGCGGTAACCTTATCGTGCCACAACTGGTTTCAGGGCAAATTCAAGGTGGTTTAGCAATGGGGATCGGCCATGCCCTCCATGAATATTTACCTCTCTACGAAGATGGTCCCGGTAATGGGACGTGGAACTTCAACCGTTATCATCTCCCTCTGGCCAGCGACGTTGCAGTTTGGCAGCAAACCAATGAAGTCCTACCAGGACTTTCGGATACAGACCCGCCAAAAGGCGTTGCTGAGGTTGTTATGATCCCGGTGGTTTCATCCATCGTCAATGCTATTGCAGATGCAACTGGTCATCATTTCTTGCATTTGCCTGTACGCGCAAAAGACATTTTAGAGGTAATATCATGAGCCTAAATTTCCTTCCCCTCACTTTAACCATTAATGGCCAACAGTATGGACCAATGGACGTGCCTGAAGGCCTCATGATGATCGACTTCCTTCATGAATATGTTGACCTAACGGGTTCTCGTCTAGGCTGTGGCCAAGGGATCTGCCATGCTTGCGTCGTTATCTTAGATAACCCATCCGGCACCAGCGAAGAGATCCGCACCTGTATTACTGGCGCGCATTTTTTCAATAATAAAAGCATTCGAACTATCGAAGGGGCTGCCACCAAAGAAGAAAACGGGGAAGTAAAATTATCCCCAGTTCAGCAAGCTTTTGTTGAACATTTTAGTTTTCAGTGTGGCTACTGTACCCCAGGGTTTGTGAATGCGGCTACCGTGTTTATTGAAGAACTTCAGCGAAACCCCATTGCAGAAGCGGACTTAGAAGATGCTATCAAGCAAGCCCTAAATAACCATATTTGCCGCTGCACAGGCTATGTACGCTATTATGAAGCGGTACGTGACGTTGTTCTGGCGACTCCTGGTCTTATCAAGGAGGCAATAAAATGATCAAACGAATTATTTTATGGTTGATAGCCATCGCTATCATCGTTTGGGCGGTGCTGTATTGGTATGAAAGCCGTACCTTAGATGGCCCGGTACAAAAAGTGACAGCGACACCTCAGGAAATTGAGCGAGGCCGTTATCTCACCCTTGCCGGTGACTGCGCTGCGTGCCACACCAGTGCTGATGGCGCGCCATTAGCCGGTGGTTTTCCACTCGATACCCCATTTGGTACTATCTACAGCAGTAACTTAACCCCTTCAGCCGATTTTGGTATCGGTCGCTGGACAAAAGATGATTTTTATAAAGCACTGACCCAAGGTATCTCTCCACCGAGTAAAAATCTTTACCCGGCAATGCCTTATACGTCTTACAAAGGGATCACTCGTGAAGATTCTGACGCTATTTACAGTTATTTGATGAGCCAACCAGCGGTTGATGTCGCGCCACCTGAAAATTCATTGCCATTCCCACTAAACCAACGTATGGCCATGATTGGCTGGAATTTATTGTTTTTTAATGATAAACCACTCCCAAATAGCTCACAAGGTAGCTCCCCTGAATGGTTACGTGGTCGGTATTTAGTTAACGTATTAGAGCATTGTGCTGAATGCCATACGCCAAGAGGAAAACTGGGTGAAATGGATTTAGATAACTTTATGCAAGGCGGCGCTTTAGGTCGTTTTGTGGCGCCGGATATTACCCCAAAAGCGCTTGCAGAGCGAGGATGGACAAAAGAAGATTTACAGCAGTTTTTCATGACTGGGCTCGCTCCGCAAGGTTCCGCCTACAGTGATATGCACCCTGTAATTTATCTGAGTTCACAACATTTAACCCCAGAGGATAATAGCGCTATAGCCACCTATTTAATGGGCGATAACCCACCAGCAACTTCGCCATTAAGAATGGGGGAAGGTAACGCTCAAGGACGCCAAATTTATTTAGAAACCTGCTCAGGTTGCCACTCCTATGATGGCAGCGGTAAACCGAATGTGGCGGTGGCAATGAAAGGAAATTCGACATTGCGTGATGCGGATAGCACTAACCTAATTAATGCGATTTTAGATGGTTTGCCTGAACAACCATTCCCTAATAACCAAAACATGCAAAGTATGCCCGGGTTTGCCAATAAGCTAAATGACCAACAAATTAGCGACTTAGTGAACTTCCTTCGCGTTCAATGGGGAGGACAACCTGCGGATGTCACCCCGGAGCAGGTTAAATCTTTGCGTCAATAATGACGAAAAATGAACTATCTGGCTTGTTAATATTTAACGAGCCAGCTAATTCTCTAATTAATGTCCATATAATAATATGCTTTATATAATAAAATACATATTGATTTAATTATTCATTAATAAGAACTACTATCATTTAAATAAATTACATTTGAATAAAACTCAGTTATTTTATTCAATACTGTCATATTAAGATGACTCCAACAGTATTATTCACTTTCTTGTCTAAATCCCTTTACTCGTTCTTGATATATCAATACAGATACCCATACTATTTATGTAACTTACTGAGCTATCTGATATTAGTCATCGAATTGTGAGCCAATTTAATCGAAATAAAACAATCTTACAGTGCATGGCTAAAAAGTATTATTTATCTCCATTGTTCATAATAAAAAACCCTAAAAATATAATCAGGGAGCACACTATGTCGGGACATATTTCTAGACGCAATTTTATCAAATTAGGCACTATTGCGGGCATTGCAGTGATGGTCGGCAAACTCCCTTTTGCGATAGCAATGGAGCTCGATTCTGACTCTCCATCAACTGATTGGATTGGTCAAAATGGTAAAGCACGTTTTCGCTGGGATGGCGTTGAAAAGGTCACTGGCCGTAAAAATTTTGCTCGTGATTACCGCGCTAAAGACATTCCTGGCTGGCCTAAAAAACAAAGCTATGCCTTTATGTTAAAAGCAACAGAGGCAGATAAAACCTTTGAAGGCATTGATATTTCAATGTTAGGTCCAAATTTACAGCCTGATAAAGTTGTTTTACAAGAAGACCTTATCCGTGATGGCTTAAATATCCCTCAAGACACCAGTATGGGAAAAGGCTTCTATGGCACTAATATTCTAGTGCCTCTAGGGGATACCCCGCCAATTATTGGCCACCCAGTTGCTATCTTGATTTATCATGATTTCGATAAATACAGTGCAGCGCAGCGGATGTTACGCTTTGCGACAAATACCGTAAAATATGGAACGGTGACAGGGCCAAAACCGCCCGCTAATTACGGTGCCGCGCGATATGTGCGTATTGGTGGTGACACCCCGCTTTCACCTTCTATCTTTTCTCCTTATCAAGATTCAGGTATTAAAGGCGGATTCGATGGCAATACGCCTATTTGGCCACCTTATGACCCAAAACACGCCATTTCTATTCCGCCAGTGATCCGTAAAGATCGTGGTGGTGGTTTTATTCAAGCCCTTCATCAGGCAGAAAAAAGTCCTGATAAACAAGAAAAAGCGATGGATTACGCACGGCAAATTGAGCAAGAAATCGCAGCCGCTCGTCAGGATCCCGATAAGTTTGTGATTGAGCGCCATGGTTTTTCACAATCCATTGACCCTTGTGCAATGGAGCCTGATAACTGTAATACTTGGTATGACGCTCAAACCAAAACACTGCATATCTTAACCGCGACACAGTCTCCTGCAGGAGTCGTCAACGCCGCTGCTGAGTTATCGAAGCACAACAAACATTTTTCCGTCGAGAACATTGTGCTATTAACTGGTTCGACCGTCGGTTATGGCTCAAAAGATTATTCGGTTTTTCCTTTCTATTCCATGGTCGCCAGTTTCTACGCTGATGGCTTGCCTGTTCGCATGGCAAATGACCGTTATGAACAATTCCAGATGGGAATGAAACGCCACTCCATTGAAATGGATGTCACGATCATTGGTGATAAAAAAACGGGCAAATTTGATGTATTAAAAGGCACTTATAACTGTAATGGTGGCGGCCGAGAAAACCTCTCCGTTGCCGTATCACACGTTGCGGTACGTGGCGCCCAATCTATTTATTATTTCCCTAAATCTGACCTTACCGCTCTCGCCATGGCCACTCCGGCTGTCGAAGCGGGCTCAATGCGTGGCTTTGGTTCCTTACAATCGATGGCAGTCACTGAATTGATGGTCGATGAAATCGCTCATAACCTCAATATTGACCCGATTGAACTGCGCCGCCGTAATGCCATTTTAGAAGGTTATCCAAATACACAAGGAGGTGTAATAGCCGGTGACCCACGCAATGTCGAAATGTTAAATCTTGCGGAAAAGCACCCGATTTGGGTCGATCGTGAGAAAAATAAAGTTGATTATGAAGCGAAAAACCCCGGTAAGCTATATGGTGTTGGCTTTGCGCAAGTGCAGCAAGTTTATGGCTCTAGCGGTGTTCCTACGATTCTTTCTCTTGAATTTGATACCAATGGTAAACTCACTATGCGCCATTGCATGCAAGAGATTGGTACCGGTGGTACAACCGCACAGCAAGTGATGGTATGGCAAGCACTCAGCAAAGCCCCTGATGTGGTTGAGTTTGGGGTAACTGAATTTGCAGAACTGCCACTCAAAACCAGTTGGGCAGATCAGAAAAAACAAGACGAACTGTCAAAAACGGATCCCTATTGGACACCTGCTCTGATCCCTGACATGAGTTCATCGAGTGGTGTTTATTATATTGGGTTTGGTACACGCCAAGCGGGCCATTTCTTATTGGAAAATACCCTATGGCCTGCAGCCAAAAGCATTTGGAGCGAAGGCCCTGGTGGCGGTGCTTTCAACGGCTTAAATGTTGAATTTGCAGACATTCGTGTCGGGCCAGATGGTATTGGTGGCGGCGGAATGAAACCCATTCCTTTTGACATTTTAGCCAAAAGAGCCCATGAGATGGGACTCATCACCGGGGTTGCTGTTCATGGCTATTCAAGCTGGCAGTGGGCTCGCGCAGAGTTCGATATCCCAACTGTCGGTTTGAAAAACCTCCCTCTTGATGCAATATCCGTTCGTTATGGTGACGGTGCGCCACAGGAACTGAAAAAACAGATGACCACTGGCGGTTACCATTTTATTAAACGTAAAATTGCCTATTACCCTCCAACACAACGCGCAAAAGCGGACCCAACAACGGTCACACCCGCTTCTTGCCTAGTCGAGCTCAATGTCAACACCATGACGGGTGAGGTCGATGTCATGCGCCATCATATGATTATGGACCCCGGTACGATGATTGTCCCTGAATTGGTTTCAGGCCAAATTCAAGGGGGGACCGCGATGGGTATTGGCCACGCATTGATGGAAGAATTACCACTGTATGAAGATGGGCCAGGTAACGGAACATGGAACTTTAATCGCTATGTCCTGCCGCGAGCAAAAGATGTTGCGGTTTGGCAGCAAACCATTGATTACTTACCTCCGCTATCAGAAACTTCACCACCAAAAGGCATGGCTGAACTGGGCATGATCCCAATCTTACCTGCGACGAGTAACGCATTAACCCATGCGACAGGCAAGCGTTTCTATGAATTCCCTATTACGGTAGATAAAATTAAAAAGGCACTCTCATGAAAATCAACAATGCCGTTCCGATTATTGAGCGCAAGCCACTCACACTGACTATTAACGGCCAAAAAATTGGTCCTATTGATGTCCCTGTTGGGATGCCAATGATTGAGTTTCTACATGAATACCTTGACCTCACCGGCACTCACTTTGGTTGCGGCCAAGGGATCTGCCATGCTTGCACCATTATGGAAATTCAGCCCGATGGCACAACGGTTGAAAGCCGCACTTGTATCTTTGGTGCCCATTATTTCAATAATAAAAATATTGTTACCATCGAAGGGCAAGCCAAACTGGATGAACAAGGCAAAGTCGTTGAGTTAACGCCAATTCAACAAGCTTTCATCGAAAACTTTTCATTCCAGTGTGGCTATTGTGCTCCCGGTTTCGTCACAGGTGCGACAGTATTTCTTGATAAACTGAAGAAAAACCCAGTGAAGCGAGACCAACTCGAACATGCGATTGAAGAAGCCCTCAATGAGCATATTTGCCGTTGTACAGGTTATGTACGCTATTATGAAGCTGTGAGGAAAGTCGCTCTCGACACTCCCGGCTGCGTGATCGACTAGGGAGAAACATCATGGCTAAATCCAGCTCTCTACGTAAAAGCATTTATATTATTATCTTATTATTTATCGTATTAATGCTTGCGATCCTATTTGGTGCTTTTCGTACTTCCAGTATCGGCCCTAATTTAGATAAACCACTGACTTCAGAAGAAGTCGCCAAATTACTGCCAAGAGGGCAAGAATTGGCCACCGCTGGAGATTGCTTTGGTTGCCACTCATTACCTGAAGGGCCATTGGCTGCGGGCGGGCGCGCTATCGGAACCCCTTTCGGCACCATTTACTCCACAAATATAACGCCTGATAAGCAATTTGGTATCGGTAACTATACCCGTGCTGATTTCCATCGTGCTTTGAAAGACGGAATTGGCAAAGAAAGAGGTAATCTCTACCCTGCCATGCCGTTTGTATTTACCCATATGACGACATCGGATGATATTGATGCCCTGTATGCTTATGTGATGTCACTTCCGCCAATCAATGTGCCAAACAAAGAAAATACAGGTGTATTTGTCCTACCCGTTCGCCCATTTATGAACTTCTGGACTTTGCTCAATTTCCCTAAACAAAATGCGCCTCATGACCCACAACGTTCTGCCGAGTGGAACCGAGGTGCTTATATTGTTGAAGGTCTAGCGCACTGCGGCGCTTGTCACTCACCACGTAACTTAATGATGGGTGTCGAGTTTTCACGGTCACTTCAAGGGGGGGAAGAAGCCGGCTTAGCGATCCCTGATATCACGGCCGAAGCGCTTTCCAAACATGGATACGATACCGCCTCCTTGAGCCAGTTTTTACTTACAGGTAATGCCCCGCAAGGCTCTGCATTTGCAGATATGAGCACAGTGACTCATTTTTCGACTAGTCAGATGAAAAAAAGCGATGTTGATGACATGGCGATTTATTTAATGACGGATAAACAAGGAAAAATACTTGGCGCCAAAGCTTCGCCTGCTCCATTGCCAGAGGCAAACTCATCAGAAGTGGGTGATGTCAGTCAAATCATGGAAACTGGCCGCTTAATGTATATGTCTACCTGCGCAGGCTGCCACGGGATCACCGGAGAAGGTGTACCTAATGGTATTCCAGCGTTAAAAGGTAACGCCATCTTAGCGATGGACAGCCCTGAAACCTTTATCAGTGTAGTGTTAACGGGTATTCCAACCACCACTTTCCCAAATGGGCAACGTATGTATGCGATGCCAAGTTTTGCTGATGATTTAACGCCACAAGAAATGGCAGATTTAATATCATGGGCGCGCGCCGAATGGGGGGGACAAGGTAAACCCGTCACCGCCGAACAAATTGAGAAACTGAAAAAAGCGGCGCAGTAATCATTCGTCGCTTCTCTTCAAATAACTTATTTATTGAAGGGAAGCGACATTATTATTTTCATTGATACATTCAAGTGAAATATATCAACGCACCCCACATTAAATAAGAATTTCAAATTAAAGATATTCACTTATTTCTATTAAAAGAAAACCAATATATAAACTGGGTTTCCTCTCACTTCGCCTGACTCAAACATTCACTCAATCCATGAGTATTTTCCAATATTAACCTTCATTAATAAGTACTTACTAAATACCTAACAAAAATTTCCCTTAGCACATACAGTCACAATTCAAATTAATAACCTATGTTATAGTTAATATACAAATAATAACATTAGATTATCATTTATTGTGATTAGCAATGTGAAAGGAAAATATATGCAACTAAATATCAATGGAAGATGGATTGAACTAAGCAATATTTCTCCATCAACACCACTTCTTTACGTATTACGTAATGATTTAAAACTCAATGGCCCTAAATATGGCTGCGGTTTAGGCGAATGTGGCGCTTGTAGTGTACTTATCGATGGCAAAGTCGTTCGCTCGTGTTCGACACCGGTATCAACAGTAGAAAATAGAAAAATTACCACGCTAGAAGGCATTAGTGATAGCGAGACACTCCATCCTGTGCAACAAGGATTTATTGATGAGCAAGCAGCACAATGTGGTTATTGTACGAATGGCATGATAATGACATTGGTTGCTCTGTTTAAACGTACCCCTAATGCAAGTGAAGAAGAGATAAAAAAAGAACTCGCTTTTAATTTATGCCGTTGTGGAACCCATGTAGAAATATTAAAAGCAGCTAAAAAAGCTAAAATGATCATCGCACAAGGTGGTAAAGCATGAGCATTTTAGATATCACTCGACGCCGTTTGCTGCAAGCTGGTGGGCTCATCGTTGTCAGTAACATGTTGCCTTCCATTTCATTTGCAGCAGAAAAGATACCAAACAAAAATGCGGCTATTCCTCTTAATTATGTCGATAGTTTTATTGCTCTTGCCGCTGATGGTTCGGTGACTGCATTTAATGGTCACGTGGATTTAGGTACAGGAATTCGTACCTCACTTGCACAAATTGTCGCTGATGAAATTGGTGTCTCTTTTGAATCAGTAACAATGATACTTGGGGATCCACAAAGTACACCGGATCAAGGGCCGACTATCGCCAGTGCGACCATTCAGGTCACGTCTATCCCCTTACGCCATGCTGCTGCTCAAGTTCGCATGCAGCTAACATCTCTTGCTGCCAAAGCGTTAAATGTGCCAATGGAAGCCGTTCGAGCACAGCATGGATATG
Organism: Providencia sp. PROV269; assembly: GCF_028477785.1. Lineage (NCBI taxonomy): Bacteria > Pseudomonadati > Pseudomonadota > Gammaproteobacteria > Enterobacterales > Morganellaceae > Providencia > Providencia sp. PROV269. The sequence goes on along the minus strand of NZ_JAMPLV010000017.1, from coordinate 31,553 downwards.
TTTTTGTCACCGCCCAACCTGAACGCCGTTTGAGTTATGCGCAATTGGCAAAAGGACAAGATCTCCATTTTGAATTAGATGAAAACGTAACTTTAAGACTCGCTTCTGAAGCTATTTATGTCGGAAAGCCGATTCAACGCGTAGATATTCGTGCAAAAGTAACGGGTGAGTTGACTTGGGTACATGATATGCGAGTACCTGATATGTTACATGGAAGAGTTATTCGTCCTCCTTATTCAGGTGCAGACAGTAGCGCACCGCTTGGAAATAGTTTGCTTTCGATTGATGAAAGTTCTATTGCTCACCTAAAAGGCATTGTAAAAATTGTACGCATTAATGACTTTGTTGGTGTCGTTGCCGAACGTGAAGAACAAGCGATAGACGCTATGCGTCAGTTAAAAATTCAATGGAAAGAATGGCAAGGATTACCCGATTTAACCCTCGATAAGCTTCATGACACCCTTGATGCATTACCCAGCCAAGATAGAGTATTACGAGATGATGACGGTGTTGACAGCGCCTTAGCCAATTTACATAAAACTGTGAATGCAGACTATGTTTGGCCATACCATTTACACGCATCAATTGGGCCATCTTGCGCTATCGCAGATGTCCGCGACGATAAAGTCGATGTCTGGTCAGGCACACAAAACCCTCATGACCTGCGAAAAGATTTAGCACTACAACTCGATAGAGAACTATATCAAATACACATTCATCGCATGGAAGCATCAGGGTGCTATGGTCGTAACTGTGCTGATGACGTGGCAGCCGATGCCGTTTTACTGTCTCAAGCGACAGGACGACCTGTGCGAGTGCAATTAATGCGAGAACAAGAAGCGGGTTGGGAGCCAAAAGGCACCGGCCAATTGATTAAAATTCGAGGGGGAATTGATCAAAATAATGATGTCAGCGCTTACGAACTCAGTACTCGTTATCCATCAAATAACGCCGCTACTTTATCGTTGATTTTAACTGGGAAAAAAGAAAATAAACCGGATATTCAACAGATGGGAGACCGCACGGCTATCCCTCAATATCGATACCCACATATGCGCGTTATCGCTAAAGATACCGCGCCTGTTGTTAGGGCATCATGGATGCGCGGAGTTTCAGCACTTCCAAATGTATTTGCTCATGAATCTTGGATTGATGAAGTTGCTTATTTAGCGCAGCAAGATCCTATAGCATACCGCTTAAAATATTTAGATGATCCTCGAGCTATCGCTTTAATTAGTGCCGTGAAAAAACAGGCGAATTGGGTTGATGGGCCGATGCATCAAAAACCATCCCCTGTCACCGAAGAAATTGTGAGTGGTCGAGGGTTTGCCTGGGCGCGTTATTTCCACAGTAAATTTCCGGGTTTTGGTGCTGCATGGGCAGCTTGGGTCTGCGACTTAACTGTTAATCGCCGAACAGGACAAGTGCTTATCAAAAAAATCTATGTCGCCCATGATTGTGGCCAAATGGTTAACCCAGATGGCGTTAAACACCAAGTCCATGGAAACATTATTCAATCCTGTAGCCGGGTATTAAAAGAGTTTGCCACCTTTGATAAATCAGGCACAACCTCCCTTGAATGGGGCGGATACCCTATTCTACGTTTCGATGAGTTACCCGAAATTGATATTCAATTAATGGAGTATCCCAATGAACCCCCTATGGGAGCGGGCGAATCTGCATCAGTACCAAGCGCCGCCGCGGTAGCAAATGCGCTATTTGATGCATTAGGTGTGCGTATGCGAGAAGTTCCATTTACCCCTGAACGTATTCTGCGAGCAGTAGGTATGGCAGCCAAGAACCAAGGAGTGGCTCATGAGTAAGGCAAAAAAAATATTTGGCTACAGTGCGCTTGCTATCGTTATTGTTGCGGTGGGGGGACTCGCGCTGAGTTGGCAATCTGCCATTGAGCCATTACACACTAATTCGACACAAAGTTTTACTGACGCTCAAATTGCCCGTGGTGAAAAATTAGCGGCACTAGGCGATTGTGCCGTTTGCCATACGCGGCCTGGCGGTGAAACAAATACCGGGGGCTTTGCGATGGAGATCCCCTTCGGCACGATTTACACCACAAATATAACACCTGATATAGAAACAGGCATTGGCAGCTGGTCATATGAAGCGTTTGAACGGGCTATGCGTTATGGTGTTGATCGTGAGGGGAATTATTTATACCCTGCGTTCCCTTACACGGCTTTTACTCATACTTCCGATGATGATTTATATGACCTCTATGCATGGTTAATGAGCCAAAAACCCGTTCGTTATCAACCACCAAAGACATCGTTAAACTTTCCCTTTAATATTCGCCAAGGAATTTGGGCATGGAATCAGCTGTATTTAACCGCAGGGCCAATAAAACCAAACAGTTCACAAACTGATGAATGGAACCGAGGTGCATACCTTACCGAAGGGCTCGGCCATTGCAGCGCTTGCCACTCCCCTCGTGATATATTATTTGGTGAAAAAGGCGGAGATAGCCACTTGATGGGTGGAGATGCTGAAGGATGGAGTGCACCAGCGCTGCGAGGTGACCAAGCCTCACCTGTTGCTTGGAGCCATCAGGATATGGCGGAGTTTTTGCGTACGGGATTCTCGGCTAACCACGGCGTCGCAGCAGGCCCAATGGCACCAGTCATCAGAGAAGGAACCTCTCAACTAACCGAAGAAGATAGACAAGCTATTGCAACTTATTTGACTTCTGAAGTTGAGCATCCGCAGGTCACATCGCAAGCCGTAACAATCGTACAGCAAACAGAAGATAAAATTGAACCTCTCTCTTCTGAAGGGGCAAGGTTGTATTCAGGGGCCTGTATGGCATGCCATGCCCAAACGAAAGGTGCGCAAATGTCAGGTGTACGACCCGCTTTAGCCTTAAATACGAATCTTTATGCAGATACCCCAGATAATGCCATTCGCGTTGTATTAAATGGAATTGAGTATGAGGCAACAGAAGGGCTCGGCAGCATGCCTGCTTTTCGTCATAATTTAAGTGATCAGCAAATAGCAGTACTCTTAAATTATCTAAGAACAACGTTTACTGACAAGTCACCATGGCCTGATTTGGAACAACAAGTTAGCCAGCTACGCGCGGAAACAGCAGCTAAATAATCCGTTCATCTTTAGCGTAAATAGCGGTCATATCTATGACTGTTATTTACGCTATTTATATCTACTCAAGAAAATGAGATATTCCATCTCAAAAAAGAAATAACTAAAAGCACGACTTATTATTTTCTGTAATGCCTAAATAACTCTCAAACTAAGCAGATATCTACCAATTATTATTTAGTGGTTATCGTGAACCTATTTTCTAGATGAGGAAAAAACATACACTCTACTTAACAATATTTCAGACTATTAATGACCAAACACGCATTGTCCCTGTGATAATCACGTCATACTATAGAGAATTGCATGGCTAACACGTTTGCCTACTCTCATTTGTTGCGATTTGTGGTATTTTAGTCTCTGAAAATAATCGTCAAATACACTCACAGAATTTAGTTAACTCAATACGTTAAAACAGACAATACTATGACTGATAAGCAAAGTTTCGAATCCCATACACCAATGATGCAGCAGTATCTAAAACTAAAAGCACAACATTCAGACATACTGCTGTTTTATCGCATGGGTGACTTCTACGAACTGTTTTTTGATGACGCTAAAAAAGCCTCTCAATTATTGGATATTTCCCTCACTAAGCGGGGGCAATCTGCAGGGCAACCGATCCCTATGGCCGGTGTTCCCCACCATGCTGCCGAGGGTTACTTAGCCAAATTAGTACAAATGGGGGAATCCGTCGCCATTTGTGAGCAAATTGGCGACCCAGCCACCAGCAAAGGGCCGGTTGAGCGCCAAGTAGTACGTATTGTCACCCCGGGAACTATCACCGATGAAGCGCTATTAAATGAAAGGCAAGACAACCTGTTAGCCGCAGTATGGCAAGACCAACAAGGTTTTGGTTTCGCAACGTTAGATATCACCTCAGGGCGTTTTATTATTAGTGAAATCGCCGATGAAGAAGCACTGCAAGCTGAGCTGCAACGCACCCGCCCGGCTGAACTTCTGTATCCAGAAGACTTCGCCAGTATGGCATTAATTGAACACAATAAAGGCTTGCGCCGCCGCCCATTGTGGGAATATGAGCTTGATACGGCAAAACAACAGCTCGGTTTACAGTTTGGTACGAAAGATTTAATCGGCTTTGGGGTTGAAGATGCCCATAAAGCGCTCAGAGCTGCGGGTTGCTTATTACAATATGTGAAAGACACACAACGCACGTCACTGCCCCATATTCGCAGCATTGTGATGGAAAAACAAAATGATAATGTCATTTTAGATGCAGCAACTCGTCGCAATTTAGAGATCACCCAAAACCTTGCAGGTGGCACAGAAAACACACTCGCCGCCATTTTAGATAGGTGTGTGACTCCGATGGGTAGCCGTATGCTAAAACGTTGGTTACATACCCCATTACGTAACATTCAAATATTAAATAACCGCCAACAAGCTATCAGTGCACTGCAAGAATGCGGCTTTGAATTACAACCATTTTTACGTCAAATCGGCGATTTAGAACGGGTATTAGCGCGCTTAGCGCTGCGTTCCGCTCGCCCACGTGACTTAACCCGTATGCGTTACGCATTCCAGCAATACCAAGATATTCATCAAATACTGAGCCAATCGAGTAGTTCGTATTTACAAGCCCTTCAAAATCGTATTGGCCAGTTTGATGAGCTACAAGACTTACTTGAAAAAGCCATTATTGATGCACCACCTGTGTTGGTACGTGATGGCGGTGTTATCGCCCCAGGTTATAATAGTGAGCTTGATGAATGGCGCGCCCTTGCTGATGGAGCAACTGACTACCTCGATAGGCTCGAAATACGCGAAAGAGAAAAATTGGGGATCGATACCCTAAAAGTTGGTTATAACGCTGTTCATGGCTACTATATTCAAGTAAGCCGAGGCCAAAGCCATTTAACACCTATCCATTACGTCCGTCGCCAAACGTTAAAAAATGCGGAACGCTATATCATTCCTGAACTCAAAGAGTATGAAGATAAGGTATTGACATCAAAAGGAAAAGCGTTAGCCATTGAAAAAGCACTGTATGATGAGTTATTTGACATACTATTACCTCATCTTGCTGCGCTGCAAACCAGTGCCGAAGCTCTCGCTGAGTTAGATGTCCTAGCCAACCTAGCTGAAAGAGCACAAACTCTAGGTTATGCTTGTCCACAACTCACTGAAAAACCAGGTATCCAAATTACTGAAGGTCGCCACCCTGTGGTTGAACAAGTACTCAGTGAGCCGTTTATCTCCAATCCGTTATCACTATCGCCACAACGTCGTTTATTGATCATCACAGGTCCAAATATGGGCGGTAAAAGTACCTATATGCGCCAAACAGCATTGATTACCCTGTTAGCGTACATCGGTAGTTTTGTCCCTGCAAGCAAAGCGGTGATAGGCCCAATCGACCGTATTTTTACCCGCGTCGGTGCCTCTGACGACCTTGCATCTGGCCGTTCAACCTTCATGGTCGAAATGACAGAAACCGCGAATATTCTTCATAATGCAACAGAACATAGCTTAGTACTGATGGATGAAATTGGTCGCGGTACTTCAACCTATGATGGTCTTTCCCTTGCTTGGGCTTGCGCCGAAAACTTAGTTAATAAAATCAAGGCAATGACGTTATTTGCAACGCATTATTTTGAATTAACAACACTACCTGAAAAACTCGAAGGTGCGGTCAATATTCACCTAGATGCTATTGAGCACGGTGATACCATTGCCTTTATGCATAATGTTCAAGATGGCGCCGCCAGCAAAAGCTATGGCCTTGCTGTCGCTTCTCTTGCGGGTGTACCAAAAGATGTGATTAAACGGGCAAAACAAAAGCTTAAAGAACTCGAAGTTATCTCAAACAATGCCAATGCAAGTCATGTAGATAGCGCCCAGCTTAGTTTTTTAACCACAGAAGATGCTGAACCCTCACCCGTACTCAGCGCATTGGAAGGGATTGACCCAGATAAGCTCACACCCCGCCAAGCTCTAGATTGGATTTATCGGTTAAAAGATATGGATAACTAAGATGGATGAGTATACACAATTACTCGCACCAATCAGGCAGTTTTTGCAATGTGAAACGCCTGATTTGTGGGTAGAAAAAGCCAGTTTGCCTGAGAACTTGCCCATTATTTTAAAAGATCATCTGTTATGTGAATTAAAAGCCGCGCAAAGTGCCATGTTTTTAATTCGCAAGTATGCTGTCGATAAAGAAAGTGCTGCAGTGCTACTTGAATGGTTTAAACCTTATGAATCATTTGCTTATGACAGGGTTGGTGACATCCATACATTAAGAAACAAAAATCAGGTTTCTAAACAAATATTGGCAAAAAAACAATCACCTTATAGCCAAGATTTAATTGATAAAATGGTCTTGCTGATCAAAGAAGAGCTTCATCATTTTTACCAAGTTTTAGAGATTATGCATGAACGTAATATTCCATATGATGGTATCACTGCAGGCCGTTATGCTAAAGGGTTGTTGAGCCATATCGACCCTCACGATCCAAAAACCTTAGTTGATAAACTAATTATTGGTGCTTATATCGAAGCGCGTTCTTGTGAGCGCTTTGCTAAACTAGCCCCATTTCTTGATGAACAGCTGGCAAATTTTTATATTTCGTTATTACGCTCAGAAGCTCGCCACTATCAAGATTATTTACACTTAGCGCAATTAATTAGCAAACAAGATATTACTGAGCGAGTTAATTATTTTGGTACTATTGAAGCAGAATTAATTTCGACACCTGATGATGATTTTAAATTTCATAGTGGACTCCCCATTAACTAAGTTCATTCTTTATTACTTATAAATAAAAGGCCCCTATAAACCTTAGCTTATAGGAGCCTTTAGCTATCTAATTAACACCTTACATATTAAATAGCGACTCTAGGGTCAACTCTTCACCATGTAAAATATCCTTTAATCGCTTTAAACCTTCAACTTGGATCTGGCGAACACGTTCTCTTGTTAACCCAATTTCACGGCCAACTTCTTCCAGAGTTTCAGCTTCATAGCCTAAAAGCCCAAAACGTCGTGCTAAAACCTCCCTCTGTTTTGGGTTCAATTCATATAACCACTTAACAATATTATCTTTTAAGTCATTATCTTGAATTGTATTTTCTGGACCTGAATCATTATCATCAGACAATACCTCAAGCAAAGATTTCTCTGAGTCCCCTGCAATTGGTGTATCAACAGATGTGATACGTTCATTTAAACGTAACATCCTACTGACATCTTCAACAGGTTTATCTAGCTGCTCAGCGATCTCTTCAGGGCTTGGCTCATGGTCCAACTTTTGGGCTAATTCACGTGCAGTACGAAGGTAAATATTGAGTTCTTTAACGATATGAATAGGAAGGCGAATAGTTCGAGTTTGGTTCATGATAGCGCGTTCGATCGTTTGACGGATCCACCACGTTGCATACGTTGAGAAGCGAAACCCTTTTTCAGGATCAAACTTTTCAACTGCGCGAATCAACCCAAGGTTCCCTTCTTCAATCAAATCGAGTAATGCAAGACCTCGATTATTATAACGACGTGATATTTTTACAACGAGACGGAGGTTGCTTTCTATCATACGCTGTCGTGATGCAATATCACCACGCAATGCACGTCTTGCATAGAAAACTTCTTCTTCTGCTGTAAGGAGTGGTGAGAACCCAATTTCACTAAGATAAATTTGAGTGGCATCCAGAACACGCTGATTTGTGTTCTGGAGTAAATCCATTTCGTCATCTAGCTCAGTAACCAGATCCTCTTCTTTAAACTGACTCTCGTCAAAAGTGTCATTTAAATTACTTTCATCGAGGTCATTATATAACTCGTTAACTTTCAGCGAACTTTGGCTCATCAGTGACTCCTACCCTAGATAATGCGGACAGAATGTCAAAGCACTCTGCCCAGTTTATCGTTGCGGCAAATAGCGCAACGGGTTTACTGATTTTCCCTTGTAACGAATTTCAAAGTGTAATCTAACTGAACTGGTTCCAGTACTACCCATAGTAGCTATTTTTTGACCTGCAGTGACGTCCTGCTGATCACGCACAAGCAATGTGTCATTGTGGGCATAAGCACTTAGGTAGTCATCGTTATGTTTTATAATTATTAGATTTCCGTATCCACGCAAAGCATTACCTGCGTAAACGACTTTTCCTGGCGCAGCAGCGAGCACAGCTTGACCACGAGAACCGGCTATGTCTACCCCTTTGTTCCCGCCTTGAGCGTCAGAGAAACCTTCAATCATTTTCCCATCAGCTGGCCAACGCCATTTTATTGACGAATTATTCGTGCTACTGACTGCGGTAGAAGCGGTTGTTGTCGAGGTTGTTGTTGTCGTTGAAACTTGCGTTGCAGGTTTCTTATTATTAGGCAACATTTTACCTGAGGTTTGACCACCACTATTTGCAGGATACTCATTAGTTGTTCGAAGATCAACCGCTTGCTGATGACTATTTGATGAATTTGCGGCTAATTGAGTGCTCGAGTTCACATTTGTGTTACCAATATTAATAACCTGTCCTACATTGAGGCTGTATGGTTCTGGAATATTGTTTCGCGATGCTAACTCACGGAAATCATTACCTGTTAAGTATGCAATATAGAATAACGTGTCACCACGCTGAACCGTATAACTATTGCCACTATAGCTACCTTTTGGAATACTGCCATAGTCGCGGTTATAGACAATCCGCCCTTCACCATTGGTTGTTACCGGTGCTGAGCTACGACTTACAGGTTGTGTATTTGAATTATTCGATATATTAGGACGAGACGACGGCATTGCCGTGCTCATACCCGTATTTGGTGACGAGGCCGGTGTCGTCCTTTGCACCGTTTGCTGGCGAGACTGACTATCATTCACACTCGAAATAGGTGCTGCTGTATGATACGGTGTAGAACAACCAGCCAATAGCGCTCCGCTAAATGAAAAGATGACGGCCCATCGAATTCTGCTTATAGGGCTAACAATTTTCATGCTTCTTCTCCCGTGAAGAAAAATCTGACGTGACAATTCAAAACAATGTCAGCAATAGAGTTATCATAAAATATTTCACTTATTAAAGCAGAAATACAAAATAGTGAACAAGTTAAATATATTAAAAATATAATAAATTGAGAGTATGACCTAACGCTTTAAGCTATTCTCTCAAATTCAGTTGGGTAAAGTATCATATTTGGAATGGTTTTACTGCTATTTGAGTTAATGAAACCTTTGCAATGATATTTTATTTAAACCCATTATAAAAATAGTCAGGCTTTTATTAAATATCATTGCAAGTAGATTAAAGAAGATCACCCGCGATCAATGGGACAAAACGAACTTTTTCGATAACATTAGTATGGTAATCATTACCTCGTCGGGTAATTAGCTTTAGTGCTTGTTCTTTATCACCGACAGGTAGAACCATTCGCCCACCATCTTTTAATTGCCCTAATAGTAGAGTTGGTATTTCTGTTGGTGCTGCAGTAACAATGATGGCCTCAAAGGGGCCTTTTGATTGCCAACCTTCCCAACCATCACCATGACGAGTTGAAACATTGTGTAAATCAAGTTGCTTCAAGCGCCGTTTAGCCGCCCATTGCAAGCTCTTCACCCGCTCAACAGAAAAAACGTGCTTAACCAAGTGAGCCAATACTGCGGTTTGATACCCTGAACCAGTTCCTATCTCAAGAACGTGATCATCCGGTGCTAAAGCCAATAGCGCTGTCATTTTAGCAACAATATAGGGCTGTGAAATAGTTTGCCCATGACCAATAGGTAATGGGATATTGTCATAGGCTTTATGGGAGAGCGCTTCATCCACAAACCGTTCCCGAGGAACAAGTGAAATGGCATCTAATAGGCGCTCATCGTGAATTCCCTGTTGGCGTAATTGAGCCAAAAGTTCTTTCATGAGCCCTGTTTTCATTTTACTGACACTCCTGATTTTTCGAGCCACTCTTCCACTAGTGAGTGTGCTTTATAAGCGGTTAGGTCAACTTGTAATGGCGTAATTGAAACGTACCCATTTTGTACAGCCTCAAAATCCGTTCCCGGACTGGCATCACGGATCTCCCCAACTGGCCCTAGCCAATACAATGTATTCCCTTTTGGGTCCTCTAGGCTATACACCTCAGAAGCGGCATGACGACTGCCACAGCGAGTGACTTTGATACCTTTAATTTCTTCGTACGGGATATCCGGTACATTTATATTTAAGATATTCCCTGCACGCAATGGGTTCTTCTGTAAGAGCGCAAGAATATCGCATGTCACTTTCGCCGCACTTTCATAATGCGTTTCGCCATCTAACGATACCGCAATTGAAGGTAAACCTAAATGACGGCCTTCAGTTGCTGCTGCAACAGTACCTGAATAAATAACATCATCCCCTAAATTAGGGCCACAGTTAATACCAGAGACAACAATATCAGGACGTGGACGTACTACTTTATTAACTCCAATATAGACACAATCTGTTGGCGTTCCCTCTTGTACAGCAAGATCACCATTACTTAGCGTTTGAATTTTAAGTGGTTTATCTAATGTTAATGCATTAGAAGCCCCACTACGATTGCGATCAGGCGCAATCACCTGAACATGATAATATTGGCGTAGCGCTGCCGCGAGGGTTTGAATCCCGGGCGCATTTACCCCATCGTCATTACTCAATAAAATCTTTAGCATCGACATTATCCTGCCCATTTTGATTAATAATTTCTCTCACAACACTGGTTGCAAAACAACCTGAGTTTAAGAAAAAATTCAGTTTTACCGTCGAGTCGTCCAACCATTCCCACTGTAAGTTTTTAGGTTTAGTTATCACCGCTCGTCTAGCTGGAGAAACTCGTTCACGCTGCATTAAAGAGATAAAGGGTTGATAATCCGCTAAACACTGAGTTTCAAATGCCAGTGCTTCATCCTGAGTTCCCAACTCCCCATCACCCGGTAATGGCGCGGTAATGCTTAATTCGTTGGATTCCAAGCGAGGTTGCAATGTAGCAAACTCATCTTGTGTCGCGACAAACCAACTTCCTCTACCGGTTAATTGCAATGCGTCTCCCAACATCACGTGTTGAGCGGTATTATTTGCAATACGTTCGCTTGCCACATGGTTAAACATTGCACTACGAGCAGCTGAAAGATAGAAGCTACGCTTGTTGCGTTCACGTACGTTGGTTTCTTGGTTTGCCCAACGTAACGCTTGCGTTAAATTTTGTCCATCACGCCCAAAACGTTGTTCACCAAAGTAATTAGGCACCCCTGTTAATGCAACTTTCTGTAAACGCTGTTCAACATCTTTTGCATCCGAAATATCACGCAACGTTATTTCAAACTGGTTTCCTTTCAAGGAACCAATACGTAATTTGCGTTTTTGCCGAGTAACAGCCAGTATTCGGCAGCCTTCGAGTTGCCAAGTCGAAAAAACAGGTGTTTCTTTACCCGGCATTTGCAGGCAAAACCACTGCTCTGTCACTGCATGCCTATCTTTTAAACCTGCGTAACTGACAGCTCTCGCTGAAATTTTAGCAAATTTTGCTAGTTGTTCAGCAACAAACACGGTATTACAGCCTGTTTTTTCCACACGAACCATAACATGTTCGCCTTCGCCATCTAGCTCAAAGCCTAAATCTTCTTTGACGATAAAATCTTCAGGGACACTTTTTAACGTGCCAGAAGATAATGGCTTACCATGCAGGTACTGAACATTCATTACTTTCATTACTATTATCTTTTATTAAAAGAACAACCGCAGCACAGGCAATGCCTTCTTTACGCCCCACAAAACCGAGTTGCTCTGTTGTGGTCGCTTTCGCATTCACATCATCCATGTGGCACTCAAGATCTTCGGCAATATTCACACGCATCTGAGCGATATGAGGCAACATTTTTGGCGCCTGAGCCATGATAGTAATATCAATGTTACCAATGCGATACCCTTTGGCACGCACATGGCAAAATGCGTCTCTCAATAAGACTCGGCTATCCGCCCCTTTATATGCAGGGTCCGTATCAGGGAATAATTTACCAATATCCCCCAGTGCAGCAGCGCCGAGAATTGCATCGGTTAACGCGTGTAAGACCACATCACCGTCAGAATGCGCGAGCAAACCTTGTTCATAAGGGATACGCACGCCACCAATGATGATAGGGCCTTCGCCACCAAATTTGTGTACGTCAAAACCGTGTCCGATTCTCATTTTTTTTCCTTAGTTGTTCATTCTTGAAAGATAAAATTCCGCTAAAGTGAGGTCTTCTGGGCGCGTCACTTTTAAATTATCAGCGCGGCCAGCAACTAACACAGGTTGGTGGCCGCAATATTCTAGCGCAGAAGCTTCATCGGTGATCACTGCGTTTTCTTTCAAGGCTTTACTTAGACAATCCCGTAATAATATTAACGGAAAAAATTGTGGTGTAAGGGCATGCCATAACGCTTCACGTTCAACGGTATGGTCAATTAATTGGTTGGCTGTTGAACTACGTTTCATGGTATCACGCACTGGGGCAGCGAGGATCCCACCACAACAATTTTGTTCCGCTGCTAATTGAATAATTTCATTTAAATCTGATTGATGAAGGCAGGGACGCGCTGCATCGTGCACTAATACCCAGCAATCTGAAAATTGGGGATTAGCAATTAAAAAATCCAGTCCCGCTAATACTGAATCGGCGCGTTCTTTGCCACCAATAACCGTCGTCACTCGAGGGTCATTAGAAATTTCAAGTTGTTGAAAATAATCATCTTCCGCACTCAACGCAACCACAATTTCTTGCACTTTATCATTTTCTAGCAATGCGCTGATGGTGTGCTCAATGATTGTTTTACCTGCAACCTGCAAGTATTGTTTTGGGCACTCAGCATTCATACGGCTACCTACCCCAGCAGCAGGAATCAGTGCAACAATTCGCGGAAGATTATTTTGTGGGGCATGGTTTGGATTTGTCATTGTTGAATTCTTACATCAGAAATTATCAGGCTAATGGGTATACTATTTTGACATCATATTATTGTGTCTATTTCTGGTTATTACTTTCTTTAACCATTCGATAAAATGACTCTCCAGGTTTGATCATCCCAAGCTCTGTTCGGGCTCGTTCTTCAATCGCATCTTGGCCATCATTTAAGTCGTTGATTTCAGCGAATAGCTGTTCATTACGCATTTTTAAGCGCGAATTTACAATTTCCTGAGCGGCGACATCATCTTTGACTTGTACGTAGTCATGTATGCCATTTTTGCCTAACCATAAGGAATACTGTAACCAAGCTAATATCGCAATTAATAGTAGCGTTAATTTACCCATCTTGCCCCCTGAAATGATTTGCTAATCATCCCATAACTCAACGATTGACGCTACTGTGATACTAAAATTGTGCTAAAAAGTCAGATTAAGTCGGGTTTGAATACGCAAAATACCGCCTTATTTTACCATCAGATAAAATAAAGGGGGTATTTAAGCTGTATTAATAATCTAGCTGAATGACATGATTGCGCAATAAAAGCGCAATGATTTGGGAAAGGGAATCCGAAATGGGTTGTTGTCCATCCAGATGCAGCTCAGGGTTTTGAGGTATTTCATAAGGGGAATCAATCCCCGTGAATTGTTTTATTTTTCCTTCCCGTGCTTGTTGATATAACCCCTTGGGGTCTCGCTGTTCACAAATACTTACGGGGGTATCCACGTACAACTCAAAAAATTGCTCAGGTTCAAATAAATCACGAACTTTTTGTCTATCCGCTTGGAAAGGCGAAATAAATGCGGTCGCAACAATTAACCCTGCATCAACCATTAACTTCGCCACCTCCCCCACTCGACGAATATTTTCTTGCCTATCGGCCTCATTAAACCCTAAATCACGGCATAAACCATGGCGAATATTATCGCCATCCAATAAATAGGTTTTCATTCCCATGGACGTCAATTGGTGCTCTATTGCCCCTGCTAATGTCGATTTCCCAGAACCTGATAACCCGGTGAACCACAACACAGCACCTTTATGGCCATTATTACTTTCACGTAATTGGCGAGTTACTTGATGTTGGTGCCAAACAATATGGTTTTCTTTTGTCATCCGTATTATTTCCCACCCAATACATCACGCGCACCCCAATGTGGGAAATGGCGGCGTACTAATTTGTTTAGCTCAATTTCAAATTCACTAAAATCACTGGGTTGATCAAAAACAGGGGCTTGTGTTTCGCGGACTAAACCCGCGCCAACCGTCACATTTGTGAGCCTATCAATAAAAATCATTCCACCAGTGTCTGCATTGCGTTGGTAGTTTTCCAGTAACAATGGCTCATCAAAGGAAAACTCGACTAAACCAATCCCATTCAACGGCAGCTCTGTCGCTACTTTCTGGGTTAAATTATTGATATCAACTTGGTATTGAATATTTTCTACTTTTGCTCGACTGCGTTTTCCCGCAATTTTAATATCAAGTTGTTGGCCTTGAACTAATGGCTGTTCAGACATCCACACGACATCGACAGAAGCATGCTGCGTCGTTTGTAAGGTTTCATCTTGTGCAACAATTAAGTCGCCACGACTAATATCAATTTCATCCTCAAGTACTAATGTAATCGCTTCCCCCGGTATAGCAAAATCTTGTTCCCCTGAAAAAGTCACAATTTCTTTAATTGCTGAAGTGGCGCCTGATGGCAACACTTTGACCTTTTGACCCACTTCCACGATCCCTGCTGATAATGTCCCGCTGTATCCGCGAAAGTCTAAATTTGGGCGGTTCACATATTGCACAGGGAAACGCAAAGCTTGCTCCGAAGCTTTTTGTTCCACTTGAACATTTTCTAATATCGATAATAGCGTATCACCTTGATACCACTTAAAATTATCGCTAGCATTTACAATATTATCGCCATCTAGGGCTGAGATCGGTACAAACCAGACCGTTAAATCCACAGGCAACTCCATTGCAAACTTTTGGTAATCCTGCTTTATTTTTTCAAAAATGGCTTCACTGTAATCCACCAGATCCATTTTATTGACGGCAACAATAAGATGGCGGATCCCAAGCAATGTACTAATAAAACTATGGCGACGCGTTTGTTCCTGTACCCCTTTTCGAGCATCGATCAACAAAATAGAAAGTGAGCAAGTTGATGCCCCTGTCGCCATATTGCGCGTATATTGCTCATGGCCGGGGGTGTCCGCAATAATAAATTTGCGCTTTTCTGTTGAAAAATAACGATAAGCCACATCGATGGTGATCCCCTGCTCACGTTCAGCAGCAAGGCCATCCACCAGCAGAGCAAGGTCAAGTTTTTCCCCTTGAGTCCCTATCCGCTTACTATCACTTTGCAAAGTTGACAGTTGGTCTTGGTAAATTTGGCGAGTATCATGCAGTAAACGGCCAATTAAGGTACTTTTACCATCATCCACATTACCGCAGGTTAAAAAGCGTAATAATCCTTTATGTTGCTGCGCCAATAAATAAGGTTCTACACCACCTTGCTGTTCAATTTGATGAGCGATTGATTCATTATAAACGGCTTGTGCCATGATTTTTCTCCTGACTTTGCGTATTAACCTTGCCCACTAAAAATAACCTTGGCGCTTTTTCAACTCCATCGAAGCGGATTGGTCGCTATCAATCAGCCGCCCCTGTCGCTCACTCGTCGTAGAAATCAACATTTCTTCTATAATCTCAGGCAGCGTTTGTGCTTCTGATGGCACAGCTCCCGTCAGTGGCCAACAACCTAATGTTCTAAAACGCACTTTTTGCTGACTAATGACTTCACCCGCTTGTAGGTCAATACGGTTATCATCCACCATTAACAAAGTACCGTCCCGCTGAATAACTGGCCGTTCTTTTGCAAAATACAGGGGAACAATATCGATGTTTTCCAAATAGATATATTGCCAAATATCGAGTTCTGTCCAATTTGATAGTGGGAAAACACGAATACTTTCCCCTTTATTGACCTGCCCATTATAGTTATGCCACAGCTCAGGCCGCTGGTTTTTAGGGTCCCAACGATGAGATCGGTCACGAAAAGAGTAGATCCGCTCTTTTGCGCGTGATTTCTCTTCATCACGACGAGCACCGCCAAATGCAGCATCAAAACCATATTTATCCAAAGCCTGCTTTAAGCCTTCAGTTTTCATAATATCGGTGTGCTTAGCACTGCCATGTACAAACGGGTTGATCCCCAGCTTTTCTCCTTCAGGGTTACGATGAACAAGTAGCTCAAAACCGTATTTTTCTGCTGTTGCATCACGAAACTCGTACATTTCACGAAATTTCCACCCCGTATCAACATGTAAGAGAGGAAATGGCAGTTTTCCCGGATAAAATGCCTTGCGTGCTAAATGGAGCATCACAGAGGAATCTTTACCAATAGAGTACAGCATGACTGGGTTAGCAAATTCGGCGGCAACTTCACGAATAATATGAATACTTTCTGCCTCTAACTGCTGTAAATGAGTCAATTTTTTGTCGTTCACGATAGCCCCTTACTTAAGCCAGTTCCAATACGGCACTGCGCCATCTGATGTCTTCGGTTTGAGAACCAAACCACGCGAGTTGTTGGTGCAATGCAGCTACTTCACCAACCACTATCAAAGCAGGAGCGGGTGCCTGCTGTGCTAATACTTCAAGCTCGTTTAATTTGCCAGTCACTACTTTTTGTTCACGCCGAGTGCCACAGCCGATAACAGCAACAGGGGTATTTTCAGCACGGCCGAATTGAATCAACTGTTCGCTGATTTTCGCGGCCTTTACGGTGCCCATATAGATAGCTAGCGTTTGGTTCCCTCGAGCAAGCGCCTGCCAATCAAGTTCCATTCCATTTTCACGACAATGACCTGTAATAAACGTAATACTCTGTGAATGCTCTCGGTGAGTCAGCGGAACCCCCGCGTAAGCGGCTGCACCAATCGCCGCTGTTACACCAGGAACCACTTGAAATGGGATCCCCGCTTGTGCCGCAACTTGTAGCTCTTCTCCCCCTCGCCCAAACACAAAAGGATCACCACCTTTCAGGCGCACCACTTTTTTACCTTGTTGAGCAAATTTCACGATCAAAGCATTGGTTTCTTCTTGGGAAACACTGTGATTTCCTGCGCGTTTCCCAACACAAATTTTGTCAGCATCGCGACGAACTAGTTCGAGTATTTCTTCACTCACCAGATGGTCATACAAAACCACCTCTGCACTTTGTAAAACTCGCAACCCTTTTAACGTCAGTAGCCCCGCATCTCCCGGACCGGCACCGACTAAGGTTAATTCGCCATGGTTATCAGGTTCATACAATTGACGTTCCAATTGTTGTTCCGCTTCACTGAATTGCCCTTTTTCAACTAGCGAAGCAAAACGTCCACTGAAACTTTTTTCCCAGAAGCGCTTCCTTTCACGCATACTCGTTAGTGTTTCTTTGACTTTATGACGCCAGCGGCCGGCTATTTCTGCCATTTTTCCCAAGGAAGTTGGTAGCATCGTTTCCAGTTTTTCTCTAAGTAAACGAGCCAAAACAGGTGCCGTCCCTCCTGAAGAGATCGCCACAATCACCGGGGAACGATCAATAATAGAAGGTACAATAAATGAACATAACGGCTGGTCATCAACCACGTTAACGAATACTTTCCGTTCATTAGCGTCATAGAAAACGGTTTCATTCAGTAATGCATCATCTGTTGCTGCGATAACTAAAAAAGCATCATCTAAATGAATGGATTGGTAATCCTCAGCTAACCAAACAAATTTATTTTGTTGGTGTTCAGCTTGTAATTGCATACATAACGTCGGTGAGATGATCACTAAGTCAGCTTGTGCTTTTATTAGCAATTCTGCTTTTCGAGCTGCGACAACACCGCCGCCAATTAACACGACCTTTCGCGTGCGGACATCGACAAATAATGGTAAATAATCCATCTTGCTCACCCATCGTTATATAAACTGATTATAAGAAATATAAAATTGACTATATGGCTTCAAACAATAGGTTTGAAATGACAAAAAGCTCTTTCTTGTAACTGAAAGGAATAAGCCAAATAATCATCACAACCCTGATAGAAAATCGATAAATACAAATAAAAAATAAAACTTAGATTAAATTTAACAAGTTAACTAATTACTGATTTAATTTAATAATTAGCTTGAAATACTTTTTTAAATACAAAAGTATTCCTTTGTAATTAAACAAATATTTTATTTATTTAGTTATTATTTGCTTATATTCAATACCCTAAATAATTCGAGTTGCATGTAGACAACAACGCTGCGGCTTGAATTATGACTAAATTAATACTCTAAATAATTCACGTTGCAGCTAGGCGGCAAGTAAATGAGTCACTAGGAGCATACACCAGTATGTGACTAGTGCGAATGCACGTAGCCAACAACGCTGCGGCTTGAATTATGACGAGTATTTAGTTTTCATGCAGCCCGCATTCACGCTTTAATCCAAAAAAACGAGTATCTTCTTCATTCATTCCCTCTTCCCATTTGCGAGTTGTATGGGTATCACCAACCGATAAATACCCTTGCTCCCACAGAGGATGATAGGGTAAATCATATTTTGTTAGATATTCATAAACTTGCTTATTATTCCAATCAATCACTGGTAAAACTTTAAAAATGCCTTTTCCGATACCTAGCACAGACAAATTTGCGCGGCTTGCTGATTGCTCTCGCCGTAAACCTGAAAACCAAGTTTGTGCCTGTAATTCATGTAACGCGCGCTCCATTGGCTCAACTTTATTCAATTGGTTATAACGCTCAATACCATCAAGCCCTTGCGTCCAAAGTTGACCATATAGCGCTTCTTGCCAAGCAGGTGACTGCTTTGCTCGATACACCTGTAAATTTAAATTCAACTTATCTGTTAACGCCTCAATAAATTGATAGGTCTCTGGGAACAAATAACCGGTATCCGTTAAAATAACTGGGATATTTGGCACAATTTGCGTCACCATATGCAATGTTAGTGCCGCTTGGATACCAAAGCTGGAAGACAACACAAACTCTGCGGGTAAATATTCAATCGCCCACTCAACCCGTTGCAATGCATTCATAGCTTCTAACTGGGAATTAAACTCCGCGAGATAAGCGACTTGTTGGGGCTTATCGAGTGCGGTGAGTGTTGCTAGCTCAAGTCGACTCATACCGCCTCCTTTACCTCATAAAAATCGATGGCTGAATTCAATACCGGTTTTACGACATTGGTGCGAATAAGAAAATCGCCAAACCCTTCGTCAGGCAAGCGTGCCTTTGCCCAGTCACCGATTAATTCATCTAAAATGGTTAGAATTTCCGCACTGCTAATATTTTCACGATACATGCGTGGAATACGAGTACCAATGCGATTTCCACCTAAATGTAAGTTATATCTATCAATAGCTTTACCGACCAGCCCAACCTCTGCCAACATCGCTCGCCCACAGCCATTAGGGCAACCCGTTATCCGCAAAACGATATGTTCATTGGCCACTTGATGAGAGGCCATAATACTTTCCACCTGACTAATAAATTCAGGTAAAAAGCGTTCGGCTTCCGCCATCGCGAGCGGGCAAGTTGGATATGATACACAAGCCATGGAGTTTTCACGTTGCGCCGTTATGTCATCACTCATTAACCCATGAGATCTGGCAATCGCTTCAATTGCCGCTTTTTCACTTTCAGGCACCCCCGCGACAATTAAGTTTTGGTTTGCCGTTAAACGAAAATCACCTTGATGAATACGCGCAATTTCGGCCACACCGGTTTTTAATGGCTTATTTTCTAAATCAATTAATCGACCATTTTCAATAAATAATGTTAAGTGCCAGCGATTATCAATCCCTTTGAGCCAGCCAATTTTGTCACCACGTTCAGTGAATTGATAAGGCCGAATGGGCTCAAAAGTTACACCAGAGCGCCTTTCGACCTCTGCTTTGAAAGTATCGACTCCTACACGTTCAAGGGTATATTTGGTTTTTGCATTTTTACGTTCAGTTCGATTGCCCCAATCCCGTTGAGTGGTGACTATCGCTTCTGCAATGGCTAATGTTTTGTCTAATGGAATAAACCCAAACTCACTGGCTAAGCGAGGAAATGTTGCGGTATCCCCATGAGTCATAGCAAGGCCACCGCCCACCAGCACGTTAAAACCGATCAACTCACCGTTTTGGGCAATTGCAACAAAGTTCATATCATTTGCATGCAAGTCCACATCATTTAGTGGTGGGATCACGACTGAGGTTTTAAATTTTCGTGGCAAATAAGTTTGCCCTAAAATTGGCTCTTCATCCGTTGTCACTATCTTTTCTTTATCTAACCAAATTTCCGCGTAAGCACTAGTGCGCGGTAATAAATGTTCAGATATTTTCTTTGCCCATTCATAGGCTTGTTGGTGCAATTCGGATTGCACAGGGTTAGAAGTGCATAACACGTTACGGTTAACATCATTCGCCGTTGCAAGGGCATCTAAACCAACATGACTTAGCATTTGATGGGCAGGCTTTACATCCCCTTTGAGGATGCCATGAAACTGAAATGTTTGCCGATTCGTAATACGCACACTGCCATACAGCGTGTGCTCCGTGGCAAACTTATCAATATCAAGCCATTGCTTGGGCGTAATTATGCCGCCCGGCAAACGACAACGCAGCATCATTGCATGGCGAGGTTCGAGTTTTTGTTCCGCCCGCTCGGCACGAATATCACGGTCATCTTGTTGATACATCCCGTGAAAACGAATCAACAGGAAATTATCACCCTCAAAACCTCCCGTTAACCCATTTTTTAAGTCATCCTTAATGGTTCCACGTAAGTAATTACTGTCTTGCTTCATGCGTTCACTGTCAGCAAGTTTACCTTCGACAATTAAGGGCTTTTGTTGTTGTTCATTGCTCATTAATAAACATCCCTCTGATAACGGCGCATTACGCGCAGCTCACTTAAAAATTCATCAGCTTCTTCACTATCCATGTTCCCATATTGACTGACGATATCTAATAATACCTGTTCGACATCTTTGGCCATCCGGTTTGCATCACCACATACATAGATGTGCGCACCTTCTTGTAACCATTGCCATACTTCTTCACCTTGTTCGCGAAGTTTATCTTGTACATAGATTTTTTCTTGCTGGTCGCGGGACCATGCTAATGAAATATGGGTTAATAAACCGTCTTTGACATAGCGCTGCCATTCCACCTGGTAGAGAAAGTCGTCAACAAAATGTGGGTTACCAAAAAATAACCAGTTTTTCCCTGTCGCACCGTCATTGTCACGCTGCTGTAAGAAAGCGCGAAATGGCGCAATCCCGGTGCCAGGGCCAATCATGATCACAGGCGTATTTGGGTCTTGTGGAAGACGGAAGTTATCATTGTGTTCAATGAATATGCGAAGTTCATC
Source organism: Providencia sp. PROV269 (assembly GCF_028477785.1). NCBI lineage: Bacteria > Pseudomonadati > Pseudomonadota > Gammaproteobacteria > Enterobacterales > Morganellaceae > Providencia > Providencia sp. PROV269. Next base: position 10,127 of record NZ_JAMPLV010000017.1, on the reverse strand, counting down.
ATCCTCATTTAAGCGGTCAGCTAAGAAACCTGATGCACCACCAGTACGTGCCTTACCATCAATCTCATAGCGGACAACCCCAACCGTTGCATGAACTTCATTTTCTACCTCAGATTGGGAAGAAGAAATCGAGTACAAACGAGGGGTTAGCGGACGCAGTAGGTCAACAAATTCTTGGGCAGTAGGCTGAGATGCCGCTTGGCGTACCATATCGACGATTGGCGTATTTTGTGCGTAGTGCAAAATAGCGGCTTTATCGCTAATCAATGACAACAACGCATCATCTTTTGACAACTGAGCATATTTTTCAACAATTACTGGGGTATTTTGTGTCAGTTCTAATTGATAAATTAGTGCATCACGTAGTGAATGGCGCTGTGAACCAATAAAGACTTCTTCGTCACCTTGCAACCACAACAAAGCCACCAGCTCATCAACTAAAGCAGGGTCATTATCGAACCAAACACCTAGCGCGTCACCAGGTTGATAACGTAAACCAGAGTCACCGAGATCAATTTCAATATGGCGAACATCTTTATGCGAGTCTCGACTGGTGATCTTTTGATTGCTCAGAAGAGACGCTGTTAATGGCGCAGTTTTACTATAAGGTGATGAATGAATTTCATTCACACTTCCTGTTTGAGTCGCCAATAATTGGCTATCACTTTGAGCAGGAACGCGAGCTTTTAAAATTTGTGTGAGGTTTTCAACCCACTCACTCGCAATCGCTTGATACTCAACATCGGCATCAATTCGCTCGGTTAACGATATAGCCCCTAATGATGCAAGTTGCGAATCGAAATCTTTACCCGCTTGGCAAAATTTTTCGTAAGAAGAATCTCCCAGCGCGAAAACCGCATAGCTGGTTTGTGATAAATTAGGGGCTTTTTTAGAATGAAGGTATTTATACAGTGCAACCGCTTCTTCGGCTGGTTCCCCTTCACCTTGTGTTGACGCTACAATAACCAACACTTTCTCTTGGTTGATTTGCTTGAATTTATAATCCCCTGCATTCACTAAGTTCACACTAATTTTTTCAGCAACCAAGCGCTCTCTGAGCTGCTCTGATAGGCGACGTGCATTTCCTGTCTGTGAAGCTGAGATAATTGTGATAGTGTCTTGCGTAACTGCAGGCGTACTGACCGATGCATCAACTTGCGTATTTTGATTTACCACTCCCCACAAATACCCAGAAAGCCATGCGAGTTGATGAGATGAAAAATCATCAACGGCCGTCTGTAAACGTGTTAATTGCTCAACAGATATTGGCAGCGCCGCTAATGGCGGCTGTTTTTTTGTCATTATCTTGTAACCCCAGCGTTATTCATCTTTGATTTAAAAAAACGATGCCATGTCATTACCCCAGAAAAGACCGACAACCTAATACCTGCCCATTCCCCCAAATAATTAGGGTAATAAAGCAAAAAATACCGCAGTACCTGAAACATATAGGGTATGCCGTTAGGTTATAACAACCCTAGATAATGGGATAAGAAACGATAGCCATAATTAATAACTAAAAAGCCTAAAGCAATTAACTGATGGATCATATTGATAAAAGCGGTTAACGCTATTTTAGTAATTAAAGATATTTTCACCTAAAAATGCAGTACAATACGCTGTTTATTCACAACAAGGAGCCACATATGAGCACAACAATCTATAAAGATTTCACTTTCGAAGCCGCCCACAAACTTCCTCATGTACCAGAGGGTCATAAGTGTGGCCGACTCCATGGCCATTCTTTCATGGTGCGTTTAGAAATCACCGGTGAAGTCGACTCACATAGTGGTTGGATTATTGATTTCTCCGATGTAAAAGCCGCTTTTAAGCCTATTTGGGAACGCTTAGACCATCACTATTTAAATGATATAGAAGGGTTAGAAAACCCAACTAGTGAGGTGTTAGCCCAGTGGATTTGGCAACAAACTAAGCCTTTACTACCATTATTAAGTGCGGTTACTGTAAAAGAAACCTGCAATGCAGGCTGCGTCTATCGCGGGGAAGCTTAAAAGTTAATGCGTTAAAAAAGTCACATAACATAGGGATACACGCTCCTCAGACCGCTGACTTAGCGGCAAGCCTAATAGGTTTTGAACATAAATGAGGGGCTAAATCCCTATATCCTCACTTTCGACTCATCACCCATCACTCATCACCAATATCAATGCCCAACGCTGTATAGAAAGCTTCCTGACTGCCTTTTACAGGCTAAATCCTAAAGCTCCATACGTTATTAAGGTCGAGATTAAGGCAATAAATCAGTGGCTGATATTCCCCCCTTAACATTAAGGATATAAAAACATTTATTTGACATAGTGCATCAAATTATAACCTGATCTATTATTTATCATTATTTACTTTTAATAAGGCAGGGAAAATGAATCTATTTCAACAAACACCTAAGTCCAGAAGGCGCTATGGGCTGGCAGCATTTATCGGTTTAATTGCAGGTATTGTCTCTTCGTTTGTCAAGTGGGGCGCTGAAGTTCCATTACCCCCAAGAAGTCCAACGGATATGTTTAATGCCGCTTGTTCACCTGAAACACTGATTCGTGCAGCAGAACAAATTGACTGCTCACGCAATTTCCTCAATCCACCTTATATTTTCTTAAGAGATTGGTTAGGAATTGCAGATCCTAACTCTGCAGTTTATACCTTTGCTGGGCACGTTTTTAACTCTGTGGGTGTTACTCACATCATATTTTCTATCGTGTTTGCGGTCGGGTATTGCATTGTTGCTGAAATATTCCCTAAAATTAAGCTATGGCAAGGGTTGTTAGCAGGTGCACTGGCGCAATTATTTGTCCACATGATTTCATTCCCTCTAATGGGGCTCACCCCTCCACTTTTCGACCTGCCATGGTATGAGAATGTGTCAGAAATATTTGGTCATTTAATTTGGTTTTGGTCTATTGAAATTATTCGCCGTGACTTACGTAACCGTATTACTCACGAGCCAGATCCTGAAGTACCATTAAACCAACCATTTAGATAATTTAAAGACCCCCAATAAGCGTTTTCAAACTATTGGGGGTTACTGCTAGGTTATCGCTATTTTTATTATTGAATATCCAAATACTTATGTGTCTGAATCGATAACCGCCAGTTACGTTGAATGCAGGTTGCAATACACAATTTTGTTGCTGCCGCCTTTTGACTAATTGGCTGCAATGCCACTGATGGAGAGGGCTCGACAGTACGTAATGCTAAAATTTTCTCAAGAGCCTCAATATCTTTTTCGCGAGCAACAGGATGCTTAATTTCATTAGCACGATTTACTGCTTGGCTGATCACCTGTAACCCTCCTTTCATACCGACTTTTGGTGATACGGTAACCCATGTGTTATCTGTGCATTGAATAGGGTATGTGCCGCTAGTTTCAATTTGGCATTGATATCCGTGTTGTTCTAATATCCCAGTCAGTGGCTGTAAATCATAAATACAAGGCTCACCGCCGGTAATAACAATATGCTGTGCGCTGAAGTGTTTTTCTTTCATTAATTGAATCAATGCCTCACCGCTTGCCATGGCCCATAAATCTGAATCAATCGTTTTAAGTGCGATATCCCCTAGGGTCGATTCTTTATCTTGTTCTTTTTCCCATGTTTGTTTGGTATCACACCAGCTACATCCAACTGGGCAGCCCTGTAAACGAATAAACACAGCAGGAACACCAGTAAAAACCCCCTCTCCCTGAATGGTTTGGAAAATTTCATTAATTGGGTATTTCATATCACTCCTAAAATAGTTAGCTAAGCACGCATTATATTGCAGATATCTATCTCACGAACAAGGAAGTTTGTGATAATGTAGCCACCTTAGGGTTCAATAAAGTACGTCCGACTGAATAAACAATACCGAAAGCATATTCGGAACAACATATCGAACGAAGAAAAAGACAGGAAAAGACATGCAAAGTAGTGAACAAAATCAACTCAGAAAGGGGCTGAGTGTTCGGCACATTCGCTTTATGGCTCTAGGGTCAGCGATTGGTACCGGCTTATTTTATGGTTCTGCTTCTGCCATTCAAGCGGCAGGTCCAGCAGTTTTACTCGCTTATATGGTCGGTGGTGCCGCTGTATTTATGGTCATGCGAGCCTTAGGCGAGATGGCAGTGCATCACCCAGTACCCGGTTCATTCTCTCACTACGCTAGCCATTACATGGGCCCCCTCGCTGGTTTTTTGACTGGCTGGAACTACGTATTTGAAATGTTAGTCGTGTGCTTGGCTGATATTACCGCTTTCGGGATGTACATGGGGTTCTGGTTTCCACATGTTGACCAATGGGTATGGGTATTAAGTATCGTGCTATTTATTGGTGCGCTCAATTTATGCCATGTTAAAATTTTCGGTGAAATGGAATTTTGGCTGTCTATCGTGAAAGTCTCCGCAATCATCGCAATGATTGTTGGTGGTACCTTCTTAATGTTCTACGGTTTCGGCCAAGAAACTGACCATGCGGTAGGTATCCAAAATCTCTGGGAACACGGTGGCTTTATGCCTAACGGTATTGAAGGTGTTATTGCATCCTTAGCTATCGTAATGTTCGCCTTTGGGGGTATCGAAGTGATCGGTATTACCGCCAGTGAAGCACAAAATCCAGAAAAAACTATTCCTAAAGCAATCAATGCAGTACCCATTCGTATTTTATTATTCTATGGGTTAACACTTTTTATTCTGATGTGCATCTATCCGTGGAATCAAATTGGTCAGAATGGCAGCCCATTCGTCCAAATTTTTGATAGCTTAGGTATTCAATCAGCGGCAAATATCTTAAATATCGTGGTGATCACAGCAGCTGTCTCAGCTATCAATAGTGATATTTTTGGTGCTGGTCGTATGATGTATGGTATGGCTCAAGACAAGCAGGCACCTAAAGTCTTTACCAAGTTAACGAAAAGTGGGGTGCCTTGGGTCACTGTGATGGTGATGTCCGTGGTAATGTTACTCGGCGTGTATTTGAACTACCTACTTCCAGAAAAAATCTTTGTGATTATTGCATCAATCGCAACCTTTGCAACTGTTTGGGTCTGGTTAATGATCCTACTTTCTCATGTCGCAATGCGTCGCCAAATGAGCGCTGAAGAAGTTAAAAAACTCAAATTCCCAGTTCCATTTTGGCCGATTGGTCCTGCAATTACTATTGCATTTATGGTCTTTGTTATTGCATTACTAGGATTCTTTAAAGACACCCAAGTTGCCCTTCTCGTTGGGTTTGCATGGGTCGCTATATTGAGCGTCACCTTCTTTGTAATGCGTAAATTTCAAAAATCTTAATCGACTAAAGTATTCGTAAAGTGAATTTAGGCCCTATATTTATATGATATAGGGCCTTTTGTTACCTATTGTGGTATCAAAAGAGCGCTTGCTTAATATCGGCAATCAAATCATTAGCGCTTTCTAACCCAACTGATAAACGAATAAGCCCATCACTAATCCCATACTGTTTTCGTTCCTCAGCAGTGTAAGTAGAATGGGTCATACTTGCAGGGTGCTGAGCCAATGACTCACAATCACCGAGGCTAACCGCACAAGAAAATAGCTGTAGACGGTTCAGAAACTGCTTACCCGCCTCAAGGCCCCCTTTAAGTTCAAAAGCAATCATCCCTCCAGGTAACTTCATCTGCTTTTGAGCTAATGAGTATTGCGGAAAACTCGGTAAACCTGGATACATTACCTGAGAAACTTCAGATAACGAGGCCAAATATTTTGCAACTTTCTGTGCATTTTTAACCACCCTTTCCATTCTGATTGGCAGTGTTTTCATTCCTCGCAATATCAGGTTTGCATCATGAGGGGATAAACATGCTCCAGTCATATCTTTCAGGCCAACCAATCTGATTTGCTTCGCTAATTCCTCAGTTGTTATAACAGCGCCAGCCATCACATCACCATGCCCATTCATATATTTCGTTAATGAATGAACAACGATATCCGCCCCAAGCTCAAGTGGTTTTTGAATGTAAGGAGTACAATAGGTATTATCTACTGTCACCAATATTTCTTGGTTATTTGCAAGGTTATATTGATGAACGATATTACTCACAGCATTAATATCAACTAAGCGCATATTTGGGTTTGCAGGTGACTCGAAAAATATCATCTTTGTTTTTTCAGTGAGTTCCTGTGCCACATTATTTGGGTCACTCATATCAATGTGACGAACTTTGACACCAAATTTAGCTAACCCATGATGAAAGAATGCATATGTACAGCCATAAACCGTCATATCAACTAACAGCTCATCTCCTGGGCTTAGTAAGGTCCAAAGAGTCGATGTTATTGCCCCCATCCCTGAAGAAAATACAATTGCTGCATTTCCCTCTTCTAAATCAGCAAGCCGCTTTTCCAACAAACTTAATGTTGGGTTATTTATTCGTGTATAAATATACCCATCCGATTCACCGCTAAAACAAGCGGCACCTTCTTCAACACTATCAAATACGTAAGTTGACGTTTGATAAATAGGAGAAGCGAGTGATCCTAAATTTTCGGCTGCATCATAGTAATTATGTATCACACGCGTATCAAAAGAATACAATTTATCTAATATCATACCACCTCCGAAATATTATCCCTCTTGGGGGGAAGACAATCGAGAACCCATTATTTGCAAGGTTCGTAAAACGGTACTAATTCCACGTAATGTATTTGGATCTTTTAATAAAGCATACACCGAACGAAAATTTGGATTTTTACTATTATATATTTCCTCCATTTTAGCCATATTATATGCAGTGCCGAATTCCCAGACTGGCGCTAGAGTATCCTCAAATGAGTTTGCCAGTTTTTCTACCGTGCTATTATCAGTAATGTCAATAAGGTCAGAAATTAGAGAAAGTAAATCAACAATATTATCTAAACGATTCAATTGTAATAGCGGTGCTAATTTGTCTGCGAAATGATCACCCGACTCAGAATTAAGAAGTTCAACTAGTTTACTTTGATTTTCATTATTAGACATTTTGATTTCCTCCTTAAACTAAGCCACGAATAGCAGCCCAATAAATACCTCTATTAAAGCCATTTCTTAGTAATCCCCCTAATTTAGTCGGAGGCGTAGGAATAACATCGTGTTTATAATCGTATTGTAAAGGCATCCCTGCCGTTAATCCCATTTGAGCAACAGCTTGAACTCGGCCATCATAAATAGCGGCAGGATAACCATAAATTAATTCTCCGCAAATATTATCAGCTATAATTGCAGCTTGATTATGGCAACTTCCACCTGCTTTACTGATCGGTAAATCAACGGTATCACCTATAACATAAACGCTATCAACACCATAAACTTGCATAGTTTCATGGTCGGTAGGTAACCAACCTTCACCATTATTATGCTCACTTAATCCGGTATTAATAACTGCCTCAACCGCGGTAATTGGCGGAGTACTGATCAATAAGTCGAAATTTTGCTCATCACCTTCTTTCGAATAAGCTATTTTTTTATCTGGATCAACTTTATCTAAAGTAAACCCTCTTTGAGCTTTAATATTTTTAGCAGTAAATACTTCAGGAATAACTTCACAAACAGGTTGTTGCATGAATAAACAGTTACGCAATAATTGTGAAACTGTTGGATAGGTATAAACGATTTCAATACTATCCCTAACTCGACGTTTACGTAAAAATTCATCAATCATTAAAGTTGTTTCCATCGGTGCGATACCACACTGATGGGGTACATTTGGCGTTTCAGGGAATGATACCGTAATAAAAATTCGACCTTTTTCAATCTTAGCCAATTGGTCAGCTAGCTTTCTCGATGCATCATAAGCATAAAAATGGTTACCAATATCCTTTAAACCTTCAATGCGCTCAGGTTTCGGCACGCAACCTGTCGCAATAACAAGAAAATCATAATTATATTTTTTTCCATCCTTTGAGTTTAGCGCTTTATTTTTAAAATCAAAGGACTCAATTTTATCAATGGCTAACTCTATTTCAGGTCTTAGCAATTCTCTTTCAGGGCGACTCAGTTCATCCTTAAAAAATAAATTAAAAGCAACATACATAAATGCAGGTTTATAATAATGGATTGGATTATCAGTAATTAATGTTATTTTTATTTTCTTCGAAAAAATTTCTTTACTCAATTTTCTGGCAAGTGTATTCGCTAGCATCGTTCCACCAGTCCCACCGCCTACAATAATTATATTTTTCATTACATTAACCACCGTATATATAATTAATTAAGTTTTATACGCTATGCCTACCAGTTATAAATATAGCCCATGGAAAATTAATTCCAATACAATAATTAGGGTATAGTTTAAAAAACAACAAATAAAACTAATCACTTATATATATATAACCTGACGAATAAGTTAATTATGGAAATTATAATTATGAGAATTATATTACATAAAAACAATTTCATTTAATAAGAATAATGTCCAACAATATCCCAACGAAATAAAACATCTTCAGCAACTTGGCCATATCCTATATTGTGCATAACTAAATAACTTTGTGTACTTGGTGACTTTATCGAAGTTACAACACCGATATGTGGCCGACCATTATCTAAACGCCATGAGACAATATCGCCAGGTACATAATCACTGGCACTCTTTGAAATAGGCTTATTTTTCCCTTTACGTGAAAAAAAAGCCTCTAAATTAGGCACGCGACGATGATCAATATTTGTATCTGGCTTACGTAATCCCCATATACGTTGGCTGGGATATTGGCTAAAGTTTGCTTTCATGTCTTCATGTACTAATTTTTGTAAATCAATACCAATTTTTCGGTAGCTTCGTATAACTACATCAGAACAAACACCATATTGTTCGGGCACATCACCATTTGGATAAGAAATTTGTCGATAAGATGAGTCATAAATAACTAAACGAGGCAACTGTTCAGCATGTTTTGCCAACAATAAGCTAGACCCATTAGCTATTTGTGCAAAAAAGAAAAGAATGTATAAAAACGATGATTTCAATCTGATATTCCCTATAAAAGTAGTTCATCGAATCTACAATTAAATACGAGGGAAAATAAGGGAGATAATCTTAATTACTTAGAAAGCGTAAATTTGGTCATAATAGGGTTATGATCAGAAGCATCTGTTGGTAGTACAATGCTGTTTTTAACCTTCAATCCACGATAAAATACGTAATCTAAAGGGCGCCCAAAGGCCTTAGTACGGTAATCATCATTAAATGCAATTTCTTTTAAACCAACACTACGAATAAACCGTTTTAATGCATTTACTCGTTGCCTGCTCCATGCATTAAAATCACCCGCAAGGATCACTGGGCCAACATGTTTAGCAATATGAATTCCCAGCTTACTTAATTGCCGAGTATAAACATCCACACCAAAGCTGAAGTTAATTGCATGCACATTTGCTACCATCAAGTGTTTTCCATTTGGTAACGGATAAACCGTAATCAGTGCAGATTTAGCTAGCCGTAAAAGTGGCTCTTTTTCTCGTAAAGGACAGCAGTATATCGGATGTGAAGCTGCAAGAGTCATCACTCCAGCAGGGTGAGGCGAGAAAGGTAATGCAGGTACTTGATCAGCGATTAATTTATGTGATGCCGCAAAAGATATTAGCTCAGGTGACATTTGAGCCTCTTGCAGCAAGATTAGTTTTCTATCTTTCACTAATTCGTTAAGGGTGTGTTTCCAATTTGGACGTTGCTGTTTGTAAATATTCCATGTAACCACATCAAGAGTTTCACCCGCTGCAAACAGTGGTAAACCGATTGGAAGTGATTCACCTAACATATGAACAGGCATCGGCTGAATACGTTTAGCGGGCTCACCTGCAATATACCGAACAGAATAGGTTCTTTTCGCCAAATTTGAAGTCCCTATATCACAGAAAAATAATGAAAATTTTATACTTTTTGATTAGTTACTATAGGTAGTATATCAAATTTGAGATGTTATAGCTTATCAAATTTAACACAACCACTAACTTACCCATAAGGCCTTTAAGTTTTACACTAAAACTATAAAATGGATAATATTGAATTAGTGGCTATTCATACCACTTACCTTCTTTTATCCTCACCCTCTAAATAATACGTGAGTTGTTACTCACTACTTTATATCGAGAGCTGCCATTGACGGTAGTTATATTCATGACTAATGACCCTACGAAGAGGAA